>JAJQIH010000037.1 GCA_021199305.1 Ruminococcus sp.
CGAACACCCCCCCCCCCCCCCCCCCCGCCCCCTCCCCCCCCCCCCCCCGCCCCCCCCCCCCCCCCCCCCCCAGCCCCCCCCCCCCCCCCCCCCCCCCCCGCCCCCCCCCCCCCCCCCCCCGCCGGCCCCACGTATTAAAATACAAATATACTCATTATTTTAGCATATTTTCAGCGAATTTCTTTTGATAAAAACCGTAATGAGTAAAAACTATGAGGTCGGGATCCTGAAGTTTTGGCAAGGGAATCTGGGTGACTTGCCACCTCAATTCGGCACCCTGGAAAAATTAAATGCGCATTTATAAAATTTAATAAAGGAGGAATCACATGTCTTTTAAGAAAAAATTCTTGAGCGTAGTTTCCGCTTTGGCTTTTGGTGCAACCTGTCTTACAGGCTTAACCGCCAGTGCCGCTGACGCTAACACGCTTTTAGAGAATCTGGATGTTTCAGGCGGATATTCTTATATTGATACCTATTACACTTCTACCTATTATGCTAAAAGTGCTTTTGAGATTCAATATGAGTATGTTTCCATAGATGACGATGGAGAGTATTACGACAGAGATACTGATGAACTAACTGCTATTGACTATTCTGATACCTTCGAGTTTCTTGTTTTTGACACAAGCTGGGGTGGCTGGAACGCTACCAAAGTAGGTGTATCAGAAGCTGAGGAAGGCACTGTTTATACAGCAACAGTGTCAATTTCGGGTATTGAAAGTAAACTTGATACAGGGTTATCGCCTTATGGCATTAACCTTGAAACTGGCAGAATTGGCGATACTAAAGTCAGAATTATATCTCTGAAATATGTAAACGATACTTCTGTTGAAAGCTCAAATCTTGAAGCATCCGGAAGCTGGGTTAAAGGAACAGGCGGCACTATGGAAGTAACATCAGGAACTGCTACCGTTTCCTTTGATGAATGGAAAATCGACATTTCCAAGCTTTGCGTATATAGCTTTACCAATCCAACGATTGATGTAACAGTTAATTACGAAACAGCGCCGAACGATTACGTTCAGGCGGAAATTCTCGACAACCAAGGAAATCCAATCGTCTCAAATTACCCTTACGTTTCTGAATCGGGAAAGGTTACCTATACGACCGAGTTCGATAGCGACCTCACAGCGTTATCTCTTTGCTATGATAGCTGTACAGTAACTACTATTAAGATTTACGACAATACAGACGGAAATACCGAATATTCTGTATCAGGTAAATCAGCAACTGAGATAGCAAACGATATGGGAATGGCTTGGAATTTGGGAAATGCCCTTGACTGTGTAAACAGCGAAACTGGTAAGGTTGATGAAACCTGCTGGGGAAATCCTGTTACTACCAAAAAGCTTATTCAGGCTGTTAAGGAACAGGGCTTTAACACGATAAGGATTCCAATCTCCTATCTGGATAAGATTGTAGAATCTACTGAGAACGGTTCTGCAACCTATACTGTTGACGACGACTATCTCGCCAGAATCAAGCAGGTTGTTGATTATGCTTATGATATGGGTATGTATGTTGTAATTGATATGCATAACGACGGCGGAGAAGGCGTAACAGGAAAATGGCTCGATATTACTAAGTCGGGCGACGAGTTTACAGAAATTGTAGACAAATACTCAGATGTATGGACAGATATTGCAACATACTTTGCAGATTATGACCAGAAGCTTATATTTGAAGGCTTTAATGAGCTGATGAACGGCAATTATAGCGATACGCCGGCTGAAGACTCGTATTTGTATACTAATATAAATACATTGAATAATGCCTTTGTAAGCGCAGTACGCTCGACAGGAGACGACACTAATGACGACCGTATCCTTATCGTAGCGGGTTATAACACTGATATTGATTGCACTATAACAGGCTTTGACGTACCTGAAGATTCATCAGAAAACAAATTGATGCTCTCAGTTCATTATTACAGTCCTTATGACTTTGTTCTTAATGAAAGCGGAACATCAAGCTATACTTCTTCTGATTTGTCATCTATGGCAACCTCAATCAGTAATATTTGTTCGTTTGCATCAAAATCGGGTATGCCTGTATTTATTGGCGAGTACGGTCCTATAGATAAGACCAATACTACTGCAAGAGCAGAGTATTGCTATTATCTGAATTATTATGCGGCTAGTAACTCTGATGCTACTGTAGTATTGGCATTCTGGGATAATGGAGTTACCACGACCTATGGCTCTGGTCTCTTTAACAGAACTTCCAATACTGTAACCGATACAGGTTCTACAATAATCAGTTATATTAAAGCAGGGTATAGTTGTTCATCTATACCCTCATAAAGAAAGAAAGGTTTCTTAAGAAATCCCTCCGCTTGTTTACGGCGTCTTTTATGGCGAAGTAAAATTACAAAACGGAGGGATTTTTTAATTTTTTAGGTGACTCATATGAAAAAAATATTGTGTTCAATATTGTCATTTGCCATAATGTGTATGTTGTTCAGCTCTATTATACCTGCGTATGCGGACGATTATTTGACTGAAGGGGATTGGACATATTCGGAAGAGGGATCTCTAAGAGGATACAATGGTACGGTTGTTGAAAACTTGACCTTACCGACACAGCTAGGCGGTGTTACCTTAACGGGCACCGCCTATACTTTTTATAATAATGGTTCATCATATAACTTTAATAACGAAGTTGTTTCTGTAATAATACCGGAAGGCTATACGTTAGTTGGCACTAACACATTTTATGGATGCACAAAGCTAAAAACCGTGGAGATACCAGAGGGCGTTACAAATATATCAACTTATGCACTGAGGAACTGTGTTTCGCTGGAAAGCGTCACACTCCCTTATTCTGTTGCTAAACTTATGGGTAGTTGCTTTAGCGGTTGCACAAATGAAAATTTAATTATTGATATCAAAAGAACAGAAACCTTCACAACCTTGAACAGCACAGCGTTCTCGAATGTGGTAGGTACTATTTATGTATACTCACAGGAAGTATATGATCAAATTTCAGCAGTAGCTACAACGGCAACGGTTATTTTAAAAGAAGAGGAAATAGACACTTCCGAGCTTGAAGCAGCAATTACAGCAGCAGAAGCTATCGATACAAGCGTTTATACAACGGCAAGCTTAGCGACATTAACCGACGCCGTTACAGCAGGTAAGACAGTTCTTAACAACGAAGACGCAACGCAGACAGAGATTAACAACGCAGCAACAGCTATAACCGATGCAATTGATGCGCTCGTAACCCTTTTAGCTGAAGCGATTGAAAACGCAGAGTCGGCAATTGAAGCGGCGGAAATGATTGATACTACAAATTGTACAGAGGATAGCGTAGCAGCGTTGACAGCGGCTATAGAAGCGGCAAAAACAGCGATAGCTGACGAATCGGCGACTGCTGATTCAGTTGAAGCGGCTGTAGAAGCGGTAAACGCGGCAGTAGCAGAGCTTGAAGGCGTAATTTACGTAACCGAAGATGAAGAGCTATACAACTCGATTTCATCAGCGGCAACAAGCGCAACGGTAATTTATGTAGCAGAGTCAGGTTTAAGCGGTCAGGTTCTGGCTAACATCTATTATGGTGGCAATACGTTATATCAGATTGCAACAGGAACAGCAGGTTCTGACATTGCAGGAGCGACAAGCGTCAAAGTATACTTTGACTGCGCGTCCGATGTAAGCTACAATCCATATGCATCGATTGATTTATATGCGGTAGTAAATTCGACGCAAAACTACGCACAGATTGCAGGAACAGACAGCTCCTACTCGTCAGGTACAACAGGCTGGTCGGAAACTCTGTCGCTTGAAAATGCGATAGCAGAAGGCGACACATATACAATTTCCGGAGCTACATGGTCATGGAGCGGAGCGGAAGATTACGTATATGCAGTAACTAAGGTAGAGTTTTTGGATGACTCTGGCGCTGTACTGGCAACAATTGACCCGAACGTAGCTAACGACCTGACAGAGTTAAAGGCAGCGATAGTAGAAGCTGACGCCGTTGACGAAACAGTTTATACAGACAACAGCGTAGCTACAATGAATGAAGCTCTCGCAGCAGCTATAACAGTTATTGGTAACGCAGATGCAACTCAGGATGAAGTTGACGCAGCAACAGCAGCTTTGACAGCAGCAATTGCTGGCCTTGTTGACACTTCAGACCTTGAGGGAACAATCGCAACAGCGGAAGATATTGATACGTCGGCGTTTACGCCATCGAGCGTAGCGGCAATGACCGAAGCACTTGAAAGTGCAAAGGAAACGCTTGCAAACGCAGACGTAACACAGGACGAAGTAAATGCGGCGGTAGATGCTCTGACAGAAGCGATTAACGGCTTGACAGAGCTTGCTGACACAACAGATCTTGTAACTGCAATCGCAGATGCTGAGACAGTTGATGCAACCCTTTACACATCTTCAAGCGTAGCTGACTTAACAGCAGCACTCGAAGACGCAAAGACAGTTCTTGACAATGCAGATGCAACTCAGGACGAAGTTGATGCAGCAGCATCAGCTTTGACAAGCGCAATCAACTCACTTGTAAGCGCATACTCGATAACTGGTACTGTATACGTTTCAGATTCTGATACAGAAACGACAATGACAGTAGCAGTAACTCTTGCAGATGGCACAGAGGTTTCAGCAGAAGCTACAAGTATGGGTGAGTACGCAATTGAAGGCTTGGATGCAGGCACTTACACAATCACAATCAGTGGTGGTAAATATGCTCCAAGAAGCTATGAAGTTGAAGTTTCGGAAAGCCTGACACAGGACGTTTACTTAAATCCATACGGAGATGTAAACGGTGACGGCAATGTAACAACAGCAGATGTTGGACTTGCAAATAGCCATGCAAAGAACGTTACACTTCTTGAAGATTACGAATTTGTTTGCGCAGACGTAAATCTTGACGGAAGCGTAACAACAGCAGACGTTGGAAAGATCAACAGTCATGCTAAGGGCGTAGTAGCTCTATGGTAAAGCTAATCCTTCCTTAATGGGATTTATTATTAGATCTCTGAGAAAAATAGTTGCAAAAATCGGCAGAGTTTTCACTCTGCCGATTTTTGTTTTACAGGGGCGACAAGCATTTCAATGCGGTCGCCGAGCGTTTTACGAAGTATAATGCGGGATAGAGAGGATAACGAAATCTGACATTGTTAATAGCGGAAAATCTACTACTTTCTACTGTTATTTTTACTATTTTGGCAACGAAGCGTTTAACGGAGTTTAATGCGTGGTATTTTTACAGTTTCCCCTCGCCGAAGGCGAGGGGAAATTCTTTCTTTTCCAGGGCGAAGAGTACATACACCCGTTTATATGCCCACTTTGTTTCCCACTTCTTTATTTACATTATAGCAGCACAGGCTTTTTGGACAAATCAAGGCTATATCAGGTCGCTTTACAGCGGTCTGGTATAGCCTTTTTTCGCAAAGTATCTTAATTGACGAACGCTGACACGTCATCATTTATCTAGTAAAATTATATATGGTGTTGTCGGATTTGTCAATAGAATGCATAAAAATGTCGAAAAAAGTAGCAAAATTGACGTCATATAGAACCAGGGCGTTTAATCTGTTTTACATTTCCTTCAGCATACATTTATAATTGCGGAGGTACTGCTATGTCGGAAAGAGGAGAAAATGTTTATAAAAGAAAAGGCGAAAGAAAAAACTCTACAGATTTAAAACGTCAGCAGCTTGAAATTAAAGACGAGTTGCAACAAGCTGATTTGTATTCTGATACGCCGTCTTGCAAATATGCTACAGTTTTAGATGAGTGGTTGGCAATGTCAAAAATACGGGTTAAGGAATCGACCTTTGCTTGCTACTCCCGAATTGTCAATTCGCATATTCGGGAAGAATTAGGCTCCTGTAATATAAATGAATTGACAACGATGATGATTGAGCAATTTATAAGCTACAAGCTGAGCATTGGCAACTTAAACAGCTGCAAAGGTCTGTCGCCGAAAACTGTCAGCGACATTCTATTTGTAATCAAAAGTACGCTCGAATATGCAAGGTGTCAGGGCTTGGATGTTCGGTGCAATCTGAGCCGAGTGGTCATAAAACGCTCTACAAAGGAGATACGTGTACTTACCAAAAAGGAGCAAGGCAAGCTCGTGAAGGTTCTGCTTGCCGATATGGATTTATATAAGTTTGGAACGCTTCTTTCACTCTATACCGGCATCAGAATTGGCGAGCTTTGTTCGCTGCAATGGCAGGACTTTTCTCCCGATAGTTGTGTTTTATCTGTAAGGAAAACAATCCAGCGAGTTCAAAATACCGATAAAGAAGCTTTAGCTAAAACAAAGGTAATCATAACAGAACCTAAAAGTCAATGCTCTGTAAGAGATATACCAATACCTGCTTTTTTAAGAGAATACGTCGAACGGTTCAGGTCGGAAGATTCAGCATATATTCTTTCAGGTCGTCAAGACAAATATGTTGAACCACGGACTATGCAGAATCACTTTAAAGCTTTTGTCAGACAAAGCAAAATTGCTGACGCTAACTTTCACTCTTTGCGACATACATTTGCAACAAGATGTGTAGAGGTGGGATTCGATATTAAAAGCCTGAGCGAAATTCTAGGGCATTCTAACGTGAATATTACGCTGAACCGCTACGTTCACTCTTCTTTTGAGCTCAAGGCAAGCAATATGAGCAAGCTTTCTCTTGAAGTATAAGCTGTCAGTTTTATATCCAGCTTTTCGGAAATATTTCGTCAATTAAGATACTTTGCGAAAATATGGAGGTAATTAAAATGGCAATCATAAAATGTAAAATGTGCGGCGGAGATATGGAAATCAATGAGGAGAAGTCTTTTGGCGTCTGCGAATACTGCGGAAGTACAATGACCTTGCCTAAAATTGATGATGAACAAAGGCTTGCTGCCTTTAATCGAGGAAATTATTTCAGACGTATTGGCGAATTTGATAAAGCTATTTCAATTTTCGAGCAGATTGTTGCCGAGGACGATACCGATGCCGAAGCGCATTGGTGCTGTGCGCTTTGTCGGTTTGGTATTGAATACGTCGAAGATCCTGCTACCCTTGAATGGCTGCCAACCTGTCACCGTGTGAGCTTTGATAGTTTTCTGGAAGACGTTGACTATCTGGCTGCTGTGGAATATTCAGACGGCATCACTCGCCGACAATATCAGAAGGATGCAGCTAAAATTGCAGAGGTTCAAAGAGGAGTTCTGGCGACAAGTCAGAAGGAAGAGCCTTTCGATGTCTTTATTTGTTATAAGGAAAGCGATGAGAACGGCCAGCGTACCGTAGATTCCACTCTCGCTCAGGATATTTATTACCAGCTTACCGAAAAGGGCAGGCGGGTGTTCTTTGCACGTATTACATTGGAGGACAAGGGCGGAGCTGAATACGAGCCGTACATATTTGCTGCGTTAAATAGCTCCAAGGTAATGGTTGTCGTTGGAACTAAAACTGAAAACTTCAATGCTGTCTGGGTTAAGAACGAGTGGAGCCGTTTCTTAAGCCTGATGAAAAAGGACCATTCAAAGCTGCTGCTGCCTTGCTACAGGGATATGAATCCTTATGATTTGCCTGACCAGCTTTCAGTTCTTCAATCTTACGATATGAGCAAAATCGGTTTTATTCAGGACCTTATAAGAGGCGTAGACAAGGTTCTGGACGCTGGAAAGCAAACTGAAACTAAAAAAGAAACCGTCGTCATTCAAGGCGAAGGCGGCGGGAATATTTCCGCTTTGATAAAGCGTGGAAATATGTCGTTGGAGGACGGCGACTGGGATAAGGCTCAGGAGTTCTTTGACAGGGTTCTTGATAATGATGCTGAATGTGCGGAAGCTTATCTCGGTAAGGCTTTGGCTGATATGAACCTTGCAAACCTTGATGCGTTTGAATACAGATATTTGCCGAAAGCAGATAATATCGAACCGACTGAACTGCAAGCTTACGTTCCGAATCAGAAAGAGCGGGAAGAAAAGCTTGCCGAAGAAAATGAAGTTCCGTACCAGCTGACAAAGGAAGACATACATAATATCTGCACATTCGATTTTTCTTATCCAAGCCGTGTGAGCCGCTATAAAGAGGAAATGAACGCTGCTCTTGGAAAATTTCAAAACCGTAATTTTAAAAGAGCGGAGGAATATGCAAGCGGTAAATTCAAAATGCAGATAGAAGCTTTCAAGAGCGACACAAACAATAAAATGAAAAAGGCGTTGAAGGCTCTTGAAGACGAGGATGCGCAATCGCAAAAGAATATCTGCGAGCGATATGATGAAGCCTTTGCAAAATGGGAAGAGCAAGCTGCACAAATGCGTACAACCGCCGAAGCTAAAAGAGAAGATGTATATCAAAGGGCAGTTTCAGCATTTGAAAAAGAAGAAGATAACTATAAGGCATTAGATTTATTTCAAAGAGAAGTAATAATAGATTACAAAGACTCAAAAGAATATATAGGAAAAATTAAAAAACTCGAAAAAGAGAAAGCTGAACAAGTAGAAAAAGCAGAGAAGGAGAGAAAAGAAGCTTTACAGCAAAAAGAGAAGGAACGAAAGAAGAAAATCAAAAGAATCAAAATAAGTATAAGCTGTGTTGCTGTCGTAATAGTTTTTGCAGTTGTATTATTTACGGTGATTATCCCGTCTATTAAGTATAACACAGCTATGAATTATTATCAAGACGGTGATTATGAAAAAGCTTATACTGCATTTGAGGAACTGGGCAGTTTTGGAGATGCAAGCGATAAGATAACTGAAATAGCAGAAAAATATCCTAAAGTTATATGTGAAATGGCAGAGGACGGAGATATTATTAAATTTGGCAATTATAGTTGGATAGTTTTAGAAAAGACAGATGACACAATGCTGATTATCACAGAAGATGTTATTAAGGATAGAGTCTATAATGAGGAGTATGAAGATATAACATGGGAGGATTGCACACTTCGCGAATATCTGAATGGTTCATTTTATAATAGATTTTCAGAAGGAGAAAAATCAATGATAGCGGAAACAACCTTATCGGATAACAATGACATAGTAGACAAAATTTTCCTATTAAGTTTAGAAGAAGCAGAGGAGTATATGACAGAAGATGAACGGGCTGCTTCCGGTTGGTGGTGGCTGCGGTCGCCTGGCGATACTCATTCTAGTGCGGCGGGAGTCTATTTCAACGGTGTCGTCGATACAAATGGTTGTGCTGTTGACGCTAAGGGTGGCGTTAGACCCGCTTGTTGGATTACTTTTTAAAAGGAGGTAAAAAGTGCAATGGCAAAACATAAGCAAGTCTTATTATTAGGAAATGGAATCAATCGGGCATTTGACGGATTTTCCTGGCAGGAATTGCTTGCAATGTTAAGCGAAAGCTATAGTAAGGAAGACGTGGAAAAGCTTGAATCCCCCGCACCCCTGCAAGCGATTCTTGTAACCCGTGACCACGTTGACACTGTATTGAAAGAACACAAAAAAGAGCTGTTTGGAACTGTAAATTCAGAACAAAGAGAAATTTTGCGGAAACTACTTTCTATTAAATTTGATGCAATTCTGACAACCAATTACAGTTATGAGCTTGAAATCGCAGCTCAGGAAAAAATATCCGATTCTGGAATTTCCGAATACAGGCTGAAAAAATTATTGCGCCATAGCGACAGTGTCAAACAGGCGGAACCTCGGTACTCGTTATATACATATAATGAAGTTTCTTATAATGGTGTACAGAATAAAATATGGCATATACACGGAGAAGCCCGAAAACCGAGCAGCATTGTTTTAGGACACTACTATTATGCAAATTATATCGGCAAATTGCACGACCTCAACCAATCCCGGGAAAATGTATATTCACGCAAACAGAAAGCGGGCGAAGAATTTTCTATAAAAAGCTGGTTTGACGCATTTGTTTTAGGAGATGTGCACGTACTGGGTTTTGGATTTGATTTTTCGGAAATGGATTTATGGTGGCTTTTAAATCGAAAAAAGCGAGAAAAAGCCGACCACGGAAAAGTCTGCTTTTATGATGCAAAAGCTTCAGAAGAAAGCTCTGATTTAAAAGAAAAGTATGACTTGCTGAAAATGCTGGGCGTAAAATTATGCCTGGAAGAAACAGAACCAAATAATGATTGGAAATCATTTTATTGGAAAGCGATTGAAAAAATCGAACAATCAATTAAAAGACAAGTTAAAGAAACAATGAAAGAGGAGGAACTCATTTATGTCTGAATTCGCAATTGAATGCCCGGTTTGTGGCAAATACGTAGAAGCAAAAACAGGAATTTTCGCAAGTAAGCAAATCGCTTGCTCTTGTGGAAATATTATCAATGTTAAAACTGACAAGCTCACGACAAGAAAGTGTGAGCATTGTGGAAATGTGGTTGTTTACGACCAGTCCAAGAGCAAATCAAAATGTATCTGTCCGGTTTGTCATACCGAGATAAATACGCTTGCCAATAAGCAGCAGGAGGCAGAGTTTTCTTGCGCTCAATGCGGAATAAAGCTTTCAACTATAAAAAGCGCAACAAAGTATACCTGCCCTGTTTGTGATTATGAAAACGACGTTCAGGAGTGCCTGGCGAAAGAAAAAATCAAGCACGACGGACTTGCGAGCATTATAAAGTTTGAAGGGAATAACGATGCACTTGTATGGAAGCATCCGATTGAGGACTTCAATCTCGGCTCGCAGCTGATAGTACATGAAAGCCAGGAAGCGATATTCTTTAAGGACGGACAGGCGTTAGACCTTTTCGGCCCTGGCAGATATACGCTTGAAACCCAGCAGCTGCCGTTGCTTGAAAAGATATATAAGCTTCCGACAGATACTGAGGGAACATTCCATTCCGAGGTTTACTTTATAAACAAGACCGTTCAGATGTCAATAAGGTGGGGAACACCCGATAAGGTACGCTTTATTGACCCGCTTACAGGCGTTCCGCTATCATTAGGCGCATCAGGTGAGATGAATTTACAGGTTTCAAATGCCAGAAAGCTGATTGTCAAGCTTGTAGGAACGATGAATGGTATTGCCTGGGAAGATGAGGAGGGCTTGTCAAAATCCCTTCAGAAATCCTTCCGCCCGCTGATAGTAAATGCAGTCAAGACAAATCTGCCGTCTGTTATAAAAAGCGAAGCGATTGATATTTTGGAAATAGACGAAAATCTGGATATTATTTCACAAAGCTTGCGAAAGAAGATTTCAGCAGGCTTTGAGGAGTACGGTCTGACAATTCCTCAATTTTATGTGACAGCAGTTGTACTTCCTGAGGAAGACCCGAACTTCAAGAGAATACGTGATTTACATACTATTACTCTGCAAACCAGAGTAATTCAGGCTGAGGCGACAGTAAAAACAGCGCAGGCTCAAAGCGAAACGCAATATCGCACAGCTCAGGAGCAAAGCAAGGCTGCTATCGAAGAAGCAAGACGACAGGCGGAGCTGCAGCGCCAGACTACCGAAACAGAGGTAGCAAAAAGAGAAGCAGAGCGTACTGTTATTGCGGCGCAAGCCGAAGCGCAGGCAGCCAGAATGGCAGGACTTACCGAAGCTGAGGTTATGAAAGCCAAAGGCTACACCGAGAAGGACGTATTGCAGGCCGAGGTTCAGAAAGCTTACGCTGCTGGACTTGGCGAAATGGGTTCTGGCGGTGGAATAAATGTCGGCGGCGGCAGCAGCGTTATGGGCGATATGCTTGGTATGGGAATTGGACTTGCAGCAGCTGGAGCGGTTGCTCCGCAGATTGGCAATATGATGCAGGGACTGAATCCGAACGCACAAAATAACGCCGCAGGCACGAATACTGATAACGCTCCTCAGCCTGATACGTGGGATTGCTCCTGCGGTCAGAAAAATATAGTTGGAAATTTCTGTAATAATTGCGGCTCAAAGCGACCAACGCCCGAGGGGGAAGAAACCTGGAATTGCAGCTGCGGAAAGACAGGCAATACTGGTAAATTCTGCTCAAATTGTGGAGCTAAGAGAGCTGACGACGCTCAGGCTACATGGGATTGTAGCTGTGGAAAGACAGGTAATACAGGTAATTTCTGTAATAATTGTGGAAAGAAGAAGGAGAACTAAAATGAAGAAGAGTAGTTTAAAAGGATATTTAATCATAGCCATTATTTTAATAGTATTCAGCGTGGTAGCATTTTTACCGCCATTTTCAAAGACAGCAGTATTTTTTGTAGCATATTGCTTCGGACTGATTTCTATATTGTCGCAAATTTATTTCTTCAAGACCTCATTTAGCGGCGAAGGCGCAAAGAGCAAATTTTACGGCTTCCCGATTGCCAGACTAGGAGTTATTTACCTGGTTGTTCAGCTTATTTTAAGTCTGCTTGAAATGGTATTTGCAGCTTTTATTCCTCTGTGGGTTGTGCTTATTGTAGATATAGTCGTTACAGGAGCAGCTGCTATCGGTTGTATCGCGGTAGACACTATGCGGGAAGAAATCGTTCGACAGGATAACGTTCTCAAGAAAGACGTATCTGCTATGCGGGAGCTCCAATCCTTAGCAGCAGTGTTGCAGAGCCAATGCGATAACGACGAAATGAAGGAGGATATAAAGAAAATATCCGAAGAGCTCAGATTCAGCGACCCCGTTTCGTCCGAAAAGTCCGCAATACTCGAAAAGAGATTATTGGTGCAGCTGGGCGAAATACAAAATGCTATGCTTGCGGGCGATGCAGAAACTGTAAAAGAAATGTCTGAAAAGGCGCTTGCAAATTTAACAGAGCGAAACAGAATCTGTAAATTGAGCAAGTAGAAGAATATAACGAAAATTATTTAGCCGAGAGGAGAATTTGATTTATGGCTGTTTTTAAATGTAAGATGTGCGGAGGAATGCTTGAAGTCACGGAGGGCGCAAAAATCTGCGAATGCGAATACTGTGGAAGCAAGCAGACTATTCCGTCTGTAAACGAGGAAAATCTGCGGAGCCTTTTTAACAGAGCTAATGTTCTCAGAATGAGGGGCGAGTACGATAAAGCCGCAGATATTTATGAGAAAATCATACAGGCTGATGAAACAGAAGCTGAGGCGTACTGGGGATTGGTGCTTTGTAAGTACGGTGTGGAATATGTTGAAGATCCAGCAACCTTAAAGCGGGTTCCAACCTGTCACAGAACGTCCTTTGACGCTGTTATCACAAGCGAAGATTACAGCAAGGCGATAGAATACGCAGATATAGCTCAAAAGAGTATCTATGAGTCGGAAGCTAAAGCTATTGATGAAATCCAGAAGGGAATACTTAACGTAGTATCCTCTGAGGAACCGTACGACGTATTTATTTGCTATAAGGAAGCTGACGAAAATGGAAAGAGAACTCACGATAGCGTAATTGCAAATGACATTTATCACCAATTAACGCAGGAGGGCTTTAAGGTCTTTTATGCGGCAATTACCCTCGAGGATAAGTTAGGAAGCGAATACGAGCCTTACATATTTGCGGCTTTGAATTCGTCGAAGGTTATGCTGGCGATTGGTACAAAGCCTGAATACTTTAACGCTGTGTGGGTAAAAAACGAGTGGTCTCGCTTTATGAAAATTATGCGAACCGACCGAAGCCGCACGCTTATCCCTTGCTATAGAGATATGGACGCTTATGAGCTGCCTGAAGAATTTGCTCACCTGCAGGCTCAGGATATGTCAAAAATCGGCTTTATAAACGACATTATCAGGGGAATAAAAAAGATAGTGGTAATACCTGAGATGGCAGGCGGAAATGTTTCCAATGGATCAACGGTTCGCAGACTGGATAAAGCCACAGCGGCAAATGTTGAAGCTTTACTGAAAAGAGCTGACATATCTCTTAACGACGGCGAATGGAAAAAAGCGGATGAATGCTGCGAGAAGGCTCTTGATTTAGATCCTGAAAATGGGCAAGCCTATTTAGCAAAGCTGATGGCGCAGTTAAAGCTACATAATGCGGAGGAGTTTCAAACTCGTGTGGGAACAATAGAGGGGTATGAATATTTTAAAAAGGCACAACGCTTTGGCGATAATGAACTAAAGGCAAAGCTTGAGGAATATGACAATCAGGGTGTCTATAATGAAGCGATAGAAAAAATGCAGAGTGCAAAAGACGCACAGACTTATCGAGAAATAAAGGATGTATTAGAGCGACTTGGAAATTTTTCTGGTGCTTCTGAAAAGGCTGAGGAATGTGAAACTTTAGCCTTGAAGTGCTTGAAAAAACGCAAACGGCGCAAGCGGAGAATAATTAGTATTCTTTGTAGCGTGGTTGTACTTGCTATAGTGTCTAAATTGGCAATTGATAAGGTGATTATTCCTTACTGCGAGAATCGTGAAATTTACAATACAGCGATGAATTATTATGAAAGCGGTGATTTAGGAGCTGCTTATAATATTTTTGTGGAACTGGGCGATTTTAGTGACTCAAAAGAAATGATAAATAAGGTATGTTCAAAACTCAGCAACGGAGATATTATAGAATTTGGTGATTATAGCTGGATTGTTTTAGAAAAATCGGATGACACAATGCTAATTATCACAGAAGATATTATTGAGGATAGAGCCTATAACGAGCAGAAAGAAGATATAACATGGGAGAATTGCACACTTCGCGAATATCTGAATGGGTCATTTTATGATAGCTTTTCAGAAGAAGAGCAATCAATGATAGTAGAAACAAATCTAACGAATCCTGACAATTCAAAATGTGGCACAGACGGTGGTAATGATACAACAGATAAGATATTCCTATTAAGCTTAGAAGAAGCGGAAGAATATATGACAGAAGATGAGCGAATAGCTTCTGATCGGTGGTGGCTGCGTTCGCCCGGCGGTATTCAGGATCATACGGCGGTAGTCTCTATCAGCGGCGTCATCGGTACGAATGGCTTTTATGTCAATTATGAGTATGGTGTTCGTCCCGCCCTCCGTCTGAAGCTTAGTTAAAACAGCACAAAACATTTTTTTGGTGTAAAAAGTGTGGAGGATTACATTTTTTCGGTGTAAAAAGTGTGGAAGATTACATTTTTTCGTTGCATTTTTTGTATAAGTGTGCTATAATATACCCATAATATACTTTGGAGGTGGGCATATGTATAGAACCGCAATAGAAAAGCTGCTGAAATGGAAAGAAAGCAAGCACAGCAAGCCGCTTATTATCGAGGGAGCCAGACAGGTCGGTAAAACCTGGTTGATGAAGGAGTTCGGAAGGCAGGCTTATTCCAGCACGGTATACATTAACTTTGATTCTAATTCACAAATGGCGGAGCTGTTTTCGTCTGACCTGGACACAAGCCGCATAATTATGGGATTGGAGCTGTACGCTGGCAGCAAAATAGACCCTGAAAATACGCTTTTGATTTTCGATGAGGTTCAGGAGGTTCCCAGAGCGCTTTCCTCGCTCAAGTATTTTTGTGAGGACGCTCCTCAATACCATATCGTTTGTGCAGGTTCGCTTTTAGGTATTGCATTGCATGAGGGTACTTCATTTCCAGTAGGAAAGGTGGATTTTTTAAAGCTTTATCCTCTTTCTTTTGTTGAGTTTTTAATGGCGGTCGGCAAGGAACGCTATGCAGAATTGCTCGCAAGACGAGATTTCGATATGATTTCCGCTTTTAAACAGACATATATTGACGCTTTGAAGCAATACTATTTTGTAGGCGGTATGCCCGAGGCTGTTCAAAGCTTCGCAGAGGATAATGATTTTAACGAGGTTCGTGACATTCAAAAACGTATACTTGCGGCTTATGAGCAGGATTTTTCCAAACACGCTCCTAATGAAATTGTACCGAAAATCCGAATGGTCTGGAACAGTATTCCTTCTCAGCTTGCCAAAGAGAACAAAAAGTTTATTTACGGCCTTGTCCGTGAGGGAGGACGTGCAAAGGATTACGAAACCGCAATTATGTGGCTGACAGACTGTGGTCTTGTTCATAAGGTCAGCCGTGTTAATGCGGCTGGTATTCCCTTGAAGGCTTACGAGGATTTAAAAGCGTTCAAGCTGTATGTTGTTGATGTTGGCCTTCTCGGATGTATGACTGGACTTAACCAGCATACATTGTTAGATGGCAACGATCTTTTTGTAGAATTTAAAGGAGCATTAACAGAACAATATGTTTGCCAGCAGCTTAAAGCAATTGACAATTTGAATATTTACTATTACACTAACAGCAGGAACTCGTGCGAAGTTGACTTTGTCGTTGACACAGGAGTTCAGATTGTTCCTGTAGAGGTAAAGGCTGAGGTGAACCTTAAGTCAAAAAGTTTAAAGACATATTGCGAGAAATACTCTCCTCAAATTGCTGTTCGCACTTCAATGGCGGAATACAAAAAAGAAAATTGGCTTTTAAACTTGCCATTGTATGCAATATCCTGCTTTAATATGGTAGATGACCTTTCCGTTTTGTAAACTTTCTGTTAAATGTTGTTGACTTTGCATTTGAGGTATGATATGATAGTAAAGCCGCATATTGACGGTTTATTTAAGTTGCGTAAATTTACGCACACCGTTTAGTAGCGAGACTTATGAAAAAGAGAGGTGCATTTTTAAGATGTACGCAGTTATTGAAACAGGCGGAAAGCAGTATCAGGTAAACGAAGGTGACGTAATCTTCATTGAGAAGCTTCCAGTCGAGGCTGACGAAACAGTAACCTTTGACAAGGTAGTTGCAGTAGGCGCAGACAGCCTTACAGTAGGAACTCCTTATGTTGACGGCGCAGCTGTTACAGCAAAGGTTTTAAAGAACGGAAAGGCTAAGAAAATTCGTGTGTTCACTTACAAGCCAAAGAAGAGCAAGAAGAGAGCAATGGGACACAGACAGCCTTACACACAGGTTAGAATTGAATCTATTAAGGCATAATGGTTAAAGCAGATTTTTTCAAAAATTCTGAGAACAAGCTTTTGGGCTTTTGTATTTCAGGACACTCTGACTACGCTGCGATGGGCGACGATGTCGCTTGCGCAAGCATTTCAAGCGCAGTTATGTTGACAGCGAACGCTATGACTGATATTTTTAAGCTTGACGCAAAGGTCGGAGTACAGGAAAATGAAATTATGCTAAAGCTTAACGGAGCTGACGATATTGGCGATAAGCTTTTACTTTCGCTTTTGACACAGCTGTATGAAATTCAGCATCAGTATCCGTCAAGCGTTGAAATCACAATTTACGACAGATAGGTTGTGGCAGTTTGGCTTACTTTAAGTCAGAAAGGATAGGTAAGTAACGATGATAAGAATTAGTATGCAGTTCTTCGCTCATAAAAAGGGAATGGGCTCTACAAAGAACGGACGTGACTCAGAATCAAAAAGACTCGGAGTCAAGAGAGCAGACGGACAGTTTGTTCTTTCAGGAAATATCCTTGTTCGCCAGAGAGGAACAAAGATTCATCCGGGAAACAATGTAGGAAGAGGATCAGACGATACGCTTTTTGCAATGGTTGACGGAGTAGTTAAGTTTGAAAGACTCGGTCGTGACCGCAAGCAGGTTTCGGTTTATCCAGAGAACTAATCGTTAAATTTTCGACCCCTTAGCGTATTGCTCAGGGGTCTTTGTTTTAATTTCACCCGAACGGAGGATAGAAATGTTTGTAGATATAGCAAGGGTGTTCGTCAAGGCAGGAGACGGCGGCGACGGAGCAGTTTCATTTCACAGAGAAAAATATGTAGCGGCAGGTGGTCCTGACGGAGGCGACGGCGGAAAGGGCGGAGATATCGTTTTTGTCGCTGACAGCAATATGTCGAACCTTATAGATTTCAAATACAAGAGAAAGTTTGTCGCTGAGAAGGGTGAAAATGGAAGCAAGAAAAGATGCTACGGAAAAAACGCCCCCGACCTTATAGTTAAGGTCCCTGTCGGAACTGTTGTGTACGACGACGATACAGGCAGAATACTCGCCGACATTTCAGACGATACGCCGCAGGTTATTGCTGTCGGCGGAAAGGGCGGAAAGGGAAACGCTCATTTTGCGACCTCCACCAGGCAGATTCCAAAATTTGCAAAGCCGGGATTTAAAGGCGATTCCTATAACCTTCGTCTGGAGCTTAAGCTTATAGCGGACGTTGGATTGGTTGGCTTTCCGAACGTCGGAAAAAGCACGCTTATTTCGGTAGTTTCGGCGGCGAAGCCTAAAATCGCCAACTATCATTTTACAACCCTCACACCTGTTTTAGGCGTTGTAAAGACAAACGATACTTCATTTGTAATGGCGGATATACCAGGACTTATCGAAGGCGCAAGCGAGGGCGTTGGTTTAGGACACGAGTTTTTGCGACACGTTGAAAGATGCCGCCTTATAGTTCACGTTGTAGACGTTTCGGGAAGCGAGGGTCGTGACCCGAAGGAAGATTACGAAACTATCTGTCGGGAGCTTGAAAACTTTAACGAAGAGCTATGTCAGGTTCCAATGCTTGTAGCTGCCAATAAGTCTGATATGGCAACGTCTGAGCAGCTTGACGACTTCAAGCAGTTTATCGAGCAAAAGGGACTTGATGTTGTAACAATTTCAGCGGCTACCACAAGCGGCACAGACGAGCTTGTCAATAAAATTTCCCAAATGCTCGCAGCCTTGCCGCCAGTAAAAAGATACGAGGCTCAGCCGCTTACCCGTGAGGAGCTTGACGAAAAGCTCCTTACAAACAAGGACTTCAGCGTAACGGTTGAGGACGGCGTATATTTTGTCGAAGCGGATTGGCTTTACGATATTTTACGAGTTGTCAATATGGACGACTATTCGTCATTGCAGTATTTCCAGAGAGTTTTGCAAACGAGCGGAATAATTGATAAGCTTGAGCAAATGGGAATCAACGAGGGCGATACGGTTGCAATTTTCGATTTTGAATTTGAATATATGAGGTAGTTCTCACTTTATTTCTTTATATAATAAGGAGAAGCAAAAAATGGAGAAAAGAGAAGCGAAGCAGTATTCGCCGCTGGCGCTTGCCTTTTTAGGCGACGCTGTTTATGAGCGGAAGGTACGGCTGCATCTTGTAAAAAAAGCTAATATGTCCGCTGGAAAGCTTCACAAAAAGGGAGTTCATCTGGTAAACGCTCACTTTCAGGCCGCTTGCGCTAAAGCGTTGGAGGAAACCTTCACTCAGGATGAAGCTGACATTTTCAGGCGAGGCAGAAACGCCAAAAGCTTAACCGTTCCAAAGCATACAGATGTAGCGGTTTATAAGCTTGCAACAGGGCTTGAAGCGCTGTTTGGATATTTAGAGCTTATCGGCGACGAGCAAAGAATTGATGAGCTTTTTGCCGCCTGTTTAAAGCTCGATAAAGAGGAAATCTGAGAAAACGTCCCTTATCTTACAAAAGACAGGGACGTTTTTAATTTGCCTTATAAAAATCTGCGAATATCCTTAGCGAGCGTTTCCTCAAGGCTTATCAAATCCTTTGTTATGCTTTTCGACTGCTCGTCAGCCGCTTTGTACTGGTTGAGGTATCGGCTTAGCGTTTTAACCCCCATATTGCAACCCTCAGTCATCAGATCGGCAATCGTTTCATCGGAATCGTTCATTGCAAGCTTCATAGCTACCTTTGCTTTCGACATAGTTTTCGCCATAGCGCCAGGCGACTTTTCATCATCTCCGTAGCGGTTTAAAATCTCGCTGATTTTTTTATCAAGCACTAAGTGCTTGTCCTTACAGTCGGAAAGGCTTTTCTTTAAGCTGTCGCTTTGCACAGAGTCTAATACATTCTCAATCGACTCCGTACCCATTTGTACGCCTGAGCTGCATTCCCGCAAAAGTCGTATGGTATCCTGCTCAATCATATTCTTTCCCCTAGCTTTCAATCTGCTTTCCCAGAAACATAGCAGCCGCCTTTGTAAGCATCAGATGCTTGTCGTTTGCTTTTTGCTCGCTGTCGCTTTCGACAAACGCCACAGCTCCCGTTACATCTCCCGATGAAATAATCGGCGTTATCGCCAGGGCCGATTTTGAAATTCCCTCAATAGGCATAAGCTTGTCGCCGTTTTTAATATATGTGCTTCTGCTTTCAATCAGGTCCTCAAGCTCTGCGGAAACTCTTCTTTCGCTGTATTCCTTTTTTGAAGTTCCTGCAACTGCAACCACATGATCTCTGTCAAAAACCACAGCAGGTGCGCCGCCAAGCTTGAAAATTACCTCTGCTGCGGAGCTTGCAGCTTCGTTTATCTCGCCGATTGACGAATACTTTTTAAATATTACCTCGCCCTCGCTGTTTACAAAAATTTCCAGAGGATCTCCCTCACGGATCCGAAGCGTTCGCCTTATCTCTTTTGGAATTACAACCCTTCCGAGATCGTCAATACGCCTTACTATTCCCGTTGCTTTCATATCTTAATCTCCTTTGCTTTTTATCATTTGTAAATCTATTATCTGCAATGAACAAAGGAATATTCCAAAATTTAAAATTTGTGAGACAGAAGGGGAGCGAAAATTCAGAATTTTTTACCAGCCGCTTGTATATTTTGCCAGCCACATATTGCAAAAAATTACATTTTTGTGTTCAGTTGTTACGAGCTTGTCCCGCACCTTACAAAAGCTGTCCGTTTTGAACCCCTCGTTGTTGACACAAATAAAAAATTATGGTATTATATTTGGTACGAACTATTTTGATTAGGAGTTGTGCAAATGGATAAAGATGTGAAAACCATTGACCTGAAAAACATATATCAAATGCTTTTGAAGCACATAAAATTCATCATAATCCTTACTCTAGTATGTGGTGTTCTGGCGTACATTATTTCCGCATTTTTCATCACTAAGGAATACACTTCAAGCGTTATGTTATATGTTCAGTCCAATGAAGAAATTTCTTCAGACACATCCTCAGGCTCAGTAAGCTACAGCGACCTGCAAACCTCTGAAAAGCTTGCAAGTACCTGTCAGACACTTTTTACGAGCAAGAAGATGACAAGCCTTATACTTGAGGACCTGGCTGAGGACTATAACGTAACACAGTATTCTGACGCCAGTGTTCAGAGCTGGATTACTGTAACGGCTGTTGAGGATACTTCAATTCTTGAAGTAAGCGTTACAACAACCGACCCTGACCTTTCCGCCGCAGTGGCGCAAAGCCTTGATTTAAACGCTCATGAGGTTTATTCCTCGATTGTTGAATCGGGCGTTGTAAAGGAAGTTGTTCAGGCTGAGGTTCCTACCTCTCATTCCTACCCGAACATTCCAAGAAATACACTTTTAGGACTTGTAGTAGGATTTGTTTTAGGCTGTGCAATTATTATCATTCTTGAAATGGTTGACAACAAGATCAAGCCGAACGATGATTTGCTTGCAATGTACGGTATTCCAATGTTTGCTGAAATTGTTGACTTTGACGCTAATATAAAAGGAGGTTATAACTATGAGTACAAAAACTAAAAAGTCCTCCGACGCTAAGTTAAGACAATCAAAATCTCAGTCGAGAAAGTATATTTTAAACGACGGTACCAAGTTTATTATTACCGAAGCGTATAACACAGCGAGAACCAATCTTATCTTTGCGCTTTCACAAACGGATAATAAGGCGATTTCTTTTACCTCTTCAGGCTCTGCGGAGGGAAAGAGTACAACCTGTCTTAATATGGCGATTACATTCGCTTCAACCGGCGCTAAGGTACTGCTTATTGATATGGACCTTAGAAAGCCTGTACAGCATTCGCTGCTAAAGATAAATCGTTCTGTCGGAACAAGCACCATTCTTAGCGGTCAATGCACCGTTTCAGAAGCAATCGTCAAGGAGGTAAGACCTAACCTTGACGTTATTCCTGCCGGACCTATTCCGCCAAACCCGTCGGAAATCTTGTCCTCACCAAATACAGGAAAGCTTATCGAGGTTCTTCGCTCTCATTACGATTATATTCTGATTGACACACCTCCTGTAAATGTTGTTACCGACTCTCAGCTTTTAAACAACTATATCGCAGGAACAGTATTTATCCTCAGAGATAATTATTCAAGACACAATGAACTTGCAAGAGCGCTTGAGCAGATCAAGCTTGCTAACGGAAAGGTTTTAGGCTTTATTAAAACTGCTTGCGAGGTTTCAGGCGGTTCCGGTTATTACAAGAAGAGCTACTACAATTACAACTATTCATATTCTGAGCCTGCCGACCATAAGCATTCCTAGTAGCGAGGCTAAAAGCTTAAAAGAAGTGGTATTATGATTATTGATTTTCATTCCCATATTTTGCCGTCACTTGACGACGGCTCGGCGTCTGTTGAGGAGTCGGTTAGGCTGCTTGATATTTTAGCTCAAAGTGGTACTGAGCTGGTAGTTGCGACGCCGCACTTTTACTGCCACGAAATTTCAGCTGAAAGATTTTTGGCGGCAAGGAATGAATCTTTTGAACGCTTGAAGCCGCACCTGAAGCCGAACCATCCGAAAATTCTGCTCGGCGCAGAGGTTTTGTTTTCAAGCGAGCTTAAAAAATTAAGCGAGCTTAAAAAGCTCACCATTCAGGGTACCAATTATTTGCTGCTTGAAATGCCATATATCAGGCTTTCAAAGCAGATTACAGACAGCGTTTCGGAGCTTGCAGATTCGGGCGTTGTAAAGCTTCTGATAGCTCACGTTGAGCGGTATTTGAACTTTACAAGCTTTGAGGACGTAGACGAGCTGATGTCGCTTGACGTTTTAGGTCAGCTTAACGCAAATTCGTTTTTAAGCTTTAAGACCAAAAGAAACTGCTTCAAGCTGATGAACAAGGGTTATATTCAGGTGCTCGGAAGCGATATTCACCACGAGGACAGAGGTAAGCCTGTTTCGATGGCGCTCGATATAATTTCCAAAAAATACGGAAGCGAACGAGTAGCGCAATTTGAAAGCAGCGGCATAAAGCTTTTAAACGATATGGAAACCTACGAAGTAATGGAATAATAAATCAAAATATCCCCCGCCAACAGCAGGGGATATTTTTTTACTGAAAAACCGCTATGAGAGGTAAATCCCATAGCGGTAATTTTTGTCTATTCAGTTTCAGTTCGCTTGTGCCGGTCTGGTTTTGAAAACTTATTGACATACATCAGTTCGTCTGCAATTCTTTCAAGCTGGTTAAGCGTTGTATTCTTGTCAATGTCGCATACAACATAACCGGTAGAAGCCGCTACCTTGTATTTGTTATTGTTGGCAAGATTATATCTGTCGAGATACTTTTCAAACTGACTGATAGTTTCCTTAACGACCGTGTCGTTGTAGTCGCCGTAGCCGATAACCATAAATTCGTCACCGCCGACCCTTGCGCAAATCTCATTGCTAAGACAAACGTAGCTCAGACCGTTTGCAATAATTCTGAGCGATACGTCGCCTTCAAGATGTCCGAAGGTGTCGTTTACGTACTTAAGTCCGTCCATATCGCAGGATATAAGCATAAGCTTTTTTCCGGTTTCCTTAGCCGCTTGCATAAACTCATCAGCGTATTTTTCAAAACCGCTTCGGTTGTAAATGCCAGTAAGCTTATCCTTGATTGAATTTAAATATGTGATGCGGTTTAAGCTTTCAAGACAGATTCTTACACGTCTGAATTCTATAGCGTTTGTAACCGCCTTGTGCCAATCCCAGAAGGTTCTTCCGCAAACGTCTACGTGACCGTCGTACCATACAACAGAGTAGCCTAAGCATCTGTCGTTAAAGTGAACAGGGAAGAAGTAGTAGATGCTTGAATAATCCTTTTCCTCCCACATCAGCGGGTAAATCTCGTTGGGGTCAAAATCAAAGCGTTCCTCTAAGTCCTTGCAAACCGACTGTACAACCTTTCCATAGCCTTTTGTGATATAATTTTCATCGCTTGCCATAGAATCCCAATCCTTGCAAAGGCAAAGATCGTACTTGCATTCCTTCTTGCCGGCAGCGAAGGTGTAAATCGTCTGTCCAAGATAGGTGATAAAGTCGTTGAAGGTATCGGTTCTTGAAAGGTTTTCAAAAACGTTAGCCGTTCTGAAATACTCACGTCTGTTTTGCTCGATTCTTGTATTCTGACGCATGATTCTGACTTTTGTAGAATTGTCTTCAAGACAGCCGCAGCTTTCGCCACGAATAACAAAGCCAGAGTGCAGATTAATCGTTTCACATTTCTTTCCAGTCATCAGCTCGTAAAGCTTGGAAAAACCGTCTGCGCCAAGCTGAGCGTCAGGACCCTTATATGTACAGATTGTAGGTACGTTATCTCTTGATTCGGTAATTCCGTCATAGCCAACTACTGCTATTTCTTCAGGAACCTTGTGACCAAGCTCTGTAAATCTTTCGATGAAAAACATTGCCATTCTGTCGTTTGCGCAAACGAGCGCCTGCGGAACAGCCATTTCACCTCTGTCCATTTTCTCCGCTAAATCCCACGCAACGTCGCTCCAGTAGTCGCCGTAAATGCAATGATCCTCCCGTACCTCAATGTTATGCTCTCTCAGAGTTTCCTTATAAGCTTCAAGTCGCTCCTCCGCCTGGAAGGTATCCTTTCTTCCTGTCAGGCACATAATATCGGTAAGTCCGTGAACGTCAATAAGGTGGTTGACAACCTCTTTGAAAGGCTGCCTTTCATCTCTCAATACTGCAGTATAGTCAGTTTCATCATTATCTATTGTAACGACAGGCTTGCCTGTTGATTTTAAAATATCAGAAATCTGCTGCCGCATATCAGAGTCGTTAAACATAGCAGCAGGGTATAAAAATCCGTCAAATTTATCAGCGTTTATAAGGCTGAAAATATTCATTTCCCCTTCGTGGTAGTCCTTGTTGTATGTGTTTTCGTCAAACACGCAAAAAACCGCAACATCATAGTCCATTTTGAAAGCCTGCGTTGCTGCACCCTCTATAATCTCTCTCGGGTACGCTTCGTCAATGCTCCTCGCTACGATGCCGATACAAGGTCTTTTCAAGAGAATTCCCTCCTTTACAAAAGAGTGACACGATACCGATTTAACAATTTAAACCAGTAAACGCAATTCTTCATACTACTTCCAATTATATCACATTTACGCCTGTAATTTATTAACAGAAAATTAACATTGTGTAATTTCACGTTAATTATTAAAATTGTTTAACTTAAACTTCTTACGAAATCTGATTTTGCAGAAAATCTAGAGCCTTTCGGCTTTAAAGCCTCCCTTCAGATCCTGATAAACAAATTATACCACAAAAGCCTGAAAACTGCAATCAGTTTACGGGTAGCACAAACAAAAATGCCTCCCGCTAAATAAGCGGAAGACATATTTTTCTACAAAAAATCCACCTTGCCGTCACATAGTATGATAAAACCCGCACTCAGGCAGGTGGGTAACGGCCTGCTTGTTTCATGATCCCCTCGTCCCATAAGGATTTCTCGGCACAAAGCAAAAGCTTTGGCGGAGCCTCAGAGGAGGGCCTTCAATCCTCAACCAGAGCTTGGTCCCCTTAATAAATGTGTTGGATTTATAAAAAACTATGATTGCTCGAACAAGGCAGAAAATTCACAAATATATTGTTTGCAAAGGGTGAAATGTTATTCACGGGATTTGCAAAAATCAGTTGTCCTCATGACTGTGACAATCGCAATCATCGTCGTCACATTCTTCTTCGTACATATCCTCAAGAATCGACATAAAAATCTCGCCGACTTTATCGAAGGTTTCGTCGTCGTCAACCGAAACCAGGATTTCCTCGTCGTCCTCGTAAGTGCTTTTGAGAATAACCAATAAGCCGTCGTCGTCAACAGCTTCATCAGGATTTGCGTAATAGGGGGTCATTGCGTAATAAACGTCGCCCTCGTATTCTGTCTCAGCCAGAACCTCAAATGTCTGTTCTTTTCCGTCCTCGTCAATAAGAGTGTATAGGTCGGGTGCGTATTCACTTGGCATAATAAATCCTCCTGTAAATGAAAATTGTGAAAAGAATTTTTTCACCGCAACATATACATTATACTATATAATGTGAATGAAGTCAAGCAGATTTTGTGAAAGTAATGTTAAATAAAAAAGTTTGAAAATTTTGAGAAAAACTGTTGACATTGCACAAAAAGTGTGGTATATTATAGACAAGGAAAAGAGAAGAAAGGTGATGATGAGTATGAAAGCTTATTATCTGACATCTATCCGAATTATCAAATGAGAAAGGGGCGAGTCCAATGGCAATAGAAGAATCATCAAAGTCATCTTTCCTGAGTGACTCGGTGAAATTGTAAGAAGCTTAGAACTCAGACGGTAAGAGCTGATAAAGCTTGAGGAATTAAAAGAAAAATAATCACGAGTTATTTGGGCAAGAACTTTGATATAGGACACTATCCGTGAAGACGGAGCAAAAACTAGCTAAGTAATATGAATTTGGACATGAATTCATAAAGTCGGGAGGGGATTAAACCATTCTATTTAAGCTTTTAACCGACACGAAATTTTAAAAGGAAGTACAGTCCAATGAAGTAAGACAGGCTTTTAAGAAGCAATTAAAGGATTTAAAATTTTAAGAAATCAGGTACAGTCCAATGAAGTAAGTAAGCTTTGTAACAGGATTTATGAGATTTGAAATTTTAGAAAACAGGTACGGTCCAATGAAATAATTAGTTTTTGGAAAATTTAATATCCAGATAAATCGGAAAAGTCAGGCAAAGCGTCCTGACTTTTCTTTTTTGTAATGCTTTGTTGCATTTGCAAAATACAAAAATAAGACTCTTTGCAGTTGACTTTTTCGGCTGAGTATTGTATAATCAAATAATGATGTCACTTTGCTTCTGGCAAGGGACTATCGCAATCTTTGCTGGGGAATATCCCCACTGAAATTCAGCGAGCAGTTTTGGCCGACTTATAAACCACAAACCGCTTCGCTTTAAAATGTAAATAATACAGGGAGGCATTACGATGCTAAAAAAGAAGATTGTTGCAGTTTTGTGTGCAGCGGCAATGGTGATAGGGTTTACCGGCTGTACTGATATGTCTAAGATTATGACTGTCGAGGGCGAGGAACTTAACGCCGGAGTATATATTTTCAATATGCTGTCCGATTACACCGTTCAAGCTTACTACGCTAGTTATTTTTCAAGCGATGACAGCGACACGGCTTTCTTGGATCAGGAATACGACGACGGCGTAACCTACAGCGAGTATTTTCTTGATTCTGCTATGGAGCAGACATTAAGAGGCGTTGCAGCGGACAAGCTGTTCAAGGACGCAGGACTTGAGCTTTCAGACGACGACAAGGAAGAAATTGCTGACAGCGTTGAACAGGCAATGGAAGGCTACGGCGAGGATTACCTGAGCGCTCAGGGAATCTCAGAGGAATCTGTTGAAATTTGCTACACTTACGATAAGGAAATGGAGCTTCTGTTTGACTACTACTACGCTGAAGGCGGTACAGAGGAAGTAACAGATGAGGATATTCAGACATACCTTGGTGAAAACTACTTGAGATACAAGATGATTTCAATTTCAAGAGCGCCAGAATCGACCGAAGACGAAGAAGCAACAGACGAGGAAATCGAAGCGGCTGAGGAAGAAGCAAAGGCTTTGGCTGACAAGTATCTGGAGCTTGCTGAAGAAGGCGGAGCTGACGGCTTTGACGATGTAATCGCTCAATATGAGGAAGAAACAGCAGAGGAAGATACGGACGACGACGATTCAACCGATGAGGAAGAGGAAGAGGACGATACCGAGATTGATACTACTGCTGAGTATACAGTAACTTTCGTTGACGGCGACGGAGAAGAGTACGACGAGGATTCAGATTATCCGCCAATTACTGTAAACGGCGGAGATACAATCACCAAGCCTGAAACTGACCCTGAAAAGACCTACTATCTGTTCGACGGCTGGTATGCTGATTCTTACGGTTCAACAGAATTTGACTTTGACGAGCCTATAACTGCTGATACAACAGTTTATGCTTGCTTCTCAACAAACGAAGTTCTGACAACTTATGATGAGGACAGCGCAAGCGACATTCAGACAACCATAAACGAAATGGAAATTACAGGTACGCCTGTTTTAGAGTCTGACGACGATTATTACTACATCATCTTAAAGCTCGATCCGAGCGAGAGAGAAGATTATATGGCTGGCGGAACTAACCACGACAGCATAATCACAACAATGAAGACAGACGAGTTTAACGAGCGACTTGACGACACCGCAGATTCAATGGATATTGATACTAACGACAAGGCGGTAGACAAGTACACACCAGAAAAGATTGAAGAAATTGCTGAGGAATACTCTGAGTAATTTTAAATAGCAAAATTTAAGCTGACCCCGATTTTTTGTGGGTCAGCTTTTTGTTGCCTGATTTGTTTGAATAAACTCGCCAATAAAAAACGCTTCGCCTTAAATTAAGACGGAGCGTTTGTACTGATCTGTATTTTTTGTAAGCCTACTTTGCCTGGTTTACATCGTCTGCCGGAGGAATTACAATATCGTCGAGCTTTTCCTTCGTTATGTGAGATCCTTTTCGGGTTTCGTAAACGAACGGGTTCTCGCTCTTGTAAAACTCAGTGCTGGTTGGAAGATGCTTCTTTTTAAGCCTTTCACAGATGTACTCCCTGAACAGGTCGTATATAAGAGCAAAGGTAGGAACTGCAAGCAGCATTCCTAAAAAGCCGAACAATCCGCCGCCAACCAGAATTGAAATAAGCACCCATATAGCAGGAAGTCCTGTTGAGTCGCCTAAAATCTTCGGGCCTAAAATGTTGCCGTCAAACTGCTGCAGCACAACAATAATGATAACAAACCAGATTACCATTTTCGGCTCAACCAAAAGAATCAGTATCGCCGACGGAATTGCACCGATAAACGGACCAAAAAACGGAATTATATTTGTAACTCCCACGAAAACCGAAATCATCAGAGGATAAGGGAAGTTAAAGACTGTAAGAATAATTCCGCAAAGAACACCGATTATAAGCGAGTCCAAAAGCTTTCCTGAAATAAAGCCTGAGAAGGTTTTGTTTGCCTTGCCTAAAATGCGAGCAGTTGTGTCGTATCTTTTTTTCTTGACAAAGGCAAGCGTAATTTTCTTAGCTTGAGCGATAAGGCGTTCCTTGCTGTAAAGCAGGTAAATTGAAATGATAATACCGACAAGGAAGTTTTTGAGAAACGTCAGAACGCTCCAGATGCTTGACATCAGATTCGTAATCATCGGTTCAATCTGCGTCCAGAGAGCAGTAGTATCCTTTGAGAACGATGTCAGCTTTTCAGTCAGGAAATTCAAAATATCCTGGTTGTTTTTAAATGTGTTGTTTATAAAATCCTGTACCTTTGATACCAGTTCAGGTGTGCTTTTGAAAATTTCCAACAGCGATTCCAGAAGGCTTGGCAGGATTATAGCGATAACGCCGAAAATCAAAAGCAAAAACAATATCGTTACAAGTGAAACTGAAATAGCGCGTGTGAGTCTGGGATAAGGCTTCTTTTTGAAGATGTATTTCACAAGCAGCCTGTCAAAAAGCTTCATAACAGGGTTTAATATAAACGCTATCGCAAAGCCCCAGATTGCAGGCTTTAAGACATTTACTGCCTTGCCGATAATGTTCAGAATTGTAGAAAACTCAAAAACGCAAAGCACCATCAGCAGAGCTATTGCAATTACGACGATAACGTAAATGGCTATTGTATTGTAACGTGAATTAGTGTATTTTTTCAATATATGCGCCCCCTGGCTTCAGTATATTCATAAATGGTTGTAGCCTTGCCTTACATTATACAATACTTTGCGTAAAAAATCCACCTTTTTTTGTGATGACATCAAAAAAAGATTGAAAAAGTCTTTTCAATTTTCGATATTTGTGGTATTATATATTGTGTATTACTGTACATAGCTGTATTGCTGTGTTAAAATAGAGAATAAATGCAGAAGAGTTGGAGGAAAGCCTGGTGCTTACAACGGAAAGCAATAAACAATTAAAGCAAAAAGCGCTCGAAAAATATTTTAACAGACTTAACCCTGAACAGAGAAGAGCGGTTTTTCAGATAGATGGGCCGGTACTGATTTTAGCTGGTGCCGGAAGCGGTAAGACAACAGTTTTAGTAAACCGGATTGCCAATATGATATATTTTGGAAATTCATATCACGCCGAAACGTCGGAATATACTGAAAGTGAACGAGCATTTTTAAAAAGCTATATTGAGGGAGAAAACGACGACAAGGAAACGCTTCGTGAAATAGTAAGCGTAAATCCTATAAACCCCTGGAACATTCTGGCGATAACATTTACAAATAAGGCAGCATCTGAGCTTAAAGAGAGAATTTCTTTAATGCTGGGGGAAAGTTCAGACGGCATTTTAGCCGCAACCTTTCACTCGGCTTGTGTCAGAATTTTAAGACGTGAAAGCGAGCATACCGATTACGGCTCGAACTTTACAATCTACGATACCGACGACCAGAAGCGAGTTATAAAAAGCGTCCTGAAGGATTTGAATATAAGCGATAAAATGTTTCCGCCGAAAAGTCTGCTGGGAATCATTTCAAGATGTAAGGAATCGCTTATTACTCCCGACGCATTTGAGCAGGAAAACGCACAGGATTATCAGAAGAAAATCCAAGCGAGAATTTATAAGGAATATCAAAGACGGCTGCTTCGTGCGAACGCTATGGACTTTGACGATATTATCGCTCTGACAGTAAAGCTGTTTGAGGAAAATCCCGACGTTTTAAACCACTACCAGAATCTTTACAAGTACATAGTAGTCGACGAGTATCAGGACACCAATATGGTGCAGTACAAGCTTATTTCGTTATTGAGCGCGAAGTATAAAAACCTCTGCGTTGTCGGCGACGACGACCAAAGCATTTATAAATTCAGAGGAGCGACTATTGAAAATATTTTAAGCTTTGAGAGCACATTTGCAAACACGGCTGTAATAAGGCTTGAACAAAATTACAGATCGACGCAAAATATTTTAAACTGCGCCAATACTCTTATCAAGAACAATCGTGGCAGAAAGGGTAAAACGCTGTTTACTTCAATAGGAAACGGCGACAAGGTTACCCTTTATACTGCGAATAACGAAAAGAGCGAAGCGAAGTTTGTCGCAGATACCGTTTTAGAGGGAATCAAAAACGGAAAGAAGCAAAGTGATTTTGCCGTTCTTTATAGAATGAACGCTCAGTCGAACGCTATCGAGCAGGCGTTTATTCAAAGCGGAGTTTCATATAAAATCTTCGGCGGAACTAAATTCTACGACCGAAAGGAAATAAAGGATGTTTTATCCTATCTCTCGGTTGTCAACAATAACGGCGACCTTTTAAGGCTTCGACGAATTATCAACGAGCCGAAACGCTCGATAGGCGAAGCGACCGTTACAGCAATAGAGCAAATAGCTTCCGACCTTTCCCTGACGCCGATTGAGGTAATGAGAGATTCAGAGTCGCTTATGCCTCTTTCAAAGAAAGCAAGGGTGCTGGTGCCGTTAGCTGAAATGTTTTTAACGCTTCAGGAGATTTCCGAGCAGGAGCCGTTGGAAACGCTGCTTGATGAGCTTCTGGAACGCTCAGGCTACGGCGATTATTTAAGAAGTCAGGGCGACGAGGGGCTGATGCGGCTTGAAAACATCGAGGAACTTAAAAGTACAATGGCAAACTACGAGGAAAGTGCTGACGAGCCTTCGCTTTCAGGCTTTCTTGAGGAAATTGCACTTTTCACCGATATGGATAATATGGACGAAAACGGCGACTATGTTGTAATGATGACAATGCACTCTGCCAAGGGACTTGAATTTGATACCGTTTTCGCTGTGGGAATGGAAGAAAATATTTTCCCGTCGCAAAGAAGTATTCTTGACGACGCTGATATTGAGGAGGAGCGCAGACTTTGCTATGTCGCAATAACGAGAGCTAAAAACAAGCTCTATCTTACAAACGCCCGAAGCAGACTGCTTTACGGAATGACAAATCACAATGAGCCGTCAAGGTTTTTGTTTGAGCTTGATAAATCTGCGACCGAAGATGAAGAGGAGCAGATTGTAACGCATTCTGTGGCGAACAGATACAATCCGCTTGGCAATCGTGCGAGAAACAGTATGTCGCTTGAAAATCAGATCAAGCGTAATCTGAAGGACAAACCGCAAAAGAACAACCAGACCTTCAGCGCAGGAGACAGAATTTCTCACAACGTATTTGGCGAGGGAACTGTTTTGAATGCAAAGGCGATGGCGAACGACACGATGCTTGAAATAGCATTCGATACAAAGGGAACGAAAAAGGTTATGGCGAATTTTGCCAGAATTACAAAAATAGATTAACTGGAGGAAAAATATAATGGTAATCGTATTAAAGAACGACGTAACAGACGCACAAATTAACGAGCTTGTTGACTGGCTTCAGACATTTGACGTAAAGACAAATTTAATCAGAGGACTTCATTCAAAGGTTATAGGACTTGTCGGCGACACAACGAAGATTGATCTTGAAAGCGTTCAGGCTAAGGATATGGTATACGAAGTCAAGCGAGTTCAGGAGCCGTACAAGCAGGCAAACAGAAGATTTCACCCGGAAGATACAGTAATAGAGATTGAAAACAGAAAAGTAGGCGGCGGGAAGTTTAATGTTATCGCCGGCCCTTGCTCGGTAGAAAGCGAGAAGCAAATTATTGAAACTGCCATTGCTGTTAAAAAGGCGGGAGCTACTATGCTTCGTGGCGGAGCTTATAAGCCGAGAACCTCGCCGTATTCATTTCAGGGACTTGGCAAAAAAGGACTTGAATATTTGCTGAAGGCGAAAAAGGAAACAGGTCTTCCGATTGTTACTGAAATTATGTCAGTTTCGCACCTTGATCAGTTTGAAGATATTGACGTTTTGCAGGTCGGCGCAAGAAATATGCAAAACTTTGAGCTTTTAAAGGAGCTTGGCAAGACTGACAAGCCGATTCTCTTAAAGAGAGGTCTTGCAAATACCCTTGAGGAGCTTCTTATGAGCGCCGAGTACATTATGTCAAACGGAAATATGAATGTAATTTTGTGCGAAAGAGGAATCAGAACCTTCGAGCCAATGACGAGAAATACGCTCGATATTTCAGCTATTCCGCTTTTGAAGCAAAAATCACATCTGCCGATTATAGTTGACCCTAGCCACGCAACGGGAATGACTTCGCTTATCGAGCCGATGAGCCTTTGCGCAGTAGTTTCAGGCGCAGACGGACTTGAAATTGAAGTTCATCCAGACCCGAAAAATGCGCTGAGCGACGGAGCGCAATGCCTGACGCCTGAGAGCTTTGAAAGCGTAATGGAGAGAATAAAAGCTTGCGTTGAGTTTGTCGGTAGAGAAATGGACAAAAATTAAAATAAGAAAGATAGAAAGAAAGGGAGAGTCAGAATGCTTAAAAAAGCACTTTGTACATTGTCGATTTTGATGGTAGCTTTATCGCTGTGCGCTTGTTCTTCAAGCGGAGATGTCGACATAACATTTGTGAGAAAAACCACAACTACTACAACAGCAGCGACTGTTGAGGAGGATACCTCTGAAGCTGATGAAGAGGAAGCTACTACCGAGGAAGTAACTGAAGAAGCGACAGAGGAAGAAGCTGACGAGGAAACCGTTCAGTACACAGCCGATCAGGACGTAAACGTAAGAGAAGAGCCTGACTATAATTCTACCATTTTAGGAACGCTCACAGCAGGTGAAACTGTAGGTGTTTATACTATAGAAAACGGCTGGGCAATAATAGATTACGACGGCGACTGGGGCTACGTTTCAAGCGACTATCTGACGCTTGTCAGCGAATAGTAAACAGTCAAAAGGGAGAGTTCATTTGAAAAGCTTTAATGTAACGCTTAAAAAGGTTGTTGACAATTCTTATAATATTGATATAGGCTATAATCCTGGCGACCAGCTTGTAAAAGACCTTAAAAACGGTCTTTGCAAGGGTTATAAAAAGGTGGCGGTTATAAGCGACAGCACAGTAGCGTCGCTTTACGCTGAGAGTATAGTAGAAAGGCTTGAGCAAAGCGGATTTTCGCCGAAGCTTTTTGTGTTCCCCGAGGGGGAAAAGAGCAAGGTCAGAAAGACAAAAGAAATGCTTGAGGACGCAATGCTTGAGGCTGGCTTTCGCCGTGACTGCTGCGTTGTGGCAGTCGGAGGAGGAGTAGTAACCGACCTCGCTGGTTTCCTTGCGGGAACGTTCGGCCGAGGAGTTCCGTTTGTAAATTATGCGACAACGCTTTTAGCGGCAGCGGACGCATCTGTCGGCGGAAAAACGGCAGTAGATACACCTGTCGCTACAAACCTTATAGGAATTTTTAACCAACCCAAAAAGGTGTATATCGATTTGGCAGCATGGAAAACTTTGCCGAAAAGACAAATTTCATCTGGACTTGCTGAAACGATAAAGCACGCTATGATGGCGGATATTGAGTTCTTTGAATACTTGGAGCAAAATGTTCAGCGGGTTTTTGAATTTGACGAACAAGTCTGCGAGCATATAGCTGAGAAAAATTGCGAGATCAAGTATAGCGTTGTGATGAAGGACGAATTGGAGTCGTCGCTTCGTGAAATTTTAAATCTCGGCCACACAGTTGGCAGAGCGATAGAAACGGTAAGCGATTATAGATTGCTTCACGGCGAAGCGGTAGCAATCGGACTTTTAGCCGAATGCGAGCTGTCCTGCTCTCTGGGATTTATGACAAGTGATGAGGTAGCTCGTGTAAAGGCGCTTTTAAATAACGCACAGCTCTCAACCGATATACCTGATTATATTGACAGAAACGCATTGGTCGATAAGCTTTATACCGACAAAAAGGTGCGTGACGGCTGTCTGAGATTTGTCCTTCAGGACGGAATCGGCAGGGTAAAACAGTTTGAAAACTCCTGGGCGCTTAAAGTTCCGAGAGAGAGCATTGAAAAAATAATCCTTAATATGAAGTAAGGCGTACTCTTTGCGCTTTGGGATATATGTGGGTGGAAAGCAAAAAATTTGTAATTATTATTTTTGGAGGTAGAACAGATGGCTTCAGTATGGAATCACAATATCAACATTTCAATTTTCGGGGAAAGTCATGGCCCCGCAATAGGCGTTGTTTTGGACAACATTCCAGCAGGCGAGTATATTGACACAAACGAGCTAATGCACTTTATGGCAAGGAGAGCGCCGAAAAAGAACAAGACCTCTACACAGCGCAGAGAAAGTGATATGCCACAGATTATGTCGGGACTTTTTAACGGAAAGACAACCGGCACTCCGCTTTGCGCGCTTATAAGAAATACCGACCAGCATTCAGACGACTATTCAAATTTGTCGAAGATTGCCCGTCCTGGTCACGCAGACTATACGGGAGCTGTTCGCTATGGCGGCTTTAACGACGCTCGTGGCGGCGGACATTTTTCCGGAAGACTTACAGCACCGCTTGTTTTCGCAGGCGCTGTTGCAGGACAGATTCTGTCGAGAAGAGGAATACATACAGGAGCGCACATTCTTGAAATTCACGGAACAAAGGATAAATCGTTTAATCCGATAAGCACCTCCAGAGAGGAAATTTTAAGCATCAAGGAAAAGGAGTTCCCTGTAATTGACGACAAGCAGGGAGAAAAGATGATTGCCGACATTGAAAAGGCGAGAAGCTGTCAGGATTCAGTCGGCGGAATTGTCGAGTGTATCGCTATAAACGTTCCTGCTGGAATAGGCTCGCCTATTTTTGAAGGACTTGAAAATTCAATTGCAAGCTTAGTGTTTGGAATACCAGCAGTCAAGGGATTGGAATTTGGAGCAGGATTTAACTGCGCTAAAATGCTTGGAAGCGAAAACAACGACGAGTTTTATGTTGATGACAACGGACACGTTGTAACAAGGACAAATTTCCACGGCGGAATTTTAGGCGGAATTTCATCGGGTATGCCGATAACTCTTAAGGTTGCGTTCAAGCCGACGCCTTCAATTTCAAAGCCGCAGCAGACTGTTGACTACTCGGCAATGAAGAACGAAACGCTTACTATCAAGGGCAGACACGACCCTTGCGTTGTGCCTCGCGCAGTGCCTTGCGTTGAAGCTGCGGTAAATATTGCGCTTTTAGGCCATATGCTCGATTACCCGAACTTCAAATAAAAACAAAACGGCGGGGAGTTAATTCTTTGAAAGGAGAAAAAATGGATCATAATTTTGAAAAATACGTAACGCCAAATATGCTTAATCTGACCGACAAGTACGCAATAAAGATTTTGCTGTGCTATTTTCTCAAGCAGATTGACCGCCCGATTACTCAGAATCAGCTTACTGAAATTGTGACAGGCGACGGCATTATAAATTACTTTTTGTATATGGAATCTCTTGAGGAGCTTTTACAAAACGGACTTTTGTATTTAAGCGAGGTCGACGGCGTAGAGTATGTAAGAATGAGCGACGCTGCCGAGCAAACGGCTGACGAGTTCAAGGGAATAGTTCCCAAAAGCTTCAGAGATAAAATTTTAGCGGCTGGACTGAGATTCTTCGCAAGGCTAAAATCAGGTCACGTAAAGTGCGAGATTGAGGAGGCTAAAAAGGGCGCAAGCGTTCATTTTATCTGTACAGACGGCGGCGAGGAGCTTGTAAACCTGAAGCTTTATGCGCCGGATACTACACAGGCTGAGTATATGAAGGCGAAGATTATGGAAAATCCGTCCGAGTTTTATTCAAACCTTTTGGATCTGGTGATTGAAAACAAGGAAGAGTAAACACAATTTTATCAAATACATAGTATAATATATAGTTACACTGGGAGGAAACAGCAATGCTTAAAGAAATTGATATCAAAACGGTAGATCTGAATCCGTTTAAGAAGATAGGCGACGACTGGGCGCTTTTAATGGCAGGAGATAAGACTTCTTATAACTCTATGACAATAAGCTGGGGATATATGGGAGTTATGTGCGGAAAGAACGTGTTCTTAACGGTTGTTCGCCCGCAAAGATATACAAAGAAGTTTGTGGACGGCAGCGAATACTTTACAGTTTCGTTCTTTGACGATAAGTATAAAAAGACGCTTGCCTATTTAGGTTCGCACAGCGGCGTAGACGTTGACAAGATGAATGTAGAGGGAATGGAAGCGGAGTTTTCTGACAATAGCGTGTATTACAAGCAGGCTTCATTGGTACTTGTTTGCAAAAAGCTATTTTCAATGGAGCAGTCGGACGCAAAGTTTTATGACGAAGCTTTAAAGAAAGAAATTTATCCGACGGGAGATTTCCACACCTTCTATACTGGCGAAATAGTCAAGGCTTATATAAACGAATAGAAACAGATAATAGATTTTGTATTGTTATCTTGCAAAAGAGAGAACAATGTGCTAAAATAAAAAGGATGTAGGGCAAAACGCAAAAAGGACAACAAAACGCAAGAAAGGAAATGCCTGATGAGTGAAAAGTTTAAAGATAGCGGCGAAATTGATGAGATAATCGCCGAGGTAAACAAGCTCAAGGAAGAAAAGGAGCGTGCGCTTAACGGAAAAAGCGCCGAGTCGGCAGTAAACAGTATTGTAGAGAAAAATAATCTGTCTGAAGGTGAAAGTGACAAGTCACAAATGGCTGATATGATAGCTTCTTCGTTAAATGACAAGCACAGCGATACTGCAAGCGAGTCGGAAGAAAAGAAAAAGCCTGAAGAGAAAAAGGAAGAGCCTGAAGCTGAAGAGGACAAAGCACCAAAGAAGCAAAAGAAAAAGAAGAAAAAGAAAAAAACAGCAGTGCTCTTTGTTTTAGGACTTCTTATAATACTTCTCGGCGGAGCGTACATAATCGGACTTATGATGACAAATGATAAGTTCCTGCCGAATACATACATAAACGGAGTAAATGTTTCGGGAATGACTGCTGAACAGGCGGTTGAAACGATTGAGGAGCTTGGAAATCAGCTTGATAAAATTGTATTTCTGAAAAATGACGGAAGCTCTGTAACTATTCCTTACGAGCGCTTTGGATATGAGTTCAATACCGAAGAGGTAGTTGATGAAGCAATTTCCGGAACAAACGAGTATCTGTATTTTCTGCATTTCTTTAAGACGACAGAAATAACTGACGAGATAGTTGGTTCTTATGATGAAAGCGAGCTTGAGGAAGAAATCAACAACGCAAGCTTTGGTACAAAGGAGCCGACAAACGCTAAAATTGTTCAGGGCGACGACGGAAAGTTTACCATTTCCGCTGAGAAGGAGGGTACTGTTGTTGAAACTGATAAGGTTTTAGCGGCAGCAATCGAAGCAATTGACGCAGGCGTTGAGGAGGTTGACCTTGAAGCTGAGGGCTGTTACAAGCAGCCTGAAATTACAAGCGAGGACTTAGAGGATAAGCTTGAAGAACTCAACAAGATTTTCGACGTAGTAATCGAGCTTGATTTTGACTACACAACTGAAAAAATCTCTTATGATACGATTGAGGACGCCTTTACCTTTGAAGAGGACGGAACATACACAATCGACCAGGAGGTAGTCTGGGAATGGGTTGAAACGCTAAGAGATAAGTACGATACCCTCCACAAGACCAGAAAGTTCACAGCGACCCTTCAAGGCGAAATTACTATCGATTCGCAGGAGGACTATTACGGAAAAAAGGACGCTATTTTCGGCTATATGCTGGATTCCGATGAAACAGCGGCAGCTATAGTTGAAGCATTTATGGCTGGAGAAAGCACAACAATAGAGCCTGTTTATTACCACAACGGCGGCTACTATTACGACACAATGGGTCAGGTTGAGCATGACGAAAGCGACGAAGCAGACGTAATTACTGACATTTCAAGAATAGACTCGTATATCGAGGTCGACCTTACAAATCAGGAGCTTTGGTATTACGAGGACGGCGAGCTGGTATTTGAATGCGGCGTTGTATCAGGACTTCCAACTGCTGAGAGAATGACATATCCTGGAATTTATCAGCTTTGGTATAAAGAAACCGATAAGACGATGACTGGCGAAACGACAGAGGGCGAGTATGAATCCACCTGTAGCTTCTGGAATTATATTTCTGTACGAAGCATTGGTATTCACGATGCAGTATGGCAATCGTCCTTTGGCGGCGACAGATATACCTGGGCTGGTTCGCACGGCTGCGTTGGAGTTTCTTACGATTCCGCAAAGTTCATTTACGAGAGCGTGCCACTCGGAACTGTTGTAATAATGTACTACTAAAGACCAGATAACATAGAGGCTAGAAGCCAGATAAACCCCGTAAAGGTTATACTTTACGGGGTGTTTTTGCTTTCGTCCTAATTTCTGTACATTATTGGCTGCGACTGAATGCCGTTCATAGCGTCTATTATCGCCTGCGGAATAAGCTCAAACCTCGCAACGACTGACTTCGGCTTATTTATATAATCGTCCTGAGTGTATGGCACAAAGTAGTAATTTTTGTAGTTCTGAAGCATTCCTATATTCTTAGCGGCGGCGCCAAGAGCGTCGTTTGTTGAAACTGCAATAAGCACAGGCTTGCTGTTGCGGATGTGAGATTTTACAGCCATAGTAACTGGCGTATCTGTAATTCCAACGCTCAGTTTCGCTAAAGTATTTGCGGTGCAGGGCGCTACTACAAGAATATCGAACAGGTTTTTCGGTCCTATCGGCTCTGCATCCTCGATAGTTTTTATCACCTTTCTGTTTGTTATATTTTCAAGATAGGCTATGTGGTCACTCGCCTTGCCGAAGCGTGTGTCAAGGCTTGAAGCATTAAAGGACATTATCGGCACCACCCACGCTTTGGTTGAAACAAGTTGCGAGAGCGTTTCAAACGACTTTTTGAATGTGCAAAACGAACCCGTTATACAATAGCCTATTCTGAGTCCTTCAAGAGTTCCAATCATTTTATACTCCTCCCTTTGTCAAATCCGAAATGATTGTCTTTCCTATAATTTCTCCGCTAGTGACGGGAGCTACTCGCCCCGGAAGCGATAGCGCCCATATCACATTAAGTCCCCGAAGCTTAGCGTATTCGAGGTCAACGCCGCCAGGCTTTGAAGCAAGATCGATAATAAGAGCTTCTCGCTTAACCTTTTTAAGCCGCTCTTTTGTCAGGACTTCACAGGGAACCGTGTTTATAATAATATCGCAGTCAAAAAGCCTGTCGTCGTAAAAATCAAAAGTGTTTAAGTCTTTGCTACGGGCGATTTTTCGCTTTTCTTCCTTTCGGTCGAAAACAAAAACCTCTGCGCCGACGTTTTTAAAAAGCGATGCTGTAGTAGCGCCGACACGTCCGTAGCCTAATACAGCAGCTTTTGCGCCGTACAGAACAAACGGCGTTTCCTCAAGAGCTATCATCAGCGCGCCTTCTGCTGTCGGAAGGGTATTATCCACTATAAACCGTTCGTCCAGAAGGTAATCAAACGGGCGAAATCCTTGATAAGAAAGTGTGTCTTTAAGCTTGTCGCTTAGCTTTCCGCCGTAAACCTTTGCACCTTTGTTCAAGTGCTTTAAAACCTCGTCAATGTACAAGTTCTTATCATAAAACGGCGTATTAACAGTAGCTTCGTCGTTGGTTGCTACGGGCGGAAGGATAAGCACGTCTATTTTTTCGTCAAGGCCATCAAGCGTATCAAGTGGTATTATCCTGTCAAAGCTAAGAGCCAGGTTAAATCCGATAGTATAAATCTTGTCGAAAGCTTTTAGCAAGAACCTTGCCAGGTAAGTCTGGCGACAGTCGCCGCCAGCAATCAAAACATTTTTATTTGAATTCATAAATTTTCCTCCCTGCCGCTGAAACTGTTTTAATATATCACATAGTATGCGAAAAAACTTGCAGGGGTGACCACCCCGCACTTGTAAAAGCAAGCGAAATGTGGTAATATAAATGTAGTGGGGTATTATTTGAAAATTCGTCCTCGTGGTTTAAGGAGAACGGCTGATGAAGAAGGTTACGCTTGAAGCTATAAATCAACAGATTAAAAACAATCCGAAGGAGTTTGTTGACGCTTGCGAAAAGGAATATAACGACCAAATAGCTAAGCTTGCAAATCTTGTGATGAGCGAGCAGGGTCAAAGACCTGTTATACTGCTTTCGGGTCCGTCAGGGTCTGGAAAAACTACTACTGCGCTGAAGCTTGAAGCAATTCTTGATAACGTCGGACTTGAAACGCACACCATTTCAATGGACAATTATTTCACGCCTCTTAAAATCGAGGAAGGCTCTGACCTTGAATCGCCCGAGCGAATGGACATTGAGCTTTTACAAAGTCACATTGTGAAAATTGCAAACTGCGAGCAGGTAGAAATTCCATTGTTCAGCTTTAAAACGCAGTCAGTAAACGGCTACAGACCTTTGAAGAGAAAGAAAAACGAGCTTATTATCTTAGAGGGTATTCACGCTCTGAATCCTGACGTTACAGGCTATAACGACAATTTTACTCAGCGTGTTTTTGTCGGAATTGACAGCGTTCTTGAAGCAAAAAGCGGCGTTACGCTTGAGTCGTCAAAGCTAAGGCTTATAAGACGACTTGTCAGGGATTTGAACTACAGAGGAAGAAGCTTTGACGAAACGCTTAAAAGCTTTGAGCGAGTTAAAAACGGAACGAAGAATTATGTAATGCCATATCAATGTCGGGCAAGCTTTTGCGTCAATTCATTTTTGGATTACGAGCTGTGCGCCTTTAAGGATATAGTTTTAAACGGCTTTGAAAGCAGCCATACAGAAACAGACCGCTTTGGAATTTGCGAGGCTTTACAGCAGGCTGAGGGTATGAGCGATGAGATAGTGCCTGCTGATTCGCTTATTCGGGAATTTATCGGCGGAAGTATTTACAGCTATTAAGGGAGAGAGTTTTATGTCAATAGAAATCAGCGCTTCAATTTTAGGGTGCGACCTTTCAAATATTGCTGGGGAAATTATGCGTGCTGAGCTAAGCGGCGCAGATTATATACATTTTGACGTAATGGACGGAGTTTTCGTAAACAATATAAGCTTCGGACTTCCAGTTTTACAAAGCGCAAAAATGAAGTCCGGACTGCCTTTTGACGTTCATATGATGATAACAAAGCCTGAAAAATATATTACTCGATTTGCCGAAGCGGGAGCTGACAGCATCACCTTCCATTTGGAAGCTACAGACAATGTTTCTGAGTGTATATCCCTTTGCAGAAAAAGTGCAGTTGGAGCTGGAATTTCTATAAAGCCGACAACGCCCGCAGAGGAGGTTTTTCCGTATCTTGAGGTTGTTGACAAGGTGCTTGTTATGACGGTTGAACCAGGCTTTGGCGGACAGGGTTTTATCGAAGGAACGCTTGACAAGATAAAGAAAATCAGTCAAAAAATAAAAGAGCTTAAAACAGATACGGTAGTTCAGGTTGACGGCGGAATAAACGAAAAAACCGCACCGCTTGCAGTTTTGAGCGGTGCGACGGATCTGGTTGCTGGAACCTATTTGTTTAAAGCGACCGATATGCCGCTTGCAATAAAGCGACTGAAGGAATTAAACCACGCTTAGAATTTTTTCAACAGCGTTTTCGCCGCACAAAAGCTTGTAATGTTCGGCAGTAAAAAGTATGTCGCTTGTTTGTGAAGAAGCGTGATAGATTGAAATAAGTCGGCTCAATGCCTTGCATTGCTCGTCGGCTTTTTTTATTTTTAAAACCAGCCGATAATCTGAAAGGTAATAAAGGCTGGAGAAAGCTTCAATTTTAGCTTTCTTTAAAGCCTTCGCCAAAGCGCAAAGCTTTTTGAAATTCAAAGAAAATACTATCTCCTGCCCTGGATTTAACTTTTCGACGTCGCTTTTTGAAAAGGCTTCGTTTGAGCAGATATAAACCACACAGCCGCCGTTTGTATCCTCAAAGATTTCAACAAAAAGCTTGCTTCTGGTTATTTTTGCATTCATTGATTTTTCTATAATGTCAATAAGGCTTGAAATGAATACGCCCGTGTAGCTTTGCTTGTCGCTTACATCAAATTCAGGATCCATTCTCTTTACATCCTGCCTTGTAAGCGTCACCTTGAAGGTATATCGTGAAAGCTGTGAAATTCTCAAATTTACTCACCTCGTAATTCAATAATGGGCTTGGCAACGTCAATCAACATTTCAGTGGCGGATTGTACCGCCACTGAAAAAGACGGCTAGTCGCTTAGTCGCCAGACACTAGATTTTTGATTTACACTTTATGCGGCAAACACTTTCTAGCTTTCTAGCTTCTATGTTATCTGGCCTTCTGACAAGTGGAACCCGCCGCCCAGCGTTATGCGTGCTGTTTATTTCTACAAGTTTTGGCATTCTCTTTTCCACTTTGTGTAGGGAGAACGGGCAACGAAAGTTGCCAAGCGTTAAACGAAGTTTAATGCGTGAAAGCTTGATGCATAAGGCGGGAACATCTTGCTTTCAGTTATATTATGAAAACGGAAAAAATAAGGTGCGAATTTAAGTCCGCACCTTATTCCTGCTTTTTTGTATTTCTACCGCCCTGAGCGTTTTCTTTTGATATAGAAAATAAGCGCAATAAACAAAGCAACACCAAATGCGGCGACAAAGATGCACATATAAATTACGCTTGTAAGCTCGCTCTTTCTGACGTTTTCAAGCTGAGTGCTGGCCTGTCTGGCACTTTCAGTTTCAGCTTCTGTTGTTTCCTCTGAGACCCGAAAGCTATGACTGTTTACAACGTCAAGAAGTGCTTCGTAAATCTTTTTGTGACCCTTAGCGCTCGGATGAATGTCGCCGTCAAGCATATTTGTCAGAACGTCCGTCTGTCCTTTGAAAAGCCTGTAAATATCTACCGCTTTTGCAAATGCCGAGCTGCTGTTTAGCTCTTTGACGCAGCTTTTTATAGCGTCGTTTAAATCGCAGATTTTGTTGTCAAAGAGCGTTTTTATCGTTTCGGGAATCGGCAAGCATTCAAGTGGGTTGTAGACCGTCTGACAGATTATATATGCGTTTTCGTTTTGCTCGTGAATGGCCGACAGGATAGAGATAAGATTATCGCTGAACTCAAGAATGTTCTGGTCTATGTGATTTAAGCATTCGCTTAGCTTTGCGATAAGCTCAGGATTTGTAAAATCGGCGTTTATAAAGCCGCCGTCCGTGCCGATAAGCTCAAGTCCGACGCTTTCCTTTAAAAAGTCGATAAAATCGCCGAGCAGGTCGTTGCCGCCGATAGTAAGGCAGATAAGATCTGATGATAAATGCTCGTCGTATTCGCCGTCCTGAAGGGATGTCAGAAGCTCACTTGATGTTATTCCGTCAGCGGCAAGGTTCTGGTAAGTGTTTCCTTGCGTTAAGTGAAGCGAGCTTGCCAGGAGATTTGCGTAGCTGTCGGTGTTGTAGTTGTTGCCTGAGCTATAGGCGTAAAGCTTGTAGCCTGTTGAAATTGAATCGCCAAGCACCAGCATACTTTTCGGTGGAGTTATAATCTCGCTCTCGTCGTCAGCAAAGGAAAAACTGTTTATACAAAAACAAATAAGCGTACAGACCACAAAAACCACACCGAATAATTTTTTCATAGAAATCCCTCTTTTAAAGTACAAGTTTGTTTCTTTTGTATTGATATTTTTCCCGAAGTATATTATTATATAATTTAGGAAATTTATCCACAAAGGTAAATGACAATAGAAACGGAGAAGTTTATGTTACTCGAAGTAAAAAAGATTAGTAAATATTTTGGAGCGCAGACGGTATTCAGGGACGTTTCGTTTTCTATTGAGGAAAATGAAACTGTCGGACTTATCGGCGTAAACGGTTGCGGAAAGTCAACTCTTTTAAATATAATTTCAGGCGATCTGGATTTTGATACAAACGAAAAGGGCGAGGGAAGCGTCAGCTTGAAAAACGGCGCTCGAATAGGATTTCTAAGGCAAAATTCAGGACTTGAATCAAGCGCAACAATAGCTGAGGAAATGAGAAAGCCGTTTGCTAAGCTTGATAAAACGCTTGAGCGAATGAAGGAGCTTGAGAAAAATATGACGGAGGAAAACGCCGATGAATACGCTAAGCTCTCATCCTTCTATGAAGCGAACGACGGCTACAATATCGACGTTTTTATAAGTCGTGTTTTAAACGGAATGGGCTTTTCAGGCTTTGATAAAAGCCGTGAGGTTTCAACCCTTTCGGGCGGCGAAAAGACAAGGCTTGCTTTAGCAAAACTACTGCTTGAACGCCCCGACCTTCTCATTTTAGACGAGCCTACCAATCACCTTGATTTTGAAACGCTGATGTGGCTTGAGGATTACCTGAAGTCGTACAGCGGAGCGGTTTTGGTAGTTTCCCACGACAGATATTTTCTCGACGCTCTTTGTTCAAGAATACTTGAAATTGAAAACAAGGGACTTCGCTCCTACAAGGGCGGCTACAGCAGATATGTCGTCTTAAAGGAGCAGAACTTTGAAACTCAGCTTAAAGCATACAGAAAGCAGCAGGAGGAAATAGCAAAGCTCAAAGACTATATTGCCAAAAACAAGGTGCGGGCTTCAACTGCCGCAATGGCAAAAAGCCGTGAAAAGCAGCTTGAAAAAATAGAGCTGTTAGACAAGCCATTTGAATACAAAAGCCAGGTTCGCCTGAATTTAAGCTATGATATTGAGCCGCCGAAGGAGCTTTTAAAGGTAATGAATGCAAGACTTGAAATTGGCGGCAGGAGGCTTGTTGACAGCTTTTCGTTTGAGATAAGGCGAGGGGAAAGAGTCGGAATTGTTGGCAACAACGGAATGGGAAAGTCAACCCTCTTGAAGCTTATCTTAGGAGAAGTACCAAAAGAGCAGGGTAAAATTATCTGGGCGGAAAACGTAAAGAGATTTTACTTCGATCAGGAGCTTAAAATGCTCAGTACATATGATACTGTCATGGACTTTTTGCATAACCGCTTTCCGTCGCTTACAGACGGCGATATACGAAAAACCTTAGCAAGCGTTTTGTTTTCAGGCGAGAATGTATTTAAAAGCGTAAATATCCTTTCAGGCGGCGAAAAGGTAAAGCTTATGTTTGCGGTAATGATTCTTACAAGAGCTAATGTGCTGCTGCTTGACGAGCCTACAAACCACCTTGATTTAACCTCGAAGGAGGTTCTGGAAGCGGCGCTTAACGATTACGAGGGAACGATAATTTTCGTATCGCACGACAGGTACCTGCTTAACCGACTGGCAACAAGGATTTTTGAAATAGAGGACGGAGCTTTGAATCAGTATGACTGCGGCTTTAAAAAGTATATTGAAGGAAAGCGTCTGCAAAGCGCCAAAAGCGAGGTGACACCTGAAAAGCGAGATGAAAAGCCAAAGACTAAAACCTACAGAACAAAGCAGCAACGGGCAGAGGACGCAAAGTGCAAGCAGCGCATCCGTGAGATTGAAGGGGAAGTATCTGAGATTGAAGAGCAGGCAAGGGAAATAAGCGAAAAAATGGCAACGCCTGAAATTGCCGCTGACTATATGGAGGTAAATCGCCTTTGCGAGGAGCTTGATAAGACAAAAGAGCAAATTGACAAGCTTTTAGAGGAATGGGCTGAGCTTGAGTAAAAAAACCTTGTAAAAAAAGAGCTATTATGGTATACTTATTAGATAAAGACATTTTGTGAAAAATGAAAAATTGACAGTTCAAGGAGTTTTGATTATGAAATACGAATTTTCAAAAAAGGTAGCGGGACTTCAGGCTTCCGCAATAAGAGAAATACTTAAATCCACAGGTGACCCGGAGGTTGTTTCCTTTGCAGCAGGAAATCCGGCACCGGAAGCTTTTCCGGTTGACGAGATTAAGAGAATTTCAAACGACGTTCTGGAAAACGATCCGATACTTGCACTTCAATATTCTGTTACCGAAGGCTATACGCCGCTGAGAGATACATTAAAGAAGAGATTGGCAAAGGATAATTGCTTTGATTCTGATACAGACGAGCTTGTTATAATGTCAGGCGCACAGCAGGCAAACGAGCTTGCTGCAAAGGTTTTGTGCAACGAGGGCGATACTATTGTTTGTGAAGCGCCTTCTTTTGTCGGATCGCTTAACGCTTTCAAGTCGTATAATGTAGACCTTGTAGGAGTTGAGCTTGAAGAGGACGGAATTAACCTTGAAAAGCTTGAAGAGGTATTAAAGACAAAGAGGGTAAAGCTCATTTATCTTATCCCGAACTTCCAGAACCCGACAGGCCTTACTATGAGCTACGAAAAGAGAGTTAAGGTGTTAGGGCTTGCAAAGAAGTATGATGCTGTAATCTTAGAGGACAATCCTTACGGGGATTTAAGATTTGACGGCGAGAACATTCCCAGCATAAAGAGTATGGACAACGACGGCAGAGTAATCTATTCGGGAACCTTCTCGAAAATTTTAGCTCCTGCAATCAGAGTCGGTTATTCGTCAGCTCCAAAGGAGATTGTTTCAAAAATGATAGTCTGCAAGCAGGTAGCCGATGTTCACACAAATATGTGGGGACAGATAATTGCTGACAGATTCTTAAACGAATGCGATATAGACAAGCATTTTGCTTCGCTTCAGGAGATTTACCGCAAAAAGTGCGGACTGATGCTGAGCTGTCTTGAAAAGAACTTTTCTTCAAAGGTTAAATATACTCGTCCTCAGGGCGGATTGTTCATCTGGTGTACTTTGCCAGAAGGATATGATATGATGACGTTTTGCAAGCGTGCAGTTGAAGAGTACAAGGTAGCTGTGGTTCCAGGAACGGCGTTTTTGGTAAGTGAGGAGGAAAAGACTTCTTCCTTCAGAATTAATTTTTCAACTCCTACCGACGAGCAGATTATCAAAGGCTGCGAGCTGATAGGTGCGCTTTCAAAGGAAATGTTCGGCGAGTAATTCAAGTTAAAATATATAGATTAGGAGTTTTAGTATGGATAAGGAAAAGAAGCTGATATTAAGTCTTATACAGCCGTCAGCGAAATCATTTACGCTGGGAAATTATATAGGCTCGGTCGGAAACTGGGGAAAGCTTCAGGATGAATACAACTGCGTTTACGGAATCGCAGACCTTCACGCAATTACCGTAAAGCAGGACCCTGTAGAGCTTAGAAAAAATTCTCTTTCAGCTTATGCTTTGATGCTTGCCTGCGGAATTGACCCTGAAAAGAGCGTTGCGTTTTTTCAAAGCCACAACAAGTGCCACGCAGAGCTTAACTGGATTTTAGCCTGCAACACTCAGTTCGGCGAGCTTTCAAGAATGACTCAGTTTAAGGATAAGTCAGCAAAGCACCCCGACAACATCAATGCAGGACTGTTTACATACCCTGTTTTAATGGCGGCGGATATATTGGTTTATAATGCAGATCTGGTTCCTGTCGGAATTGACCAGAAGCAGCATTTGGAACTTGCGAGAAACGTAGCTCAGAGATTTAACTACGTTTACGGCGACTTCTTTAAGGTGCCTGAGGCGTATATTCCAAAGGTTGGCGCAAAGATTATGTCGCTTACCGACCCTACAAAGAAGATGAGCAAGTCGGACGAGAACCAGAACGGCTGCATTTATGTTCTTGACGATAAGGACACTATTATCAGAAAGTTCAAAAAAGCAGTTACCGATTCCGACGCTGAAATAAAGTTCGCTGAGGGCAAGGACGGAATCAACAACCTGCTTACTATTTATTCTGTAATTACTTCAAAGACGGTAGAAGAGGCTGAAGCTGAGTTTTCAGGCAAGGGTTACGGAGAGTTTAAGCTTGCAGTCGGCGAGGTTGTAGCTGATAAGCTTGCACCGATAAGAGAGGAGCACGCAAGACTGATGGCTGACAAGGCGTATCTCAAAAAGTGCTATACAGAGGGTGCAATGAAGGCTCAGAGCATAGCGCAAAGAACAGTTACTAAGGCATACAGAAAAGTAGGATTTGTCGACGCCAGATAAATCCACAAGGAAAGATAAATGAAACGCGCACTATTAAAGGATACTTTTTTAGAAATAAAAAATTCGTTCGGGCGGTTTATGTCGATTTTGGTAATTGTAATGCTTGGAAGCGGATTCTTTACCGGACTTAAAGCTACAATGCCTGATATGATTGATACGGCTGCGGAATATTTTGAGGAAAATAACCTTGCCGACTTAACGCTTAAATCCTCTTATGGAGTAAAGTACGAGGATATCGAAGAGCTTAAAGAGCTTGACGACGTAAAAGGCGTTATGGCAGGATACTCAAAGGACGTTTACTATTCTTACGAGGGGAATAACCTTGTCCTGAAGGCGATTTCGTATAACGACAACCCCAGCGTTTCTGACAAAAATGTTTTAAATAAGCTTGTAGTTTCAGAAGGCCGCCTTCCAGAAAACAGTGGCGAGTGCGTAGTTGAGCAAAAGCTAAGCTCGCCAGATACGTTTGAGGTAGGAGAAACTATTACGCTTTCAGAGCCTGACGAATCCAAGTCGCTTTCTGAAAGTCTTAAAACGGATGAGTATGAGATTGTTGGAATTGTAAGCTCGCCGATGTATATAGGCTATGAAAGGGATAAAACAACCGTCGGCAGCGGTACTGTCGACAGCAATATTTTTATCCTCGAGGACGATTTCGTTTCCGACTATTATACAGAGGTTTATCTGACAATTGAGGGCGCAGATGAGTATGAGCCGTTTTCCGACGAGTATAAAAGCTATGTTGAGGAAAAGTCGGAAGCAATAACCGAAGCCTTTGAGCGAAGCGTAAACGAGCGGTATTCTGTACTATTAGCAGACGCTGAGGCGGATATTGAAAGTGCTGAAAGCGAAGCGGAGGAGTACGAAGCACTATTAAATTCCGACTATGATGCTTTGGTTCAGACGGTTGATAATTTACAGGCGCAGCTTTCCGTTCTCGACAGCGATTCTGCTGAATATAGCGCGGTAAGCGAAGTGTATGCCAAGGCGACAACTCTTCTGGAAGCGATAAGAAGCAACGACGAGGTCGTGCTTTCTGAAATGGGAAACGAGCTTGTTACCGCTCAGCTTCAGATAGCGTCGGCAAAGCAGGAGCTTTCTGAAATGGCGGAGCCTGTGGTTGTTTCTTATGATAGATTTGACAGCTCTGACTATTCGTCCTATTCGTCAGACAGCGAAAGAATTGACAACATCTCGAAGGTGTTCCCGGTATTCTTTATAATTGTAGCGGCGCTTGTCTGCCTTACTACAATGACAAGAATGGTGGACGAAAAGCGGGTTGAAATAGGAACCTATAAGGCGCTTGGCTACAGCGGATTCAGAATTGCCGAAAAGTATCTGGTATACGCTTTTTGCGCAACAATTATAGGCTGCACAGTAGGAATGGCAATAAGCTTTCAGCTTTTCCCGAAGGTAATTTTCAACGCATACAAAATGCTCTACAATATACCGAAAATCAACACGCCGTTTAAGTGGAGCTATTATATTTTATGTACTCTTTGCGCTTTGGCGGTAACGCTTACAACGGTTATCGTTGCAATCAAAAACGAGCTACGGCAGGAGCCCAGTCAGATTATGCGGCCAAAGTCGCCGCCTGCTGGAAAGAGAGTTATACTTGAAAAAATCCCGATTATCTGGAATAAGATAAGCTTTTTATCAAAGGTAACGGTCAGAAATCTGCTTCGCTACAAGAAGCGGTTCTTGATGTCGGTTGTCGGCGTGGCAGGCTGTACTGCGCTTATCATCGCAGGCTTTGGACTTAAATATTCTATTTCATCAATTGTCGACAAGCAGTACGGCGAGGTATTTTTGTACGACGCTACGGCATCTGTAAATACCGACAGCCTGACAGATGAAGCGGAAATCGAGAGCGCAATAGGCGAGTATTCTGAGGTAGATTCTTCCTGCTTGCAGTCGATTGAAAGCTTAGACGTTTACGCAAACGACAATCATCAAAGCGCTTATGTAACCGTTCCACAGGATACGGAAACTTATGAAAGCCTGGTAGCGTTAAATTCAGCCGATACTGGCGACCCTTTAAGTCTTTCAGACGGCGAGGTTCTGATTACTAATAAGCTTTCTCAGCTTTTGGGCGTTGAAACAGGAGATAAAATTACAATAGCGTCGGGACTTGACGAGGTAAGCGTTACGGTTACAGGAATTGTCGAAAATTACGCTATGCATTACATATATATGTCGCCGACTACTTACGAAAGAGAGTTTGGCGAGAGCGTGGAATATAACTCCGTTTGCTTAACACTCAACGACGGCACTGACAAGGACGACTTTTCAGCGGCACTTATTGCTTCAGGCGACTTTTTAGGAATCAGCTATACGGAGGAATCGGGCGAGAGCTTTACCGACAGTATGGATAGCCTTGATATTATAATCTGGGTTCTGATTATATGTGCTGGAGCACTTGCAATCGTCGTGCTTTATAATCTTGCAAACATAAACATCACCGAGAGAGTAAGGGAAATTGCTACCATTAAGGTTTTAGGCTTTTACGACGGCGAGGTTGCAGCTTATATCTACCGTGAAAATGTAATTTCCTGTATTTTGGGAATATTGCTCGGATTTGTTATGGGCGTATTTTTGCACAAGTTTGTTGTAAGTACCTCTGAGGTTGACCTTGTAATGTTTAACCGTGAGCTTGTATGGTGGGCTTATGCCCTCGGAGCTTTGCTTACAATTTTGTTTGCGGTAGCGGTTAACTTCGTTTTGTACTTTAAGCTCAGCAAGATAAAAATGGTGGAATCGCTCAAGTCGGTTGAATAAATTTCCAGAGGTTTATAATATGAACGAGAACAATAAAAATATTGAAGATAAGGAGATCAAAGAATGAAACTAGGTATGGTAGGACTTCCAAATGTTGGTAAATCAACCCTGTTTAACGCACTTACAAACGCAGGAGCTGAGTCGGCTAACTATCCGTTTTGTACGATAGAGCCGAATGTCGGAATAGTTTCTGTTCCTGACGAACGACTTGATAAGCTCGCTGAAATGTACAACCCAAAGAAGTTTACACCTGCAACGCTTGAATTTGTAGATATTGCGGGACTTGTAAAGGGAGCTTCCAAAGGCGAAGGACTTGGAAACAAGTTTTTGTCAAACATCAGAGAGGTTGACGCAATAGTTCACGTAGTAAGGTGCTTTGAGGACGATAATATTGTTCACGTTGACGGAAGCATTGATCCAAAGCGTGATATTGAAACTATAGAGCTTGAGCTTATTTTCTCAGACCTTGAAATGCTGGACAGGCGAATTGACAGAACCAAAAAGGCTATGAAGGGCGACAAGTCGTTGTCCGCTGTCTGCGACTTTTTGGAAAGACTGAAGGCACACCTTGAGGAGGGCAAGCCTGCAAGAAGCTTTGATATGAACGAGGACGAGCAGGAGTGGATAAAAGAAACCCCTCTTCTGTCGTTGAAGCCTGTTATCTATGCGGCGAATATGTCCGAGGACGATTTCATCAACAACATTGAAACTAACAAAAACTATCTGACAGTCAAGGAAATTGCTCAAAGCACAGGCTCGGCGGTGTTTCCAATCTGCGCTCAGATAGAAGCGGAAATTGCCGATATGGACGAGGAAGATAAGAAAATGTTCCTCTCAGAGCTTGGACTTGAAATCTCAGGACTTAACAGAATCATAAAGGAAGGCTATGCGCTGTTAGGACTTATTTCTTTCCTGACAGCTGGCGAGCCGGAGGTCAGAGCCTGGACGATAACAAAGGGAACCAAAGCTCCGCAAGCGGCAGGAAAAATCCACACGGATTTTGAAAAGGGATTTATCCGTGCTGAGGTTGTTTCATTTGATGATCTGATGGAATGCAAAACTATGGCTCACGCAAAGGAGCTGGGACTTGTAAGGCTTGAAGGAAAGGATTACGTTATGCAGGACGGCGATATAGTTCTGTTCAGATTTAACGTTTAGAGCTTACCTGGAGGAAGAGTAATGGCTTTTGTCGAATTTAAGGACGTTTACAAAACCTATAAAATGGGCGACGTTGAAATACACGCTTCAGACGGCGTCAGCTTTGAGGTTGAAAAGGGCGAGTTTGCCGTAATTGTCGGAGCGTCTGGCGCTGGAAAGACAACTGTGCTTAATATGCTCGGCGGAATGGATACCTCAAACGGCGGAGAAATTTTTGTAGACGGCGAGGATATTGCAAAGTACAAAAAGAAGGAGCTTATCTCCTATCGACGAAACGACGTTGGCTTTGTCTTTCAGTTTTACAACCTCATAAACAACCTTACCGCAAAGGAAAATGTCGAGCTTGCAACGCAGATTTGCAAAAACGTCAGAGACAGCGAAGAGGTACTGAAAGAGGTAGGACTTGAAGAGCGAATGAATAACTTTCCGGCTCAGCTTTCTGGTGGCGAGCAGCAAAGAGTTTCTATTGCCCGTGCGCTCGCTAAAAATCCGAAGCTGCTTTTGTGCGACGAGCCTACAGGCGCTCTTGATTACAACACGGGAAAAACGATTCTGAAGCTTTTGCAGGACACCTGCCGGAATATGGGAATGACAGTAATAGTTATCACTCATAACTCTGCTATCGCTCCAATGGCGGACAGGGTAATAACACTCAAAAACGCAAAGGTGAGCAAGGTTACGCTTAATGAAAATCCGACCGATGTAAGCGAGATTGAGTGGTAACGTATAACCTCAGACTACAAAGGAGCCTTAAATGACGAGAAAGGAAAGGGGAGCGGAGGCGGTCAGGCTTTTAAAAGAAAAGTATCCCGACGCTAAATGCTCGCTTGAATATAAACATCCTCACGAGCTTCTGATAGCAACACGGCTTTCAGCACAATGCACAGACAAGAGAGTAAATATAGTAACGAAAACCCTGTTTGAAAGGTTTCGCTCGATTGATGACTTTGCTGACGCTGAAATAAGTGAAATTGAGGAGATTATAAAGCCTTGCGGACTTTATAAAACCAAGGCGAAAAGCATAAAGGAGATGTGTATTCAGCTTCGTGAGGAGTATAATTACACGCTTCCTGATACGATAGAGGAGCTTACAAAGCTCAGCGGAGTAGGCCGCAAAACCGCAAATCTGATTGTCGGAGATATTTATAATAAGCCGGCAATCGTTACCGATACGCATTGTATAAGAATATGCGGAAGACTGGGTCTTACAAAAAACACAGAGCCTGAAAAGGTTGAAGACGACCTTCGGAAGGTTATTGAACCCTCTGAAGGAAACAACTTTTGCCACCGACTTGTTTTGTTTGGAAGAGATACCTGCAAGGCAAGGGGCGAAAGGTGCGAAATATGTGAGCTGAGTGGAATCTGCAAGCATTTTAATAGTACAAAAAAATAGACAGAAACTAAGTCCTTCGGAAATAACCCGGAGGACTTGTTAGTTATATAGCACTTTCTTTAAGCGCCTTTTCGGTGGCAATCGTTTTAAATTCATCTCCTGTTACGGTAAGCTTTATTTCAGACGACCCGCCCGTAATTATTTCGTCGCCGACAATCGTTTTTATCTCGTTTGAAATTATCTTTATAACCTCTCTTGCTTCGCCGTTTTTGTTTTGTATCGCTTTTTCTACAATCTGAGGGATTACTCTGCCTGAAATATTAAGCTTTATCCCTTTGCTCTTACAGCCGTCTGAAAGCGAGGTGAGCTTATCTTCTGCAATTTTACAAAGCGACTGCCTGTCAAGCGGTTTGAAATATACGCACTCGTCAATTCTGTTTAAAAGCTCAGCAGAAAAAAATTCCTTTACGCTTTTGTCCATTCGCTCACGCTCAAGCTTGCTTGAGTCCGCTTGATTAAATCCGACCGAAGAGGTATGGCAAGCGGCTCCCAAATTGGTAGTCATAATGATAAGGGTATTTTTAAAAGATGCTCGCCTGCCTTTTGAGTCCTCTAAAAATCCTGTATCCAGGACCTGAAGCAAGAGATTATAAATGTCCTTGTGCGCCTTTTCAATTTCGTCAAACAAAAGCACGCTGTACGGCTTTTTGCGAACCTTTTCAGTCAGCTCCCCTGCGTTTTCGTACCCGACGTAGCCTGCTGGCGAGCCTATAAGCCTTGAAATGGTATGCTGCTGAGAAAATTCGCTCATATCAAATCTTATAAGCGAGCCTTTGCCGAAAATTTCCTCGGAAATAAGACTCGCTAAATGCGTCTTGCCAACGCCGCTTCTCCCCATAAAGACAAATGCGCCGATAGGACCCGATCTTTCGTCTAGGTCAATGCGGCTTCGCCTTATTGCTTTTAAAAGCGTGTCTACTGCATCGTTTTGTCCGAAAATTTTCTCTTTTATCTTTTTTTCGCTTATATAAAGCTCGCTCAGTTCATTTCTTGAAATCCTGTTCGCTGGAACGCCTAAGCTTTCGCTGATATGCTGCCTTATATGCTTGTCACTGAGAGCGGGAGTGCTGGCGTTTGTTTTGCCTGAAATAAGAGAAAGATACTTATCCCTTGAAATTTCGCCGGACACATAGCTGTTAAATGCGTCGTACATATTGCTGCCGTCCCTGTCGCTGTTTTCAAGCCGAAGCTTTGAGCAGGCTTCGTCAATCAGGTCTATCGCTTTGTCTGGAAAATACCTGTCGGTAATGTAGCGCTTTGAAAGCCGTATTGCTTCCGTAATTGCGCTGTCAAGTATTTTTACCCCGTGAAATTTTTCGTATTCAGGCTTTATGCCGTTGAGGATAAGTCTGGTCTGCGCTTCGTCAGGTTCGTTTACAAACACCTTTTGAAATCTTCTTTCCAGCGCTGCGTCCTTTTCAATACAGCTTCTGTATTCTTCATAGGTCGTAGCACCGATAAGCTGTAGCGAACCTCTTGCAAGCTCAGGCTTTAATATGCTTGCAGCGTCAATAGCTCCCTCAGCAGCACCCGTTCCCATAATAGAGTGTATTTCGTCAATGAACAGTATTATATTTTTGTCGCCCGCCGCTTCCGCTAAGCATTCCTTAAGCCGTTCCTCAAAGTCGCCCCGATATTTAGCTCCTGCGAGAATAAGGCTTAAATCAAGCGCAAAAATTCTCTTGCCAATAAGCGGTGCGGGAGCGGATTTCTCGTAAATTCTCTTTGCAAGTCCTTCGACAATAGCTGATTTTCCAACTCCCGCTTCACCGATAAGACAGGGGTTGTTTTTGTTTCGCCGCAAAAGAATCTGTGATATTCTCGCCATTTGCTCGTCACGCTCAAAGCAGGTATCAAGCGTTTTAACATTCTTTTCATCTGTAAGCTCTTTGGAATACTTTTCGAGCGCCTTGTACTTTTTGGCCTTTACGGTAACTGATTTTAAATCTCCGTTTCCGACGTTTGCACAGTCGCAATAAAGGCTCGAAATTGATACGTCCTGACCTCGCAAAGCGTCCATTGCCGCCGAGCCTTCAAGCCGCAAAAGCATCATCAGAATATGTTCAGTTCCAGCTTTTGAAAGCCCTAAATTCTTAGCAAGCGTTACGCTGCCTGAAATTATTCTTCTAGCGTTTTGCGAAAAGCTTTTGTCGCTAAGCGTTACCTCCCGACCCGAATCGGAAAAATCGTCAAGAAAACGCGTCAAATCGCTTTTTCTGACGCCCTGTCGCTTTAAAAGATAAGTTCCGACGCAATTTTCAATTTCAAAAAACGACAGAAGTAAATGCTCGCTTCCTATATATTCGTATCCCTTTTCCTGCGCAATGTTAATGCTCTTTTTAATAAGCTCCTTTGCCTGAGGAGTAAATTCATTTAAAAGCCTGGTGAATTTGTCCATTTCATTGCTCCTTTCTGTGATACTATCATTTTTGTCTGAAATAATTTTTTTAATCTCTTCTTATTGTATGCTTTGTGAATTTGTCTGTAACACATTTTATGAGAATTCATAAACTGTACTATAAAGCAAAAAAGCTCTGAACAAACGAGTATTGCTTTAAATTACTGTAAAGGAGTGTTTTTATAATGAACGGATGCGGATTTGGTGGATGCTGGTGGATTATTATTCTTATCCTTATCATCGCTTGCTGCTGTGGTAACAGCTGTGGCTGTGGAAACAACGATTGCGGATGCGGATGCTAATCTGATTTTACAAAAAAAATCCGGCGTGGAGGTCTGACCTCTGCGCCGATTTTTTGTTTCAAAATGCTGTATTTTTGAAAAATAACTATTGACAAAGAGACGTTGTTGTGTTAAAATATATTGTAGCGAATACTCAATACTTTACGGAGGAATTTTTATGAGTACCATTTTAGTAACAGGCGGAGCAGGCTTTATCGGAAGCCACACAAGCGTTGAGCTGCTGGAAGCAGGCTACAATATAGTAATTGTCGACAACTTTTCAAACTCAAAGCCGGAAGCTCTCAACAGAATCAAAAAAATCACAGGCAAGGATTTTAAGTTTTATGAAGCTGACCTGCTTGACCTTGACGCAATGAATAAAATATTTTCTGAAAATGAAATAGATGCAGTTATTCATTTCGCAGGTCTTAAAGCGGTAGGCGAATCTGTTGAAAAGCCTGTTGAATATTATCACAACAATATTACAGGAACACTGATGCTGATAACTGCTATGAAAGCGGCAGGTGTAAAGAAGATTGTTTTCTCTTCATCTGCAACAGTTTACGGAATGCACAACAAAGCGCCTTATGTCGAGGATATGCCGACAAGTGCTACAAATCCTTATGGCTACACAAAGGTAATGATCGAGCAGATTTTAAAGGACGTTTATACCTCTGACAATGAGTGGAGCGTTTCTCTGCTTCGTTACTTTAACCCGATCGGAGCGCACAAGAGCGGACTTATCGGCGAGGACCCGAACGGAATACCAAACAATCTTTTGCCATATATCGCTCAGGTAGCGGTCGGCAAGCTTGAATGCCTGGGAGTTTTCGGAAACGACTACGATACCCCCGACGGTACAGGAGTCAGAGATTACATTCACGTTGTCGACCTCGCAACAGGTCACTTGGCTGCCGTTAAATACGTTCTGGAGCATAAAGGTGTTGAAGCTGTTAATTTAGGAACAGGTAAAGGCTCGAGTGTAATGGAGGTTTTGCATAGCTTTGAAAAGGCTTGCGGAAGGGAGCTTCCGTACAAAATAATGCCGAGAAGAGCAGGAGATATTGCAACCTGCTATGCTGATACTACAAAGGCTTTTGAGCTTTTCGGCTGGAAGGCGAAGTATACGCTTGATGAAATGACAGCAGACGGCTGGAATTTCACTAAAAACAATCCAAACGGACTTTAAAGAAAAGACATCATTTGAAGGGACGAAAAATGAAAAATTGTTATGCACAGTTTAAATATTTGTTGGCGGTTTACGAGCTTTCCAAAGGAGATAAGAAGGTGAAAAACGTTGACATTGCAAAGCGGCTTGACGTTTCACGACCAAGCGTCAGCAAAACGCTTAGATGCCTTTCAAAAAACGGCTTTGTAGACGACGACTTTTCAAACGAGGTTGTCCTGACCGAGAGCGGTAAAGCTGTCGGCAAGGAGCTTTTTAACAACTACAGATACGCATTGCTGTTTTTCAGAAAGGTTTTAAAGCTTGACGACGAGCAGGCGGACGAGCAGGCGCTTACATTTATAGCGACCTTCCCCGAAGCTACTGTTGAGCGGCTCAGTCAGACGATGAAAAATACAATTGAACGTCAGCGTGCAATCCGTCACGCAAAGCAAGACCAGTAAATACAAAAACGCCCTTGTGGGAATTTCTCACAAAGGCGTTATTTTTATGCTTTTTCTCAGACAATTTTTCTGCACTCGATATAATATCTCTTATCCTCAGCGTGACCCATAGAAAAGGTCTTTCTCGGTAAAACTCCGTCCTTGATTACTGTCGGGAAAAGCTCGGATTTATGTATATCAGGCAGGATAAAGCCTATTTTGTCGTCGCTGTCGACAAGCTTTTTTATTGTCTGCGTACCGTGAATGTAATCAATCTCAGCGTCAGTTTCAGACAGATACTCATCCAAAAAGCTCTGAAGGCTGCCGACGGTAAGATTTGAAGTTGGCTTGTTTATGTAATAGGTCTGTTCCCCGCTTCGGGTTACAACTTTAAAGCTCTGCGAAGCTCCGCTTTTATCTGTCGAAGCTGAAAGCTTGGCTTTCATATTTTCCAGCAGGTCGCTTACGTTTACGTTTTTAACAAAGCGGTGTATAGCTTCAAATTGAAGTGCTTCGCTGTGAAGGTTTACAATTTCAACAAGTGCGTATCTTGCAGGGTGGCAGCTTAAATCCTTGTCAGGATTTTTCGCCTTCAGCTGCTCGTAATAGGTTTTGGCTGTTGCGAGCGAGTGGTTTCCGTCGCCCATTGCAAAAACGAGCGGCGAAGCGTTTTTGATTTTGTATTTTTCTTCAAATACATTAGCGTCTGCAAGACTGTCAAGCGCTGCGCTGATTTTTTCGTTGTCTGCGCTGTTTACTAAATAACCCTTTATGCTGCCGCCGCCTTGCGAAAGCGAAGTATCGTAAAGAAGCTTCATATCGTCTGTTCTTTCGCCGACAGGCTCGATAACAGTTCTGTCCTTGTCGTCGATTAAAATCAGTATGTGCGGAAGCTCAATGCTTGCGTTTTCACGGACCTTGATACGAGGAGGTATTCTCTCTAAAACTGTAGCTTCAGTAGCTCGCACGAGCGACCGACTGCCTTTTGAATAATCATACTCTTCAAGGTCTATCATTCCGATAATTCCCTGACGCAAAATTCCGTTCGACTGTACCCTCTCAACGTAGAAAAACGCATTTTTATATTCCTCAAACACGCCGCTTGAAAGGTACTCGCTCATATTCTCATTTATGCTCTCGATTCTCTTTTCAACGTCAGGTGTGTTAAGATAAATTTCCGGAAGTATAAGCTTTAGCGTTGAAAGGCTGTCTCCAACGAGCGAGTAAGCGTTCTCCCAGTATTCAGGCTCGCTTGTGTATTGGTCGCAGGCGATAGTCGCCCACTTTTTCATATCGACATTTTTCGGAAGTAAAATATCTGCTGGTTTAAAAGCTCTGTTCATTAACCTCTCTCCATGTGTGTAAATTTTGCTTTAAAGCTTTTCGATAGCGTCTGACATATTGTCAAGCCAATCGCCCTCGAACAGCTCTGTCATTCCTTTATCTACCGCCGCTGAAAGCTTTTTGGTGATTGGAATTTTGGAAATGTTTTCGATGCCGTACCTGCTTGCAATTTCCTCAATGTGACTGTCGCCGAAGATGTGATGCTCCTCACCGCAGTTGTCGCAGACAAAGTAGGACATATTTTCAACAATTCCAATTACAGGAACGTCCATAAGCTTTGCCATTTTTACGGCCTTTTCAACTATCATAGAAACAAGCTCCTGAGGACTTGTAACGACGATAATTCCGTCAACAGGAAGCGACTGGAAAACTGTAAGCGGAACATCTCCGGTTCCCGGCGGCATATCTACAAACATATAGTCAACCTCGTCCCAGATTACGTCGGTCCAGAACTGAGTAACTGCGCCCGCAATAACAGGTCCTCTCCAGATAACAGGATCGGTATCGTTTTCAGTCAGGAGATTTAGTGACATTATTTTGATTCCCGTTTTTGTAACAACAGGGAATAGCGCTTCTTCTGTAGAATCAGCCTTTTCCTTTATTGAAAACGATTTTGGAATAGAAGGACCAGTAATATCAGCGTCCAGAATAGCCGTGCTGTAACCTTTTCTGTTTTGTAAAACCGCCATAAGCGAGGTTACAAGCGACTTTCCAACGCCGCCCTTTCCGGAAACTACTGCGATTATTTTTTTGACCTTAGTTCCTTCGTGCGGCTCTTTGATCAGGCTTTCAGGCTCGTTTGAGCAATTGCTGCTGCAGCTGGAACAATCATGTGTACAACCCATATTTTATTACTCCTTTTTAAGGGGAACCCCCTGAAATATTCTAAAGAATAGTATACCATAAATTTTCAAAAAATCAACCGCACCTGCCATTCATTTCAGACAAATGCGGTTTATGTGGGTTTTGTATCTTATCCTCCAAGCTCAACCATTTTAAAAATACACCTTCCGGCTTCTCTGATAAGCTTGTCGCTCATAATTATTTCTTCTCCCTCGCCACAAACGGCGTTATATACGTCAACTAAGGTTGTCGACTTCATATTCGGGCAGATAAGATCCTTTGAGAGCGGATAAAATCTCTTGTCGGGGCAGCTGTACTGAAGATGTTCGGCAATGCTTATTTCCGTACCGATAAGAAATTCCTTGTCGTCTGAGCTTCTGGCGTAATTCATAATGCCGCTTGTCGAGCCCACAAAGTCAGCTTCCTTTACAATTGACGGTGCACATTCAGGGTGAACCAAAAGCTTAGCGTCAGGGTGAAGAGCTTTCGCCTTTCTGACATCTGTCAGAGTTACTCTTGCGTGAATAGGACAGCCGCCCTGCAAAAGCTTAAAGGTCTTGTCAGGAATTTGCCTTTGTACATAATCTCCGAGATTGCAGTCTGGTATAAACAAAATCTTGTCGTTTTCTATGCGCTTTATTATATTTACGGCGCTTGAGCTTGTAACGCAAACGTCACAGACAGTTTTAAGCTCAGCTGTTGTATTGATATATGCAACTACTGTGTAATCCGGATAACGTTCCTTTACGGAAACTATCATTTCCTTATCCATTTGCTCCGCCATCGGGCAGGAGGCTACCTTGCTTGAAAGATATACGTTTTTGTCGGGGGATAAAATCTTAACCGTTTCAGCCATAAATCTGACTCCACACATCAGAATGTTCTTTTGCGGCGCAGATTTCGCCATTACGCTAAGCTGATAGGAATCGCCTGTAAAATCTGCAATTTCGCAAATTTCACGAGCCTGATAGCTGTGTGCCAGAATACATATATCATTTTGCTTTTTAAGTCTCAGAATTTCCTGTTGAAGCTCATATACGTTCATTTTTAACCTCCTGAAAAAGTCGGACCGAAAAGCTTCAGTCCGACTCCAGTGCTTTGAAATTTTCTTTTTAGTCGCCAAACGCCTGCGACAGGTCGGCGATAATATCGTCAATATGCTCTGTGCCTATTGAAAGACGAATTGTGTTTGGCTTGATGCCTTGATCCAGAAGCTCCTCTTCGTTTAGCTGAGAGTGAGTTGTAGAAGCAGGATGAATAACAAGCGACTTGACGTCAGCAACATTTGCCAAAAGCGAGAAAACTTGAAGCCTGTCGATAAACTCCTGTGCTTCCTTTGCGCCACCCTTGATATCAAATGTGAAAATCGACGCTCCGCCGTTTGGAAAATACTTTTTGTAAAGTGCGTTGTAAGGACTGTCCGGAAGGGAAGGGTGATTTACTCTTTCAACACGAGGGTGATTGTTTAAAAACTCAACAACCTTCAGAGTGTTTTCAACGTGCCGCTCAACTTGAAGTGAGAGCGTTTCAAGTCCTTGCAGGAATAAAAATGCGTGAAGCGGTGCGAGGGTTGCTCCTGTATCACGAAGCAGTATAGCTCTTATTTTTGTTACGAACGCCGCTGCTCCGACAGCCTTTGTAAAGCTGATTCCGTGGTAGCTGGGGTTAGGTTCAACGAGCGACGGGAACTTTCCGCTTGCCTCCCAGTCGAACTTTCCGCTGTCAACTATAACTCCGCCTATAGCTGTGCCGTGTCCGCCTATAAACTTTGTCGCTGAGTGAACAACTATGTCTGCGCCGTATTCAAACGGACGGACAAGATATGGCGTTGCAAAGGTTGAATCAACCACCAGCGGAATTTTATGTGCGTGAGCAATGCCTGCAACCTTTTCGATGTCTATAAGGTTAGCGTTCGGATTTCCGATAGTTTCGATAAAAATCGCCTTGGTGTTGTCGTCAATCGCCTTTTCAAACGAGCCATCCTCGTCAGGGTCGACAAACTTAGCGGTAATTCCGTATTGCGGAAGGGTATGCTCCAAAAGGTTGTAGGTTCCGCCGTAAATGGTTTTTGCGGAAACTATATTGTCGCCAGCGCCTGCAAGATTTAAAAACGTGTAGGTTATAGCTGCCGCACCCGACGCTACGCCAAGCGCCGCAACGCCGCCCTCCAGAGCGGCAATTCTCGCTTCAAATGCGTCGACGGTAGAGTTTGTAAGTCTGCCGTAAATGTTTCCTGCGTCAGCAAGTCCGAACCTCGCTGCTGCGTGTGCGGAATTTTTAAAAACGTAAGACGTTGTCTGATAAATAGGAACGGCTCTTGCGTCGGAAGCGGAGTCTGGCGACTCCTGTCCTGCGTGAAGCTGAATCGTTTCAAATTTATATTTATCTAATGTATAGCTCATTTTAATTTACCTCTTTCTGATATTTGCATTTTTTGATTTTGTCTGTTTTATTTGTGTTCGGAAAATTTAACAGCTACACATTCGTCCTTGTCTGAAATTGTGTCGTATCATTTTTAGCAGCAGTGCTTTCATTTGCAAAACCTCCGTCAATTTTGATAATACCTATCTGTTTGGTATGTTTTATATTTTACACGATGTCCGAGCATTTGTCAATAGGTTTTAAAGAAATTTTTTTATTTTTTTAAAAACCTTGTAAATTGATATGTTTTTCGGCATTTCTCTTGAAAAATTCAATACCCTGTGATATACTATGTATTGAGAAATTTCGATATTGATATTACGTAAAGGAGCGGATGTTATGAAAATTTCAACCAAGGGCAGGTATGCGCTTCGGCTGATGCTTGACCTCGCCGAGCATAAAGACGAGGGATATATAGCTTTGAAGGATATAGCTCAGAGGCAAAACATTTCAAAGAAGTATCTGGAGCAGATAATACCGCTTGTCAATAAATCGAATATGCTTCGCACAAACAGGGGATTTCAGGGCGGCTATATGCTTGCGCACTCGCCCGACAAATACACAGTCGGCGACATTCTGAGAACGACTGAAGGAAAGCTCGTTCCGGTAGCCTGTCTTGAAGATGAGGAAAATATGTGTCCTCGAGCGGCTGAATGTATGACGCTTGATGTGTGGACGGGACTTGCTAAGGTAATTAACGAATATCTCGATTCAATCACGCTTCAAACGATTCTCGATACGCAAAAGCAAAAGTTCGCCAACGAGTATTATATTTAACGAAACGGCTTTGCGCCGAATATATTGTAGTAAACGCAAGGAGGTCATCATAATGAGCGACTACAAAAAGGATATTTTGAATTTTGCCAGAAAGGCTGAAGAAAAGGTTAAAGACGGAGCTGATAAGGGCGTAAAGCTTGCAAAGGAAAAAGCTCCTAAAGCGGTAGACTTTGCAAAAAAGAGTGCAGACAAGGCTTCAAAATTTGCGAAGGAAAAGGCACCAGTCGTCAAGGATTTTGCAAAAGACGTTGGGAATGAGCTTTACGACGCTGGCGTTGAAGCGAAAGATTATGCAACCAACAAATATAACGAATACAAAAACCGAAACCACATAAAGGTTAGCACTACAAAGGACGTAATCAATACAGAAGACGAAAACAAGGAATGATAGCTGATAAAAGTTCGCTTTGAAGCGGACTTTCGGCTTTAAGGAGGACAAATGAATATAGGGATTTTAGGAACAGGTTCTATTGCAAGAACAATGGCGTACACAATAAACAATATGCAGGAGGCTACCCTTTACGCCGTCGCTTCAAGGACACCCGACAAGGCAGAAAGCTTTGCAGAGGAATTTTCAGCAGCAAAAGCATACGGCAGCTATGAGGAGCTTGTAAAAGACGATAATGTTGAGCTTGTATACATAGCGACACCTCATTCAAGGCATTATGAGGACTGCTTGCTTTGCCTTGAGAATGGAAAAAACGTAATCTGTGAAAAAGCGTTTACTGCAACTCTGGATCAGGCGGGCATAGTTTTGAGCTTGGCTGAGGAAAAGGAGCTTTTTATTACCGAAGCTATGTGGACAAGATTTTTGCCGATGAGGTATACGCTTGACGAAATTATCAAAAGCCGTATAATCGGTAGAATTACCTGGCTTGAAGCAGAGCTTGGCTACGATTTGCACGATGTTGAGCGGCTTCAGAATCCGGAGCTTGCTGGCGGAGCGCTTCTGGATTTAGGAGTTTATCCTATAAACTTCGCTCTTATGGCTTTTGGAACTGATATTCTGAAAGTTGAAGCTGAATGCGAAAAGAATGAGTACGGAGTTGATTCGTCTGATATAATTACGCTCAGCTATGATATTACTGCGAACTGCAAATTAGCATTCTTAAAATGCAATATGAATAAAAACCTCGAAAACAATGCCGTTATCAATGGCACCAAGGGACAAATCATATTTAAAAACATAAACAACTGCGAGGGTATCGAGGTAAGATTGAATAGCGGCGAGGTTATAAAGTACGAAACGCCAGAGCAGATAACAGGTTATGAGTACGAAATCCGCGCTGCTATAAAGGCAATTTCCGAAGGTAAAATTGAGTGTGATGAAATGCCGCACAGCGAAACAATTCGTGTTATGAATATTCTCGACGAGATAAGAGAGAAGTGCGACAGTGAATTGCCGTTTGACGAATACTAAACACAAGATGTTGTATTTACGCTTGCCAGCATACATTTTGTATGCTGGCAAGCTTTTTTTGTCCCCGAGTATTTTAGTGAATTGTTTTAATCAAAAAAGCGAGGGAAAAAGTGCCAAAAATTACAAATTCGTTGCCAAAATCGTTAAGAATTTCAAACCAGCTGAAATATTGCACAAATTTCGGAGCAATAATTTGTGAGAAACGTAGAAATAAATCGTAAATGTTTTAATTTTATTGACAATTTCCACAAAAAGGGTGTATAATGCTATATATAAATAGAATACCAAGCGTATATCCATCCATAGAATTATCGGAGAATATGAATGACTGAAAAGGAACTTAAAAAGCTCAGCAGGCGAGAGCTTGTTGAACTGTTACTATATTTAAGAAAAGAGCTTGATGAGGTTAAGCTCGAAAACGAACGACTTAAAACACAAGCTACTGAGCGGGACGGAAATATTGATAAGATTTTAAAGACGGTTGAGAAAATGAACGGTCAGCTCAGCAGATTAGCAAGAACGCAAAAGGGCGAAGCGACAGAAACTAAGCCTGGCGCTGAACCTCGAAATAATAAACGGAAAAACAACAACAAGCGGAGGGCTCAGAACGTTGGAAGACAAGAAGATACAACTGCCTGAAGCGGACGTTTTACAGCATGAGCTTAACAGACTTAACAACCGCAGAGCTTTCTTAAAGGTGCTTTACAGCACGATAGCATCGCTTTTGGTTGTGGCGGCGCTGGCGGTACTTATTTCAATGCTTTTTCTTCCGGTTTTACGAGTTACAGGAACAAGCATGATGCCAACTCTTCAGAATGAAGATCTGGTGGTCTGCCAGAAGCGGGGTAGCTTCGAGCAGGGCGACGTTATAGCGTTCTACTATAACAATAAAATTCTTCTCAAGCGTGTTATCGCAGTTTCGGGAGATTATGTAGATATTGACGATAACGGAAACGTCTGGGTGAAAAAACAAGGCGAGGACGAATACAAAATGCTCGACGAGCCTTACGTTACCGAAAAGGCTCTCGGCGAATGCGATATAACTCTACCATATCAGGTTCCCGACCAACGTATTTTCGTAATGGGAGATAACAGAGCTACCTCAATCGACAGCCGTTCAACTACCGTTGGCTGTGTTTCCGAGGAATCGGTCGTTGGAAAGGTAACCTTGAGACTCTGGCCACTCAGCAGCATTGGCCTGGTAGGGTAATTTACAAATTTTGAAATCATAAAAGGAGGTGTGCAGATTGAACAAGCTTATCAAGGCTTTTAAAAAGCTCGGTTCGCTTTTTTGCGGAAAAAGAGCGCATAGAGTAATTGCGGCGGTTTTATCGCTTGTCGTTGTCGTATCGGTCTGCACAAGCCTTATTATGCCAGCTATAAGCGCCGACGACCCCGAAGAGGTTACTACGCTTACGGCTTCAAGCGATGAGTTCGCTGCTTTCTGGGATAGCTATAATTCTGGCGACTGCCAATATTTTGATATTTCAAGCTACGTTACCGCAACGGTAAACTCAGCAACAGCAAGTGAAGACGGAAATTCAGTTGATGTTAATATTACAGCAAGCTTCAGCTGCTATGATTATGCTGTTATTGCGGCTCAGGATCGTACATACCTGTACTTTTCAATAGACCCGAGAATCTTTTCTTCAATGACAGCTGAGGAAATAGCAGAGCTTACATTATCAGGAACCGTTTATAACGGAAGTGTAGCGATGGGTTCTTACGTAATCGACCCTGATACAGGTCTTGTAATTATCAAGGTCGCTGACGGAGTAGATTTAACCAATGGTTTCCAGGGCGCCGTTACGTTTAAAGCTACAGTTGAACGAACTGATGAAGAATCATCCGACTTTACTCAGGTTACAATCGGAACGCAGACTGTAAAGATTACAGGCTTTACAAAGAAACAACTAGGAATTGAAAAAACTGGTGTTGTTAATTATACAGAGGGCGAAGCTCCAACAGTTACCTGGACGGTTGTTATTACCAATCCTTATAATATGATAGATGGCGGCAACGGAACTATTACTTATGAGGCAAACGATTTAGGCGGCTATACAATCAGCGATACTATGTTTGGTACAGACACTACCGTTACATCAGATCCTGCCAATGCCGGAACTTATGACGATACATCTGAGACTTACACATTTAATAGTGGTGTAACCGATCAGACAATAACGCTCACCTATACAACTACGCTTACAGCAGATCAGCTTACCGATGCGTCGGCAACACTTTCAAATACCGCAACGCTTAAAGATACTGATGAAACTGAATACACCGACACAGCAAGCGTAACTTATGACCTCGGCTTTTCAATTGAAAAAACTGCTTCGACTAAGTATACAAGTGCGGGTGCTGAAGTTACCTGGACAATTACAATTACCAATAAGTACGGTTTAGCGATCGATGACTTAAAGCTTTACGACTCAATGTTCGGAAGTAAAGTCACTGATATTACTGACATAACAGTTGAACCTGGCGACAGCGTAACAGCGGAGTTTGTTGACGGCGACAGTTCAAGAATTATCTTCTCGTCAGTTGACACGACTAACCCATACACAGGCGATATTACAATAACATATACAACTACTGAGGAAACCAGGACAGAAGTTTCAAATACAGCTCAGGTTGAAAAGGATGAGCCGTTGGATAGCGTAACCAAGAAAGTTACAACAAGTGCTATCTCGGGGATTTACAAGAGTGGTTCTGCTTACTATGGCTTAAACCTTTGGAAGATTTCACTTGGTATAAACGTATCAAGTAATGAAGAACTTAACGGCTTTAGCATTCAGGATGATATGCTTCAATCGGTTGAGTCTGTATCAGAGTGGGTAACGTATGATGAGAACAACCTTCATATAGCATACAATTCAAACAATGCAGACAACAGTAAAATACTTTCAACCTACTACTACGATTATGACGCTGAGACAGGCACAATCACATTTAAAAATCTTGAGAATCTAGGCGTTGATCTTACAAGCTTATACATTCAATATTACACAGAGCCTGAGGGTGTTGAAAACGGATACGCAACAGGTGAAGAAAACGTAGTTATTACAAATGAAGCTACTGTTATCGGTCCTGACAATGAAAACTATGGTTCTGCTTCGGGCGAAGTAACCTGGAAGCCTGAAACTACAACAGAATCTACCGAAGCGACTTCAAGCTATGGTGTTTATAAGAGCTATGATTCAACTTCAACCACAGTAGTCGAAACAGAAGGAACGGTAGCCATTTCCTGGTCGATTACCGCAGAGCAAGCAAACGATACCTTTGCAAACAAAACGATAACTGACGTTATTACAACTGAAACTGAATCTGCCAACATCACTCACTATATGACACTTGATCAGCTTGAGAATATCAAAATAACCAACAACTACAATTGGCAGGAAGTACCGTCAGGCTACTACAACATCACATATACTACAGCTACTGACAATGACAAAATAGTTACAAGCTTTACAATTACATTTACCGCCGAAGCGACACTCGCCAACTACGGAAAAGTCTACATCAGTTACTATACTACAGCTCTGATAGGCGATGTTTCTCCGGGCGAAACGGTATACTATAATAATACGGTTAGCTTCGAGGGCGAAGAAGATTCAGAAGATTATCCGTATACGGCGATTGACTATACAGTCGCCCCGTATGTAAAGACCGACTCAAGTGGAAGCACTTCAACTACAAACAGCAGCACCGCCGACCTCACAACGATAACGATTGACGGGGTAGAGTATTACAAGCTTGACTATGTAATAACCGTAAACGACGGTGACGCCAAGTATACAAGTGCATATACCTTAGTCGATGTATTCCCCGAAGGTTGGTCGCTATATCAGGGTAAAACTGAAAATACTTATCCGAGCATTACGGGCGGCTATGTAGTGGGTATGATTTACAATAATGGCAGCCCTTGGGATGTCTGGGAGTGGAATGATACAGTAGTTCCTACGTTATCTTCGGACGGAACAACGCTTACAATTTACAATCAAAAGAATTACAGCGGAACTATTTCGTTCTACTATAGCCTTATAATGGCAAAGGAAACGCTGGATGCGAAGCTTGCAGACGACCCGGAGTATAAAATAGTAAATACTCTGAGCGAATCAACTGGCAAGTATCCAGAGGTTACTCAGACGCAGGAGTTTGAAGAAGCTACCATTACGAAAAATATGACGCAGAATGCGGCGACAGGATATATTTCGTACGAGGTTTATGTAAACCCGGAGGGAGCTACTCTTTCGACCGACGGAAAGCTGGTTGTGACCGACGTAATGACCTCAACAGACAATTCGTCGTTGAAGGCTTATCTTGAATCCATTACGCTTTACACAACCGATGCTGACGGCAATTACACAGTCGAACTCGACTCCAGCCAGTACACCTATATTCTTGATAATGATCCGGAAGCGTCTGCGGGTACGGAAACAGAAATTGATTTATCAAATGCTGGTTCTTTGGGCCACTATAGTACGTATTTATCTGGATTAAGCTCAGGTGAATATACAGTTTACTTTACAGGAGAAGCTAATACAACATATAAAGGAAACGCATATATAAATTATGGAAATTATGGCACAACTACAGTAGAGGCTACTACAGATGAAAACGGTCAAGGCTCATTCACATTTAGCTGCGATACAGACAGTTTCAGCTTGAATTTATACTTCACGAAAGAAGTTGAAAGTTATGGTTGGACTTGGGATGAAGATTGTACTTCTGAAATAACCATAAACAGCGTAACCACAACAGTTGGTGCTGGCGAGCTACCTTATATCGCTAAGCTAACGCTTACAATTCCTGACTCTATACCAATCAAGATTGTCTACACCTATATGGGTTATGATACGGAGTATGATTATACTAAATTTGAAAACGCAAGCTGTACGATTACAAATACAGTTGATGTTACAACCTCTTACGGAGTCGAATCGGACAGCACAGAGGAAACCTTCAACATCAACTCCGAAACGGGAGCGTCGCTTTCAACCCAAGGTTTAATCACCATACAAAAGGTTGACGTCGCCGACTACTCGAAAAAGCTGGAAGCAGGCTTCTACCTTTACAAGTACGTTGGTACGGGTTCAGAAACCACCTTCGACGAAACGATAAGCTCGATTACCTATAACTTTACGGTAACAAACGATGCTACTGGCACGGTGACGTTTTATAACCAAAACGCAAACTGGGAGGTTGCATCAGGCAGTGTCGATATAAATGGCAACGGCGACTATTCAGTAACCTTAACGGGAATTGACGCTGCGGCGCTTAACAATCTCGGCTACTTCCAGTCGACAGCTACTACTGAACTTGCCGTAACATCTATTGTTGTAAACGGAATCTATGAGTTTACTATCAATTCAGATCTCTTGTACGACCTTGACAAGGTAACAGAAGATGAAGAGGGAGTTGTTTCTGATGGAAACTGGCAAAACGGTTTACCGAATGTCTGGTGGTATGACTCAGAGGACGATCCTGAGGAGCTTTACACAACAATAGGTTCTGACAACAACGCAGCATCAATTATCGGCAGCAGCGAATCTATCGTCCTTCAGGTTACCGAAACCACCACCGAAGCGTGGATGTCTGTAACGAGCGTTACCTACAGCGACGTTGGTAAGTATTATATGGTCGGCTGGGGAAGCACCAGCGAAAGTCCGGTAGAAATAACAGTTCCGGTAAGCGGCTTTAACGTCGCACTTGAAGACGACGTTTTATACAAGCTCGTGGAGGTAACCGTTCCTGGCGGATACGACGACGATAACAAGGGTAATACCGTTTACTTCTCGACTGGAATATATGCATATTCACTGCCTGCCGGGGTAACAAGCTACACTATCGTTGGTTCGAGCGGAACGCTGAACGTTCCAAACTACAAGGATATCGATGTTACGGTTCAGAAGATCTGGGCGGACGGAGCTTCAACTCACGGAGATATAACAGTTACCCTTTACCAGTCTACTACCCTTGTAACCAACGGTTTCCCTGACGATAGCGATTTAGTGGAAATCAATACACAAACGCTGAACAGCTCAGACGGCTACACATATACGTGGACAGAGCTTCCGAGCGGAACGACAGGCGGAAAGGTTTATTACTACTACGTTAAGGAAGCTGATTACTCTGAGGGCGAAGGCGAAAGCGCAGTAAGCTACACCGCTTACTATGTTGGAAACGCAACCGATGAAACCTCAACGATTACCGTTACCAACACGTCGGGATTGACAGTTGAGAAAAAGTGGCTCGACTACGACGGAAATTCAACCTCGGCGGCGGCAACTCAGATTTACTTCAAGCTTTACTATTCAACAACTCAATCAACAAACGGCTCGCTTCCAAGCGATGCAGTTGAATACACATCGGGCACAGATTATATTTCTGGTTATGGCTACCTGCTAAGCTCAAGCAATGACTGGATGATGACATTTGCTAACGCACCGCCCGAAGATGGTGAAGGAAATGATTACTATTACTACGTTGTTGAAGTTACGGACCTTAGCGACAACAAGGTAAGCTATATCGGAAACGGTTCAGGTTTGACAGGAGTAATTGAAATCTATAATAAATCCACAAAAATTGTGGTTGGCGAAATGCCGGAAACCGGCGGCCCTGGCACCTTCGCCTATACATTAACGGGGGGACTTATCATTGCCCTATCGGCAGCCGCTTACATTCTTCGCAAACGGTTTTTGTGCGAACGCTCTTAGCAAGGCGACAAAATCGTTAATATAAAAAAATTCTTTAAAAAGGAGAAAAAACTATGAAAATGGCAAAAATTTTGAAAGCTGTAGCATCAGCTTTCGTAGCAGGCGCACTCGCTGCAACTGCAATGTTCTCAGCTGTTTCAGCTTCAACGCAAACTGCTGACTTAACTATCACAGGCACAAACGACAACCACTCTTATGAGGCTTACCAGATTTTCGCTGGTGACCTTGAAGGCTCAACCCTTTCAAACATTGTATGGGGTTCAGGAATTGCTGACGGAGACGCTCTTTTAGCAGCTCTTACAACAGCTGACACAGTTGGCGGCGTTGACTATTCATCAGCTACAAGCGCTGCAGAAGTAGCAGAGCTACTCGCAACCAATGGTTCAGACTATGATTTAACAGCAGCTCAGGCATTCGCAGACTTTATCAGCGATTATCTTGCAGCTACACCTTCAGCTACAGCAACAGTAGAATCAGGCGATACATCAGCAACATTTACAGGCATCGAAGTTGGTTACTATCTTGTAAAAGACGCTGACGACACACTTGACGGTGAAGACGAAGCTTACACAAGATTTATCATCAAGATTGTTGGTGATGCTTCAGCAGCAGTAAAATCCAGCACACCAACAGTTGATAAGCAGGTTTATGACGATGACGATTCAGCTGCATGGAATGAAGTAGCTGACTATGACATCGGCGATGCAGTACCATTTAAGCTGATTGGTACAATGCCTTCAACACTTGGCGACTATGAGACTTATAAGTATATCTTCCACGATACACTGTCAGACGGTCTTACACTTGATGCAAGTTCTATCGTAGTAACAATTGATGGCACTACAATTGATAGCTCACTTTATACAGTTAATACAGATCCTAGTGACTGCACATTTGAAGTAGCATTTACAGACATCATTTCAGCAGGTACAAATAATAGCACACCAGTAACAGTTACAACAACTTCACAGGTAGTAGTTACTTACAACGCTACACTTAACTCAGACGCAGTTGTCGGCTTGAACGGTAACCCGAACGAAGTTTATCTTGAATACTCAAATAACCCGAATCAGGGCGGCGAAGGCGAAACAGGTCAAACACCTGAAGAATATGCTTTAGTATTTACTTATGAGCTTGACGTAACTAAGGTTGACGGCGACGACAATACAAAGGTTCTTGAGGGCGCTGAATTCGTTCTTTATGATGAAGATGGAAATTATGCAATCGTTGATTTGACAACAAACAAGATAACAGGCTGGACAACTGATCCTGACTCTGCTACAACTCTTACATCAGATTCACTTGGTAACTTCGTAGTAATTGGTCTTGACGAAGGCACATACTATTTGAAGGAAACAAAGGCTCCTTCAGGATATAACCTCCTTTCAAGCCCAATCAAATTAGTTATCGACGCAGCAGACGTTCATAATCTTGAATATGACGGAACAAACGCTTCTTCAGAGCTTACAGGTATTGAAATTACAGTAAACGGCTCTACAAATAGTGGCGATCCTGATTTAGGTACAGTTTCAGCTAAAGTAGAAAATAACTCAGGTTCAGTTCTTCCAGAGACAGGTGGAATTGGTACAACTATCTTCTACGTTGGCGGCGCTATCATAGTAGCAGGCGCAGTAATTCTCCTTATCGTTAAGAGAAGAATGAGAACAGCTGAATAATTTAAATCACGGATTAAAATCTGACATTCCGCAAAAGCGGAGAAATTAAAAATTTAAGATTTGAAGTACGTGCTGGCATATTTTCTATAGCTTCTTAAGAGACAAATAAATAATTTATCCGCCCGCCGCTTATTGCGGCGGGAGTGGATAAATAAAAGCCTGCAAGTACCGAATCTGAATTACAAACAATTTGAAAATAATTTTTTTCACCTTATACGTCTGCTGAGAATCTGAATATTCTCAGCAGGCATTAGGGAGGGCTTCATGAGAAAGAAAAAAGGCAGATTATCAACAATTCTCTTAATTGTCGCCTTACTGGTGGGGCTCTCCGTAATGCTATATCCAACAGTCAGCGACTGGTGGAATTCAAAAACGCAGTCGAGAGCGATTGCGGAATACGTTGAGCAGGTAGAAAAGCTTGACGAAGTAGATTATGATGCAATTCTGAAACTTGCAAACGAATACAACGAGCAGATTAAACAGCTAAGCTCGCCCTTTACCGACTATGACGAGGTAGAAGGCTACGAGGATATACTTGACGTTGCAGGGAACGGCGTAATGGGATATATATCCATTCCGCAGATAAACGTAGAGCTTCCTATTTATCACGGCACAAGCGAGGGAGTTTTAAACGTAGCGGTCGGACACCTTCAGGGTTCAACCCTGCCGGTAGGAGGCGAGGGAACACACGCTGTAATCTCTGCACACAGAGGTTTACCGTCGGCAAAGCTGTTTTCCGACCTTGACGATTTAGTGGTTGGCGACACGTTCACAATCACAGTCTTAAAAGAGGTTTACACATACGAGGTCGAGGAGATAAACATAGTAGAGCCTGACCAGATGGATAAGCTTTTGTGCGTTGACGGCGAGGATTTAGTAACGCTGATGACCTGTACCCCTTACGGAGTAAACACGCACAGATTGCTTGTCAGAGCGCACAGAATTGATACAATCTACGATAAAGAAACTAAAACTGCGTCGGTTGACGCAATACAGCTTGATTCGCTTCTTGTTGTGCCGTTTATAGCGGCTCCGCTACTGATACTTCTGATAATTTACTGGGTATGGGGCGGAAGAAAAGGCAAGAAGAAAAAATCAGTTGATAAATTAGCCAGTGACTTTATGTCAGCTGACGAAAAGGCAAATCCGCCTGATAAACAAGATGAGGATTACGATACAAAAACGTAAAGGAGGGATAATATGCGAGCAAAGAGATTTAGCTTCGGGACAGCTTTATGTCTTATTGGAATGCTGATGCTAATATTGTCGGCTGCATTTATCCCGGCAAGCTATGTATTTGCAGCAGACGACTGTTCTTTGACTATCAGCTATTCAGCAAACAGTACGACCACGCCGCAGACGACCTGGAGTGCATATAAAATCGGTTCAAGAAATCCTTATGGCGGCTTTACGCTTGAAGGAAGCTTCGCCGACACATCCATTACCCTTGAGGGCTTAACGACCGAAGCGCTTAGTGAAGCTGCATACTCGCTTGAAACCTATGCAATAGCAAACGGCTTGAAAGCAGATGCAACCGGCAAGACAAATACGTCCGGAACGCTCACGCTCAGCGGCCTTGAGGAAGGAATTTATCTTGTATTTTCCGAGGACGTAACGACTGACGATTATATTTACCAGTCGCAGCCGTCTATAGTTGAGGTTGGCGGCTTCGAGGACAAAAACGTAACGATATCCCCGAAAACCTCTATAACGACGATAACTCACGAAACCACAACCTATTCGGTAAGAAAGGTCTGGACGAACGAAACGTCTGACGCTGCTCGTCCGACTTCCCTGAAGATTGAGCTTTATAAGGACGGCGCTCTTTACGATACTATTACGCTTGATTCGTCGAACGGTTGGTATTACGAGTGGGAGTCTGACGACTCAGCTGTATGGCGTGTAGCCGAGAAGAATATTCCAACCGACTACACAGTAAGCTACACTTCAAGCGACACGAAGTTTTACATTACAAATACCTATTCGACAACTACAACTACTACCGAGCCGACGACTACAACCACGGCGCCGACCACCACAACAACTGTAACCACAACCACCACAACTGATACAACCGAATCTACGACTACTACGACTACAAGCTCGCAGCAAACGACAACCACAACTACCGTTTCAACAGTAGCTACAACGACGACCACAGTGCCTCCAAGAGAGGAGCTTGAGCGACTGATTGACGAGCTTGAGGAGCTCAACGAGTTTGATTATACCGAAGAAAGCTGGGCGGAATTTAAAGAGATTTTAGATCGTGCAAAGCTGATTCTGAGCGGCGGTGACGCGACGGATGAGGAAATCACAGCAATTTTGCAGGAGCTAAAAACTGCACAGAGTAAGCTTGTTTATAGCTCGCTTCCACAGACCGGACAGCTTTGGTGGCCCGTTCCTATATTTGCCGGCGGAGGACTTGTACTGATTGCCACAGGAGTAAGGCTAAACAAGAAGAAGGACGGCAAAGATGACGAATAAGCTAGGAAAATGTTTTATACTTGTAGGGGCAGTGCTGCTTATAGCAGCCTTGTCCCTTGTTTTGTTCAATAAATATCAATCCGATTCAGCTTACGATAAAGCACAGTCGATACTGTCTGAGCTTCAGGAAAAAATGCCGAGCGAAACGATTGACAGCACCGACTCCAAAGCTTTAGAGCAAATTGAGCTGGAGCAGGGTTACGTTCCAACAATTGAGGTTGACGGAAACGAGTATTTGGGAGTTATATACATTCCTTCGATTGACACAGAGCTTCCTGTAATCAAGGACTGGAGCAACGACAATCTCGATATAGCGCCCTGCCGTTATTACGGAAGCGTTGCGGAGAATAATCTGATTATTGCGGCGCACAACTATGCGACCTACTTCGACAAGGTTGAAAATCTTGTTCCTGGCGACATAGTAATTTTCGTTACCGCCGACGGGATAAAGTACGAATACGAGGTTTCAACCACCGAGCTTATCGGCGGCGGAAATCCAGCACGAATGAAAAGCGATTTTGATTCGTGGGATTTAACGCTTTTCACCTGTACGTGGAGCGGAAGATCCCGTGTGACAGTCCGCTGTGTTCTGAGAGGATAAAAAATAAAAAACACATAAAAAGCGACAGACTAAAATCTGCCGCTTTTACTTTTATGACTAATATAAGCTCAGTTACTTTATATCCAAGCCATCTTTAAATGCTTCACCTATCCTTTGAGTTACTTTGTAGTAACCGTGAGTATATGGGTCAAATGCAATAGCTGCTACCTTTTCAATATCAATGTTATTGCCATTCATAACTGATTCATCAGCAGTTGTGTTTACCACCTTGCCAATAACTCCACAGCCGTACTTGCCGTCTTGATATTCAATGAATTCACACTCCATACAAAGAGGAAATTCGATGATAACAGGAGCGTCAATGTTTTCAGACTTCTTTGCAGTCAATCCGCTTTTTGCAAACTTGTCAGGTGTATTATTTCCTGAAACAACTCCAAAATAGTCAGCTTCCTTCATGTGCGCCGCGTCAGCAATACTTACTGTGAAAGCTTTTCTCGCCTTGATATTTTTTACTGTCTTGTGGGTTTCTGTGAGGTTTAAAATCACGTGATCTCTCGCAAGCATTGTGCCCCAAGCGGCGTTCATAACATCGACGCTTCCGTCCTCATTGTAGGTTGCTATCATAAGCACTGGCATTGGAAAAATCGCTTCTGTTGTTTTGATACTTTTTCTCATAAAACAAATCTCCTTTGTTGCAATTTTGATAATTATATGTTATCATAGAACCGAAAAAATTACAAGTACCTACATTTGTGTAAGGTACTTTCTCGGAGGTAAGTTATGGGAGAAAAAACAATAGCTAATGCAAATTTTGAGGATACAGGTTACAGCTATACGCTGTCTTTGATTTCAGGAAAGTACAAGCCTGTAATTCTCTATTGCTTGATGGAATACGAACCCGTTCGTTTTAATGAAATGCAGAGATACCTCAAAAGGGTTGCTGATAAAACACTGAGTCAAAATTTAAAGGAGCTTGAAGCCGACGACTTGGTAATACGTCGAGTGTATCCACAAATTCCGCCGAAGGTGGAGTATTCTCTTACGGATAGGGGACATTCTCTTGTTTCTGTTTTAGATCTTTTATGTGAATGGGGAAACGAAAACAGAAGATGATTTGTACACAAAAAATCAGCCTCACCGATTCAGGTGGGGCTGATTTTTTTATTCACTGAAAATCTTCTTTGCAAGGTCCGCCGATTCCTTAGCGTCCTTTGTATAGTAATCTGCGCCTATCTTTTTGGCGTATTCGGGAGTTAAAACTGCGCCGCCAACCCAGACTATCGTGTCTGGCTTTTTAGCTTTAAGAAGCTTTATCGTTTCCTCCATTGCGCCGAGCGTCGTCGTCATCAATGCTGAAAGTCCAACAAGCTTTATGTTTTCCTTTATCGCCGTATCAACAACCACCTCAGGCGGTACGTCCTTTCCGAGATCAATTACGGCAAAGCCGTAGTTTTGCAAAATTACCTTTACGATATTTTTTCCAATGTCGTGAACGTCGCCCTTTACTGTGGCGATGATAATTCTGCCCTTTGAAACGTTTTCCTGCTGGGTTTTTGAAAGCTCATTTTTGATTACTTCAAAGCAAGCCTGTGCGCCGGACGCCGCAAGAATAAGCTGCGGCAGGAATATTTTTCCCTTTTCAAAATCATCTCCAGCCTTGTCAAGAATAGGTATAAGCTCGCCGTTTACAATTTCTAGCGGTTCTTTTGTCGAAAGGAGATTTTGCGTTATCTGCTTAGCTTCGATTTTAAGTCCGTTTGAAACGGCGTAAGAAAGCGTTATTTCGTTACTTTGCGGCTTTGAAGCTGCTTTGCTGTTGTCGCCCGAATAAGCGGCAATAAACTCAGTTGAATTTTTATCATAGCCTTTCAGCAGCTTGAACGCTCTCACTGCTCCGCTCATTCCTTCAATGTTAGGGTTTATAATTGGAAGGTCGAGTCCGTATGTCAGAGCCATTGTCAGAAAGTTCTGATTTACAAGCGGGCGGTTAGGAAGTCCAAAGCTTATATTTGAAACGCCGAGTACAGTTTTAAGCCCAAGCTCGTTGTGAACTCGCCCAAGCGCTTCAAGCGTTTGCATAACTCCCTCCTGCTCAGCGGAAGCTGTAAGCGTCAGGCAGTCGATATAAACGTCCTTATCGGGTATCCCAAGCTCCCTTGCCCGATTTAAAATCTTCTTTGCGATTTCAAACCTCTCGTCCGCACTTTTTGGTATTCCGTTTTCGTCAAGTGCCAGACCAACTACTGCCGCCGAATATTTCTTTACAATCGGCAAAACTGTGCTTAAAGACTTTTCCTCGCCGTTTACAGAGTTTACTATTGCCTTGCCGTTGTAAATACGAAGGGCAGCTTCAATTACCTCAGGGTTTGTAGAATCTATCTGCAATGGAAGGTCGGTAATGCCTTGAATCGCCTTTACAACCCGCACCATCATTTCCTTTTCGTCGACTCCAGGAAGTCCGACGTTTACGTCTAAAATATCAGCTCCAGCATCCGCCTGCTCTATCGCCTGAGCAAGTATGTAGTCTACGTCGTTTGCAAGAAGTGCTTCCTTGAAACGCTTCTTGCCGGTAGGGTTAATCCTCTCGCCAATTATTCTGGGGCAGGAGATAACCACCGTTTTTGAATTAGAGCAAACGGCGCTTATCTGCTCTGGCGTATTTTTCTGATAGCGTTCGTTTTCAAAACACTTTTTCAAAAGAGAAATGTACTCAGGTTTAGTGCCGCAGCAGCCGCCGACAATTTTTGCGCCAAGCGGAATAGTCTTAGCCATTTGTTCAGCAAACGTTTCAGCGTCTGTTGAATAAAGTCCGGTAACAGGGTCGGGAAGACCAGCGTTTGGCTTTACAATAATCGGCAGCGAGCAGTATTTTGAAAACTCCTTGATAACGTCGATAAGCTCGTCTGGCCCTCTTGAACAGTTAAGTCCGAGCGCAGAAACTCCTAATCCTTCAAGCGTAGTTATCATTGAAATCGGGTCGCAGCCTGTAAAGGTTCTGCCGCTTTCTTCAAATGTCATAGAGCAGAGTATCGGCTTGTCAGAATTTTCTCTTGCCGCCAAAACGCCAGCCTTTAGCTCGTACAGGTCGGTTTGCGTTTCAAGGAAAATAACGTCCGCTAAGTCGGCGCAGACAATCTGTTCCTTGTAGTATTCGTAAGCCTCCTCAAACGTCATAGTGCCGTTTGGTTCGCAAAGCTTTCCGACAGGTGATAAATCAAGAGCTACCAGAGCCTTGTCTCCCGCGCATTCCTTTGCAATTTCCAAGGCTTTGGGAATTATATCGCAGGGTTTGTACCCTGAGCCTGCAAGCTTGTACGAATTACAGCCGAATGTGTTGGCCGTTACTATGTCGCTTCCAGCTTCAACATAAGACGAAATTACCGTCTTTATCATTTCAGGATTTTTGACATTCAGCAAAACCGGGTTCTCACCAGGTTCCATACCCAGTCGCTGAAGCTCAGTTCCAAAGCCGCCGTCCAAAAATATAAAATCCTTTTCAAGTAGTGTTTTAAAATCCATAATCCTTTATCCCCATTACTGCCGTAACTGATTTTCGTGGAATCATAATAAGCGTATCAGTCATACAAATTCCGATTTCCTTCGTAGCGTCAACCGCCTTTAAAAACTCGCCCTGACTTTCAAGCGGCAAATCTCCGTAGCCGCAGGAAAAACGAGTTGTAAGTGTGACGCTTCCTAAAGCGTTTGCAATTTCCTTTTCCGTCTGGTCGCAAACCTGCTCGATAAGAGCGGATGCTAAATTGTCAGCAATAAAGCCGCTTGTTATATCCGCCGCTTCAAGCTGCCGTATTAGCGTATCAACTCCAACGCCGAGCGTCGCCGCAAAAATTCCTGCGTGGCGGCAGCCGCCGAGCAGCTTTTTTATATTTTGCCCTTTAAGAAAAAGGGAACTGCCTTTAAGCTTAACGCCGTCGTCTGTAAAGTCATCTGTCTCAAAAACTCTGTAAACCATTTTAGGCTTTGCCACTTTAAGAAGCTTCTTTTCACACTCCAGTGTCATAGCTATAAAGCTGTCCGACGGAGTTGAACCTCGAAATCCCATATATCGGTACGCTTCACGTTTGTTTATTTCATTGATTCCAGTTATATTCATTTACGTCCTTTTCCTTGTAAACAGATTCAGTATTCTTCTGAATATGCCTTGCTTTGAAGGCTTGGACTGCTTATCTTCAAACAGCCTTGCCTTTTCAACCGCTTCACGATAGAATACCTCCTGAGCGTTTATAACCTCTTCGCCGTTTGGAGAACGCTTTGAATAAATTCCGTCGCCTCCTAAAACTCTCGCCTTGATATTATCGTTAAGCATTGTGTTAAACATATCTATAATTCTCGCCTTTATTTCCTTGTCATAAATAGGCGCTGCAACCTCAACACGGCGAATTGTATTTCTTGTCATAAAGTCAGCAGAGGATATGTATACCTTTCTGGTTTCCTCATCTGCGCCGAACATATAAAATCTTGCGTGTTCAAGATACCTTCCAACGATAGATACTACCGTTATGTTGTCGGTATATCCTTTAACCTGTGGAATAAGACAGCATATTCCTCTTATCACAAGATTTACCTTAACGCCTGCCTGCGAGCATTCTATAAGCTTGTCTATGAGGACCTTGTCGGTCAGGGAATTAAGCTTAGCTCCAACAAAAGCCTCCTCGCCACGCTTTGCCTTTGCAATTTCAGCGTCCATAAGACGTACAACCGCCGGTCTTAATGTAAGCGGCGAAACCAGAAGGTAGCGTGATTCTTCAACAAGTCTGTCGGTAGACAGACAGTTAAACACCTCTGCGGCTTCCTTTGCAATATTCTCATTAGCAGTCATCAAAGAAACGTCCGTATACAAAGCGGAGGTTTTCTCGTTGTAGTTTCCCGTTCCAATCTGAGTGGTATACTTTATACTGCTTCCAATCTTTCTGGTAATAAGCAAAAGCTTTGAGTGAACCTTGAGCTCTTCAGGTCCGTAAATGACCCGAACTCCCGACTGCTCAAGTCTTTTGGACCAGCCGATGTTGTTTTCTTCGTCAAATCTTGCCCGAAGCTCTACTAAAACCAGAACGTCCTTGCCGTTTTCAGCGGCGTCAATCAACGCCTCAACCACCTGCGAATTTTTGGCAACACGATAAAGGGTTATTTTGATTGAAACAACGTCCTTGTCTGTCGCTGCTTCCTTCAGCAAGCGTATAAACGGCTTTATGCTTTCATAAGGATATGAAAGGAAAATGTCCTTGTTGTCTATCTGCGAAATCATCGGCAGATTATCGTTTACCATTATTGATTTTTGTGGTGTGTGCGGCTGATAGAAAAGCTCAACCATTTTCTTGTCTCTCAATATATCGAGCAGGTCTGATGTAAACGACATATCAAGAGGGGAGCTTTGAATAAAAATCTGCGACTTGTGAATGTCGAGCTTTTTCTTTAAGGTGTTTAAAGAATTGTCGTCAAGCGGAGCAGAAAGCTGAAGTCTTACAGCGCAAAGCTTTTTTCTCTTTTTTATAAGCTCGCTCATTATTGAGCGAAAATCAAGCTCGTGGTCAAAAAGCGCTTCGTTTACGTCGATGTCCGCATTTCTTGTAACTCTCGCTAATGCCTTTGAGCAAATTTCATAATCAGGGAAAAGCTTGTGGACCTTGCTTAAAATCAAGTCCTCAGCAAGCATATACCTGACCTCGTGCTTTTCAGTAGGCGGAAGCAGAATAAGCCGTTTGAATACTCCTGCCGTCGGAACAATACCGAGCATTGTTTCGTTTTCCGTCTTTAAGCCAACCGCAATAAACACAGTTTTTCCGCTTAAAAATGGGAACGGCTGACGGGAATTTACAACAAACGGTGACAGGAAGGGACTTACCTCGTGCTTGAAGAATTTGTCGATAAATTCCTTGTCCTCCTTTGAAGCCTTTTCGGGGTTGACCTTTTTAACGCCGTTGTTTTCAAGCTGCGAGCAAATCTTTTCAAAGCTTTTGTCCTGCATTCTTGAAAGCTCCATTACCCTGTAAAGGATAGCGTCAATCTGTTCGCTCGGACGCATATTCGTTTTTCCGTCACGGTCGTCATCGTCAATCAGCATTTTGTCGTGCAAAGAGCCTACTCTCACCATAAAAAACTCGTCTAAGTTGCTGGAAAAGATAGACGAGAACGACAGTCGCTCGCCGATAGGCGTAGCCTTGTCGTTGGCCTCCTCCATAACTCGCTCGTTGAATTTAAGCCAGGAAAGTTCTCTGTTTTCGTAAACTTGTGTTTCCATTTTTTCATTCTCCGTTTCATCAATTTTATGCTTTAAAATTCCCCCAAAAATCCTTTATCAGCATATATTGAAGCTATCCCACCGATGAAAGAACTATAAACAGCAAATAGCAGGCGATTATCAAAAATCCTAATATTCTGTAGGCTAAAACTGCGCCGCCGCTTTTTGATGACTTCCTGTGAAGCAAAAGTGTTGCTCCCGTACAAAGCGTTGCAAGTGTTCCGAAGAGCGCTAAGATTCCTGTGCTGTTAAGCTCTTTTATGTGACTGAAAATTTGTGATATACCAACCTGTTTGCCAAGAGCAGTATCGCTTCCGTAAACCGAGCCGCCTACATATAGTATATCAGCAATGGCGAGGATACAGAAGTTAAAAACTCCGCTTCCCAGTAAATTTCCTGTCGTTGCGTTGAAGTTTTTCTTCTTAACCAAAGCTAGCGAGCTTGTAAGCTCTGGTAAGCTTGTCGCAATTCCAAGGAATATAGCTCCTGCTACTGTCTTGCCTAAGTTTATTCCAACGCCTTCAAGATTTTGCTGAAGCGAATCTGTAACGAGCGTCAGCATAATCGACGACGCAACAAGCACTACCGCTAAGATAATAAAGCGAACTGTAATTTGCTTTATTGTAAGAGGCGAGTCGGTTGACTCGTCGTTATCCGAGTCGTCGTTTGCCATATATTTAATTGACAGCGCATAAGCTATGATAATAATTACCGAGAATATACTTATGTGAAATACCGTGTAGTCAATTCCTAAGACGGAAGTCAGAATCATCAGCAGGAATATAAAAATTGAAAAGCCTGTTGTTATCAGGTGACTTTTTCCGATTGATGCCTTTGAAAAGCCTTTGGCGCAAAACAATAGCACAACTCCCAGCACCGTTTCGTTAAATAAATTGCTTCCGAGTATATTTCCGATAACGAGGTCAGGCTGCCTTACAATCGCTACCGCTGAAATTGAAGTGAAAAGCTCCGGCAGGCTTGTAACAGCCGCCAGAATTACTCCGCCGATAAAGGCACCGCTTATGTTAGTCTTTTTGTCAATAAGGTCAACGTAGTTTGCAAGCTTGTTGGAAACCAGCACAACTATAATTGCAAGAACAACATAAGAAATTATTGATACTGGAAGGTTAACAGGAAGTGTCATTGCTACTTCTCCTTTTTGCTTAGTCTGTGATGTTAAAAAATCTTTTGAAGTTTCCCGAGAGGATTTTCTTGTTTGTTTCCTCGTCAAAGCCTAAAGCTAAAAATCTTTCAAGCTCTGAAACGTGGTCCCACATTGGAAAATCCGTTCCGAAAAATATTCTGTCTGTGCCGTAAGTTGAAATTAACTCTTTGGCAAATTCAGGCGTAATAAACGCTAAAGATGAGGATGTATCAAAATACACGTTTTCCGAGTAAAGACAGGTTATAGCTTCTTCCCAGCGTTCATAGCCGCCGAGATGTGCAGCGATTACTTTAAGCTTCGGAAAAGCGTTTACAACCCTTTCAAGCCGATATGGACGTGAGTAGTCGTACCTTGAGTCGCCCATATGAATCAGAACAGGCAGTCGCCCTTCAATTCTTTCGTAAATTTTCATCGCTCGCTCATCGTCAATGTTAAAACGCTGAAAATCGGGGTGAAGCTTTATTCCCTTGATGCCAGACGCTATAAGCTTTTCGATTTCCTCGTCTGTGTCGTCGCAATCGGGATGAAGCGTTCCAAGTCCGACAAACTCAGGATGCTCCTTGCACTCGTTTAAGATAAAGCTGTTTATGCTTTTTACCTGATGTGGAACTGTCGCTACCGAACATACTAAATAATGCGTGACTCCGATTTTCCTTCCGCCCTCAATAAGAGAAGCAGGTGAGCCTGAATTGTAGTACATATCGAGCGAATAAAAATCGCCGATTGATGTTACAGCCTTTTGTGCTATAGCCTCCGGGAAAATATGTGCGTGTGCGTCGCAAACCTCATAGTTTAATGTATTCATTTTTCGTTTTCTGCGTTTCCTTTCTCTTGTTCATTTTGTTTTTGCGTTTGTTCGTCAAGCGATACAAATACAACCGATAAATTGTCCTTTGAACCGCCTTCGAGCGCTGAATCAATAAGCTTTTTCTGCTTGTCGAGCAGCGTCAGATCCGAATTTAAAACCTCTATAAAAGTATCGTCTGAAATGTAGTCTGTTATTCCGTCCGAGCAAAGAATAAACAAATCCTCGCTTGTGAGCTTCCCACCGCAGGAAAACAAATCAATCATCGGGTACTGCTTCGGGTTTCCAACGGAAGAAATAATAATGTTCTTGTAGCTTTTTAAGTCTATGTCAAACTTCTCAGCTCGTCCTGTTTCTGTAAGATATTGAGCGAGCGATTGGTCTGTTGTTATCTGAGTAAGCGTTTTATCTCTGAAAATATAAGCTCTGCTGTCGCCGACGTTCAGGCAAAAGGCGTTGTCCTGCTTGTCCACCATAATAAGACAGAGAGTCGTCTGCATATTAAAAATCTCGCTTTTAGCGTCGCCAGCTTTAACAAGCTTGTCGTGAATTTCAAATATACGGTTTTTAAGCTCCGACGTATTTTTGTATTCGCAGACTGACAAAAGCTCAGCTGTCATTCTTGATGCGACCTCGCCTGCGTTTTCGCCGCCGACTCCATCGCAAACAGCGCACAAAAAGGGCGGGAAAATATTCCTTTGTCTGCTGCCGTCAAGCAAAACGCTTTCGCCGAGCAAAATAGCGTCCTCGTTGTGATTTCTGTAATTTCCGACAGATGTAGTCGCCGTCAACAAATACTTCATAACATATCCTTTGCAAAAAATTTCTCTTAGCAAAACGGTGTGAAATCATACCGTTTTGCCATTGGTCATAACGACCCTAGAATATTATACTATTAAAGCAGGCATAAGTCAATCTTAACTCTTGAAATAAGTCGGATGTTATGGTAAAATTACCGTAAAGAATCTTCTGAGGAGAGTGAATTTTATGACTCATGCAGATAAAGCCAGGGAGCTTTTTTTAAGCGGATATAATTGCGCTCAGGCGGTTTTCTGCGCTTATTGCGACGAGCTTTCAATCGACCTCGATTTAGCTCAGGCTATTTCCTCGTCGTTTGGCGGCGGAATGGGAAGAATGCGAGAGGTGTGCGGAGCTGTAAGCGGCGCTTTAATGGTTTTAGGCGCAAAATATGGGTATACTGATAAAAGCGAGCCTGATAAAAAAGCGGAGCATTACAAGCGGGTTCAGGAGTTCGCAAAATATTTCAAAGAGGAAAACGGCTCGATAATCTGTCGGGAGCTTTTAGGTCTTTCAAAGAATGAAAACAACGATCCGAACCCCTCCGCCAGAACCAAGGAATACTATAAAAAGCGTCCTTGCGCTGAGATAGTATATACTGCCGCAAAAATTCTTGAGGAGAAATTTTAATGAAGCTCATAAACAAGAAGCTTGTTCACAATGCCGTTATGGCAATAATCGGCTCTGTTTGCTATGCTATTGGAATCAGTCTGTTTTTAGAGCCTAACAACTTAGCGCCAGGCGGCGTTTCAGGTATTGGTATTATGGTAAATTACCTGACTCCTCTGAGCGTTGGATTTGTAACGGTTGCTTTAAATATTCCGCTTATGATAATAGGTCTTATAAAGCTCGGGCGTTCATTTGTGTTAAGCACAGGCGTTTGCGTTTTGCTGACGTCAGTTCTTGTAGACTTGTTTTCACTAATTAAACCGATAACCGACGATCGGCTTTTAGCTTCCCTTGCTGGTGGCGCTATATTAGCTGTAGGACTTGCGCTTATATTCAAAACTGGCGCAACTACCGGCGGCGGAGATATAGTTATAAGACTTTTGCGCCTTAAATTCAAGCACGTAAAATCGGGAACTATTATGTTTATGATAGACGGAATTATCTCGCTGCTTTCGTATTTTGTCTATCGTGACATAAATGTTGCACTCTATGCTGTGCTGTCGCTTGTAGTTTCAAGCGTTGTTATGGATATTATTCTCTACGGCGGCGATGAAGCAAAGCTTGCATTTATAGTAACCGAGAAGCAGGACGAAATTGTAAAGAATATATTAGAAGAGCTTGATATAAGCGCCAGTATTTTAGACGCAGTAGGCGCATATTCAAAGCAAACCAAGCACATCGTTATGTGCGCTACAAGAAAGCAGCTTTTGCCAGGACTTGAAGAAATGGTTTTGAAAATTGACAAGAACTCGTTTATGATTGTTACCTCAGCGAGTGAAATATACGGCGAAGGCTTTAAGGAAAATATGAACCTGTATTAAAAGAAACAGCCGCTTGATTACCAAGCGGCTGCCTGTTTGGAATGTCCAAAGCACAAAAAATATAGGGGAGAAGCTTGATATGAAAAAATCAAGCATTTATATAAAGGCTAGGGGTAAAAGCCTTTATACCATTTTTCATAGAGGTTACTTCCTAACCTCTGACTATTAGTTTATAGTTCATTTGTGATAGGTTTGTGTTAATGATTTGAACGGATATTGAAAAGAAAGGAGCGTACAATGCCAAGATTTTTTGTAGAAAAAAAGAATATTTCTGATACATATATTACCATATCCGGTGACGATGCAAGACACATCGGCAGGAGCCTCAGGATGAAGCTTTCCGAGAAAATTACCGTCTGCTGTCAGAATACAGATTATGAGTGCGAAATTAAATCAATCTCTGACGAGGAGGTTGTCGCAAGTATTATTTCCGTAAAGAAAAATATTTCAGAGCCTGATATTTCGCTTACTCTTTTTCAGGCGGTTCCAAAGGCTGACAAGCTGGAGCTTATAGTTCAGAAGGCTGTCGAGCTGGGAGCGGCGCAAATAGTCCCTGTGCTTACCAGAAGATGCGTTGCGAAGTACGATGAAAAGTCGTTTGCAAAAAAGCTTGTGCGGCTTCAGAAAATCGCTAAGGAAGCGGCTATGCAGTCGGGCAGGGGAATAGTTCCCAAAATAAGTAGCGTTATTACACTTAATGACTACTGTGAACGTATTGACGACTTTGATTTAAACCTTTTGTGCTATGAGGGCGGCGGCAGGAAATTCAGCGAGATCGATTCTCTTAAAGAAGCAAAATCCGTCAGTCTTTTTATCGGAAGCGAGGGCGGCTTTGACGAGGAGGAGGTTTTAAAAGCCACTCAAAGGGGAGCTGTTCCTGTAACTCTCGGTAACAGAATTTTACGCTGCGAAACTGCGCCGATTTGCGCTATTTCTATAATTATGAATCTGAGCGGAAATATTTAAACCAACTGCCCACTTGTCACTTTGTTTAAGTAAATTGCTTTGTTTTTAAAGAAAGTGTACGAATTGCCGAATTTGCTCTGAATCACTTGAAATTTCAGGTAAATGATATATAATAGGAATTGTAAAAGACTCATAAAAGTATCTGCACTTTTTGCGTATATTCTTCATAACTTCATATTCCCCCCTAGTTATATATTACAATTTAGATACTGGAGTCTTAAGCCTGACTTTTGCGTTAAGTCAGGCTCTTTTTTTGCTTTAAAAGAACAACCCTCGCACCATTTCTGGTACAAGGGGCATTTTTGTATAGCTTATCGTTTAATAGTTTGAAGCCTTTAGTTCAAAGTATGCCTTCGGATGAGCGCATACAGGGCAAACCTCTGGTGCCTTCGGGCCAATTACAATGTGACCACAGTTTCTGCAAACCCAGATAGCGTCGCCGTCCTTTGAGAATACAAGGCCGTTTTCAAGGTTGGCAATAAGCTTTCTGTAACGATCCTCGTGTTCCTTTTCAATCTTTCCAACCATTTCAAATAATGCTGCAATCTTAGTGAAGCCTTCTTCCTTAGCTTCCTTTGCGAATGTAGCGTACATATCTGTCCACTCGTAGTTTTCGCCAGCAGCAGCGTCTTCAAGATTTTCGCTTGTAGACGGAATGTCGCCGTCGTGCAAAAGCTTGAACCAGATCTTTGCGTGTTCCTTTTCGTTGTTGGCAGTTTCTTCAAAAATTGCTGCTATCTGCTGATAGCCTTCCTTCTTAGCCTTGCTTGCGTAATAGGTGTACTTGTTTCTTGCCTGAGATTCGCCTGCAAATGCCGCCATAAGATTAGCTTCTGTTTTTGTTCCTTTTAATTCTGACATGATTTATCCTCCTTTAAACATTCGGGACATAGCCCTGAAAATACTATGCTGTGCGATTTGATAAGAAAATCGTCCATATCTGTAATCCGTTTTTCAATGTCGTCAAAGTAGGGGATGTTCACATCAAACACATTGTTGCATTTTGTACACTTGAAATGATAATGCTCTGTGTTTGTGTGGTCAAACCTGTCCGCTGAATCAAACATCGGAACGTGCAAAATAGTTCCGTCCTCAGCCAAACTTTTTAAATCTCTGAAAACGGTAGCTCTGCTCATGGAAGGATATTTCTCATTGATACGAGTATATACCATTTCAGCAGTAGGGTGGTTTCCCATTTCTCTTAACGTCTCCAAAACAATTTTCTTTTGAATAGTATTCCGCTTATTCATTTTCTTACCTCAACATAGTTCTTATTGATATTATATATCAGTAAGTTATATATGTCAATAGGCAAATGTTACAAATATAGCGCTATCCCTTTAGTTATTTTTACCAAAACACGGCTATATATTCCTGTCCTTTACAATATCATAAAGCTCAAAGGGCACTATCTTACTTAAATCGTCAGGAGTTAGCTCCACCTGATAACCTACCTTGCCGGCGCTGAAAATAATGGTTTTGAATTTCTCTGCGCTTTGGTGAACGGTAAGGCGGTAGCTTTTTTTCATACCAATTGGCGAACAGCCGCCGTGAATGTAGCCAGTTACCTTTAAAAGCTCCTTCTGAGGAATCATTTCAAGCGCCTTTTCACCAACCGCCCGAGCCGCCTTCTTTAAATCAAGCTCGCAGCATACAGGAACCATAAAAACGTAATACTCCTTGCTTTTAGCTTGCGTTACAAGCGTTTTAAACACTCTCTCAGGGTCCTGCTGCAGGTAATTTGCAACGTCGCCGCCGGAAATCACATCGCTTTTTGAGTAGTCGTAGGTTTTATATGTTATTTTCGCCGAGTCGAGAATCCTCATTACGTTGGTTTTCAAAGGCACTTGTCTTCACTCCTGTTTAGTAAGTTTAAATCATCAGGTCGCAGATTTTATTTGAAAAATCAAGAGGGTTTTCTATTGATATACCCTCAATCAGAAGAGCCTGATTGTACAAAAGCTCTGTGTAAACGTCAAGCTTTTCCTTGTCGCTTTCATAAAGCGACTTGAGCTTTGCAAAAATCGGGTGGTTAGGATTTATCTCAAGCGCCTTCTGACTCTTGATGCTTTCGTTGTTGTTTGGCATAGAGTTTAAAACCTTCTCCATTTCAAGAGAAACCTCTCCGTCTGCTGTGAGGCAAACCGGGTGAGATTTCAGCTTGTTTGAAAGGCGAACGCTCGATACCTTGTCGCCAAGAGAGTTTTTCATATACTCAAACATATCCTTTGAGCTTTCCTCTTCCTTTTTAACCTCTTCCTTTTCGGTTTCGGTAGAAAGGTCTAAGTCGCTTGCGCTTATCGACTTAAATTCCTTTTCCTTGTAGTTGCCAAGCATTTTAATTGCAAACTCGTCAACATCGTCTGTAAAGTACAAAAGCTCGTAGCCGCTGTCCTTGACAGCTTCAGCTTGTGGAAGCATATCAATTCTCGCTGCACTTTCGCCGCAAGCGTAGTAGATGTACTTCTGATCCTCAGCCATTCTTGAAACGTACTCCGAAAGTGTAACAGGCTTGTTCTCAAAGCTTGATGTGAACATCAGAAGATCCTCAAGAGTATCCTTAGCTGCTCCGTACGATTGATAGATGCCAAATTTAAGCTGTAGTCCAAATTCTTTGTAGAACTTCTCGTAGTCCTCACGCTTGTTCTTTAGCATTTTATTAAGCTCGTTCTTTATCGATTTCTCAATATTCTTAGCAATAATCTTCAGCTGTCTGTCGTGCTGAAGCATTTCTCTTGAAATATTAAGCGATAAATCCTGCGAGTCAACCAGACCCTTTACAAAGCTAAAGTAATCAGGTAAAAGATCCGAGCAGTTTTCCATAATCATAACGCCACTCGAATAAAGCTGAAGACCCTTTTCGTAGTTCTTTGAATAGTAGTTGTAAGGAGCCTTTGAAGGGATAAACATCAGTGCGTCGTAGGTTGCAACGCCCTCGTTCTTAGCATGAATGTGTGCAAGCGGCGGCTGATAATCCATAAACTTATCGGTATAGAATGCGTTATAATCCTCGTCTTTAAGCTCGGACTTATTCTTCTTCCAGATAGGAACCATACTGTTGAGAGTTTTAATCTCTTTGGTGTAGGTTGTTTCCTTGTCCTCTTCAAAATGTGGAACCTCTACCTCCATTTTGATAGGGAAGCGGATATAATCGGAATACTTTTTAATCAGCGATTCAATTTTGTACTGCTCAAGATATTCGTCGTAGTTTTCGTCATCCGTATTGTCCTTGATCTTCAATGTGATAACTGTGCCGACTGTATCCTTTTCGCATTCGTCAATAGTATAGCCTGAAACGCCCTCAGACTTCCAGACATAAGCGGTATCACTTCCAAAGGCCAGGCTCTTTACCTCAACCTCTTTAGCTACCATAAACGCTGAATAAAAACCTACTCCGAACTGACCGATAATATCTATATCCTCAGAAGCGTCGTTTTCCGACTTAAAGGCTAACGAACCGCTCTTGGCGATTGTACCTAAATTGTTTTCAAGCTCGTCCTTTGTCATACCTATTCCGTTATCCCTGATAACAAGAGTACGGTTGTCCTTGTCAAGCTCTAAAAATATTTCAAAATCGTCCTTTTTAAGTCCGACAGAGGAGTCTGTCAATGATTTGAAATATAGCTTGTCAATAGCGTCGCTGGCGTTAGAAATAAGCTCCCTTAAGAAAATCTCCTTATGAGTATAGATAGAGTTAATCATCATTTCCAAAAGCCTTTTTGATTCCGCTTTAAATTCTTTCGTTTCCATAGTTTATAACTTCCTTTCACAGCATTTAGCACTCTCATCATCCGAGTGCTAAATACATTATAACGCTTAAATACTGAAAATCAAGCAAAAGCAATGAAAATACACATTTTGTTTACACATTAGTCACATTTCCACCCCTTTATCAGTTTACAATAGAAAAAGTATCATTATTGTTGTGCTTGCACGCACAGCTTTTTTGAATAAAACACTATCGAAAGGATTTGATATATTTGAGAATTTCTTCAGCTTTTAAAAGCGGCAAAACGGTTTTTTCTCTTGAAATTTTTCCGCCAAAAAAGGAAACAGGGGATATAAGCACAATTTACAAAACGCTTGACGGACTTGAAAGCATAAAGCCGGACTTTATTTCAGTAACCTACGGAGCTGGCGGAAACAGGGCGGACTTAACCACCTTTGAAATTTGCAAAATTATAAAGGAAAAGTATAATCTTGAAGCTTTAGCGCACTTAACCTGTGTTAATTCTACCCGCGAGGACATAGACTATATACTACAAAAGCTTAACGAGAGCAATATAGAAAACATTCTTGCGTTAAGAGGCGATATTCGTGAGGGCGTTACGCCAAAGGAGGATTTCAGGCACGCAAGCGACTTAGTTGAGTATATAAAAAACAGCGGCTATGATTTTTCAGTAAGCGGAGCTTGTTACCCTGAGGTTCATAACGATGCTGAAAGTCCTGTCAGCGATATTTTAGCTTTAAAGAAAAAGGTTGAGTGCGGTGCAGAGCATCTGGTTTCACAGCTTTTCTTTGACAACAACGCATTCTATTCCTTCCTCGAAAAGGCGAGAATAGCAGGAATTGATGTTCCTATTGAAGCTGGAATTATGCCTGTTGTAAACGTACATCAGATAAACAGAATGGTTTCAATGTGCGGCGCAAGCCTGCCCGCTAAGTTTTCAAAAACTATGAGCCGCTTTGCTGACAATCCGCAGGCGCTTTTCGACGCAGGAGTAGCTTATGCCATTGACCAGATTATAGATCTGATTTCAAACGGTGTGGACGGAATACACCTGTACACTATGAACAACCCCCAGGTTGCTCAAAGAATTTTCAGCGCAATAGATTCTATGAGGTAAGTTATATGAATGATGAAATGTATGAAGGTGAACCAGGGGTAGCAGAGGTTCAGAAAAGGGGACTTGCAAAAAATGCAGCGAAGCTTGGAATCATCCTGATTTTATACGACATCGTATTTTTGTATCTGTCAAAAAAAGCGTTTCTGTATCTTTATTACTGGTGCGCAACCCGAAACCTTACGAGAGATAAAACTGTAATAAATGCCTTTTACGCAAATACGGATAACTTCTCGTCTTATACAGCCTTTGAGATGATTTATTCATGCAGCGTTGTGCTGATGTCGCTTATCCTGGTTTTAATAGCTGCAAGAATAATGGGAATCAAGCTGCTTTCCGTTTTCAAGTCGGAAGAAAAGGGAGCGGCAAAGGCTGGAATTACTGCCTTTCCTGTTGCTCTTATAATAAATAGCGCAGTTACCACTATCGTAAGCTTTGTCGTCAATCGCATAGAAAGCAGCGGAGCTGTTATTCCATCGGCTGATTTTTCAATTTCCGATCCTAATGCGGCAGCAATTGTCTTTGAAGCCTTGTACCTTGTGGTTGTAGCGCCGCTTGCTGAGGAGCTTATTTACAGAGGACTGGTGCTTAAAACCATTGCGCCTTACGGAAAGAAGATAGCTATATTTGTTTCAGCTTTGTTTTTCGGCCTGATGCACGGAAATATAAAGCAGTTTATCGGAGCGTTTATCTGCGGAATTATTTTTGCGTCGGTTGATATAAAGTACGGTTCAATTATTCCGTCGCTTATAATTCACTCGCTTAACAATGCGCTTCCTACCATTTACAATATCGGCTCGGCGGTAGACTCGAACATTTTAATGGTTGCTTACTATGTGCTTTTGTATTCGATAATGTTTGTGGGAATTTATATTTTCCTCTCAAAGTACAAAACCTTCACCATTGGCGAGGAACCCAAAACCTCGCTTACAAACGGCGACAAGATAAAAGCTATAACGCTTAACATTCCAACCCTTTACGCAATATATCTGGTGTATGTTCTGATTGGAGCTATCGTTACAGCAAACGTGTAATTAAAAAATTAAGCCTTGCAGGAATTTTTCCAGCAAGGCTTTTTTATTTCAAGACAGAGCAGGGAAGTAAAAGAAAGAAGCCCCACTGCCTTTCGGCAGCAAGGCTTCTTTCTATATAAGTGGGATGGGCTTAGTTAATGTGTTTATCCCTTGAACTCAATTAGTCCTCATCCTGTAGTGCGTCGTAACCAACTTCGCCTGTTCTTACCTTAACAACCTCAGTTACAGGGTAAACGAAGATCTTACCGTCGCCGATGTGACCAGTGTAAAGAGCGCTCTTAGCAGTTTCAATGACCTTGGAAACAGGTACCTTGCAAACTACAACCTCAACCTTTGTCTTAGGAAGCAGGTTAGATTCAAGCTCAACTCCTCTGTAGTATTCAGGCTGACCCTTCTGCATACCCATACCGAGTACGTTTGTAACAGTAACGCCAGTAACTGAAATAGCTTCAAGAGCTGATAGCAACGAATTGAGCTTCTGTCTCTTACAAATCATTACAACCTTAGAAATCTCTGAGTTCGGAGCTACATAGCTTTCAACCTCAACAGCCTTTTCAACCGGAACCTTAGGAGCAATTGGCGGCTCAGGAATGCTTGATTCGTGCTCAACAGTAGTCTGAGTGATTTCGATAGCTGGTGCAAAGTCTGCGTAAGAAGATACAAGACCATGCTCTGTAGCGTCAAGACCGATGATTTCTTCTTCACGTGAAGCACGAAGACCAACAGTTTTCTTGATGGCGAAGAATACGATTACCATTGTTACTATCGTCCAAGCAGCTACTGTAACAACACCGAGTGCCTGCTTGCCGAGAAGTGAGAATCCTCCGCCGTAGAAAAGACCAACTAAGTCGTTTCCTGGAGCTGAATCTGTTGCGAATAGTCCAACTGCAAGTGTTCCCCAGATACCGTTCATCATATGTACGGCTACTGCACCAACAGGATCGTCAACGTGAAGAACGTAATCTAAGAACCAAACGCCGAATACAACTAGCAATCCAGCAACTAGACCTACGATGAATGCACCTGTGCAGTCCATAACATCACAGCCAGCTGTAATTCCTACAAGTCCTGCAAGCGATGCGTTCAGGCACATTGAAACGTCAGGCTTGCCATATTTAATCCAGGTAAAAATCATACAAGTTACTGTCGCAACAGCAGGAGCAATAGTTGTTGTCAGGAAGATTGAACCGAGCTGACTAACGCTTGTAGCAGCAGCACCGTTGAATCCGTACCAACCAAACCATAGGATAAAGCAACCTAAAGCTCCAAGTGTAAGGTTGTGTCCCGGGAATGCGTGAACCTTGATTTTTCCGTCCTTGCCCTTTGTAAACTTACCAATTCGAGGTCCGAGTATAGCTGCACCAACGAGAGCTGAAATACCACCAACCATATGAATAGCACAGGAACCAGCGAAATCGTGGAAGCCAAGATCAGCTAACCAGCCGCCGCCCCAGATCCAGTGAGCTTCAATCGGGTAAATAAGTCCTGAAATTACCGCCGAGTAAATACAGTAAGAAAGGAACTTTGTTCTTTCTGCCATAGCACCCGAAACGATAGTAGCAGTAGTAGCACAGAAAACAAGGTTAAATACGAAGTTTGACCAATCGAAGTTCTCGTATTGTGTCAAAATGTCAAATCCAGGTTTTCCGATAAAACCTACAAGGTCCTCTCCAAGCAACAAGCTAAATCCGATGATGATGAACATTACAGTACCAATACAGAAGTCCATCAGGTTCTTCATTATAATGTTACCTGCGTTTTTTGCTCTGGTAAAACCAGTTTCTACCATTGCAAATCCAGCCTGCATCCAGAATACCAAGGCTGCGCCGATCAGAAACCAGACGCCGAACACTTCAGTATCAACGGCTTCTAAAATTGTTTCAAGTGAATCCATGAAAATCTCTCCCTTTTCTTTAAAATAAATAAAAGTGCAATCCCGAAAAGGAGGTTTTAATTACATTTTCGGGTTTGCACTTCATTGTACATTATTATTCAGTTTTTTCTATTTCATACCTTTGAATTATACGTAGAACAGCATCTTTCCATATGTTGGATATGGCCAATACTTTTCGCCGCAGAGCTTTTCAGCTTCATCAGCAGGAGCTCTCAGCTCACCCATTGCTGTAAATACTACATCGTGGTAGTAGTTAGCAGCTTCCTGAATGTCTTCGATTCCTGTAGCTGTTGTAATGTCGCTCTCAAGAGCTGAAAGCTTAGCATAAATGTCAGCTTCAAGACCTGATAGCTTCTTGACAAGCTCTGTTTCAAACGAAGCCTCAGCACCACATTCCTTAGAAAGCTTGGCGGTAGACGCTAACTCCTTGATGTAGGTTGCAATAGCAGGAAGAATATCCTTCTTAGACATATCAACCATCGTAAGAGCTTCGATGTTCAGAATCTTAATGTATTCTTCAAGAAGAATCTCAACACGGGAATGAATTTCCGTTTCGGTATAAACGCCGTGTTTTTCAAAAATTTCTACGTTCTTCGGATCAGCAAAGTGAGGAACAGCTTCTGGAGTAGACTTCAGATTTAAAAGTCCTCTCTTCTCAGCCTCTTCAGGCCATTGTGCGCTGTAGCCGTCGCCGTTGAAGATTATGTTCCAGTTTTCATTGATTGTTCTCTTGATAAGCTCGTGTAGAGCAGCGTTAAAGTCCTCAGCACCCTCAAGCTCTTCATAGAATTCATCCAGAACATCAGCAACGATTGTATTAAGGATTGTGTTAGGACCTGCGATTGAAAGCTTGGAACCAGGCATTCTGAATTCGAATTTGTTTCCAGTGAATGCGAAAGGCGAGGTTCTGTTTCTGTCTGTATTGTCCTTCGGGAAGGAAGGCAATACGTCAACACCGATCTGCATATCCAGAACTCCGTCACCGTCGTAGTCAACATCGTTTCTGATAGCGTCAAGAATTGCTGTAAGCTCATCACCCAGGAAGATTGAAATGATAGCCGGAGGAGCTTCGTTAGCACCTAATCTGTGGTCGTTACCAGCAGTAGCAACTGAAAGTCTTAGAAGGTCCTGATGCTCGTTTACCGCCTTGATAACTGCTACTAAGATAGTTAAGAACTGTGCATTCTCAGAAGGAGTAGTACCAGGATCTAACAGGTTTATGCCTGTATCTGTTGAAATAGACCAGTTGTTGTGCTTTCCGCTTCCGTTAACGCCAGCGAATGGCTTTTCGTGAAGCAAGCACTTGAAGCCGTGCTTCTTCGCAACCTTTCTCATAGCCTCCATCATCAGCTGGTTGTGGTCGGTTGCAATATTTGTAGTTGAAAAGATAGGAGCAAGCTCGTGCTGTGCAGGAGCAACCTCATTATGCTCGGTCTTAGCCATAATTCCAAGCTTCCATAGCTCCTCGTCAAGATCCTTCATATAAGCGGAAACTCTCATCTTAACGGAACCGAAGTAGTGATCCTCAAGCTCTTGTCCCTTAGGAGCAGGAGCACCGAAAAGAGTTCTTCCTGTATAAATAAGGTCTTTTCTCTTAGCGTAATCCTCTCTCTCAATCAGGAAGTATTCCTGCTCTGCGCCGACTGTTGAAGTTACGCGCTTAGCATCGCTGCCAAACAGCTTCAAAATTCTGAGCGCTGATTTGTTGATAGCTTCCATTGAACGAAGAAGAGGTGTCTTCTTGTCAAGCGCTTCTCCTGTGTAGGAACAGAAGGCTGTTGGAATACAAAGTGTACCATCCTTGATGAATGCGTAAGAGGTAGGATCCCATGCGGTATATCCTCTTGCTTCAAATGTCGCTCTCAAGCCACCAGATGGAAAGCTTGAAGCGTCAGGCTCACCCTTGATAAGCTCCTTTCCGGAAAACTCCATAATTACCTGACCGTCAACGGTAGGGGAAATGAAGCTGTCGTGCTTTTCAGCTGTAATGCCTGTCATTGGCTGGAACCAGTGAGTAAAGTGCGTAGCGCCCTTTTCAATCGCCCAGTCCTTCATTGCGTTTGCAACGACATTTGCAACTGTGGTGTCAAGTGTTGTCCCATCCTCGATTGTCTTTTTGATAGCTTTAAAGGTTTCTTTTGGAAGGCGTTCTTTCATAACCTTAAGGTTGAACACGTCTTCTGCAAATAGCTCAGGAACATTGCTCATATGCTTTGTCCTCCATTCATAAAATAAAATAAAAAAAGACACTGCGAGCATAATTACTCACAGCGCCTTTGCTGTTTACAATAAACAGTATATTCCAATATTTTTGATTTGTCAAGACTTTTTTGCGTTTTTTGTGAGATTTGTGCAATTTCATAACTGAAAAGCAAAACTTACAGGAATTTTGATACAATTTTTACAAAACGACAGTTTAAATTTGCCGCCTCAGATATTTTTCTCAGACTTTAAGTTCGCACAATTTCAACTCCGCTTGATTTTTTAATCTGCAAACATCTTTACAGCGAGAATTAAATGTGTTAAAATAGGAAACGGAGATTAACGCGCAAGGCGTCAGCCTTGAACATACTGATTTTAAATTTTTGGAGGTCAATATGATTTACACTCAAACGGACGTGCTTCAATATGTCAGAGAAAATGATGTAAAATTTGTAAAGCTTCAGTTTTCTGATATTTTCGGCTTTCAGAAGAATATATCTATAAACAGCTCTGAGCTTTACGACGCTTTTTCAAAGGGCTTTTCCTTAGACGCCTTTTATCAGAGAGGACTTTTAAACTGCGAGAAAAATCTTCTTCTGATTCCCGACGCTTCAACTCTGTCGATCCTTCCCTGGCGTCCTCATCAGGGCGGCGTTGCAAGGCTTCTTTGCGATGTCAGAACCTTAGACGGAAACGATTATATCGCCAACAGCCGAACAATACTCAATAAGGCTGTAAAGGCTGCAAAGCAAAAGGGAATTACATTTAAAATAAAGACCTCCTGCGAATTTTACCTGTTTAAAAACGACGACGACGGAAATCCAACTAAAATTCCTCAGGATAATGCAGGATATATGGACGCCGCACCAATGGACAGAGGTGAAAATGTAAGAAGAGAAATCTGCCTGGCACTCGAACAAATGGACTTTTCTCCCGAAGCTTCAAGTCACGAGGCAGGCCCTGGACATAATGAGATCGATTTTCAGTATGCTTCTCCTTTGAGTGCTGCCGATAACTTTATTACATTTAAATCTGCAGTTAAGAATATTTCCGACATAAACGGTCTGTACGCTACTTTTATGCCAAAGCCGTTTGACGACAAGCCGGGAAGCGGACTTCACATCGGTATAAAGCTTTACAAAGACAAAAAGAACATCTTCGAGGTTTATCAGCCTGAAAAGGATAAGCTTCAGGAAAACATTATCGCTGGTATTTTAAACAGAATAAGCGATATGGCGCTGTTTGCAAGTCCTACTGTCAACAGCTATAAGCGCTTCGGAAAATTCAATGTTTCAAAGGATATTTCCTGGAGCAACAATAATACAGCTGAGCTTTTAAGAGTTCCCGTAGCGGCGGACAAGAGCGCAAAGCTTATTTTGCGTTCGCCAGACTGCGCTTGCAATCCTTATATTGTATTGGCGCTTATTATCTACGCTTGCCTTGAAGGAATTGAAAACGACGAACGCTTATCAGTCGCTTCGTCAAAGCAGATTCCTGAAAATGTAGTCAAAGCAGCAGAGATAGCCAGCGACAGCGAATTTATAAAGAAGTATATGGACGACGAAATTACAAAGGCTTATAGCGAAATTGCTAAGGAGCAGTATTTAAAATACGAAAACGCCGAGGATAAGGCGGCATTTGAAACGGAAAATTACTTTTTGACGCTTTGATAAATGCTTATCGGTACAAGCTCTGGTTCGGAGGTGATGCTAAGTGGAGAGTGTTTTGATTGTATCGGGAAATGAAAAAGCAACAAATGCCCTCGTCCCGATGCTCAGAGAGTTTGGACATATCAGTATATCGTCAGCGAAAAGCGCATCCGAAGCTAAAAGAGCTATTTTGTCAAACGATTATGATCTGGTAATGATAAATGCGCCGCTTAGCGATGAGTACGGCTTTGAGCTTGCAGGTCAGGTTTTAAGCAATTCTCTGTCGAGCTGTCTTTTTATAGTAAAGGCGGAGCATTTTGAAAGCGCAAGCGCAAAGCTTGAAGGACTCGGAGGCCTTTGCATTTCAAAGCCTGTAAACAGACTTATGTTCATTCAGGCGTTAAGGTGGATAAGCGCAACAAGAAACAGACTTTTAGGCCTGAAGCAGGAGAACATCAAGCTTCAGAACAAGATAGAGGAAATGCGAATTGTCAACAGAGCTAAGTTTGCCCTGATGCAATATTTAGGCTTTGACGAAGCGCAGGCACACAGATATATTGAAAAACAGGCAATGGATAAACGAGTTACAAAGTACCAGATAGCCACACAGATAATAAAAACATACGAGAACTGAAAGTTAACAGTTTCTTTACAGACAAGCGTGTGAAATTGTAGTATAATAAATAAGAAACTAAAAGCCAGGATGCTATACCGCTTTCGGGCGGCAAAGCTACCTGCTTACATAAAAAATTTAAGGAAGAAAGGGGATTTTCTCGTGCAAAAAGCATATCTCATACTTGAAAATGGGACAATTTTTGAGGGAAAAAGCTTTGGTAAAAGCGGCGAGACTGTTGGCGAAATTGTTTTTACAACAGCCATGACCGGTTATTTGGAAACCTTGACTGATCCCAGTTATTACGGACAGATAGTTGTTCAGACATTTCCTCTTATAGGAAATTACGGAGTTATTCCTTCCGATTTCGAGAGCGGCCATCCGTATGTTAAGGGTTATATTGTTAGAGATTGGTGTCAAGAGCCTTCAAACTTTCGTTGTGAGGGTGACCTTGACACTTTTTTAAAGCAGTCAGGAATTGTAGGACTTTATGGAATTGACACCAGAGCGCTGACAAAAATCGTTCGTGAATCAGGAGTAATGAACGGAAAAATTGTAATGGAGGGTACTACCGATTTCGGCCTTACCGAGCTTAAAAATTATAAAATCATAGGTGCTGTTGAAAATACAACCTGCAAGGAAGAAACGGTTATGCCAGCCATCGGGGAAACCAAAAGAAGAGTTTGCCTTCTGGACTATGGCGCTAAGAGAAATATTTGCAGAGAGCTTCAGAAGCGTGGTTGCGAGGTAACTGTTCTGCCAGCAAGCACAACTGCAAAGAGAGTACGCGAGCTTAACCCTGATGGAATAATGCTTTCTAACGGACCGGGCGACCCGGCAGACAACACCGAAATAATCGAGCAGCTAAAGGAAATGTGTACATTTAATATTCCAATCTTCGGAATTTGCTTAGGACATCAGCTTTTGGCTCTTTCACAGGGAGCCAAAACCGAAAAGCTCAAATACGGACACAGAGGAGCTAACCAGCCTGCTTCATACAAGGATACAGGCAGAGTTTATATAACAAGCCAGAATCACGGATACGCTGTAGTTTCAAGCACGTTGCCTGAGGGAGCTGTTGAAAGCTTCTTTAACGCAAACGACGGAACCTGCGAGGGAGTGGATTACAACTATATGCCGGCATTTTCAGTACAGTTTCACCCTGAGGCTTGCGGCGGACCGCTTGATACAGGATTTTTGTTCGACAAATTTATCGATATGATAGATAATAACTAGCTACTTGACAAGAAATTTTTTTGAGAAAGGAAATTGGTTATGCCTTTAAATAAAGAGCTTAAAAGAGTTCTTGTAATCGGTTCGGGTCCTATTGTAATAGGACAGGCGGCGGAGTTTGACTACGCCGGAACACAGGCTTGCAGGGCTCTTAAAGAAGAGGGACTTGAGGTAATACTTGTAAACTCAAACCCTGCTACAATTATGACAGATAAGGCTATGGCGGACAAAATTTATATTGAGCCGCTTACCCTTGAAACGGTAAAGAGAATAATTAAAAAGGAGCGTCCGGACAGCCTGCTTTCAACTTTAGGAGGACAGACAGGACTTACCCTTTCAATGGAGCTTGCAAAGGAAGGCTTCCTCGATAAATACGGAGTCAAGCTTTTAGGCGCAAGACCAGAAACCATAGATAAAGCTGAGGACAGACAGATGTTCAAGGACACTATGGAGTCGATAGGTCAGCCTTGCATTCCTTCAACCGTTGTAAACGACGTTGAGTCGGCGGTTGAATTTGCAAACAGCGAAGGAATTGGCTACCCGCTTATCATTCGCCCTGCGTTTACGCTCGGCGGAACAGGCGGCGGTATTGTAAACAACGAAGCTGAGCTTCGCGACGTAACAAGAAACGGACTTTACTTATCTCCGATCACTCAGGTTCTGGTTGAAAAGTGTATCGCAGGCTGGAAGGAAATCGAGTTTGAGGTAATGCGTGACAGCAAGGGAAATGTTATTACTGTCTGCTCAATGGAAAACTTCGACCCGGTAGGCGTTCACACAGGAGATTCTATCGTTATTGCGCCAACAGTAACGCTCGCTGATAAGGAATATCAGATGCTTCGTTCAGCGGCTTTGAAAATTATCGATACCCTTGAGGTTGAGGGCGGCTGTAACTGTCAGTTTGCATTAAAGCCTGATTCGTTTGAGTACGCAGTAATCGAGGTAAACCCGAGAGTTTCACGTTCATCAGCGCTCGCTTCAAAGGCAACAGGCTATCCAATCGCAAAGGTAGCAGCTAAAATTGCAATCGGCTATACGCTTGACGAAATCAAAAACGCCGTCACAGGAAAAACTTACGCTTGCTTTGAGCCTGCTCTTGACTATGTTGTAGTAAAGCTTCCGAAGTGGCCGTTTGATAAATTCGTTTACGCTAAGAGAACTCTTGGTACACAGATGAAGGCGACAGGCGAGGTAATGGCAATAGGCACTACCTTTGAGCAGGCAATTATGAAGGCGGTAAGAGGAGCTGAAATCGGACACGACTGCCTTATAAGCGAACCGCTTCTATCCCTTTCAGACGAAGAGCTGAAGAGCAGAATAAGCGAATGCAACGACGAGCGTCTGTTTGTCATTTACGAAAATCTGAGAAGAGGCGTAACGCCTGAATATATTCACGATATTACAAAAATCGACCTTTGGTTTTTGTATAAGCTCGAAAAGCTTATCGACACAGAAAAGGAGCTGAGAAAGGGCGTTCTGACCGACGAGCTTTATCTTACAGCTAAAAAGCAGGGCTATCTCGATAAGGTTATCAAGGAGCTTTCAGGTTGCGAGATTGAAAATCCAAGGCACGCTTCGTTTAAAATGGTTGATACCTGCGCCGCTGAGTTTGCAGCTCAGACACCGTATTTCTATTCAACATTTGACGACGAGGACGAAGCTTCAAAGCATATAGCGGCTGGTAATTCAGAAAATAAAACGGTTATCGTTTTCGGTTCAGGCCCTATAAGAATCGGACAGGGAATTGAGTTTGACTATGCGTCGGTACAATGCGTGTGGGCACTGAAACGTCAGGGCTTTGACGTTGTAATTGTAAACAACAACCCGGAAACCGTTTCAACAGACTTCGACACAGCGGACAGACTGTATTTTGAACCGCTTACAAACGAAGATGTAATGAACATTATAAATGTCGAAAAGCCATACGGCGTAGTTGTTGCCTTTGGCGGACAGACCGCTATCAAGCTTACAAAGCATATGGCGGCAAACGGAGTTAATATTTTGGGAACTCCTCCTGACAGCATTGACGCTGCAGAGGACAGAGAGCGTTTCGACGAGCTTTTAGAGCTTCATAAAATCAAGCGTCCTCAAGGCTTTACTGTTATGACAACAGACGAGGCTTTGGAGGTTGCAAACAAGCTTCACTACCCGGTATTGATGCGTCCTTCATACGTTTTAGGCGGACAGAATATGATTATCGCCTTTAACGACGACGACATCAAGGAGTATATGGCTATTATCTTAGCTCAGGAAATTGAAAATCCAATACTTATTGATAAGTATCTGATGGGACCGGAGCTTGAAGTAGACGCTATTTGCGACGGAGAGGATATTTTAATTCCTGGAATTATGGAGCACGTCGAAAGAGCGGGAATACACTCGGGCGACTCAATCGCTGTATATCCTGCATGGAATCTCCCTGACGAAATGGTAAACAGAATTGTAGAATGTTCAAAGAACCTTGCTGTTTCGTTAAAGACAAAGGGACTTGTAAACATTCAGTATCTGATTTATCACGGCGAGCTTTATGTAATTGAGGTTAATCCTCGTTCATCGAGAACTATTCCGTACATTTCAAAGGTAACGGGAGTTCCGATGGTTGAGCTTGCTACAAGAGCAATGCTCGGAGAAAAGCTAAGAGATATGGGCTATGAGCCTGGACTTTATCCGCACTCGCCTTATATGGCAGTAAAGGTTCCTGTTTTCTCGTTCGAGAAGCTTACAGACGTTGACAACCACTTAGGACCTGAAATGAAGTCAACAGGAGAGGTCTTAGCACTTGCAAATACCCTTGAGGAAGCTTTGTATAAAGGACTTATTGCTGCTGGTTATACGCTTGAGAAAAACGGCGGAGTATTTATCACAGTAAGAGATTCAGACAAGCCTGAAATCTCAGAGGTAGCCAAGCAGTTTGAGGATTTAGGCTTTAAGATTTACGCTACGAGAGGAACCGCTAAAACGCTTGCGGACAACGGAATCAAAGCTCAGGTTGTTGATAAGATCCACGAGGGCGAGAACAATACGCTGAAGCTTATCGAAAGCGGAGATATTCAGTATGTAATTTCTACCTCTTCAAAGGGCAGAATGCCATCAAGAGACAGCGTTAAGATAAGAAGAAAAACTGTCGACAGAAATATTCCTTGTCTTACATCTATCGATACGGCAAACGCAATAGTTTCGTCAATCAGAAGCAAATATTCAGAGCAGTCGACAGAGCTTGTTGATATAAACAATATGAGAACCAAAAAGCAAAAGGTTAAGTTCTCAAAAATGCACGGTTGCGGAAACGATTACATTTACTTTAACTGCTTCGACCAGAGAATTGATAATCCTGAAGGACTTTCTATCAGACTTTCGGACAGGCACTTTGGCATCGGCGGCGACGGAGTAATTTTAATCTGCAAGTCAAAGGTAGCCGACGGAAAGATGAGAATGTTCAATCTTGACGGAAGCGAAGGAAAAATGTGCGGCAACGGAATAAGATGCGTCGCTAAGTTTATGAGAGATAACGGACTTGTCGACAAGGATAAGTTTGAAATCGAAACGCTTAGCGGAATTATCGGCGTTGAGCTTATGAGGCATTACGGCGAGGTTGTCGGCGCAAGAGTAGATATGGGCAAGGCGGTTCTGAACCCTGCTGAGATTCCTGTAAAGTTTGAGGGCGACAAGGTAATAAACAAGCCTGTTACAATTGGCGACAGGGAATGGAACATTACCTGTGTTTCAATGGGTAACCCTCATTGCGTTACATTTATAAAGAACGTCGATACGTTTGAGCTTGAAAAGTACGGACCGATGTTTGAATACAATGAGCTTTTCCCTGAAAGAGTAAACGCTGAGTTTATTCAATTTATTGACAAGAATACTCTTAAAATGAGAGTATGGGAAAGAGGAAGCGGCGAAACCTGGGCTTGCGGAACAGGCGCTTGTGCAAGCGTTGTAGCAGCTTGTGAAAACGGATACTGCAACAGAGATGAGGACATAACCGTTAAGCTCTTAGGCGGAAATTTAACTGTCAGGTATTCGTCGGACGGCGAAGTGTTCTTATCAGGAGATGCTGTAAACGTATTTGACGGAGAGGTTATTATATAGCGAAATAGACGAAAGGATGATACATAATGCCATCAATCAATGAAAACTTTTTGAAACTTGAAAAGAACTATCTTTTTATCAACATTGCAAAAAAGGTAAACGCTTATAAGGAGGCAAATCCCGATGCTGATATTATCAGAATGGGAATAGGCGACGTAACTCAGCCTATCGCTAAGTGTGTTGTTGACGCTATGAAAAAGGGCGCTGACGAAATGGGCGTTAAGGAAACCTTCAAGGGCTATGAGGACAGCGGTACAGGCTACGACTTTTTAAAGGAAGCAGTTTCAGGCTACTACAATAGCTTTGGCGTTACCGTTTCACCTGATGAAATCAGAATTAACGACGGCGCAAAGGCTGACTGTGGAAATATCGTTGACATTTTCGGCGACGACAATGTAGTTTTGATTACCGACCCTGCGTACCCTGTATATGTTGATACAAACCTTATGAATGGCAGAACTGTAATTTACGCTGATTCCAACGAGGAAAACGGCTTTGCGGCAATGCCTGACGAAAGCGTTCACGCAGACCTTATTTACCTCTGCTCGCCAAACAACCCGACAGGCTCGGCATATACTGCTTCGCAGCTAAAGACCTGGATTGACTACGCTTTAAAGAACAAGGCAATAATAATTTATGACGCTGCTTACGAAGCTTTCATCACAGAAGATATTCCGAGAAGTATTTTCGCTGTTGAAGGCGCAAGACAGTGCGCTATTGAAATGTGCTCGCTTTCAAAAACAGCAGGCTTTACCGGTATGAGATGCGGTTATACGGTTATTCCAAAGGAGCTTTCAGTAATCGCAAGCAACGGAACAGAAGTCAGCATTTCAGACCTCTGGGGAAGGAGAGAAGGCTCAAAGTTCAACGGAGTTTCGTATCCTGTTCAATGTGCTGCAGCAGCAGTATTTTCCGAAGAGGGCTTGAAGCAGACTAAGGAAAATATAAAGTATTACCAGCAAAACGCAAAGGTAATCTCAGCCGCTTTGGACGAGCTTGGAATCAAGTATACTGGCGGCAAAAATTCACCGTACATCTGGTTGAAATGCCCGAATGGCATGGGAAGCTGGGAGTTTTTTGACAAGCTTTTAAATGAAGCTAACGTAGTTGGAACTCCAGGCGCTGGTTTTGGCAAAAACGGAGAAGGCTGGTTCAGATTAACAGCCTTCGGCGACGCAGAACGAACCAAAGAAGCAATGGAAAGATTTAAGAAGATGAAGTTCTAACCCCAACCACCAACCCCGCAAGCGAGAATTCTCGCTTGCGGGGTTTTTAACATCTGACTACAATTTTTACTTAGCTGAACCTGTCTTGTAAGCGTCGATCATCTTCTTGACCATCTGACCTCCAACGCTTCCAACTTCTCTTGCTGTAAGATCACCGTTGTATCCCTGCTTGAGGTTAACTCCTACTTCGTTGGCAGCTTCAATCTTGAACTTTTCAAGAGTCTGTCTGCCCTGCTCAGTTGTAATTCCTTTCATTATTTTTCACTCCTTTTCTGGTTATTTCGGGTTGCAAAAGTATTATGTGAAATACTTTTGTTTTTATCAGCGGTAATTTTTATCAAGATTTCTGCATTATTTTAAATTTCAAAAAACAGTTGCTCAAATAAAAAATATATGCTAGAATAGTGAAGAACGAAAATTTAAAAATCGGGATAAATGGTGAGATAATGAATAAGAAGGCAATAATAGCAATGAGCGGCGGAGTTGATTCCTCCGTTGCGGCATATTTGATAAAGAAGCAGGGTTACGAGTGTATCGGCGCTACAATGAAGCTTTTTTCAAATGACGATGTAAACGTCAGTCGGGAAAAAAGCTGCTGCTCGCTTTCTGACGTTGAGGATGCAAGAAGCGTTTGCCTGAGACTTGATATACCTTATTATGTTTTCAATTTTTCCGATAAATTCAACGAGTGCGTTATCGACAAATTTGTTAATGCTTATCTTTCCGGCGCAACGCCAAACCCTTGTATCGAGTGCAACAGAAGCCTTAAATTTGACAAAATGTTTTTGCGAATGAAGGAGCTGGGTTACGATTGTGTTGTAACGGGCCATTACGCTGTAATCGAGCAGGATGAAAATACGGGCAGGTATCTTTTGAAAAAGGCGAGGGACCTGACAAAAGACCAGAGCTATGTTTTGTATATGCTGACTCAGGAGCAGCTAAGCTCGATAATTTTCCCGCTGGGTAAGCTTTTAAAAAGCGAAGCGAGAGAAATCGCCCTTCAGAACGGCTTTGTCAACGCTTCCAAAAAGGACAGCCAGGATATATGCTTTGTTCCCGACGGAGATTATTCAGCTTTTATCGAAAAATATACAGGCAGAAAGGATAAGTGCGGAAGCTTCGTTTCTTCGGACGGACATATTTTTGGCGAGCATAAAGGAATTTCTCACTATACAATAGGGCAGAGAAAAGGACTCGGAATTTCCTATAGTTGTCCGCTTTACGTTACTGATATAAGACCCAGCACAAACGAGGTCGTTTTAGGAACGGAGGAGGAGCTTTACAGCAGCTCCCTGATAGCGGAAAACGTAAATCTTATAAGCGTCGGGAAAATTTCTTCGCCAATGAGAATCAAAGCGAAGGTGAGATACCGTCATACCGAGCAGCCTGCCGTTGTTACAGGACTTGAAAATGGAAGAATTCACATAAAATTTGACCAGCCGCAAAGAGCAATAACCAAAGGTCAGGCGGTCGTTATGTACGACGGCGATACGGTTGTCGGCGGCGGAACTATTTGCGAGGTGAATGTTTGATGTCAGTAATAAGCAAAATTGCAAGTAGCCATAGCTTTAGCGATAAAGCTCTTCTGGAGGTTTTATCAGATGATAAGTATGACCAGGAGTTATTTTCTTCAGCGGACGAAATTCGCCGAAGCGTTTACGGTACTGATGTTTATATAAGAGGCTTGATTGAATTTACAAATTATTGCAAAAACGACTGCCTTTACTGCGGAATAAGAAGGTCAAATTCAGACTGCGACAGATACAGACTTACAAAAGAGGATATTTACGGCTGTTGCGAGGAAGGTTATTCACTGGGATTTCGGACCTTCGTGCTTCAGGGCGGCGAGGATATGTCCTTTAAGGACGACGACATCTGTGAGATTGTATACAATATCAAAAGCCGTTATCCCGACTGCGCCGTCACGCTTTCTATTGGTGAAAGGTCAAGAGAATCCTACTCGGCTTTTAAATCAGCAGGTGCCGACCGCTATCTTTTGCGCCACGAAACCGCTAACGCTGAGCATTATTCAAAGCTTCATCCGCAGTCTATGAGCCTTGAAAACAGAAAAAATTGCCTGTTTACTCTAAAGGAGCTGGGCTATCAGGTCGGCTCTGGATTTATGGTCGGAAGTCCTTTTCAGACTCTTGAAAATCTGGTTGAGGATTTTAAATTTTTGCAAACGCTCGGCCCTGATATGATAGGAATAGGACCATTTATTTCGCACAAGAACACGCCGTTTAAGGACTTTCCAAACGGTAGCCTTGAACTTACGCTCCGCCTGGTCGCTCTGTTAAGGCTCGTTTTCCCGAAGGCTTTGATACCAGCGACTACTGCTTTGGGAACGCTTCATCCAAACGGCAGAGAGCTGGGGCTAAAATGCGGCGCAAATGTCGTAATGCCAAATTTATCTCCCGTTCGCTTCAGGGAAAAGTACGAGCTTTACGACAATAAGATTTGTACTGGCGAGGAATCTGCTCAATGCAGAGATTGCCTTGACCGACGAGTAAAAAGTGTCGGCTACAAAATTGTAACAGACAGAGGCGACGCCAGAACAATCAAATAGCTTTAATATACAAAAACGGCAGGTACTGATAATCAGTGCCTGCCGAAGCTTTTTTGCTTGTTATTATTCGTAGAAGTAGTAGTAATCTTCACCGAGAATGTTTACCATAAGCTTGTCCAAAACCGCCATACAAGTGTCAATTTCTTCCTGAGTGATGTCCTTCATCATCTTTTCGTCGATAACCTCAGCGTACTCTTTGATCTCGTCGTCAACTTCCTTACCCTTGTCGCTGAGATAAACGTCGATATTTCTCATATCAATATCGCAGGTTTCTCTTCTGACAAGACCCTTCTTTTCAAGTCTTCCAAGAGATACAGAAATTGTTGGTGCTTTGAGCTTTGTCTTGTTTACAATATAAAGCTGGTTTACCGGCTCCTTTGATGAAAGATAAAACAGAATCTTTCTTGTAGCTGGTGTAATTCCCATAGTTGCACACTTTGCGTTAAGCTCGTCGTTAAATATTTTTGAAACGTCATTGATCTTAGCAGTAAGCTTGTTCAATGTTCCTCTTTCTTCGTAATCCATACCTGTTTGCTCCTTTCGCAATGTTGATTTACAATAATAGTATCACGGCTTGTCCGCCTTTTGGAAAAACTAAAAATTGTGTTAAAGACGGAAGGCTGATACTTCATATCTACATTATAAATAGAATATTTCGCATTGTCAACAGGTTTCACAGAAATTTCACATTGATTTCATAAAGCTAACTGGGTGAATCTCGTTCTGAATCTGAGTTGAAAAGCCTTTGAAGTAATCGTCAATCAGAATTATACCCCTTCTGACGCAGGAATAGCCGTACTTTTCCCGAAGAGTATCAACTGCGTTATTGAGTCTTTTCTTTTTTTCGCTTTGCTCGATGCTTTCAAAAAGAGTAAGCTGTTCGCAGGCATTTTCACATCTTAAATCGCCAGCACTTATTCCAATGCTCCGTATCGGCTGATTGTTTGCCTTCGGAAGCGACTCCTTATAAAGAGAAAATGCAAAATCCGCTATGTCCTTAGCGTCATTTGTAAAGAGGTCTGTATGCCGCTGCTTTGAATAAACGCACAAAAGCTTGTTTCGTACGCTTACTGTTATAACTCCCGACTTGACGTTAAGTTCCCTGAGCCTTGTAGCAACGCTTTCGCTCAGCGCATTGAGCACAATTTTTACATCAGTATCGTTGCACAGATCCCTGGGGGAGGTCGTTGAATTTCCAACAGATTTAACCGCCGCCGTTTCGCCGTCAAGCGATACCTTGCTTTTGTCCTCGCCCCTTGCAAATCTTTTGAGCTTTAAGCCGTTTACGCCAAGAGCGCATTGCAGCATTTTATCGTCGGCGTTTGCTAAATCTCCTATCGTCAGTATTCCTCGCCGCCTCAAAAGAGCTTTTGTCTTCCTGCCGACGTATAAAAGCTCTCCACAGTCAAGCTCCCATACCTTTTGCTTGTAGTTTTCTCTTGAAATTACAGTAACGGCGTCCGGCTTTTTGAGGTCGGAGCCAAGCTTTGCAAAAATCTTGTTAAAGCTGACCCCGACCGAAACGGTAATGCCAAGCTCTTTAAACACACGCTTTCTGATTTCATTTGCAATTTCCTCTCCATCAGCTTGTCTGCCGTTTCTGTAAAGCCCTGTTATGTCAAGCCACGCTTCGTCTATTCCGAACGGTTCTATTCTGTCTGTGTAGTCGGAATATATTTTTCTTGCGGCTTTTGAAAACTTGAGATACAGGTCGTAATGCGGCTCGCACAAAATAAGTCCAGGGCATTTAGCCTTAGCTTCAAATATAGCTTCGCCAGTTTTTACACCCATTTTCTTTGCAAGCTCGTTTTTTGCTAAAATTATGCCATGTCTGTCCTCAATGCTTCCTGAAACGGCTACAGCCTTTCCTTTAAGCGACGGATTCATTCTGCATTCGATAGACGCATAGCAGTTGTTTATATCAACGTGAAGTATAACTCTTTCTTCAAATGTGCTTTTCATAGCCCTTCCTCCATAAAACAAATGTTCCACATGTCAATACTAGCACAGAAACATATGTTTGTCAATGCCTTTTTTTGGACAGTTAAAAAATTTCTGATACGCCCTCGAAAAAATTTTTCCTTTTCACAAATTTTTCAACAATTCTATATATCACTCACACCTGAGAGCTTTATTATATGGTTGTAGCAAGGGAAAGGTTATCCCAGACATCTGATAAGTCATTGGATGAAAGCTAGATAAATAGAAGGCGCAAGAGGAACTTGGTTGCTTTAAGTCGTTAAATACTTCTCCTAAAGTAGACAAACGCAAAATTTTTCATTCGGGGAGGCATACCCCGAAAAATGATCTCTTCCTTAAACATTTTGCTTATTGCAGTCAAGCGGCCCCGCCTTCGTCAAACAATAATCTCTTTTTAAAGATTTTCATAAAACTCCTTAATAGTAAAAATGCTCGATTTTAAAGTCGGGCATTTTATTTTATCAAGAATCCCCTTTAAATAAATCTATGATTTTACTTGACAAGTTATGTCATAAAGCTTAAAATGAGAAATGGAAAGATAAAAGTCGAAATCATGAAAATATAAAATTATTGAGGTGGATTATGGGTAAAAGATTAACGGCGGTTACAATCAAGGCGATACTTGCAGGAATGTCCATTGGCATTGGCGGCGTGCTTTATCTCTCGGTCGACAACAAATATATAGGCGCTTTCCTCTTTGCGATTGGTCTGTTTTGTATCTTTTCTTTTGGATTTAATCTTTATACTGGCAAGATAGGATTCTTGATAACTGAGAAAAATAAGCGGAGCTTTGCACTCGATTTACTTTTTATCTGGCTTGGAAATATTATAGGAACAGGCTTTGTAGCGCTCTGTCTGCGGTTTACAAGAGTGTCAAGTGCACTGTCTGCAAAAGCCCAGTCGCTTTGCGAGGTAAAGCTTGCTGATAATCCGCTTTCAATATTTATTCTGGCGATGTTTTGCGGAATGCTGATGTATATTGCCGCATACAGCTATAAAAACGGCACCAGTCCGCTTCAGAAATACATAGCGACATTTATCTGCGTAGCGGTAGTTATTCTTTGTTCGTTTGAGCACTGTGTTGCAAATATGTTCTACTTCTGGATTTCCTTCTCGTTTAGTCTGAAAACTCTTGCGTACCTTATTATAATGACGATTGGAAATTCAGCAGGCGCATTTATAATACCGGCTTTGCAAAAGCTATGTAAAGAAAGCGACAGGAGTGATAACAATTAAACTTTCAATTTCAACAACACACGAAACTGATATGTCACAGTCCTATTTAATAGGAATACTTTTAGCGGCGGCTGGCGGATTTATTGACGCTTATACTTATATAACCCGTGGCGGCGTATTTGCTTATGCGCAAACGGGAAATATAGTTTTAATGGGAATAAATATGGGAAAAGGGCAGTACCTTCAGGCTCTTGTGTATTTAATACCGATAGTTACGTTTGTACTGGGAGTTTTTATTGTGGAGCTTTTCCGCAAAAATTTTTCCACCCATCCAAGACATTGGCGGCAGGCGGTACTGGTTATTGAAGCGATAATAGTTGTGGTCGTTTGCTTTATCCCGGTAGGGGAATCGACAAACCCGTTTGCTATTATTTTAATCTCTCTTGTCAGTGCGCTTCAGTACGAGTCGTTTCACACACTCAGAGGAAAAGCATTTGCGTCGACAATGTGTACAGGAAACTTAAGAAGCGGCTCTGAAAATCTGTTTTTGTTTTTTGAAACGAAGGACAAATACTACCGCAACAAGGCAATTCAATATTTCGGAATAATTTTTGTATTTGTTCTCGGCGCAATACTTGGAACCGAGCTTGCTGGATTTTTTGAGCTTAAAGCGGCGCTGTTTTCTATAATATTTTTAGGCGGAGCTTTTATCTCGCTGTTTTTCCACAAGAGCTTTATTTAACAGTCTGCAATTTTTGCTCTTTGAGCGTTTGATAGTTTCACACAGAAGGAGGAAATTACTATGAATGAAACAGTAAAAAATATCATAACCAGAAAAAGCTGCAGAAGCTATAAGAAGATGCACGTTCCTGCCGAGTGTGTCGATGAAATTGTTGCAGCAGGACTAAATGCGCCTAGCGGAATGAACAAGCAAACACCACGCTTTGTAGTAGTTCAGAACGACGAAATGGTTAAAAAGCTGTCGAAGCTAAACGCTGGCGTTATGAATGCTGACGTCGACCCGTTTTACGGAGCACAGGACGTTATAGTAGTCCTTGCAAAGAAGGAATGCACATATCTCTATGACGGAAGCCTGGCAATGGGAAATCTTATGAATGCTGCATGGTCAATGGGAATTGACAGCAGGTGGATTCACCGTGCCAAAGAGGTTTTTGAAAGCAACGAGGGAAAGGCGCTTCTCAAGCAATGGGGAATTGAAGAAGATGTCGAAGGTATCGGCTTTTGCATTTTAGGCTATGCTGATGAGGAAAAGGAAAAGACAGAAATCGTTGACGGCAGAGTTTATTACTGCAAGTAAAGCTATTAAGATGAAATAATCCGTAGACGAGGGATTCCTGTCTGCGGATTTATATTTTCTGTCCTGCCAAAAATTACAAATTTTACGTCAAAAATTACATAACTGTGCAAACTGCACAAATTTTCAAAAATATTTTGGCTAATCTGCAGATTGACGAAAGCGCGTATTGGTGTTAAAATGATATTGAAATCAGCAAATGGCTCGGCTGATAATTTTTAAAGGTATATGGATAATATTTTTCAGGAGGTTTTCTGATGAAGTTAAAAAAATTATTAAGTGGAATTCTTGCGACTGTAGTTGCAGTTTCAACAATTTCGATGGCAACAATGACAGCTGCTTCTGCTGAGGATTCGGATGTTGCCATATATGTGACTCTTGATACTGATGCGTCAGGTACAGGCAACGAAGCAACCTATACAATTTCTATTGTTCCAAATCAGCAGATTGGTACGCTGCAGATGCAAATGGATTTTCCGGAAGGACTTGAGTATGTTGCCGATTCGTTTGAGGTTAGTTCTACTGCTGCTACAGAGTTAGGATGGCAGGGTGGAAAAATAATTGAATGGACTGAATCCACTTTGATAGTCAACGGCTATTGCTCATCTGCGTTGTTTGACGATTATACAGCAGGTACGGAAGTCGTTATCGGAACATTCAAGGTAACAGTTGCAGACGATAGCGTATACACTCCAACGCTCACATATTGCGAGTTCACAGACACGGATTATAGCATCATAACTTACGAAATGGTTCTGACAACAGCATCATACACATCTGACGGCGTAACAGCAGGTGATACTGTAACGATAACCTCTGAAGAAATTGAAGCTGCAGAAAACAGTGCAACTACAGCGGCTGAGTCTGATGG
>JAJQIH010000026.1 GCA_021199305.1 Ruminococcus sp.
ACTTTTTTCGCAATAATTTATTGTGAGTTGTAACACATCTATTGTAAACCTACAAAACTTTTCAAGCAATTTGTTAAATTCCTCTTGCAAAAAAATACAACTTATGGTATACTACTTAAAAGAAAAACACAATAACAGCGGTTGTTTACCGCTTACCGAAATGGAGATCAGCTTATGAGATGCCCGTTTTGCAACTTTGAGGACACAAAAGTAATCGACTCTCGTCCGAGCGATGAAAAGAAGCGCAGAAGAAGAGAGTGTATGAACTGCGGAAAACGCTTTACCACTTATGAGGTTGTCGAAAAGCCGACCCTTATGGTTTACAAGAAGGACGGAAGCTTTGAGCCGTTCGACAGAGATAAGCTTATAAAGGGCGTGAGAAACGCCATAAAGAAGCGTCCTGTAAGCGTTGAGCAGGTAAATAAAATGGTAGAGGATATCGAAAACACTTACGCTAATAATATGCAGACCGAAACCACTACCAGCGAAATTGGAGATAAGGTTTTACATGGTCTTAAATCGTTGGATCTTGTAGCTTACGTCAGATTTGCGTCGGTTTACAAGGACTTCAACGACCTTGACAGCTTTATTTCAATCATCAAGGAGCTTCGCTAAAATATGCTGTGAAGATACGGAAATTCACTGTCATAAATCATTTGTATTCCGTATTTTATTGAATCGCACTCGCTTAAAAATTCCTCGCTGTCCATTTTCAGAAGATATTCAAGCTTTGACACCGACAGCGATATTTCTTCAAGCTTTGTGCTTTGAACAATAAAAGACATAAAATTGTAATATTCATTCCAAAACCGATCAAGCCGTGCTAATTTCTCCTCGGCTTCATCGGTTTTATTTTGCTTGTAAAGCGTCTGGATATAGCTTATCCGCTCGGTCATCTCATCGTTTTTCCTGTCAAACACAAAAAGCGAGGTTATACTTCCGAAAATAATTGCCGCAAGCAGTATTACGCTTATAACAAACCTTTTCATCTTCTACCCCTCCCTTTGCCTGCACTTTTTTATAAGCGTGTAGTTTTTGTCCTCGTCAGAGCTTAAAAAGAATACATCCCTCGGCTTAACGGTATTTTTGTTCAGAATATTGTTGAGCCATTTTTCATTTAACCCTAACATATCGAGCGCCTTTTGGGAAACCACTCCGTCCTCAATTATCACCTGCGGCGGATTCTGAGAGGCGGCGTTTTTATTTTCAACAATATCAAGCGTAAGCGGCTGGTAGTCCTTCTTCTGCAGGATGTTTATTCTGCCTGTCGTTTCAACCACCGCATACTGCACCTCCTTTATATCAAAAACTCCCTGCTCACGAAGTCCTTCCATCATATCGTCCACAGAATATCTTAATTGTTTCAAAGCCTTCTGGTCTATTTCTCCGTTGAACACGACAATTCTCGGCTTTCCCGAAACCACCCGCCTGATCCTTTTGAATTTAAGAGTTACTATCGACATTATAACGTCAAAGCATACAAGCGAAATCATTGGGATAAGTCCTGTGGCGAGCGGAATGTTTATATCCTCAATCGGCAATGTCGCTATATTTGACACAAGAATAGTGATTACAAGCTCGCTCGGCTGAAGCTCGCCTATCTGACGCTTTCCCATAAGTCTTACTGAAAAAATTACCATAAAGTACAAAATCAACGCACGAAGAAAAATAATGAGCATTTTAAAGCCTCCTCTTTAAAGTAATTTTCCCGCAAAAACGCCTTGTCATTCGTGAATATCGAAGCTTTTTTTACAGATATTAAATACAAATGCTCAAAGCTTAAAATTCAAAGGAGATGACAAAATGCAAGTTGATGATAAAAACTACTCTCATATTCTTTTGCCAAAAGATGCTGAGGAATTCAAAAAAATGCTCAAGGAAATTGCAGGAAACACAATGGACCTGAACATCACCGACCTTCTGGTTTCAGGTCACCGCTGTGTTTTCGTCGCAGCAGAAGGGATGATTTCTACCGAAGCGCTTTCGCTGCTGGTGTTTCGCCCTTTAATGGAGTTTGATACGGGCGGCGTTGCAACCGCCGACGAGGTTTATACGTTTCTGACCGCTCAGAGCATTATGACAATCGACCGACAGGAAGTAACAACCTTCGGCGAGCTTTTTACCCAGCTCTTTTCAGGCTTCGCTATTATCTTTATCGACCAGAAAACCACCGCTGTAAGCTTAGGTATTCAGGGCTACGAAAAAAGAGGGGTTGAAAGTCCGACATCGGGCAGCAATATATACGGCGCTCAGGACGGATTCATAGAAGCTCTCAGAACCAACGTATCGCTCGTGCGGAGAAGAATAAAATCGCCGAAGCTGAAGTTTGAGCTTATGCAGGTTGGCAAGACCTCAAAGACGGATATAGTAGTAGCATACATTTCAGACAAGGCGGACAAGAAAATTGTAAACGAAGTAAAAAGGCGGCTTAAATCCATTACACTTGATACGGTATTTTCAAGCGGCTATATCGAGCCGTTTCTGGAAAGCGGCCGCAAAACGCTTTTTTCCTCCGTCAACACAACCGACCGACCCGACTCGTTTTGTATAAAGCTTAACGAAGGAAAGGTTGGCGTTTTAATAGACGGCACCCCCTTTGCGCTTATAGTTCCCACGATTTTTATGGAAGCGTTCAGAACGGTTGACGACTACACGTCAAGGCGGTTTTACGTAACCTACATTCGCCTTATCAAGTACCTCTCGTTTTTCTTAGCGATTTCACTTCCCGGAATTTACGTAGCTGTCGCTTCCTACCACCCTGAAATGCTAAGTCACCGACTGCTTTTAAATCTTCTGGCGGCTGAGGAGGCTACTCCCTATTCGGTGACGGCGGAAGCCTTGATAATTACCGTTATGTATGAAATTATGCGGGAAGCGGGAATACGCCTTCCTAAAGCGGTCGGCGGAGCAGTTTCAATAGTCGGTGCGCTTATAATTGGCGACGCCGCAGTAACCTCCTCTCTTATTTCAGCGCCGCTTCTTATAATTATCGGCCTTACCGCAACCGCTTCGTTTGTAATTCCGAGCCTTAATCAGCAAACCTCTGTACTGAGATTTGTTTATATTATCGTCGGCGGAGCGTTCGGACTTTTCGGAATAAGTATTTTAAGCGTTGCCGTAATAGCCAGCACCTGCGAGCTTACAAGCTTTACAGTTCCGTACACGGCGCCAATAACGCCCGTTACAAAAAGCGCACTGAGAGATGTCTTTTCCCGCTCAAGCTTCAAACGGCTTCAAAGAACGAGCAGCACAGTTGAGGACTTAAACGGAACGGACTTGTAGCTTTTAAAAATTCAAGGAGGCATTATATGAAAATATCCTCGTGGCAGCTTTTGCTGATACTGTTTTTGTCAAGGCTTTTTACTACCATAACCTTCTTCTCGCTCGACAGCTTTTCAGCAGCAATTCTTCTGCCCTTTTGCATATCGGTTTTTGTCGAAGCTGTTTTGTTTATACCAGCAATTTTGCTTTACAGAAAATATCCTGACGAAAACCTTTTGATTTCAGCCTTTAAAACAGCAAAGCCATTTGGAACTGTACTCACAGTTATATACGGCGTATTTTTATCGTTTCTGGTTTTTAAAACGCTCCGCTTTTTTCTATACTTCTTTTCCTCCGCATTCGGCGATTTGATCCCGATTGTGCTGGTAGGAGTATTGCTTTTGATCGCAGCGGCTTTTATCGCCCATCTGGGTATTCAGGCGGCAGCGAGAAGCGCATCGGTTGTTTTCGCATTTTTTGTTGCAATGCTTGTCATTGTGCTTTTTGCTACTGCGCCTGACTTTGAAGCCGAAAACTACTATACCGTTCCGCTCTCAACAAGCTCGCTCTGGCAGGGAATTTCAGACGGAGTTTCAAGAAGCGACGAGGTGGTGGTCCTGGTTCTGATAATGCCGTATCTTCGTGATAAAATCTGTAAAGCGGTATACGGCTTTTCAGGTGCAAAGCTTATCGTCATTGAGGGAATTATAACCTGCTGTATGCTTTTGCTTGGCGGATATATGTCAGCCTCGCCGTTTTCCTTCTTTACAATGTGCAAATACGCAAACACCGCCTTTATCGAGCGGCTTGACGCTGTATATCTGTTTGTGTGGACCTGTATGGGAGCTATAAAGCTTTCGCTTTATTCTATTGCGCTGAAGCCGCTTTACGAAAACGTTGTAACAGACAAGTCAAAGCTGCTCTGTCTTAGCTGTCTGCCATTTATTATCGGCGGCATTCCCGCTCTGATATTTTCCTGTAAAAGCCAGATGATAATTCCATTTTTGGATATTCATGTCACGTTTTATGCGATTTTGCTGCTTGGATTTTTACTGCCGCTTGTCGTTTATTTTTTAAGGAGGTGTAAGCGTGAAAAGAATTAGCCTTTTTGTTTGCCTTTTGCTGATTACCTCCTGCCTTAGCGGCTGCGCTCCGAAGTCGCCGCAAAAGATTGCTGTCGTTCACGCAGTAGGAATAGATTCGTCAGACGACGGCTTCGAGGTTTCATTTCAGATCTTTCGCGCCTCCTCGTCAGGCTCGCAAACGCCTATTGACCCCAGCCAGACTAACGTCGAGGTAATTTCTTCAACCGCAAAAACAATAGAAAATGCCGTTCAGAAATGTGAAACGCAGATTGGAAAAACGCTCTTTTTCGGGCACAATCAGCTTCTGGTTATAAGCGAGGATATTGAGGATTTATACAGCTGCTTTTCGTTTTTTGCCTTTGTCAACGATTCGTCGATAAATATGGTTGTCGCCGCAACAGACGGCAAGGCGAGCGATATTATAAACTGCGACATTTCAAGCGGTACAGTCGCTGCAGAAACTATGAAGGAAATTTTTGAAATTTCAGCTGACGACGGCTATGCTGTCCCATCTGAGTTTATGAAGGTTGTGTCAACGTATATTGATACCGACGCTACTGCGCTTTTGCCTGTCGTTGAAAAAAGAGCGCAAGCGATTTCTGACAAGGCAAAGGAGAGCGGCGAACCCGCTCAGGACGCACTTGAAATTAACGGCGCAGCTTTAATTACAGACGGTGGCTTTGGCGAAACGCTTGAAAAGGAGGACGTTTTAGGAATAAACTACTTTCTCGGCAACATTAACGGCTCGGATATGGTAATAGATTTAAACGGCGAAGATATAAGCGTCAAGGTAAAAAGCGTAAACGAGGTCGCTGGCGTTAAATCTGACGATAACGAAATTACAATTCAGAAAGAAATAACCGTAAGAGTTACCCCTTCAGGTGATGTGGATAATGCCACAAAGGAAAAAATCTCAGCGGCGGTAGAAAAGGAAATTGAAGGCTATATAACAGGTGCAACCCAAAAAACGCTTGAGCAAAACGGCGCTGACGTTATGAATCTTCTGCGGATTGTTCGGCAACGGGATTACAGCCTTTATGAGAGCTATTCGGGCAACCTTTCTTCCCTTTTGGAAAAAATAAATGTGAGCACTTTGGTGACTGCTGTATTCTAAGGCTTTTTAGCTTGCAATTTTTAGCAGTATATGGTATCATATATTGTGTATTCTGACAAAGGAAAGAGGGTGCGGACTTTGAAGAAAACAGAAAATCATCTCGGCGAGATTATTATTACCGACAGGTATATAAAAAGCCTTATCGCCCAGACGACAGCGGAATGTATTGGCGTTGTGGGAATGAGCAGCTTTGGCGTAAAGCAAAGGCTAAAGGCGCTTTTTAAGCGTGACGGCGACGCAGGAATAATTCTCAGATACAACTCAGACGGCGATCTTATCGTCGAGCTTCATATAACCGCCTCCTACGGAGCTAATATCGGCGCTGTCGCACATAGTCTTGAGGATAAAATCAAGTATGCGCTTTCGTCAGAAGCCGGTATTACAGTTCATCGGGTAAACACTTATGTAGACGATATGAAGGTTTAACGACAGGAAAATGGGGGTTATTATGATTAACGGAAAAATTCTCCGTGACGCTTTTATAAGCGGAGCGAACAGCATAGCGAACTCACGGGTAACCGTTGACGAGCTTAACGTATTCCCGGTTCCTGACGGAGATACCGGAACTAATATGTCTATGACTATGGCTAACGCTTTAGCGGATCTTTCAAATATGGAGGACAGCTGTCGTGTATCGGCAGTAGCTGACGTTGCGGCTTCGGCATTTTTACGAGGCGCAAGAGGAAATTCAGGCGTTATTCTCTCGCTTATTTTCAGAGGCTTCAAAACCGCCTTCAAGGACAAAAACGCAGTCGGTGCCAAGGAATTGGCGAACGCTTTAAGGATTGGAGTTGACGGCGCTTATCAGTCGATTATGAAGCCTACCGAGGGAACTATTTTAACTGTCGCTCGTGTGGCGGCGGAATGCGCCGAAAAGCTCGCTTTACAGACGGACGACGTAGTTCTCGTTTTCAGCGAAGCGGTCAAGGCTGCTGAGCAGGCACTTGAAAAAACGCCCGAACAGCTACCCGCTCTTAAAAAAGCAGGAGTAGTAGACGCCGGCGGAAAAGGACTTGTTATTATACTTCGTGCGATGCTTGAGGTTATAAGCGGCGGCGAAATTGTAAAGGCAGAAAGCACTGACAAGCCAAAAATCACAACCGAGAACTTTTCAACCGCTGTCGGAGATTTCGACGAGATTATAAACTTTACCTACTGCACAGAAATGCTTATAAAAAAAGACCCCGACTGTCGGGATTCAAAAACGCTTCGTGCGTATCTTGAAACTATCGGCGACTGCGTGGTGGTAGTTGAGGACGAGGAAATTATAAAGGTTCACGTTCATACAAACAACCCTGGAAAGGCTATCGAAAAGGCTCTGACATTCGGAAGTATAAATCTGCCGAAGATTGAAAATATGCAGCTTCAGCATGACGGCAAGAAAAAGAGCAAGAAAAACAGTATTACCCCTGTAAAGCCTGAAAAGGAATACGGCTTTGTGGCGGTGGCGGCTGGCTTTGGACTTGAAGCGGTATTCAAGGATACTGGAGTTGATATTGTCGTTTCAGGCGGTCAGACTATGAATCCGTCAACCGACGACATTTTATACGCAATAGTTTCCTGTCCAGCCGAAACGGTTTTTGTACTTCCTAACAACAAAAATATCATTATGGCGGCGGAGCAGGCAGCGAAGCTTGCAGACAGAAGAGTCTGCGTTTTACAGACAAGAACCATTCCTCAGGGAATGAGCGCAATGCTCGGCTTTGATCCCAATGCTGATTTTAATACCAACCGGACTGAAATGACAAAGGCGTTTTCAAACGTTTCAACAGGTCTTGTTACCTTTGCGGCGAGGGACAGCGACTTTGACAATCATAAAATTCATCAGGGCGATATTCTTGCTCTTGACGAGGGCAAGCTGACATTTGTCGAGGACGATATTCAGAAGGCTGCATATAAGCTTACCAAAAAGCTCGTCCGCTCGGACAGTCAGTATATCACCGTTATTTACGGCGCTGACGTTACCGAAGACGATGCCGAAAAGCTGCATCATCAGCTTGAAGCGAAGTATCAGAACCTTGAGGTCGCCCTTATAAACGGCGGTCAGCCTGTTTACTACTACATTATTTCTGTAGAATAAATTTTTGGAGGAATCAGATATGACAAACAGCTATGAAAGTCCATTTTGCACAAGATATGCCAGCAAGGAAATGCAGTACATCTTTTCCGCTGACAAGAAGTTTACTACCTGGCGCCGCCTCTGGGTTGCGCTCGCAAGAGCTGAAATGAAGCTCGGACTTCCCATTACTCAGGAGCAGGTGGACGAGCTTGAAGCTAATATAGAAAACATAGATTACGACGTTGCCCGTGAAAGAGAAAAGCTTGTTCGTCACGACGTAATGGCGCACGTTTATACATATGGAGTTGCCTGCCCGAAGGCGAAGGGAATTATTCATCTGGGCGCTACCTCCTGCTACGTTGGCGACAATACGGACATTATCATAATGCGTGACGCTTTAAAGGTTGTAAAGAGAAAGCTTATCGGCGTTATCGCTCAGCTCAGCGAGTTTGCTGAAAAATACAAAAATCTTCCAGCCTTGGCTTACACTCATCTTCAGCCAGCTCAGCTTACAACAATAGGTAAGCGTGCAACGCTCTGGTGCAACGAGCTTCTTATGGACCTTGAAGAAATTGACTTCCGTCTTAAAAACTTAAAGCTTTTAGGCTCAAAGGGAACGACAGGAACTCAGGCGAGCTTTGTTGAGCTTTTTGAGGGCGACAGCGAAAAGATAAAGGCTCTTGAAAAGATGATTGCTGAGGAAATGGGCTTTGAGGATGTAGTTCCTGTTTCAGGACAGACATATTCAAGAAAGGTAGACTCGGCTATTGTTGCTACTCTTTCGGGAATTGCACAGAGCGCTTCAAAGTTTTCAAACGACATCAGAATTTTGCAGAGCTTCAAAGAGGTCGAAGAGCCGTTTGAGAAAAATCAGATTGGTTCCTCCGCTATGGCGTACAAGCGCAACCCTATGAGATGTGAGAGAATCACCTCGCTTTCAAGATATGTAATTTCTGATATGTTAAATCCTGCTTTTACGGCAGGAACACAATGGTTCGAGAGAACTCTTGACGACTCGGCTAACAAGCGAATTTCTGTCGCCGAAGCATTTCTGGGAGTTGACGCTATTTTAAACATTATGCTGAACGTAACCGACGGACTTGTAGTTCACGAAAAGATTGTTACGAAGCGTGTTATGGCGGAGCTTCCGTTTATGGCGACAGAAAACATTATGATGAACGCCGTTAAAAAGGGCGGCGACAGGCAGGAGCTTCACGAGAGAATCAGAGAATATTCAATGCAGGCCGGATCACGTGTCAAGGACGAAGGACTTGACAACAATCTTTGCGAGCTTATTTTAAACGACCCGATGTTTATGATAACCAAAGAAGAGATGGACGAGATTATGAAGCCTGAAAACTTTATCGGAAGAAGCGTCGAGCAGGTTGACGAATTTATTGAAAACTGCGTTCGACCGGTTCTTGAAGAAAACGGCTATGAAAAAGAAAGCGTAGAGATAAATGTTTAAAAATATGAGTAACAAGGCTTGGTTTTTAATTACAGGCATAGCGTGCGCTATTATCACTGTGCTTATAATTATCGGGGTAATACTTGAACGTGTCAGCGTTATGTTTGCGTTTCCGTTTGGGATTTTCGCTATAATTCTTATCGCAAGCGCATTTTCAGTTGACGAAGGAAAGCAAAAGCCTAAAAAGCCTCAGAAAAAGACAAAGAAGCAAATTGCAGAGGAGCAGTACGTTTCTCCGTTTTTTGCTGATGATACAGACGATTTGGACAAACCAGTGAAAGGCAGGAAAAGAAAATGAAACAGGAAACAAAATGCTTGCATTCAGGCTATTCGCCTAAAAACGGCGACCCAAGAGTAATGCCGATAGTTCAGAGCACTACATACGTTTACGACTCGACGGCTGACGTAGCAGCGGTATTTGACGACCCGACAAAAGGTCTTATCTACTCACGCTTTGCTAACCCGACGGTTGATGCTGTCGAAAAGAAAATCGCAGACTTAGAGGGCGGCGTAGCAGCAATGGCTACCTCAAGCGGACAGGCAGCTTCGCTTTGCTCGATTTTAAATCTCTGCTCCGCAGGCGACAGCTTTATCGCCGCTTCAACAATTTACGGCGGAACGATAAACCTCTTCGGCTATACCCTTAAAAAGCTCGGAATCGAGTGTATATTTGTAGACGCTGACGCTTCCGCTGAGGAGCTTCAGAAATCGTTCAAGCCAAACACAAAGTGCGTTTTCGGCGAAACAATCGCAAATCCAGCTCTCAATGTTTTGGATATTGAAAAGTTTGCAGACCTTGCTCACAAAAACGGCGTGCCGCTGATTGTTGACAACACGTTTGCAACACCTATTCTCTGCAGACCAATCGAATGGGGCGCAGATATTGTTATCCATTCGACCAGCAAATATATGGATGGTCACGCTTTGCAAATCGGCGGAGTGATTGTCGATTCGGGAAAATTCGATTACACAAGCGGAAAATTCCCTGAGTTTACAGAACCAGACGAAAGCTATCACGGAATTGTTTACACCAGGGATTACCCCGCTTGTCCTTATATCATAAAGGCGAGAATGCAGCTTATGAGAGATTTCGGCTGCTACCCTGCGGCAAACTCAGCGTTCTTACTTAACTTAGGTCTTGAAACGCTCGCTGTAAGAATGAAGCAGTACAGCGAAAACGCTCTCGCTGTTGCAAAATTCTTCGAGCAGTCGCCTCTTATCGAGTCGGTAATTTATCCAAACCTTCCTGGCGACAAGTATTACGAGCTTTCAAAGAAGTATACGCCTGACGGCTCCTGTGGAGTTATCTCGGTAGTGTTCAAGGGCGGGAAGCAGGCAGCTATGAAGTTTATGGACTCACTAAAGCTTGCTTCAAACGAGGTTCACGTTGCGGATATAAGAACCTGTGTGCTTCACCCAGCGAGCGAAACTCACCGTCAGCTTACAGACGAGCAGCTTAAAGCTGCAGGAATTGAACCGGGAATGGTTCGCTTCAGCGTTGGACTTGAAAACGTCGACGACATTATCGACGACATAAAGCTTGGCTTTAAAGCAATAGAAGATTAAAAAACACAAACGCCGGGGGGGGAAAAATCCTCCCGGCTTATTTTTTGCGTAAAAAAAGCCGCCCCTGTTGGGACGACTGATTTTAACTGATTTAAATTAGTTGCCGTACTTTGAAGTAGCAATCTTAATTCCAACTCCCATTGTTGAAGCAACCGTCAGGCTCTTTAAATACTGTCCTTTAAGAGCAGCAGGTCTTGCCTTGACAACTGCGTCCATAAGAGTTTCAAGGTTTTCACTGAGCTTTTCAACTCCGAATGAAACCTTTCCGATCGGGCAGTGGATAATGTTTGTCTTGTCAAGACGGTATTCAATCTTACCAGCCTTAGCCTCTGTAACTGCCTTAGCAACATCAGGTGTAACTGTTCCTGCCTTCGGGTTAGGCATAAGACCACGAGGTCCTAAAATCTTACCTAAACGTCCAACAAGACCCATCATATCAGGACTTGCAACTACAACGTCAAAGTCCATCCAGTTTTCCTTGGTAATTCTGTCTACAAGGTCCTGTCCGCCGACATAGTCAGCTCCAGCTTCCTTGGCAGCATCGTACTTGTCCTCCTTGCAGAATACGCAAACGCGAACCTTCTTACCAGTTCCGTTTGGAAGTACAACAGCTCCTCTTACCTGCTGGTCTGCGTGACGTGAGTCAACGCCTAAGCGTATATGACATTCAACTGTTTCGTCAAACTTTGCCTTTGAAGTCTTGCAAGCAAGCTCAAGCGCTTCGGCAACCTCGTATAGTTTTGACCTGTCGATAAGCTTTTCGCTCTCGACATAATTCTTGCCATGTTTCATCAATATTTCCTCCTCATTAAGTGGTAATACCGCAAAAGCCTTTAGCTGTGCGGTTAGCGGAATAATCCTCCCACGTTGACGTGCTGACTGTTAGTCAACAACCTCGATACCCATAGAACGAGCTGTTCCTGCAATCATACTCATAGCTGATTCAACGCTGCTTGCGTTCAAATCAGGCATCTTCTGCTCTGCAATCTTCTGAACCTGTTCCTTAGTAATCTTAGCAACCTTTGTCTTATTAGGTGTTCCGGAACCCGACTGAATTCCGCAAGCCTTTTTAATAAGAACTGCTGCTGGCGGAGTCTTTGTTACGAATGTGAACGATCTGTCAGCGTAAACTGTAATAACAACAGGAATGATAAGACCTGCGTCATTCTTTGTTCTTTCGTTAAAATCCTTTGTAAATGCAGGGATGTTAACTCCGTGCTGACCTAGTGCCGGACCTACCGGCGGTGCAGGAGTTGCTTTTCCTGCTGGAATCTGTAGCTTTATTAAGCCGACTACCTTTTGTGCCATTTATTTGCACCTCCATAATTTGTGGTAAAGGCGAGTTAATGAAATGTATTTTAACTCTCCCACTTTAGAAGCAAGGTGTTTATCTAAAACCGCTTCTGAAAAACGAATGATTTAATCCAATTTTGCAACCTGTAAAATCGGTAACGTAACGGGCGTTTCTCTTCCGAACATTGATACTACAACGTCCACCGTCTGAGCCTCAGAATCAATCTTCTGAATAGTTCCGGTAAAGCCTGCGAACGTACCTCCGACAACGGAAACCTCCTCGCCGACGCTGAAGTTAATTTCAACTGGCTTGGTGACTGAAGTGTCAACTCCTAAAGCGTCAACCTCAGCATCTGACAATGGAACCGGCTTGGATCCGGGGCCTACAAAGCCTGTAACTCCTCTTGTATTTCTTACGATATACCACGAGTCGTCTGTCATTACCATTTTTACAAGCACATAGCTTGGAAAAAGCTTTCTTTCTGCTTCCTTTATCTGGTTGTCCTTTCCGACCTCTTCATACTTTTCGATAGGAACCTTGACCTCGCAGATAAGATCATGAAGCTTTCGGTTTTCAACAACCTTTTCAATATCCTGAGCTACCTTATTCTCATAGCCTGAATAGGTGTGAACGACATACCATTTTGCCTCTTCTGACATTTGATATAACCTCCTTCGTCGTCAAAAACCTGCTTTTGATTAAAGGTCAATACCGAGCAGCAGCTCTACTAAGAAAGACAAGCCGTAGTCAACACAAGCTAAGAATACTCCCATAATTACCATAACGGCAAGAACTATTCCTGTGTTGTTAAGAACCTGCTTTCTGCTTGGCCATACAACCTTCTTGATTTCGCTCTTTAAATCTCTGAGATACTTGACGATTCTGTTGGGGCCTTTCTTCTTAGCCTTGACCTTTGCATCCTTAGCCTTAGCTACTTTTGCATTAGCCTTTTCTTCTTTAGCCATAATCCAAAACTCCCTTCGCCTTACTTGGTCTCTTTGTGAAGAGTGTGCTTCTTACAGAACTTGCAATACTTGTTCATTTCAAGTCTGTCCGGATCATTCTTCTTGTTCTTTTTCGTGTTGTAGTTTCTCTGCTTGCATTCTGTACAAGCCAGCGTTACCTTAACTCTCATTTTCGGCACCTCCTGACGAAATTTGCGCCAACAAGAACGCTCGGCGCATTATCCTATTGCCTCCCTCCACACAGCCCTTTGCTATGTGCCGACAGCTTATCGGTTCGAGGTTTGTATTTTGCACCAAAAAGGGCGCAAAAAAATAGACCTCATAAAGAGGTACAAACATCATATCACACTTTTTTGGTATTGTCAACCCCTGAAGTGAAATTTTTTGTATTCCAGATTTAAAAGAAACGCTCTGCAAAGAGTTTCCCCTCGCAAAGCGTTCCGAATCAAATTTCAATTTAATATGCCTTTGCCCACAGCACCATTTTCTTTGCAGGCTTTCCGCAGCAAACACAAACGTCGCTTATCTGCTCCTGTTCAAATGGAATACAACGGGAGCCGACGCCGGTTACTTCCTTGACCTTGTCCTCGCATTCCTCGTCGCCGCACCACATAGCCTTTACAAATCCATCGCCCTTTTCTTCAAGAGCGGAGGTTATCTCCTCAAGCGTTTTGCAGGAATATGTCTTGTTCTCTCTGTTTTTTAGAGCCTTTTCGTACATTCCGTCACGGACTTCTATAAGCTTTTGCTTTGCGACCTCGCAAATTTCATCGAGCGAAACTACCGTCTTTTCTCTGTTGTGTCTTGTAACGACAACGCAGCTTGAATTTTCAATATCCTTCGGGCCTATTTCAACTCTCAGCGGAATGCCCTTCATCTCAGCCTGTGAGAACTTCCAGCCTGGCGAATTATCGCTGTCGTCAATGCTTACTCTGAGTCCACTTTCTTTAAGCTTGTTGTAAAGCTCGTTTGCCTTGTCTGAAACGCCCTCCTTATGCTGAGCAACAGGAACTACTACCACCTGAATCGGCGCTACAGCAGGCGGCAGAACAAGTCCGTTGTCGTCGCCGTGAGTCATTATAATTGCGCCTATCAGTCTTGTTGTTGCGCCCCACGAGGTCTGGTGTGGGTAGCAAAGCTTATTCTCTCTGTTGGTATACTGAATGTCAAACGCCTTGGCGAAGCCGTCGCCGAAGTAATGGCTTGTAGCTGCCTGAAGCGCCTTGCCGTCGTGCATCAACGCTTCGATAGCGTAGGTTGAAACTGCTCCTGCAAACTTGTCGCTCTCGGTTTTCATTCCCTTTACAACAGGCATAGCAAGATACTTTTCGCAAAACTCAGCGTAGCAGTTTAACATCTGCTCGGTTTCGTTGACAGCTTCCTCAGCAGTTTCGTGAATGGTATGACCCTCCTGCCACAAAAATTCTCTTGAACGCAAGAACGGTCTTGTTGTCTTTTCCCAGCGGACAACCGAAACCCATTGGTTATAAAGCTTCGGCAGATCCCTGTACGAATGGATTATATTTGCGTAATGCTCGCAAAACAGCGTTTCTGAGGTCGGACGAATACAAAGACGCTCTTCGAGCTTTTCGCTTCCTCCGTGAGTTACCCACGCTACCTCTGGCGCAAAGCCTTCAACGTGGTCCTTTTCCTTATTAAGAAGACTCTCCGGAATAAACATCGGCATACAGACGTTTTCGTGACCCAGCTCCTTGAACATATCGTCTAAAATTCTCTGTATTCTTTCCCAAATAGCGTAGCCATAAGGACGAATTACCATACAGCCCTTGACGCTTGTATAATCAATAAGCTCCGCTTTCTTTACAATATCAGTGTACCACTTTGCGAAGTCCTCATTCATCGAGGTTATTTCCGCTACCATCTTCTGATTGTTCTTTGCCATTATTATTTCTCTCCTTTTTTGGCTTTTTGTTGAAGCCGTAAATATCTTCATTATATATCTTATAATTCGGGTCGAAGTCCTTATCCCTCTGGGCGTCGAACATTCCCCTTACTTCATCTTCCTCTTTTCCCTCTACCCCGAAGGGACTTGGCTTTTTCTTACGGTGCTTGTCAATAAATGCCGCAAGCTTTGGCGTTATAAGCGTAACTATTGCAATAGCCGCCATAATTCCCAGCATAGCGAGCGCAAATTGCACAAGCGTCTTTACAAGCTCAGAATCCAAAGCCATTCGCCTCCTAACATTAGTGTGTTTAGTATACCACGCTTTTTTGAAATTGTAAAGCTTTTACAGCGTGATAAGAGTACATCTATTGACAAATTTCTCCTGGCGTGCTACAATACTAAACGAACTGAATAGGGGAGCTTTTTGCTGAGAGGAGGTTCGACCTCGACCCACATAACCTGATACGGATAATGCCGGCGTAGGAAAACAAATAGGTTTTTATTTAATAATTTGAATTTCTGCGTCCTGTAAGTTTTGCTTTCAGGACGCTTTTCTGTTCAGTAACAAATTTATAAGGAGTTGTTTTTTATGAAAAACACAAACATTCGCAAGTGCGCTGAATGCGCTGTAATGATAGCGCTTGCAACCGTACTATCCTATCTCACAATTTTCAAGGCACCATATGGCGGTTCTGTTACCGCCTTCAGCCAGGTACCAATCGTTATTATCGGCTACCGTCACGGCTTTAAATGGGGCGCACTAACAGGCGTTGTATACGGAATTTTACAGATGCTCTTACAGGGTCTTGGAAACTTCGCTTATGTCAGCGGAATCGGCTCGTACCTCATTTTAATATTCTTCGACTACATACTGGCATTTGGCGTACTTGGTATCGCCGGAGCTTTCTTCAGAGGAATGTTCAAATCCAACCGCCAGCTTCAGCCTGTAGCTCTTGGAATCAGCGCAGTAGTAGCTTCTGCCTTGCGTCTTCTCTGCCACTTTATTTCAGGCGTTACAATCTGGGGCGAATACGCAGACGGCTGGAAGTCGGTCTGGGTATACAGCTTAGCCTACAACGGATTCTATATGCTCTTCGAGGGAATCATCACAGTAGTCGGCGTTGTTGCTCTTGGTCTTGTACTTGATTTTCACAGCCCGAACCTTACAAAGAAGAGAGCGTAAGTCAAAAATCAAATAGTTTTGTGTGCTGAGTTTCAGCTAAAATGGCTCGATTTTTGTGAAATATGACTAATAAATAGGGCGAATGATTAGAAATTTCGCCAAATTTTTCAACTTCCGTCAAAAAAGACTTTTCAAATCCCTATTTATATGGTAGAATATTGTTGTGTCAAGTCAGACATAATCTTGAAATTGGTCACCAGTCTAAACAGGGGGAGGAAATTGTATTGAACATCGCACTAATCGCACACGACTCGAAAAAAGAACTAATGATACAATTTTGTATCGCTTACTGCGGCATTCTCAGTAGGCACAACTTATGCGCTACCGGAACAACAGGCAGGCAGGTAAGCGAAGCAACCGGACTTAGTATTTCTTGCTATCTCGACGGCTCTCAGGGCGGAGATCAGCAGATTGCTTCCAGGATTTCCTGCAATGAAATAGATCTTCTGATGTTTTTCAGGGATCCTATTACGCCAAAACCACACGAGCCTAATGATATGAACCTATTAAGGCTATGTGATGTGCATAACATTCCCGTTGCCACAAATGTTGCAACTGCGGAGGCTCTTATCCACGCACTCGACAGAGGCGATCTCGACTGGCGTGAAATTGTCAATCCAAAGCGCCGTTAAAAAGTAAAGTTTAAAACGCAGACTGCTTTTCTCACGCAGTCTGCGTTTTTTGTTTCCTCAAAAGCTTAAATGGGGGTAATTCTTTCTTAGTCTTAAAACTATATGAAAACCCTCACCCACACAGATATTCCCCTTTTGGACAGGCAGTTCAAAAATTCCCTTAAAATTCCAGCAATTTAACCAGTAAAAGTTGTTGACATCCAGTCCAATTTATTGTATACTTACAATATGTTACCAAAACGTTACCGTTTTGTAACCGATAAGTTATTCAGTCCCCTAAGCAAATATCAAAAGGAGAAATTTTAACATGAGCATTTTTAAGAAGGCCGTGTCGCTGGCCGTTTGTTTAGCCTTGGCAGCGCAAACCGCAATGATAGCATTTGCGGACACATCAGCTGACGAGGAGCAAACCACAGACGACCCGGAGAGTATCGTTTCGCAAAGCGAGGACGTAGAAATTGCAGATTACGTTTTTGAAGGCTACACTCTTCCCTGTTCAGAAAACGACCCTGCTTATTACAAATATTACTACAATTCACTATCCTCGACCATTTCAAAAGCCGTTTCCGGCGCATCCAGCCTGACGCATTTAAGTCAGTTTTCAGACTGCGACAAGGTATATGGCATTGACGTTTCCTATTATCAGGGTACTATCGACTGGGATAAGGTAAAGGCTGCAGGAATTGATTACGTTATAATAAGAGTTGGATATCGGGGCTACGGCAATGGAAAGCTCGTTCTTGACGACAACTTTAAAACAAACATCAAGGGCGCGCAGGCCGCAGGTCTTGACGTCGGCGTATACTTTTACACTCAGGCGATAAGCACAACAGAAGCCAAAGAGGAAGCAAACTTTGTATTAAAGTACATATCCAGCTACGATCTTGATCTGCCTGTATATTTCGACATTGAAAACGTCGATTACGACACAGGAAGACTTGATTCCGCAAATCTCAGCAAATCTGAGCTTACATCTCTTTGCACGACGTTTTGTAAAACAATAGTTGCAGGCGGCTACAAGGCTGGCGTTTACGCCAACAAGTATTGGCTGACCGATAAGCTTAATTCTTCGACTATTGCCAAAAGCTATCCTATATGGCTTGCGCAATACGCTACAAAGGCAACCTACACAGGAACCTTTGATATGTGGCAGTATTCAAGCACAGGAACAGTAAGCGGCATAAGCGGTTATGTCGATATGGACGTTCGATACGTTGAACCTACAGCGCCAGACGCTCCGTCGTCGCTTACAGTTTCAAGCTACACCTCCACTACAGCTACGCTCAAATGGAGCGCTGTTTCCGGCTGCGACGGGTATAAGGTTTACAGGTATAACACCTCAACCAAGCAAAAGGCACTGGTTGCCACTACATCAAAAACATCATATACGATTACTCTTCCGAGCTCAACCAGAGATTACTACGTTGTGGCGTACAAAGCTGGCTCTGATGAAGACTATGTAAGCGATGAATCGCCGCACGTTACCCTTTCAAAAAGTATGGTTAAAAACGTACGCGTTACGGCAAGGTCGCAGACTACGATTACGCTTGCATGGGACGCAGTCACAGACGCTGCTGGCTACGAGGTCTGGAGCTACGACACGGATGACAGTAAGTATAAACTTGTAAAGCGAGTAACAGCTACTACCTGCAAGGTTCAGGGACTTGGAATCGGAACAATAGCTAACTTTAAAATAAAGCCGTATTTTAATGCCGATGGCACAACGGCATTTGTAAGCGGAACCAGCACAAAGGGAGCTGCTTCGACGGCGTTCAAAACGGGTACGTATACGGGTAAAACCCATAATGTTACACTTAGCGCAAACACTTCAAGCTCGATAACTCTTACCTGGACCGCTAACTCATACAAGCACGACGGCTACCAGATTTTCATGTACGATCTGGATACTGGTACAAGGTCGGTTGTTGGTACAACCTCCAGCACGTCGTATACCGTAACAGGTCTTTCCAAGGGTCAAAGATGCAAATTCTGTGTAAGAGCGTATTATAACAGATGCGGAAAGAAAATACCAGGTCTTTCCTCCGAAGCAATATATTGCACCAATACTCTTTCCGCTCCGTCAAACTTTAATATCACCACCGACACAAAGTCGTCCTGTACGCTGACATGGGGCAAGGTTTCGGGAGCTACTGGTTATAACATTTACGAAGTAGTTTCGGGCAAAGCGACTCTTGTAAAATCCACCACTAGCGTAAAAGCTACAATCAGCGGTCTTACAAAGGGAAGCTCTCACAAATATTTTGTAGTTCCTTATAAAAAATCAAGCGGACAAAAGTACGAGGGAGTAGCTTCTTCAAAGCTCACTATTAAAATTGCTGCAGTGGCACCGACAAACGTCTGTGTAAAGGCATATAACACCACAGCGGTAAAGCTTGGCTGGGACACCGTTGTCGGCGCAACAAAGTATCAGGTATATCTCTACGACAAGACTGCTGGAGAATATAAGCTTGCTGGCACAACAACAAGCACCTCTTATACTATCAGGAGCTTGTCAGAAAATACAAACTACAAGGCAAGAATAAAAACCGTTTACGGAACCACGGAAGGCATCTGGAGCAGCTATAAGGTATTCAGCACAAAACCCGCTACTCCAACCTCTTTAAAGGTAACCGCTACTACAAACTATACGATTACCCTTTCGTGGAGCAAGGTATCAGGCGCAACTGGATACAGGATTTACGTTTACGACGCCGCAAAGGGTAAATTTGTCAAGAGAACGGACGTTGGAAATGTAACAAGCTGCACAGTAAGCAATCTTGTCAAGGGCAGAAGATATAAATTCAGAATCAGAGCGATAAAGAATATCGACGATGATTATTATTACTCTCCGCCTACATCTACGCTCGTAACCAAAACCTCAGGCGCCAAGTATTACAAAAAGACATCTTCATCTGCAACTACTATTACCGAAGGCCTGTCATACATAGGTATTACTTCAAGCTATGAGCTTCGTTACCGCATAGCGATTGCTAACTGTATAGGAAATTATACTGGTACGTCATCGCAAAACGCTACAATGCTCAAAATGCTTAAAAACGGAACTCTTCTGATTCCACAGTAGTTTTCACCATACACGAAGCCCCGATTTCTTTTACGAAATCGGGGCTTGTTTTATGCGGTTTTTAATTACTGCTCGCTTACGCTTCCGAACTCTTTCTTTACAGTTTCAAGCGCTGCAATAATTACCTTGTCCATATCATAATACTTGTACTCGCCAAGTCTTCCGCCAAAGATTACATTTTCCTCGGCGTCCGCTAACTGCTTGTACTTTGCATACAATGCGCTGTTTTTATCATTGTTGACAGGATAATAAGGCTCGTCTCCTGGCTTCCATTCAGCCGAATACTCCTTTGAAATTATCGTTGTCGGCGAAGAGGTAAACTCAAAGAATTTATGCTCGATAATTCTTGTGTACGGGTGGTCGTGATCGTTGTAGTTGACAACTGCGTTACCCTGGAAATTATCCGTGTCAAGCTCTGTCGTTTCAAATCTTACGCTTCGGTACTCAAGGTTTCCAAAGCAAAAATCAAAATACGCATCAATTGCGCCGGTATACACTACCTTGTCGGCAACAGCGTCAAGCTCCGCCTTATTTTCAAGGTAATCCTTTTCAAGCACTACCTCAATCCCCTCTAGCATATTCTCTATCAGGCGGGTATAGCCGCCGATAGGAATACCCTGAAAGCTATCGTTAAAGTAGTTGTTGTCATAAGTAAATCTGACAGGAAGTCGCTTGATAATAAATGCCGGCAGCTCCTTGCAGTCACGTCCCCACTGCTTTTCGGTATAGCACTTTACAAGCTTCTCGTAAATATCCCGTCCGACAAGTGAAATTGCCTGCTCCTCCAGGTTTTTCGGCTCGCCGACAACCTCTTTTTTCTGCTCGTCAATAATAGCCTTCGCTTCAGCAGGAGTAGTAATATTCCACATCTTTGAAAATGTGTTCATATTAAACGGCATATTGTAAAGCTCATCCTTATATCTTGCAATCGGCGAATTTGTATAGCGGTTAAATTCGGCGAAACGCTGAACATAATTCCAGACAAACTTATCGCTCGTGTGGAAAATATGTGCTCCGTAAACGTGAACGTTGATTCCGCTTCTGTTTTCAGTATAGATATTTCCCGCTATATGGTTTCTTTTGTCAATTACAAGACAGGTTTTTCCATTCTTTTTCGCTTCGTAAGCGAAAACTGCGCCGTAAAGTCCTGCGCCTACTACAAGATAATCATAATGCTTATTCATTTGTCTGCTTCCTTTCCTCATAAACGCTGTATATGCAATTCGTCCTGACTTCCTTAGGCGAGAAGAGTGCGTTTTTAAGCCAAGCCCTAGAGCTTTTACGAATTTCATTTAATTTAACATTCGGCTCTGTATAATCAAGTCCGTCAAGCAGGCTCATATTCTGAGTTATAGCGTCAGTATTTTCAAAAAGTCTGTCAATAAGTCCGATAGGCGTAAGCAGCGATACAAATCTTTGCGCTCCACGCTTTGCGTTTGAAAGGGTCAGAAACGGTCTTTCAAATATTATCGAGAATATTGTTCCGTGGAATGAATCGGTTACAACCGAGCTTGAATTTTTATAATACCAGAGCCACTCGTAAAGGTCTACCTCGTATTTGAATTCAATCCTCGCTCCGTCCGCTTCGTAAACAAACGGCTTTGTAATTTCCTGCTCCGGACTTAAATATCCAAAGTTTCTGACATTTCCCTCCCAGAGCCACGGCGGCTCGTCAAGCAAAACGATAATTTTACAGCCTTTTTCAGCGGACAGCCTTTTAAGCTGCTCGCCAACCTGCTCGTTCGGGTCTAATATATAAGCTAAAATATAGTCGTCCTTTTCGGAGATGTTCGCCTTGTTTATAAGCTCCTCGTATCCTTCCATTGGGCAAAGGAATGTTGGGTCGCAAACCTCAACAGCTTCAATTCCAAAGGTATCTCTGCAAATCTCACGTGAAAGCGTATCACGGACAGAAACGTGGTCAAATCTCTTGAAGTTGAACTCGCTCGCCGCTCGGTCAATTTCAGAGCCTCTGTATTCCTTGCCGAACGACGTTCCATAAGCAATTTTCTTTTTGCTGTTGTCGGCAAAGCCTAAGAAGTAGGTTTGCTTGTACGGACGGCTGAGTCCGATATTCCAAAGCTGGTCTGAGCCTACAATAAATGCGTCGCAATGATTGTTGAGCTTATCAAGCTCGTCAACCGAATATTTTGCGCTGACGTCATAAAATTCGTCGGCAATTTTTCTCGGATGAGTTTTTGTATAAGTGATTTCGTTCTTTGGCTTCAGAGCGTTTTCAATCATCAGAACAGAAAGTCCCATATCGTTAAGAACTCTGTGCAAAGCGTAATAGGTCGCCATACTTCCGTAATTTCTTCCGTACCATAGTCCGATAACGCCAATGTCGTACTTTGCTCTGAGCGAATATTCAACCGCCTTGTCAAGCGTCGAGTGACGAAGAATCTGATAAAACTGCTTTTTACCTCTTGGAAGTCTGAGCTTTCTGCCGAAGCGGTTGTTTCTTCTGGCGAAGGTATACGGAACCTCCTCGAGCGTTTTAAGGCTTTCCTTTACATTGCTAAGAAGTGCTTCGCCCTTCGGGTTATTTACAAGCACAACGCTTGTTCCCAGATTGTCGTTAAGCTCCTCTTTGTACTTGGAAATTCCCCAGAAATCTCCAATCGACAAATCGCCCTGCCTTGGCGCTGGCGCAAACATACAATCAGCGCAAACGCTGTTAAGTCCAACGCCTGAGTGCATAGCCTTTTCGTAGCGGTCGATTGAAATTCCCGCACTTAATTTTCTGCCGTCCTTGGTGATTGCAGTACAGTTAAAAGAGCTGTATCCAAATTCCTTGGTTCTGAATTTATAGTCGGCGAGGTTTTCTCTGCCGAAGGTTTCGTCAAGATACCTGTGAAAAACCATTATTGACGGCGAGCCGTGACAAACAAGGTCCACAACGTACAGGTTTTCATAATCCTTTTTGAGATAGTTTTTAAGTCCTGCCGACTGACAGGGGGTTCCTGTAAAAAGAACGATTTTACCGCTTGTCAGAAGCTCCTTGATGTCTCTGAAAACGCTTCCTAATCTGCTTTGAGCGTACTTGGAACCACGAAGTCTGTACATCTGATCAGGACTTGTGATTATAATATGCTCGACTGAAAAATCGTCTGCAAGCACTGCGCCGCAAACTACTCCTCCCTGTGAGAAGACATAGTCCGCTATCATTGAAAACATTCCGCCCGACGAGCTTTGACGGCGAATTTCATCGTCGTTTGCCATTGCCGCATAGCATTTCGGATCGGGGTCGTTTGTCTTTGGTGTATTTATAACCGGACAGGTCTTTGCGCAAAGACCGCAGTTTATACATTTTTCCTTATCAAGAACCGGCGTATAAAAGCCGTTTATATCCTGCCTTAGCTCGATAGCGTTGACGGGGCAGCAGCTCTGACAAGCTGAACAGCCGCAGCACCAATCGTGCTTTAAATCAAGTATTGTCTTTGGGTCAGGGGTAACAGTAACTACCGTTTGCGATTGAACCGGGATGCTTTGCGCTGGGATGTCAGCTTTTTCATTTTTGCTGTCCTGAAAGAACGCTTGCTTTGCAGCCTTCAGCGTTCTTATAATGCGGTTGTCCTTGTTCATATTCCCAAATACTCCTTCCAGAATTGCAACGAGGTCATTTCCTTCATAGCTTCTCTGTACTGCGCTTCAACGGCAACGTGGTTCTTCTCATAATTTCTCATAGTCTTTCTGTATCTTCTGATCAGTGAAAAACAACGCTTTCTGTTCATTTCTCTCATGCAAACGGTATTGTCGTTTGCGTTCATTGCAATAAGGCGCTTTCTCTTGAAATACTTTCCTGGCGAATAGAACCAGTCGTAAGCTACTACTACAGGACGGCTCTTCAGCAAAAATCCCGGCAGAAGATGTCCGTTTACTGTTATCTTGAAGAACAGCTTGTTTATTGCGCTCAGCCGCCAGTATTCATATGGGTCGCCTTCCGCCCACTCGTGATTTTTCTTGAACTCGCTTATTGGCATAAGCTTCTCGTTCTTTGCGCCATGTGCCTTGATAATTTCTTCGCCGTTTGCGTTCTTTAAAAACTCAGGACCCTTCATAAAGTCGTCTATCGAATCAAGTATCTGCTCTGCATTGTTGTAAGCAAACCTTGAAATATCTCTCCAGAAAAGTCCTTTAAGCCTTTTCATAATGTCTATCTCAGGGAAAATATTGCTTGCCGCCTGAATTACAAGGCTGTTTCTGTGAACCTGATAAAGCTCCATAGACGCTACAAACTTTCCTGCAAAGCCAACGTGCCAGATGCAGATTCCGTTAAGCGTTATAAACGTCGCCTTATTTCTCAGGCTGAACTCAACGTCGTCGCCTCTTACAAATACAGGCAACGGCAGTCCGTTTTTCTCGATACACTGAACAGGAATGCAGCAGTACCACCAACCAGCGTAGGAATTGTCCATTTTGCGCTTTGCCATTTCCTCGTTCTTTACAAGAGAGGAAGCAAGACGCATATCCATTCTTTCCTTGACAGGGCCGTATGAAGCGTCCTCAGGATGAACGTATCCGACATCCTCATACTGAACCTCTCTTGAGTCATAATCGAACATTGCTCCGCTTACGAACGAGTCCTTGTACTCGTCCTTCAGTATTCTGAGCAGGTAATATGTTCTGAATAAGCTTTCGCACATAATAAGTACATCGTCGTCCATCAGCAGAACGTGAGTTGGCTTTTCAGGCAGGTTCATAGCTTCGATCATACCTCTTGTGAAGCCGCCAGCTCCGCCAACATTCGGGTTAGGATAAACCTTTAAATCCTCGCAGTCAAACTCCTCAGGATTGAGAGTTCTGCCGTTGTCGATAACGTGAACAAAGATATGTCCTTTAAGGTCACTTCCCTCGCAAAGCACGTTTTTCTTCAAAAGCGCAATGTTGTTTTTGATGTACGCTTCCTTCCTGAAGGTAGTAGACGCAAGCGAGATTTTAACATTCTTTATATTTTCCTCGTCAACTACTCCCTGATAGCTTGCCTTATAGATGCAAAACTCCTCAAGAGCTGTAATATTAAAAGCGATAAGTGGCTTATCGGTTTCAGGAATGTCAATAATAATCTCCGTCTTCTCGTCGCTTTCAATAATTCTCTGCAGCAGAACGTTTCTGTTTACGTTCTTTGAGTTTCTGAAAAGCTCCTCGATTTCAAGCGAGCCCTTGCCCTTGAAGGCAAGCTTGAGCTTGAACGATTTTACGTTAGTATGCTCAGACCAGCTTGCTGTTTGCAGGCAGTTAAAATATGTCCCGAAGTCAATACAGTCATACCTTTTAATAATATGACACTTTTCCTCCGGATTATACACCATTGACATTTTTTGGTTTTTGTCGGAGCTTGTGTGGACAAGCTCAACATAGCTTCTGATATTAGCATCAGAATCGTGCTGCATGATAATATTCTGAAGCTTCAACACCTTTTCCATAAAATCAACATTCCTTTCGCCGTAAATTTTATCTATTGCTCCTGCGCTCTTTTGCGTTTTTTCGCTGCAATCTCCTCAGCCTGCTTTTTAAGCTCTTTGGCTTTTTTGTCCCTCTCGGCCTTTTCCCTGGCCTTCTTTTCTCCTATGGTAGCCTCGTATTCGTCGCAGACCTGTTTGATGTCGCCCTGCATTACTACCTCGCCCTTGTTAAGCCACAATGCCTTATCGCACATCGCTCTTACTGTATTCATATTGTGCGAAACGAAAAGCAGTGTGGTTCCGTGACTCAGCATTTCGTTCATCTTGTTCATACACTTTTTTCTGAACAAAACGTCGCCTACCGACAAAACCTCGTCAACTATCAGAATATCAGGCTCTACCATTGTAGCTACTGAAAATCCAAGACGTGATTTCATTCCCGAAGAAAAGTTCTTGACTGGCGAGTCAAGAAAGTCCTCAAGCTCTGAAAACTCAACTATATCGTCAAATTTCTCATCTATAAACTTTTTTGTGTGCCCTAAAATACATCCGTTGAGATAAATGTTTTCTCTCGCCGTGAGTCTGGGGTCGATTCCGGCTGAAAGCTCAATAAGAGAAGCTATCGAGCCATTTACAGTAACCGTGCCCTTGTACGGCTTTAAAATCTTACTTATTGCCTTTAAAATTGTGGATTTTCCGCTTCCGTTGGTTCCTATTATCGCCCACGCTTCGCCCTTTTTAATTTTAAGGCTGACGTCCTTGAGCGCTAAAAATTCCTGAAACATAAGCTCGTGCTTTACAAGCTTTATAAAATACTCTTTCAGGTTATCTATCTTCTCTGTCGCCTTGTTAAATCGAATTGTCAGATGGTCGACGTCGACTATATACTCACTTTCAGGCGAGGAAATGATTGTTGTGTTTTCCATTTTTCGCCCTCCTAAATATAAAGAATAAACTTGTCCTGCTTGCGCTTGAAGAAGTACGTTCCGATAAAGAACATTATAAGCGCATAAGCTATTCCTAAAATAAAATCGTAGATGTTAATCTCCGCCCAATAGGGAATATCTCCGCCAAGCGTTGGCGTCCACAGGAAGTATCTGAACTGCTTTATATAAATGTATAACGGATTTAAATTCTCAATTACCCAGGCAAGGTAGTTAGCGTATGGCATACTGCCTTCTGCAAGCTGCTTTGCGCCTCTTTCGTAAAACATACCGACATCGTAGAATATCGCCGAGCAATAAAGCCACATTGTAGTGAACGCATTGTAAATATAGCGAATATCTCTGAAAAATACGTGTAACTGCGCGAGCAGGAAACCCAGTCCCATTGAAAAGATATACGCCTCTATAACAACTATTACAAAGCCCAGATTCATAAACGAAAACAGGCAAACGCCGTCCTTTATTGAGAAAAACGCCATTACAAGTACGAGCGCTCCCAGGCTGAACACAAAGTCCACCATTGACGAGGTTATCTTCGCCATTGGAAACATAAATTTTGAAACGTAAGTCTTTTTCAGAAGAGTTGTATTGTCTGTAATCGACCCAAGCGCTTTTCCGCACGAATGATTTACAAACTCAAACATCGTTCTACCAGTCAAAAGGTATATCGGGAAGTATTCTATTCCCCTCTGGAACAAGAACGAAAATACCACCGACATTATAATCATTATCAGAAGCGGGTTTAAAATGCTCCACAAATAACCCAGAAAGCTTCTGCGGTATTTAAGCTTCAAATCCCTCTGTACAAGCTGTGCTAACAGGTCCTTAAACTTAAAGACCTCCCAGAACGAGCCTTCCTTAGGCTCTCTTTTTGTAAGTGTTGCCATTATTATCCTCCATACTGCAAATCCCCTGTGTCGGCGTTCCCCTTTAAACGCCAGAATCTTTAGTCAAAACTATGATTTCCACGAAGACGATTATAAATCCCTGAACACAAAATAGCGTCCCACATCTTCTTACTTATATGCAAATAATTCATCTTGAGAAATACCCCGTATTGCTTTTTTGCAAGTGCGTAAACTTCAGGGATTTCCTCCTCAAACTGAGTCATCAGGCTCTTTGCCTGCACCCTTCCGCGCTTTTTGTCCTTCTGGACAAGCAAAACGGTTACCAGATAGCTTAAAATCAAGCCTTGTATTTTCATCCTGTAGTAGCTTTTTCCGCCCTCGTCAAGAAAAGGCTCCAGCCTTTTATATTCTCTCGCCAGCTTCTCGATAACCACGTGGGTGTGCGAGCTTCTTTTCAGCTGATTTTCATCAGAAACGCTTTGAGTTATATCGCCTATCCGATAGTCGTAAACAAACAGATCAAACGGCACTATTCTCCTCGCAAAGCAGCAGGGAACGGTAGCGTATTCGTGATCCTCGTAAAAAACGTGCTCCGAAAGCTTTATGCCATACTTTTTATAAAATTCAAGATTGTATGTTACGCCGTGAAAGGTAAGACTTCTGTCAAAGCTTTTCCAGCTGCTCATTATTTGCGAAAAGGTATAGCTGACTCCGAACCTTTCAGGATAGCTTTTCCATTTTTTAACCTCGCCTGTCGTTATATTCCTTGTATAGTGATGTGTTAAAACGACATCCGCATCGCAGTCCTCCAGCAGAGAAATAAATCTCTCCAGATTTTCAGTTTCAACCCAGTCGTCAGCATCAATTACCTTGACAAACCTGCCGCTTGCCGCTGAAATTCCAGTATTGAGCGCACCGCCGTGTCCTTTGTTTTCCTGATTTATAAGCTTGAAAACCTCGCCGTAGCGACCGATATATTCTTTTACAATGTCGGGAGTTTTGTCGGTTGAACCGTCGTTTACTACAAGTACCTCCAGCTTGTCAAAAACCGACTCCTTAACAAACGAAGAAAGACAGGTATCCAGACAGCTCTCGCTGTTATACGCCGGCACAACAAAAGATAGAATTTTATTCAAAACGGTGCCTCCCTTGATCATCAAGCGTATTGTTTACCCTGCTTGTAAATTTTATTCTCTTTTATCCCTTTAAAAATGGCCTTCAGCGCACGAAAGGAAGAAATACTTTCCTTGTATTCTCCTCGTTTTTTTACAATATAATAAAGCGCATAAAGCGATGCGGTAAAAGCGCCTAAAATGTATCTTGTAGTGCTGCCTCTGTTGTAGAAAAACTTTTCGTCAAAGCCGTTAAACCATGTAGAGCTTGTCTGTCCAACGGACGCTATTTCAAACGGAACGTAATAAATGCGAAGTCCCGCTTTCTCGCAGTCGCAAAGGAATTTAAGCTCCTCCTCTGCGCCGTTTCCGCTTCCTGCGCCTAAAAGCTCGTCAAATCTGACTCCGCTTTTTAAAAGCGACTCCCTTCTGAAGGAAATCTGCCAGGAAGAAACCTTCATGGTTTTCGGAAAACGAAGCCTTTGTATTTTGTCTTCAAACGACGGCTTTCGGTTTGTCATTTTAAAAATAATAACATCGGCGTCTGAAAGCTTGTCATAAGCCTTTAAAATTCCGCTTTCGTAGTCCTTTTCAAAAACCTCATCATCGTCGCACAGCAGGCAGATTTCAGCATTGCTCCGACTTATCGCTTCGTTTCGGCTGACTGTCAGGCCTCTGGCTGTGGTTGAAAACATTCTCGCCCTGCCGTTTTTGGTGAGCATCTCACAATACGAGCTTTTGTCGCACTGATTTATCACAACGGCGCTGCCTGTAATGTTCGATTCTGACACAATATCCATACTGCTTTGGTGCATACAAGACACAAGCACTTCGAGCCTTACTGCGTTTTCCATTGAACACAAAGCCTCCCTCAACGGCTTGAATTACAGGGCATATTTCTTGTCGATTTGTTAGTAATTCATTGAAATATTGTACCATATATACCCCTTTATGTCAAGTGCTTTTACCCCTGATAAGGGGGTGGCGGAAAAGCATTTTGAAGCTTGTTTTTCTCGTTAAAGCTTGCCGTTGGGAAGGGATATTTGTCTTTTCGCCCTCGAAAAGATTCAACACTTTCCTGTTTCCCAAAAAAGAAAAATCCTGATTGCTTTTCCTTCCCTCTCTGTACAAATAAAAAAGCCGTGTGAAAATTCACACAGCTTTTTTGGTGACCCGTACGGGAATTGAACCCATGATTCCGCCGTGAAAGGGCGGTGTCTTAACCTCTTGACCAACGGGCCGATGGTGGCTGTAACTGGATTCGAACCGGTGACACTTCGGGTATGAACCGAATGCTCTAGCCAACTGAGCTATACAGCCACATATTTTACAGCGACTAGGTTATTATACACCGCTTTTGAAAGTTTGTCAAGTGTTTTCCCCTAAAATTTTAATGCAAATTGTCCACTTGTCAATGATAGTTTACACTAACTCCAAAAAAATATATAGCAAG
>JAJQIH010000024.1 GCA_021199305.1 Ruminococcus sp.
TTAAAAATTCCCAGCGAAAAAATCGCTGGGAATACTATTCTGAACTATTAAAGAATAGGGAGATAGAAAATAATATAGGAGGCAGTAGGAAAAAGACACATCTAATTTAATTAAAAGTTTTATGCCTTCTACCCATTTCCCTTACAACCATACCCAATCATATCTCATTACTCCAATATTCACTCTCTTTCCTTGCCAGCATTTTGCGAAGCATAAGAAGCATAATGCGTTACGAATTACGAATTGCATTTCGTACCCTCTCTATCCTGATAAAATAAAAAAGAGCTTGAACCGAAACAGTTCAAGCTCATATTATTTAGTTTTTCGCCTACCAAAGCAGACTGACTCCCTTTGCGTGGGAATTTATCCTTCCAACATCTGCTGTTGTAACTTCGCCGTCTGAGTTTACGTCGGCGCAAGCTAAAGCGTAGCCTTCAAGCATTGAAACGCCCTTTGCGTGTGAATTTGCAAGTCCAACGTCAGCTGTCGTTACCTTTCCGTCGCAGTTTACGTCGCCGTAAAGAGTAAGAGTTGCGTCCTGAATCACATCACAGTTTGTAACTGTAATGTTGTAGCTTCTCGGCGCATAGCTTCCGCCGCTGATTGTGACTGTATACTCGCCCTCGTCAAGCTCGTAGAAGTAGAAGTCGCCTGCGCTTGTTGTGGTAACTGTGCTTTCTGTGCCGTCGGAAGCGGTTAATACTACCGTCATTTCAGCTTCAGTATTTTCGTCAGTTACTGAAATCTCACCAGAGATTATATAATTGCCGCCAGTGTATTCGTTTGACTTGAATACCTTTGCCATTTCCTCGTCTGCAATATATCCGAGCGTTCTCTTGTACCACTCGCTGCAATCCCACGAAACAGGGCAGAGGTTATACTTTTCGCTGAATTTAAGTACGTAATCGTAGTAGTCATAAGTACCCTCTTTTACAAGTCCGTTTTCGCCGTGGAATGCTCCGAACTCGCCGATTACAACGCCGATTCCCTGCTCTGTGTAATACTTCATTTTACCTAGCTGGTTGTCCATATATTCGATTTCCTCGTCAGTTCCCCAGGTATCGCTGTAGCCCCAGCTGTTATCAGGGTCGGAAACCAGGCAGTAGGTTGAAGGGTCGTAGTAGTGAACGGAAATCATAAGATGATTTTCAATAGTATCGGTTGGCATAATATAACGCTCGTCGACAGTCTTGTCAATATTTGTATCAAATCCAGCGATCAGCAAATATCTGTCTGAGTTGTTTGAACCCTGCGAACGGATAATATCAACAAACTTCTGGTTTATCTCGGTAACAAGCGCATATCTCTTCTTTGTGCTCATTGAGAACGTGCTGCCAAGCTCCTCGTTTGCGCTTTCTAAAATAAGCTTGTGTGAATAGTCCTTGAATCTTTCGCCGACCTGAGTCCAGATAGCTTCGTATCTCTTCCAGGCTTCCTCAACTACCGTTTCGTCCGAGCTGCCGAAGTCTTCCCACCAGCCGCCGTCCCAGTGGTCGTTGACGATAGCATACATTCCTGCGTTTAAAACGTAGTTTACAATTTCCTCAACTCTGTCAAGATAAGCTTCATCAATTGTATATGTTCCGTCGTCAGACATCATATTTGACCACGCAACAGGGATTCTTACGGTGTTAAAGCCTGCTTCCTTCATTCCGTCAATCATAGCCTGAGTGGTAACCGGCTGTCCCCATGCAGTTTCATAGTTTGTAGGGCTTGAACCGTTTATCCAGCTTCCGCAAGCTTCCATAGTGTTTCCTAAATTTATTCCGTTCCCCATATCCTTAACTACCGCTACCGCCGTATCGGGAACTCCGTCGTCGGTAACTGTTTCGCTGTCAACTGCAAATGCCGAGGCGCAAAGGCTGACAAGCGAAATTGCAGCCGCTGTAATAATGCTCAAAAGCGTCTTGCTGAATTTTTTCATAATGACCTCCTGTTTTTTGTTTTCTTTAAGAACATTGTAGCATATTTCTGATGGTATCGTTTATCACTCTCGCGACATAAGACAGCATTTTTTTGACATTCAAAAAGGGGCGGACGACTTAACGCCCGTCCCTTTAATGTTCAAATATTTTTACCTACCAAAGCAGGCTGACGCCCTTTGCGTGTGAGTTAATCTTTCCAACATCTGCTGTTGTTACTTCGCCGTCGATATTAACGTCTGCGCATACAAATTCGTAATCTTCAAGAGTTGTAACTCCCTTTGCGTGTGAATTTGCAAGTCCAACGTCTGCTGTTGTTACCTTACCGTCGCCGTTTACGTCGCCGTAAGGGTTAAGCTCTACGTCTTGTGCCAATTCTGCCGAAACTGTTACCTCGTAGCTTCTTGGTGCGTACTTACCGCCGCTGATTGTGAGCGTATATGTTCCAGCTTCCAGGCCTTCGATTACATACTCGCCCATGCTTGTAGCAGTAACACTTGTTTCAGTTCCGTCTGCCGCTTCCGCTACAACTGTCATATCGGTTGTTGTATCTTCGTCCGAAACGGAAATTGTTCCGCTGACTGAATATGTTTCAGGCTCATCTGATGATTCCTTCTGATATACGCAGAATACCATTTCCGAGCTACTGATGTCAAGGCAAGCTCCCTTGTCGTCAGAATCAACTACTCCTGTGTAGCCCTGCCAGATGTTAAGTATAGCATTGCTCCAGCCGTCGCTTGACAAAACATTTCCAACCTTCAGGTCAGTTGATGTAAACTTATAGCCGTTAATTGTAATGCTGTTTACAACCAATGTAACATCACTTGTCAGTGTTCCGAAGCCTAAGTTCCAGAAGCCTGAGGTTTCTGTTTCAGGATAAACTGTATAGTCGTATGTTCCCTCTGTTACATCGAATGTGTATGTAGGAACATTTCCTGTTCCTGAGAACTGATAGCTGTATGTTGCGTCGCCGCCAGTTGCTGTAATGTTGTATATTACCTCTGTAATAGCTGTTTCAACAGGAACCTCGTCCTCATCTCTTTCAGCCTCTGTCAAGCCAAAATATGCTTCAACAAGAGTTTCATAAGCACTTGCAGCGTCAGGTGTTGCGCTCTTTGCTGCTTCTAAAGCTGCTGCAAATACTGCCCATGAATCTGCTGTGTAATCAGCCTCGTCCTTTTCGCTTGAATAAGCAATTGCTCTTGCGAGGTTTTCTTCATCTGTCGAGTAAACGCTAACTGCTGCATCTATAAGCTCAGGGTATACAAGAGCGCATGAGCTTCTGTTGATAAGTCCAAAGCTGTTGGATGAAGCTCCGTTATCCCAGTATACCGGAACGCAGCCGTACTCCTTAGCGTATGTACAAAGAGTATTGATGTAGTAAGCTCTGTACTTTGTGTTTTCAGGGTCAGCGCTTGACTTGTTGATACAGCCATACTCGCCGATAACTACAGGATAGCCAGCCGATACAAACTTGTTGTAAACCTTCTTGAACTGGCCTTCCATGTAGGACTCTGTATTGCTGTAGGAAGCACACTTAGTTGGGTCTGCGTCACTTCCCCATTGACTGTATTTTGTACTCGTATCATCGCCACAGAAATCCCATGGAGCATAGTAGTGAACAGAAATCATAATTCTCTGCTCATCGTCTGGGATTGACGAATCTCTGTAATTGTCCGTTGGAATTTCAAAGCCGTAAGTCTTGCCCTGATATGTCTGAGAATTAACAGTCTGGTCAATATCTGTGTTCCAGCCAGGAACCAGCAACCAACGCTTAGCGTTATTAGAGCCTGTCTGACGAACTGTGTCAACGAAAATCTGGTTGTAGTCGTTGATATTATCATATGCTGACCAATTCTGACCGCTGTACTTTCCGTCAAACTCCTCATTCATTGACTCGAAAATCAAATGCTCGTCGTAGTCTTTGAACGTTTCAGCAATCTGCTCCCAGACAGCAGCGTACTTTTCCTTGATTGTTTCCTGCTCTTCGTCGTCCTCAGCACAAAGCAGCCAGCTTCCTGTAACAGAATAGTAGCCGTCGCCGTGCATATTGATGATTACATACAAGCCTGCATCATAAGCGTAGTCAACTACCTCTTTGACTCTTGCAAGCCAATCCTCATCAACCTTATAGCCTGACGCTTCGTCGCCGATGTAGCCAAGATAAGATACAGGGATTCTTATTGTTGAATAGCCTGCATCCTTGACCGTCTGAATAAGCTTCTCAGTAACTTTCGGGTTGCCCCAAGCGGTTTCCGAAGGAACTCCGGCAGCGTTCGCTTCAAGCGAATTTCCCAGGTTCCAGCCTGCTGCCATTGCAGCGGTAATTTCTTCCTGAGTCAAGTCTGTGAATGTATCTGCTTCAGCAAATGAGATTGATGTGCAGGTAGCGCATATTGCCATAGCTGCTGCAGAAATCATACAAAGTAACTTTTTAAATTTCATATTTTTCCTCCTTTTTAAAGTTGCAAGGGAACTTGTTCTCAAAAAGCTTCTGTAAACAAATTCCCTATTTATAATACCACAATTTGCGAGGTTAATCTATTGACTAATTAGCCAAATCTGGCGCGATTATTTTGTGCAATAACACAAAAAAGAAGGCTTATTTTACCCTATCCATACAATATCATCAAAGTGGTTACATCGTTTGTTTTAAAGGTCTATTTTTGAAAAAGAAATGCCCTCGCCTCCTGGGCAAGGGCAAAGATTCAGATTTTATTCCGCTGAGCTTTTTAAAATTACGTCTGCTACAAGCTGTGGAGGAAGCTGTTCGTATCTTGTTGTTTCAAAATCAAACGAGCCCATACCTCTTGTTGTCTGACGGAGGTACAGCGTAAAGTCGGACATTTCCGAAACAGGAACATCAGCTGTAATTTCAGTCATACCTTTTTTGCTTGCAGGGTTCATTCCTAAAACTCTACCTCTTCTCTTATTAAGCTCGCCCATAACGTCGCCTGTATTTTCATCAGGAACTATAACGCTCAGCGAACCGATTGGTTCTAGCAGTACAGGATCTGCCTGGCGCATACCCTCTTTGTAAGCTATCGAAGCCGCCATTTTAAACGCCATTTCTGACGAGTCAACAGGGTGATAGGAGCCGTCAACTAAAATTGCCTTTAATCCGACAACCGGGAAGCCTGCTAAAACGCCCTTGCTGACGCTGTCCTGAAGTCCCTTTTCAACAGCCGGGAAGTAGTTCTTTGGAACTGCGCCGCCGAAAACTCTTTCCTCAAATACAAGCTCGTCTGACATACAAGGCTCAAACTCAATCCAGACATCTCCGTACTGTCCATGTCCGCCTGACTGCTTCTTGTGCTTGCCCTGAACCTTAACCTTCTTGCGGATAGTTTCCTTATACGCAACCTTTGGTGTTGCAAGCTCTACCTCTATGCCAAAATCCTTCTTGAGCTTTCCTACAATTGTATCGTGGTGAAGTCCGCCTAAAGCGCTCAGAATCATTTCCTTTGTGGATTCGTCCTGCTTATAAGAAATTGTCTTATCCTCAGAAAGAAGCTTTGCGATAGCTGATGAAATCTTGCTCTCGTCGCCGCCCTTTGACTTTACAGCCATTTTATGACAAGGCTTCGGGAACTGAATCTTCTCGAGCGTTACAACTCTTTCAGCATCACAAAGAGTATCGTTGGTTTCTGCCGCAAGCTTTGTTGCAACGACAATATCGCCGCTGACAGCTTCCTGAGTATCCTCGGTCTTCTTGCCGCAAACAAACATCAGCTTTCCTATCTTTTCGCTCTCGCCTGTTCTTGCGTTTACAACCTCCGCTCCGGTTTTCAGCTTTCCACTGAATACCTTTATATAGGACATCTTTCCAACAAACGGGTCGGCAACCGTTTTGAAAACGAACGCTGAAAGCGGTGCGTTTTCGTCGCACTCAATTTCAACCATCTCGCCGTTTGCATCCTCGCCGATTTTCTTTTCCTTCTCACTCGGAGCAGGAAGAAGTAATGAAATTTCCTTTAACAGCATATCAACGCCTGCTAAAGTTGTAGAAGAAACGCAGGTAACAGGAGTGATGATTCCCTCATTCATTCCCTTATGGATTCCGTCGATAAGCTCCTTTTGCGTGAACGGCTCGCCAGAGAAGAACTTTTCAAAAAGCGCTTCGTCAGTTTCAGCTACCGCTTCGGAAACAGCCTCAATAAGTCCGTCGATTCTGTATTCCATTTTTTCTGAAACTTCAGCCGTCGGCATATCAGTTTCAACAGCGTTTCCGTTCTCGTCGTACTTATATGCCTTCATCTCTATTAAATTTACATAAGATACAATCTTTCTGTCTGCAATAACAGGAACTACAACAGGACAAACAGTAGGTCCGAATTCCGCCTTGAGGGAGGTTAAGACATTATTGAAGTTTGCGTTCTCGTCGTCGAGCTTTGTAACCACAAACATTCTCGGTTTTCCGGTTTCAACTGCATAATCATAAGCCTTTTTGGTTCCGACATTTACGCCTGATTTTCCTGAAACTGTGATGATTACAGAGCCGCTTGCAAAAATACCCTCCATCATCTCTCCTGCAAAGTCAAACAGTCCTGGCGTGTCAATTAAATTAACCTTGTACTCGTCCTTTTCAAAATAAGACAGAGATGTATAAACGGAGCATTTTCTCTTGATTTCTTCCGCCGTATAATCGGAAATAGTATTGCCGTCAAGTACCTTTCCAAGTCTGTCAGACTTACCCGATTTATACAAAAGCGCTTCAACGAGCGAAGTCTTTCCAGAGCCTGCGTGACCTGCGATAGCAATATTTTTTATTTTTGTACTGTCATATGTTTTCATTGTATTCGTACTCCAATCTGTATAATTAGTTTTAATTGACATTTTGCAAGAGCTTGCGATGACGAAAAAATGCTGAAAATCCTGACTTCACAAGCAACATCATACACTAAGTATATACTATTTCAACAAAAATTGCAATAGTTTAATCTGATTTTTTGTGAAATAATTCGTAATTTCAGGACTTTTGGGTCTTTACTTTTACGCTTTTATGTGTTAAAATGTAAAAGTCGGAGTTTTAGGAGGTAATTTTATGCCGATTGTTAATATTTTAAGAAGAAACGCAAAAGAATATGGAAATGACATCTGTCTTGTTGAGATAAATCCTTCGATAACAGAGAACAAGCGAAGAACCTGGAAGGACTACGAGCTTATCGAGCCGTCAGCGCCTGAGCAGTACAGACGAGAGATAACCTGGGCGGTATTTGACGAAAAGGCAAACCGCTTCGCTAACCTTTTGATTTCAAGGGGAATCAAAAAGGGCGATAAGGTCGGAATACTTCTGATGAACTGCCTTGAATGGCTGCCAATTTATTTTGGCACATTAAAGGTTGGCGCACTCGCAGTTCCACTTAATTTCAGGTACACAGCCGAGGAGATCAAATACTGTGTTGAGCTTGCCGACGTTGACGTTTTGATGTTCGGGCCTGAATTTATCGGAAGAGTTGAGGAGATTGCCGACTCTATCGACCGGGTAAGGTATCTGTTTTACGTTGGAGAAGGCTGCCCTGTTTTTGCAGAGCATTACGACAGTCTTGCTTCAAACTGTCAGAGCTGCGACCCGAACATTGAGCTTAGCGACGCAGACGACGCTGCTATTTACTTCTCTTCCGGAACTACAGGCTTCCCGAAGGCTATTTTACATAACCACGAAAGTCTTATGCACTCGTGTAAGGTTGAGCAAAATCACCATTCGCAGACCAAGGATGACGTATTTTTATGTATTCCTCCCCTTTACCACACGGGAGCTAAAATGCACTGGTTCGGCAGTCTTATATCAGGCTCAAAGGCGGTTTTGCTGAAGGGCACAAAGCCTGAATTTATCATTAAAGCGGCGAGCGAGGAAAAATGCTCGATAGTGTGGCTTCTGGTTCCGTGGGCGCAGGATATTCTTGACGCTATTGACAGAGGTGATATTGATTTATCCAAATACGACCTTTCAAACTGGCGGCTGATGCACATTGGCGCACAGCCTGTTCCGCCAAGCCTTATAAAGCGCTGGAAGGAAATTTTCCCGAACCACCAATACGACACAAACTACGGTCTGTCCGAATCAATAGGACCTGGCTGTGTTCATCTGGGAGTTGACAACATTCACAAGGTAGGCTCTATCGGAAAAGCGGGCTACGGCTGGCAGGTAAAAATTGTTGACGAGAACTCGAATCCTGTCGAGCAAGGAAAGGTTGGCGAGCTTTTAGTAAAGGGCCCTGGAGTTATGACCTGCTACTACAAGGACGAAAAGGCTACTGCTGAGGTTTTAAAGGACGGCTGGCTGTACACAGGCGATATGGCTGAAGAGGACGAGGACGGATTTATCTACCTTGTCGACAGAAAGAAAGACGTTATTATCAGCGGCGGCGAAAACCTCTACCCTGTTCAGATTGAGGACTTTTTAAGAGGTAACGACGCTGTCAAGGACGTTGCTGTTATCGGACTTCCCGACAAGCGTTTGGGAGAAATAGCTGCTGCTATAATTGAAGTCAAGGAAGGCTACACTCTTACAGAGGACGATGTAAACATCTTCTGTATGGCGCTTCCAAGATACAAAAGACCGCACAGGATTATTTTTGCGGACGTTCCGAGAAACCCTACCGGTAAAATCGAAAAGCCAAAGCTAAGAGAAATATACTGCGGAGAAAGCGTTGTCGCAAAGCAAAATGAAATAAACGTATAACAAGCACCAAACGAGCCGCCCTTTAACATAGAAGGGGCGGCTTTTTGCATTTAAAATTCAAATAAGCAGGTATCCGAGCGCAAGCATAAGCTTTATGTCTGCGCCGTTTTTGTAAAGTATATAAATAAGTATTCCGATTATTGCCGCATCCTCGTCTATGTGAAGCTCATCAAGAATTGATTTCTGACCTTTTTGCCCTCCAAGACCTGCAAGGGAATTTAAAAAGCCGCTTAAAGGCGAAGCCGTTCGGCGAGGAGGGGAAGGCGGCGGTTTTGGCGCATCTTCCTTTACGCTCTTTTCTTCAATAGGTTCTGGCGGCGAAGCTGAATTTGCGTGCATCTGTTGCATTCTTCTAAGCGCCTGCTCACGAAGAGTTGAAAAATCATCAGAGGATGCCAAGGAAATCACCTCCGAGCAGTCCGCTTTCCCTTAGAAGCGGCAGAATTGCCATTAGCCTTAATATCTTTATAACGCTGTCAACCTTAGCTTGTTTTTCTTCCTTTAAAAGCGGCTTCAAAGCAAGCAGCAAAGCGACGTTTTTGTCGCTTTTCCCGCTTTTTTCTATCATACCCTTAAGCTGCATTATTTTCGTAAGATCTATGTCGGTTGATGTGTCTTTTTCCTGCTCGCTTGTGTTTCTACCTCCGCTGAGTATTTTTGACATATCAAAGGGCGGATCAGAGCTATTGTTTGAATCGTCCGAGCCAAGCATTGCTGCAAGCTCCTTTATCTGCTTCATACTTTCCTCGTCGTTAAGAACCTCGTTCAGCTTGTTCATTAAATCGTCCGTTTCAATCACCGCCCTTTATTGGTTTTCTGCTATCATTTGGAAAGCTTTTTGTATATCTCCTGAGCCTGTGGCGTCGAGAGTATTTTCTGAGCAATTTTAGGGTCGCTTAAAGCCTTTGTCAGCCGCTCGGCGTCAGTTTTATTCATACTGCTTAAAGCCTGATCGAAAACGCCGCTTTCAAGCTGGCTTTTCAAGGTTTCAGGAGAGGTGTTAAGCTTTTTTGACGCTACGCTTAACAATGCCTCTAGCTGTTTGTCGTTAATCTTCATAATTTACCTCCAGATATTACTTGTATTTATTAAAATCATATGTTATAATGACTTGAAATATCCCACTTGAAAGAAGTGATTACAAATGAAAATAGTCGTGTTTTCTGACACTCACGGACTTACCTCGTCTGCTGAAAAAATTGTTGACAGCAACACCGATGCAGACCTTTTTATATTTCTCGGCGACGGCGAAAACGATTATAATTACGTCAGCCGCAAAAACCCTCAGAAGAACTTTCTTGCGGTTTCGGGGAATTGTGATTATTCCACGTCACTGCCTGAGGTTGGTGAATTTTTCTTAAAGGGCAAAAAGATAGTCTACACCCACGGACACAGATATAACGTCCGCTCGTCAGTCGACGTTCTTTACTATTTAGCTAAAGAACGTGAAGCTGATATTGTACTGTTTGGACACACTCATCAGCGCTTTTACAGCGTTATCGACGGCATTCACTTTTTAAATCCTGGAAGTGCGGCTCTTCCCCGTGACGGGGCGGGTAAGTCTTATGCTGTAATTGACCTTACTGACAAGGGTGTTGACATCAGGCACTTTAATCTCTAACAGAATATGCGCAAAAGTAATCAGGCGTGAAAAAGGCGAGCGGAAAATTTCCACTCGCCTTTGCTTTTTGAATTTTAAAATCTGATGTTAAGCGTTGCGCCCTTTTGCGTTTCAAATACAAACGCATCATTTTCATAACCCTTTAAGGTCATACCTGAGGACACCTCTATTTCAGCATTTTCAGGTGCCGCTACACGGAGAACGCTTCCCGCCTTGGATAAGATTTTAGCGTCGACGCTGTCGCCCTTAAACTTAAAGTCAACCTCAAAGCCTCCTCTTGCCTGAGCGCCCTTAACCTCGCCCTCGTTCCACTGCTCTGGTCTTGCCGGCAGGAAAACAATCTCGTTGTTCTCGCTTTGCAAAAGAGCTTCGATGATAGCCGCTGTGCCGCCAAAGTTTCCGTCAATCTGGAAAGGAGGATGGCTGTCGAACATATTCGGGTTTGTCGAACGATTCAAAAGCGCCTTCAGGTTTTCGTAAACCTTTTCGCCGTCGAACAACCTAGCCCACATATTTGTTATCCACGCTCTGCTCCAGCCTGTATGGCCGCCGCCATGAGCTAAACGTCTGTCGATTGTAGCTCTTGCCGCTTTTGCAAGCTTCGGAGTTCCTCTTGTTGAAATAATATCAGCAGGGTAAAGTGCAAACAGCTGAGAAATGTGCCTGTGACCTGGCTCATCCTCGTCGTAGTCCTCCGCCCACTCCTGAATCTGTCCGTACTTTCCGATTTCAGGCTTTGGCAGGCGGGAACGGATTTCGCTTATCTTTTCGCAAAACGCCTTATCTCTGTTCAAAAGCTTTCCCGATTCGATAACCGCTGTGAAAAGCTCGTATAAAATCTGACTGTCCATTGAAGGGCCGATACAAATTGAACCCTTTGCGCCCGATTTTGTAATATATGTATTTTCAGGCGATAGCGACGGGCAGGTAACAAGATTACCCTGTTCGTTTGGAATTAAAAAGTCAACGAAAAACTCCGCCGCTTCCTTAAGCGTATCAAACTTCTCATCCAGGAAGTCTAAGTCCTGAGTGAATTTATAATGCTCCCAGATGTGAGTGCAAAGCCAGGCTGCGCCCATTGGCCATTGAGTCGCCGGAATCCACAAATCCTGCGGGGCGGTATCTCCCCAGAGATCGGTGTTGTGATGAGCGACAAAGCCGCCGCAATTGTACATTTCCTTAGCTGTAACCCGTCCGTTCGGACGCATTTTTTCTATCAGATCAAACAGCGGTGAATGAAGCTCAGAAAGATTACAAACCTCAACAGGCCAATAGTTCATCTCGGTATTGATGTTTATTGTAAATCTTCCGCCCCACGCAGGCCACATATTCTCATTCCAGATGCCCTGCAGGTTAAGCGGCAGCGTTCCCTCACGGCTTCCCGAAATCATCAGATACCTGCCAAAATTAAAGTAAAGCTCCAAAAGCTTGTTGTCAACTAAATTCTCATCCCAGAAAGCGTTTAAACGCTCGTTTGTCGGAAGACCTTCCGTTTCGCTGCTGCCCTCAAGCGTTACGCTCATACGGTTGTAGTAGCTCTGGTAGTCCCTGATATGCTCTTCCTTTATTTCTTCAAAGCTCTTCTTTGCCGCCATTTCAGCGTCAAACATAGCCTTATCCTTATAATCGAGGTGGCGGTAGCTGGTCTGCGCTGAAACTAAAATCATTACCTCGTCGCAGTCCTTCGTTCTCAAAAAGCTTCCCTCGTAAAATACCTCGCCGCCTGTCGGCACTACCTTTACGACTGCCGCAAAGTTTATTCCGTCCTCGCCGCCGCAGCCGCCGTAGAATAAAATAGTGTCGTCTGAAATTGGAGTATTGCTGTCAAAATAGTCGTCGCGTCCGTCGAGCAAAAGCCTTAAATTGATGCTGCCGCTTTTGTCGCTTGTATACCTGACTGCAATTACTTCGTCAGGATAAGAAGCGATAATCTCACGGCTATACTTTTTGCCGCCCGCTTCAAACGAAACAGTAGCTACTGAGCTTTCAACATCAAGAGTTCTCTTATATTCCGTTTCCTCGCCGTCAAAATACTGCTCGACTGTTAAATCGCCAAGCGGCATATAGTGACGCTCGTTAGAAGGAGTTCCACAGAAATTATCGTAAATAATTTTTTCAGCCTCAGCTATTTTCTCCTGCTTGATAAGAGTTCTTACCCTTTCGAGATTTGGCAGAGCGCTTTTGTTGTTCCTTTTTCTGGGGCCGCCCGACCAGACAGAATCCTCGTTCAGCTGATAACGTTCTCTATGTGTACCGCCAAAAAGCATAGCGCCCATTCTTCCGTTTCCGATAGGAAGGGCTTCGTTCCAGTCTTTTGCGGGTTTGTCATACCAAAGTAATGTTGAATTGCTCATTTTGTTTGCCTCTCTTGTATTTTACTGCTTCGTCAACCGTGCCAACTATAGTGCCTGCATGAGCATAAGTATGTTCATTAAACAAATAAAGTGAAATATACCGCTGCTGACAGCGAGTACATTCTGTTTTTATTATACCAAAATTACGCTTTCTTTACAATACCATATATGCCAAACTTTTTCGATATAGTCTACTATATACACGACAAGCGACAGCAAAAAACCGCCCCGAGGATTAACCTCAAGGGCGGTAATTTAAATCTTAATTAACCTGTAAGACCTGAACGCTCGATACCTTCTGTGAAGTACTTCTGTAAGAAGATGTACAGGATAAGTATCGGTGCAATAGTGAGAATACATCCAGATTCAAGCCATACAATGAGCTGTCTTGGTCCAACCGTCTGGTTGTTAAATAAGTCAGCTGCAAGCGTTGAGTCAAGGTTCTTTAGCATCAGAGCTACTGTATCGTTCTGGTTGAAGAACGAAGACGATACATAGTAGTCGTTCCAATACCATACTATTGAGAACAGGAATACTGTCAGGAATGCTGAACCTGCGTTTGGAACCATTACAATAAGGAATGTCTTGAAAGGTCCGCAGCCATCAAGATAAGCTGCGTCTTCGAGTTCCTTAGGAAGTCCTCTGAAGTTCTGCCTGAACAGGAATATGAATAGTCCTGCTTTCAGTCCGTTTGCAAAGATTGCCGGCAGATACATTGTCCAGCCTGTGTTGATAAGGGAAATACCCTCGCCGTTTGTGAACAATCCGATGATTCCCAGAGGATCAAAGTACGAATACTTCAAGTACATCGGGATTGTAATAATCTGAGGCGGAACAACGATCATCAGGATAACTATCATAAACAGCAATCCTTTGCCCTTAAAGTCAAATCTTGCGAAGCCGTAGCCTGTAATTGCACAGGATGCAACGTTAAGTACGGAAGCTACAAGATTGAGCTTTATGGTGTTAAGAACTGTTGAGCCGTATTTCATTACTTCCCAGGTTTCTTTAATGTTTTGCAGGGTGAGCGACTTTGGAATCCAAATGATTGACGGGTCGTTCATCTGGGCATTCGGTCTGAATGCTGTTGAAATCATAAATATCAATGGATACAAAATGATGAAGCAAAGTCCGAACAGGATGAAAAATCTGAATATCGGCCAGACTTTTGAAATAATAGCCCTGTTTCTGTTATAACGAATTTGCTCCGGAGTCAGATTTGGCTTGATTCCGAGTTTTTTCATTTCTTTGCGTTTGGCTTTCTTTGCAGCCTTCATTTCTTTCTCAAAGATTTTTTCTTCTTTTCTGGTAGCCAAGTCTATCCCCCCTTATACTTCGTAATGAACGTGCCTGCTCAGGATTCCAGCTACTATTGCCAAGACTATGCCTACTATCAAGAAGTAAGCCCACGCCATAGCCGCCATATAACCGTAATTCCACGAGCTTTCCTGTGCCATGATAAGCTTCATTACCTGGTTCTCCGGGTCAACGAATGAATCAACAACCGTGTAAACCAATGCTGCTAAAATCATAGGGCTGATATAAGGAATGGTAATCTTCCAGAAATATTCCCAACCTGTTGCTCCTTCCATCTGAGCCGCTTCCTTAGCAGTAAATGGAATGTTCTGCAAAGCTGAGAGGAATATCAGAATCTGAATTCCTGAATCCCATACAAGGTTGAATATGTCGGTCGTTACTGATGAAATCGTTTCCGTCAGCGTATCGCTGATGTTGTAAATTCCTAAAAACTCCAACAGCTGATCGACGAGGTCGGTTTCAAAGAGCGTGTTAAACTGCTCTGAACCTCCTGAATATCCACCTGTTGACATATTACCGTTGATAATTTCGATAACAGGTCCTGTTGCGATGATAACTGGCAGGAAGAATACCGCACGAGCGAAGGTTCTTCCTCTGAACTTCTGGTTCAGGATAACCGCTACGAATATCGAGAAGATAAGGATAAGCGGTGTGTTAAGTGCCGTATCACCAAGTACCGAAACCAGATACTGTGAATAGTGCTGGTCTTTTCTGAATGCGTCTATGTAGTGTTGAATTCCATTCCATTCAAGTCCCATTACACCCTTTGATGGAGTTGTAATGTTGAAGGAGTAAATGAGCGACTGTGCCAGCGGCATGATGAAGAAATATATAGTTCCGATCAGCCACAGTGCGATAAACGCATATCCGTATAAAGCTTTTCTTCTTTCGTAAGGGATTCTCATTCCCTTTACTTTTTTCTCTTTAGGAGGCTTAACTGCCTTTGCTGTTGCTGCTGTGCTCATTATTCTTCATCGCCTCCTTCCTCTAAGCATTGACTTACATCAATTTCCTGACCGTTTAGCTTTACGGTCTTGTTTGCAAGGTCTACTTCAACTGTAGCTACGTCCTCGCCGTCCTCAGTTCCATAAGTTGTTACAGCTACCTGAGTTTCTGTGTCGTAGTCGTATTTTGTAATTACATACTCTCCAAGATCAGACAGAACCTCGTCAACTACCTGCGACTGATTAGCTGCTTCGTCGATCCATGATTCATAATTTGCATAATACAAATCATCGTAATCTGTATCGTGTAGAACTGAAGCATCAGCGTAAATAAAGTCGTAGTGAACGCTTGAGCCGTATGCCAATGCAAGCAGGAATGTTTCATCCGAATTTGAGCTTGCGTTTATAGCTGTTGTCGAATATGGAACATATCCGTGAACTATCATCTGATATAGAGGAATATCATAGTCAACGATGTTAAACTGGCTTGAGTAAACAGGTACATTGCTGATGTAATCTACATATGGAATGATGTAAGCGTTAGCTTCGTCTGCAAGTACCGAGCCGAGAGTTTCCTGAGCTTCCTGATAGTATTCAACTATCGTTTCAAGCGTTTCCTTTCTGTTGCAGTAGTTGCTTGAAGAGTAGTCAGAAACAAGCTTTGATGAGAATCCGCCAAAGGATACATTTGTAAGCTCTGCATCCGAATAGCTCTCTATAATCTGCGTGAACACCTTAGTGTAAGCTGTCGGCGTCAGGAGTGCTGGCGCTACTCCCGGTTCCTCACCAAACGCCGGGTTATAACGGGTTTGTCTTGAGTAGGAGCCTGAAACTCTTATCGCTGTGCTTGTGAATGTGAAGTAGCCTAAAGAGCTGTTTTCCATTTCCATATTGTCAAGCGCCGGATAAATAGTAATGTCATTTTCCTCGCCGTAAGCGATCAAGTCCTCAAGTCCGTCCGTTCCGCCGACCGTCGAAGAAGCCTTCGCCTTAGTTGAAATCTTTCCGTCGATAGACTTGTCAGTCCAGTCGTTGTAATTTACAACTATATCGTCGGTTCCTGCGTCCTTTAACAGCTGCAATATCTCCTGTGCCTGATCAAAGGTCGTTATCTCAGTCTGCAGGTCGAAAGGAATACCCAGAATAGAAGTTGACTTAATAACTGCGCCGTAGAAATCAACGTACAAGCTTGTGCTGCTTTCCTCAGTTACGTTTGATGTCATAGATGTTGTTTCTACAAGATAATCTCTGTAAACCTTTGCAACGTCTGCGTAGTTGATTTCGTCGTCTTCATCCTCAGTTGTAAGAGGATAGTAGGTAACGGCAATCGTACCGAGCTGAATATCGCCCTTTTCAAATACCTTCAGTGCTGAATTTTCACCGCTCAGCTCGTAATCATCAGAGCCGCGAACTTCAAATTCGTAATAAAGAGAATTGTAGGTCTGGTTGCCCTGACCGTTGATACGAGCGTTTACTGTAACGTCCGAGTCGCCCTCAGTAACGATTGCGACAAGCGCCTTGTTATTCATAACGTGCGCCGCTACAGGGAAGTATGCCTGCTCAGTAGTTCTTGGCTGCTGAAGAGGTACGTTTGTGTAGTTTCTTCCGTAAACCTTCTGCGAATAAACGGTTGAATAATTGCCCTTACCGTTGTTGTAATTGATAACTGCGCCCGTTCCGTCAGGAATAATCATATATCCTTCAACTGCATTTCCCTCAGCGTCAGTTTCAGGCTGAGAAGCAAAGAACGGAGTGAGCTGAATTTCGGTAATTACCAATCCCTCATCGCTGTCCGGGTCTTCCTCTTCAATCTTCGATGTGTCACACGAAACTGTGAGGCCTTCCTCGGTAAGCGTATAGTCTACTGGAATTACAAAGCCCTGCTTTGTAAAGTCGTATGTAATGGTAATTCCGTCGCTGTTTGTTGTAATTGTTGTATCAGCAACCTTTGATCTTCCTGATGTAGTTCCTGAATAAACTGTTGAAATCGTTCTGCTTTCACGGTTTCCGTAGGTAACTACAAGTCCTGAATTAAGCTGCTGTCTCTGAGCTGACTTCATAACCTTTGTAGAGTTCATAACTGTGTCGTCAGCTTCCGCATTTATAGGTGTGCTCCACCAGTAATTTGTCTGACCATTGCTTTCGTCGAGCAAGCAAACTCTTGCGTTTTCCTCGTCGTAGTAAAGAGATAAATCTCCTGCTGTGGTTGCAAGCTTACAAGCTGCAAGCGCTTCCTCGTCTGTTACCTTAGAGGGAAGCTCGTCGAGGTCCTCCTCAAGGTCTTCAAGAAGCTCTTCCTCGTCAACTACCTCAGTAGTAGCTTCGGTTGCCTCAGTCGTTTCCTCCTCGTCCTCAGCAAATGTGTTCATAATACCTGCTGGTAGGATCATGGTAACTACCAATGCACACGCTATGAGCTTTTTAATCTTATCCTTATGCATCGTGTTACCTCCTTAACCTCTTATACGGTATGTAATTTCCGTATAAATCTGATAGAAAAATGCGTATACCTGCTGGAACAAGCTTATAAGCAAAACTGCTAAGAATAAGATTATAAGCATTGCTACAAGTGTAAGAATTATCGAAAGGATTGTCTTTGAGAAGGAGTATTGGTGAACAGCTCTCATACCCTGTATCATCAATATTACCGACCAGCCAAGTCCTACATATTCAAAAATGTAAACCCAGACGGATTCGTCCAATGTCATAAAGTTTGTGAGAAATACGGAGATGTATGTTCCTACAATGTACGGAACCAGCGCATAAGCCGAATTTATACAAACCTTTTTCATTGTTCCTTCTCCGTCGAGAAGTGTACATATCGACCAGTTACCGATAACCCATGTTGCAAAGTACACTACCGACTGAACAATAAGCGGAACTACGTTAAAGAACTTCTGTGGTTCTTCGGTATACTGGAAGCCCTTCAGTCGCTCCTGCGCTACCATTGCGACAAACAAAAGTGCAACAATGATAAATGCGTATTTAAGCGAGCCTTTTTTCTTCCAACGTAAATCCTCGAAGCCTTCTACGGGGTGGAAAATAACGTGCTTTAACCAGCCAAGTTCTGAAAATTCATACATTGCTATTTTCCTCCCTTCTTCTTAGGCTTTTTTCGTCGTGCAATAATCCGCCATACAACGATTGCTACTATAATAATCAGAAGTATCACTATTATTGCTGTGAAATGCCTTGACAAAAACTCTTCACGGTAGTATTGATATGCCTTGTCGTAATTTTCATTATCCTCAGCATACTCAAAGTAATCCATCGCTTCTTCGTAGTTTCCTTCGTTGAGCGCTGCCTTACCGAGTCCCATATAAGCCATCCAGTATCCGCCGTCACGGCTTAATACCTCTTCCCATGGTTCCTGAGCTTCCTCGTACTTACCTTCTGTATAAAGGTCAGCTGCCTCGTGAACCATTTTACCGAACTGAGTTTCTGTGAAAACTGTTATGTCGTTTTTCTTTCCGTCGATAACGTAAATCTTTTCGCCTCTCGACTCAATTGCATTAGGAGCTGTAAATGTACCCTCCTGGTCTGAGGTTGAATTCTTTGAACCGAATACGAACAGAAGGTTATTTTCCTGATCGTACTGGAAAATTCTTCCCGACTCATAGTCAAGTACGTTTATGTTCATATTGTCGCTGATAACAAGGTCGGTAAGTCTTGTTTCAAAGCTTTCGTCAACCTCCGCAGTTGTGAAGTCTACCAGGTCTCCGAACTTGTATTCGTTACCTGTTGTGGTATCCCAGATGTTATATCCGGCAGGGTTCAGCTTCTTGACTGCGTCCGTTGAAGTATTGGCAGCTTCTGTTACTGTATAAATGAAGCCTTCGCTGTCTATATCGAAGTTTGCAAACTCAACGTTTACGTTTCTCTCCATTGAAGCCAACTGCTCGTTTGAAGCAAACATTCTCCAGACTCTTTGTGCGACAACTGCCGCTGTAACCTCAACACGGTTAGCTCCGTAGAAGCCCTTGAACTCGCCGTCTGAAGCAAATTCAACCGCACCCTGTGTTACTGAAGATTCAACTGCGTAGACGTTTCCTGAACCGTCCGCTAAAACCTTTGTCGGGTTAAATGTAGAGGATGTGTAAAGCGCTGAATCCTCAGTCTTTACAAACTCCTGATCTACTGTTAAAAGCGTCGCTGTTTCAGCAATCGCTCTGACAACTCTTGCATTGCTCGTATCTGCGATGTATACAAGCGGCAAGCCGTCGTCTGTTACTGTTACATACAGTCCTGTCGGGCTGCTGAAATTTTCTGTATCGCTTCCTGAAACTGTATCGTAAGCACCGATAATATTAAGGTCTGCGTCCAGTCTTAAAATTCTGTTGTTGCCTGTATCTGCAACCCAGAATTCGTCAAGCTCAGACTCATAGTAAATATCGCTTGCGCCCGATAAGCTATCAGAAGCTGCTTCTGATAAGAATAGTTCGTCATCAGGATCGGACAGTCTGTCAAGTCCCATACTGCTTCCGGCAACTACCTCATCAACTCTGTAACCGCTCTGCGAAGGAATTGCGTCATTCCAAGCGTCGTAGTTATACGACACGTAAGGCTCGTCAGCCGACGCCGCTACGGCTGTCGTGCTGAACACAAGTCCTGCTGCAAGAACGATTGACAATGTTTTCTTGAATTTATTCATTCTCGACACTACTTATCACCATTCCTTTTCTGTATATTCGTTAAAACCGTTTAGTCCTTAATACCCGAATTAGCCATTGTTTCCATTACGTTACCCTGAGCAACCATAAATATTACCAATGGCGGAATCATAAGTAGTACCGCTGTTGCAAATGTTACACCCTGACGTGCAATACCTGATGCTGAAACCTGCTGCATAATTGTCGGGAGGGTTTTGAGCTCCTCTGAGTAAATCAGAGAACCACCCTGTACCTGCCAAGCTGCCTGGAATGCGAAAATCAGAAGTGTCATCATAGCAGGCTTTGAGTTTGGTATTACTACCTGCCAGCAGATTCTGAAAAGTCCTGCGCCGTCTACTCTTGCCGCTTCGATCATTGAGTCGTGTATTGTTGAAATACTCTGTCTCATAAGGAAGAGGTTCATTGACGTTGCAACGCTCGGAAGTATCAGTGCCCAGTATGTATCAATCATATTAAGAGTTGCCATTACGAGGAACTGCATAATCCACAGTGCTGAAGACGTAAACAAAAGTGCTGTAACAATGATCTGGTTTATTGCCTTAGCTCCCGGGAACTTACATTTTGCAAGTACGAAAGCTGCACAGCAAGAAACGAAAATGTTTGAAATTGTAATTACTATTGTAACAAATACGCTGTTGAATATGTATCTTGAAAGCGGAACCCAGAGGCTTGACGCTACCTTAAACATATCCGAGTAGTTTACAAGCGTTGGCTCTAATACGTAAAGCTTTGGTGGGAATACGAAAAGCTCGTGTACAGGCTTGAACGATTGAATTACTGCGTAGTAGAGCGGGAATATCATAAATAATCCCAAAAGTGTCAGGAAGATAAAGATTACAATATCGCCTGCGAGAGAACTGCTTGATTTTCTTTTTCTCTTCTTAACATGGACCTTGTTGATGTCCATATTCTTCTGTCTTTTTCTAAGCCTTTTAAGGGCTTTTTCTTGTTTCTTTTTCTCTTTTTCGCTAAGTCCCATTTTGTAATCTCACCTCCTAATCCAAGTACCTTGCAAGCAACCAGTTGATAAATTTGTTTACCAACAGCATTGCCAGGAACAATACGAAACATATTGCTGACGCATATCCCATTTCGTAACGGATAGTACCATAGTCGGTAGCGTGGTTCATAACTGTATGAGCTACGTAGTCGGTTGAAGGTAATCCTACCAATGACTGTCCGACTGTACCTACTGTGAACGCTGCTGAAATCTGGAGTACGGCTGCGAACAAAAGCTGTGGTCCCATTGAAGGAATTGTGATGGAGAACAGCTCCTGCCAACGGTTTTTGATTCCCTCAACGGCTCCTGCTTCGTACATCGTCTTATCAATGTTCTGGAAACCTGCACGGAGTGAAAGGAATCCGGCACCCATTGAAATCCAGAGCTGTACAATAACTACAACTGTAAAGATGTAGGTTGTATCAGTCAGCCACTGAATTGGCGATGTGATAATTCCGAGATCCAATAACACTGCGTTGAAGTATCCGTATGTATCTCCTGAGAAGAGGAGCTGCCAGATAACGTATACTGACGGTGTCATTGAAGGTGCGTAGAATACGAATGTGAATATTGTTTTGAGTGCAGGATGCATCTCATTTATCAGCCACGCTAAGAAGAACGAAAGCACATATGAGAATGGTCCTGTGAAGATTGCCATTACAAGAGTGTTCCTAACGGCTATCATAAACGTATCGTCGTTCAAAAACAGGGTTGTAAAGTTTGAAAGTCCGACAAACTGTGGGAACTGTACCATATTGAAGTTTGTAAATCCCATTGGGAGTGACATTATAACTGGTACAATTGTAAAGATTGTGAAGAGAATTAAGAACGGAGCAAGCATTGCATAGCAGCCGATGTTATTTCTCATCATATGAAGTGTATATCTGACTTTGCCTTGATTTTTAAGTGGTCCTTCCACCTTAGTTTTTGCCATTTACTCACTCCCCCTTAATCACTTCCGACCGATATTTCAAGGTCTTCAAGTTTTCTCTCAATCTCGCTGTTAATATCCTTGTTGTACCACATCAGGGTATCTCTTGGATTTTCTGAATTATTAACAGTTTCTCTGAAAGCGTTCATTATATTTCTCGTTACAGCATATGAAGCAGGAATTACAGGAATTTCGTCCTGTGTTTCAAACTGTGCAAGAAGCTTTGTCATATCCGATGTGCTCCATGAAAGCTGCTCAAGAGCTTCGAGGTTTGCAGTATCAAATCTACCCATTGTACCCATTACAGCTTCGATATCGAAAGCGTAATCAATCTGAGTTTCAGTAGAAGTAAACCACTTGATGAACTCCCACGCAGCCTCCTGGTTTTCGCACTTCTTGAAGATTATAGCGCCCGTACCAGTTGAGTTAGCTGTATGGTCGATTGTTCCGTCCTCCTGAAGAGTACCAGGAACTGTTGTCATTCCCCAGCAGCCCTTGATTTCAGGTGCTGATACTGTTACCTGATTGTAGAATGTATACGGCTGAATCAACAGCGGCATATCACCGGTTCTGAATCTTGTAAAGCCGTCGTACTGCTGATCGAACGAATATGTTGTATAGAACTTTGTCCAGGTAGTGAAAGCGTCAATTGCTTCCTGTGAATCAAAGGTCGTTGACGTCTGATCCTCTGTATAGTAGTTAAGTCCCTGCTGAAGCATCAGCATAGCGAATGTGTTACCAGCTTCAACTGTTGTGGAAACTACCGCAGTACCGTTTGCAGATGTGTTCTGAGTTACAGGAAGTACAAGTCCTACTTCCATATAGTTACTCTGAAGTACAGGGAGAATATCAATCAGGTCATCCCATGTTTTAATATCCTCTTCGGCGTCGATTCCATACTCAGCTAAAATATCCTCTCGATAGAACATCATCGGTATCGTCTGACTGACAGGCAATCCGTAAGTTCCGCCGTTGTACTCATACAAAACAGAAGCATTTTCCTGGAATCTCGTCATAACCTCATCGTAGTCATCAAAGGTTGTAAGGTCCGTTAAGACGTCACGCGCGGCGAGCTGTATCGGGAAGTCTCCTCCGATAAACAGCGCTATATCCGGACCCTTGCCGGCGAGCGTCGCTTCGACTATACCTCCCTGAACGAGGTTTACTGTAATCTTCGTATCACTTGTCGGGTTAAAGTCGCTTTCTACAAGCTGGTTTACAACCTGCGCCTGGTCACGTCCTAAAGATACCCAGCATACAAGTGAATCTTCAGTTTCTGATGAAAGTGAGTTGTAATCCTCAAAGAAGGAACCGATGAAAGCCTGGAAGCCAAATGAAAGGCTGTCGAGGAATCCCTCGTCGACTGAATCGAAGTCCTTACCCGCAGGAGCTAACTGGAACATATCTATTTCCAGAGGCTGCTCTCTGTATTCTCTCATCCACGATGAAACTGATGTGATGTTATCCTTGATCTGAGAAAGGTTTGAAGGAATGTTTATAGGTCTGTCAACACAGTTGTCCAGAACGATTGCCATCTTTTCAAGCGTAACCGCTTCTGAACCTGCAACACCTGAAAGTGCTTCGATTTCGTCCTTCTTGGCGATAAGCTCATCGCTCAAACGCTCGAAATCGCTGATAATATCAGGAAGGACCTTGTCTATCTGATAGTCGTTGTACTCGTCCGGATCAGGACCTGTTATCTGACGAATCTTTCTGTAGTAGCTTGTAATCTCGTATACTACGTCGTCAAGCTCCGCCATTATATCTCCGATTTCTCCAGGAATTGCTTCAAGAGTAATCGTGTGAGTTCCAGCTTCGAGATAATAATAGATGTCGTTTCCGTCCTCGTCCTGAGGTGTTGTAACCGTCCAATCGGAAGAATAGTAGAACTTGATCTGCTCGCTCTCGGTGTTTGGAACAACTCCGTCAATGTAGAGCTTTCTGTTTGAATAAAGACCTCTCATCTGATCCTGTCTGCCGCGGATACCTAATTTATAGTATCCCGACGTTTCAACCTCAACCTCCCATGTTATTGATTGAGTTGACTGCGACCAGTTTTCAGAACCGATTGTGTTATACTTTGTCTTTGTAGGGTCTGACGGCTGTGTGATAGATGAGTTTCTGTCACTTGTAGGGGATAATGTTCTGTCAGACTTATAAATTGCGTCCTCGCCCTGAACTGTAATAACGTCTGCGTCGCTGTTAGCTTCAAGCTCAGAATCGCTCGGAGCTACGTAAGCTTCAGTTTCAGCCTCCTGAGTAAGCTTGATGCTCTCGATAGCAAATTGAGCCTTTACAGATTCAAGAGTGACTGTATGCTCACCAGCTTCAAAATAGAACCAAAGAGCGTCGTTGTAAAGTCCGTCGATGTCCTTCAAGTAGGTTTCCTGCCAGCAAACCTCTTCAACCTGTCCAGGTCTGATGTCGTTGCCGTTGTCGTCCTGCTTGATGTCCTCCTCGTTTACCCATCTCTTGGATAATGTAATACGAGTAGCGGTGTCGTATGGAGACTCTCCGTCAATTTGTAGCTCAAGCTCAACGCTGTCTGTTGAACCTGCTAACGCCTCGTAGCTAATTGTTATTGCGTAAAGTCCGCTCTCTGCAACAGTTACAGGGAAGCTTACGCTTCCGTCCTGATTTGCCCATTTCAAAGCGGTCTTTCCGTCAACCTCTTCAACTGAAAGCTCAGCTACAGAGTCGCCTGTATATTCCGGCTGATATTCGCTTGAATAGATATAGCCCTCGTCGTCGGCTACCTCTGGACGAGTTTCGTCTGCATACATCTCACGATAGTCTATGTATGAAGGAACGTCGTCGTCCGACTCGTCTTCGTCTTCGTCAAGGTCAAGATCGTCGTCAGCAGTTTCAGAAGCAGTAGTTGTATCCTGCTCTTCGTCATCTGCATAAACGGCAACCGCCGATGAAGCGAACGTCGTCAAAGCAAGCGAAAAAGCTAAAACTCTCATCAAAAGTTTGTGTTTCACAGTGTATCCACCTTTCCTATAAAATGTTTTCGCCGATTTATTATTTCCCTACAACGGGTGAAAGCGATATTTGTCAGGTTGATTTAAAAATCTGGATTTTTCCAGATTGTTCATCAAGCTCAACCTTCAGCTTATCTCCGCCCTTGATTCCGAGCGTTTCAAGATAATCCTTTGGAATCTGAAGTCGTCCTGAGCGGTCAAGCACTATCAGTTCCTCCGGCTGGGAGTCTTCAAGCTGCGACTTATCGCCCTTTTCGGCAATGTCTTCAAGATTTCCACCGAGGTCTTTAATCTCTTCGGCATAGGATTTCTTTCTTATAATTTCAGAGCTTGTTCTGCCATCTCTGATAGCAACTACCCTGTCTATGTGCTTTGCAAGCTTAACGTCGTGGGTAACAATTACAACTGTTATCCCCTCGGTTCTGTTAAGCTCCTTGAAAATGTCGAGAATTACGTTCGACGTTTTGGTATCAACCGCTCCTGTCGGCTCGTCGGCGAGCAAAAGCTTCGGAGAATTCGCAAGCGCTATTGCAATTGCTACTCTTTGCTGCTCTCCTCCTGACATCTGGTCAAGTCGTGAGCCTGCACGGTTTGAAAGTCCTACCTTATCAAGCAGCTCAAGCGCTCTTTCACGCCGCTGCTTTGAACCCTTCAGGAGCATTGGCATTTCAACATTCTGAACTGCCGTCAGATACGGAATCAGGTTTCTCGCATTATTCTGCCACACAAAACCAACCGTATTTCTCTTGTACTCCATATAATCTCTGTCGGAAAATTTAAGCAAGTTCTTTCCGTCTACGGTAAGGCTTCCTGCGCTCGGCTTATCAAGTCCTCCGAGCATATTGAGCAGCGTACTTTTACCGCTTCCTGAATTTCCGACAATCGCCATAAGCTCTCCACGCTTGACGTCAAGGTCCAAGCCTTGAAGAGCTACTACCTCAACCTCGCTTGTTTTGTAAATTTTTACGAGGTTTTCACAGCGTATCATATACTCGTCATTTACGTCTGCTATATTATTTTCATCAACTAAAGCGTCACTCAACAATCTCACCGTCCTCTAGTGTGTAAACCTTATCGGCTACATCCATCATGCTGGGGTCGTGAGTGGTCATAACAATTGTCATTCCCTCTTTTGCGACAAGCTCTTTGAATAGCTTTACTATGTACAGTGCCGTCTGAGTGTCAAGCTCTGCGGTAGGCTCGTCGGCAAAAATAATCTTTGGCGAGTGTGCAATCGCTCTTGCAATCGCTACTCTCTGCTGCTCGCCTCCGCTCATCTCACCGGGTCGGTGATGCATTCTTTTAGCAAGACCGACGTTTGCCAGGCATTCCTTGACTCTTTCATCCCGCTTCGCTGCCGGGTATCCCGAAAGCCGAAGTCCGAACTCAACATTTTCATATCCGGTCATACTGGATATGAGCGCAACAGACTGGAATACAAACGCCATATCATATCGCCGCTTTTCATCCCTTTGTCCATCACTGAGCGATGTAAGGTCCTCGTCGAGAAACATTACCTTTCCTTCGGTGGGTCGGTCAAGACAGCCTAAAATGTTTATAAGCGTTGTCTTTCCGCTTCCCGAACGTCCTCTCAAGACGGTAAGCTTGCCCTGCTCTATTTCAATATTTATATTCTTAAGCGCATGAACGATATTCTGATCGCTGATTTTAAAATCTCTGCTGACGTTTTCAGCAGATAATATAACACTCAATGTACCGCCCGCCTTTCCGAAAACGCGAAAAAAGCATTTTTATTTGTGCAATTTGCACATTTTGATTTTTTAGAAAAAAGAATAATAAGCTTTCTAGCCTTTTTGGCTAAAAGCTACTATAAACTCCCCATTTTCGCGCCCATTTTTTAGCAAATGAAACAAATAATCGCAAATTTGAGCGCAGTTTTCTATTGATAATTATAGCAAAAAGGCTTGCTTATGTCAAGGTTTTTGTGGATTTTTACCAAATCTTTTATCCTTTGACGAAACTTCGATTTTTGTGCAATTTTCACAAATATGCGTGTCGAATTTTGGTGAAATAGCCTATTGACTTATAACAACTTGCTTTCTTTTGTTTAATCAATCGCCTTGTTCATAAATTGTTCAGTAATTCGTTACAAAAAATACCGCCTGCACACAACGTGTGAGCAAGCGGTTTTCTCTTTATTTTTCGGGGTTATCTGCCGACGCCCTTCGACTTCGTTTCGATTTCAACTCTTAGCTTTTCGACAAGCTCGTCAGCAGGCATTGCGCCTATATCTCCCTCGTTTCTCGAACGAACCGATACAGCGTTCGCTTCGACCTCCTTATCGCCGATAACAAGCATATAAGGAATCCTGTCAAGACGAGAGTTTTTGATCTTTCTGCCGATAGTTTCATCTCGCTTATCAACTGTAACTCTCATTCCCATTTCAGTCAGTCTTTCAGCCAGAGCTTCAGCGTACTCAATATGCTCCTCTCCGATTGGCAGAACTCTTGCCTGCTCAGGAGCAAGCCACAGAGGAAATACTCCAGCGTAATGCTCAATCATATACGCAAGCGTTCTTTCATAGCAGCCAAGCGAGGTTCTGTGAATAATATACGGAAGCTTTTTCTGTCCGTCCTTGTCGATATAGTACATACCGAACTTTTCCGCAAGCAGCATATCAATCTGAATTGTAACGAGAGTGTCCTCTTTGCCGAATACGTTTTTGTACTGAATGTCAAGCTTCGGACCGTAAAACGCCGCTTCGTCAATTCCAATCTCGTAGTCAACTCCCAGGTCGTCAAGAATTGTAGCCATTGCAGCCTGTGATGCGTCCCATTGCTCAGCGGTACCCTCGTACTTGTTGTCAGGGTTTTCAGGATCCCATTGAGAAAATCTGAAGGTACAATCGTCTAAAAGTCCGACGGTATCAAGCATATATTTTGCAAGCTCCAGGCATCCCTTGAATTCCTCTTCAAGCTGGTCAGGGCGCAAAACGATATGTCCTTCTGAAATTGTAAACTGACGGACACGGATAAGTCCGTGCATTTCGCCGCTGTCCTCGTTTCTGAAAAGGGTTGACGTTTCGCCAAGTCTCATCGGCAAATCTCTGTATGAACGCTGTCTGTTTAAATATACCTGATACTGGAACGGACAGGTCATCGGACGAAGCGCAAAGCACTCCTTTGTTTCGTCGTAAGGGTCGCCTAGTACAAACATTCCGTCAAGGTAATGATCCCAGTGACCCGAAATTTTATAAAGCTCTCTCTTTGCGAGATACGGTGTTTTTGTAAGCAGATAGCCGTGCGCCTGCTCGGTATCTTCAACCCATCTTTGCAGCGTCTGGACAACTCTTGCGCCCTTTGGCAGGAGTATAGGAAGTCCCTGTCCTACATAATCAACGGTTGTAAAATATTCAAGCTCACGTCCCAGCTTATTGTGATCTCTTTTCTTTGCTTCTTCAAGCTTTGCTAAATGCTCCTCGAGCATCGAAGCCTTCGGAAAAGCTACCGCATAGATACGGGAAAGCATTTTGTTTTTCTCGTCGCCTCTCCAGTAAGCGCCCGTGCAGGAGGTAAGCTTTATCGCCTTTACAGGCGCCGTCGTCATAAGGTGAGGGCCTGCGCAAAGGTCAACAAACTCGCCCTGCTTGTAAAATGAAATAGGCTCGCCCTTGTCAGCGTGCTCCTGGCAAAGCTCAACCTTATAGATTTCGCCCTTCGATGAAAGGTAATCAATCGCTTCGCCCGGCGACATTTCAAACTGCTCAAGCGAAAGTCCTTCCTTTACTATCTTTTTCATTTCGTTTTCAATCTTTACAAGGTCGTCCTCGGAAAACGGAGTCTCCCTGTCAAAGTCGTAGTAAAATCCGCTGTCAATCGAAGGTCCGATCGCCAGAAGAGTATCCGGGTACAGTCTTTTTACCGCCTGCGCCATAATATGCGAAGCGGTATGCCAGAAGGTTTTCTTTCCGTCGATGTCGTCAAAAGTCAGAACCTCAAACGTGCAGTCGCTGTCAACTGTTGTTCTTAAATCTTTTACCTCTCCGTTGATTTTTACAGCGCAAGCCGCCTTGTAAAGTCCCATTCCTATTCCCTTTACAATTTCAGCAGCGCTTGAAGCGTTTTCGATTTCACGAACGCTTCCGTCCTTTAAAGTAAGCTTAATCATAATTTCTCAATCCCTTTCCTAAAATATAGCATAAAAATAATAATCAATAAATACAACCGCTCCGACTGCGAAAAGTGCAATGCTTGTCAGAAGGCTTATTACATTAAACAGCTTTCGCATCCCCTTTGAAAGAACGCTATTGCCTTTTTCGTCAACGCACATACCGTTGTACGCAGAATTTGACCAATAAACCAGTATGAACATTATTATCGCCCAGAGCAGCGCTTCATACATAGTTATTGACGACTTGAAAACTGCCGCTATCAGAAACATCGCCATAATCCCAAGCTCCAGAACGGTCGACAGGACAAACGATATTACGCAGCCTTTCTTTTTAGCTTTTACTGTAAGCATAGCATACTCCCTTCTTGAAAAACAAAAGCCCGATACTCAGAAATACTCTGAATATCGGGACGAATTTACTCGTGGTTCCACCCAACTTTCCAATCTTTTACGGTTGGCTTTAAGTACCTTTAACGCAGGCTTACGGCGTTTATTGGACGCTCTCAAAAGCGGTGTTCCCGATTGCCTCCTCAGCAAGCGAAATTTCAGCCTTACGTTTCGCTCTCTCTGCTCTGAAGACTAATGCAACAGGACTTCTTTATCAACAAATTGAAGTATTTAAATTGTTGCCTTAATTGTAACACTATTAAACAGCATTGTCAAGAGAAGTGAAAAAATCTTTTGATTTTTGGTGAATTACACCAAATGTTATGTTACAATAGATAGTTGACAGAAAAAGAAGAAAAACAACTCCAAATAT
>JAJQIH010000008.1 GCA_021199305.1 Ruminococcus sp.
ACCATAAATAACCGAATTTGGCAATAAATTTTGCAGGATTTCTTTTTTGAAAATTCATTTTTTACATTTTGTTAACAAAGGAACTTCCCTTTCCGCGTAAATTCACCTTCTGTGCAAACACAAATGATGCAAAAAAATTGTCTTGACTTATATATGAAAATGTGATATAGTTGTATTTGTCACAAAAACAAATGTATATCGGAGGTGGACTTATGAGTGATATTCAAAACGAAAGCGAACAGCTTGTAGTTGTCAATGCCAAAGTCCTTCCCGACATAATTTTAAAGGTATTGTCTGCGAAGAAAATGAAAGCCAGAGGAGACGTCAAAAGCTCCTCCGATGCTTGCAGAGCTGTCGGAATTTCACGAAGCGCTTACTACAAATACAAGGACTGCGTTTTTGGATACGAAGAAAAAATGCAAAGCAAAATTCTGTCCCTGTATCTTGTACTGAAGGACGAAAAGGGCGTCCTGTCGGGGATTATTTCCTCGCTTTACGAGCTTGGACTTAACATTCTGACGGTAAATCAGAACATACCTGTCGATTCGGTTGCAAGCGTTACAATCTCTGTCAAAATGGACAGAGCAGATGCAACGCTCACAAATATAAAGGAAACGCTGCTCAATATGTACGGCGTTGTTGATGCAAAAATTATTTCAGGCGAATAAATCGCCTTTTAACGTAAAGGATGGTAGAAACTTATGAGTAAATATGCAGTTATAGGCTACGGAGTTGTCGGTAGCGGAACGGTTGAGCTTTTTGAAACCAACCGTGAATCAATCACCAAAAAAATTGGCAGAGAGGTCAGTCTTGGCTATATTCTGGATTTGAGAGATTTCCCTGACAGTCCGTATCAGGGCAAGCATACAAAGGACTTTAACGACATTTTAAACGACCCTGAGGTCGAAGCTGTCGCTGAGGTTATTGGCGGCATTCACCCGGCATTTGAATTTACAAAGCAGCTTCTTGAAAAGGGCAAAAGCGTTGTCACCTCAAACAAAGAGCTTGTAGCTCAAAAGGGCGCAGAGCTTTTTAAGATTGCTAAAGAACATAACGCAAGCTATCTTTTTGAAGCTTCTGTCGGCGGCGGAATACCAATCATCAGACCGCTTCACAAGTGTCTTGCTGGAAATAAAATTGAGCAGATTTCAGGCATTTTAAACGGAACCACCAACTTTATTCTCACAAAGATGATAAAGGACCAGATGAGCTTTGACGACGCATTAAAGCTCGCTCAGAAAAACGGCTTTGCGGAAGCTGATCCTACTGCTGACGTTGAAGGTCAGGACGCTTGCAGAAAAATCTGCATCTTGGCTTCTTTGGTTTCGGGAAGTCATATCTACCCTGACGAAGCTTACTGCGAGGGAATTACACAGATTACACCTGAGGACGTTGAATACGCTCAGAACGCAGGCTACAGAATCAAGCTTATCGGCTCATTATCTCCTCTTGTAAACGGCAAGCTTGCAGTTATGGTTTGCCCTCGACTTATCCCTGAGAGCAATCTTCTTTCTCACGTTGACGGAGTTTACAACGCAATTTCAGTTACAGGAAACGGCGTCGGCGACGTTATTTTCTACGGACAGGGAGCAGGAAAGCTTCCTACCGCATCTGCTGTTGTCGGCGACCTTATCGACGCTCTCGTTCACAGAGAAAGACCTCTTACTGTTTCCTGGGATTTGCCGAGCGATGAAAAGAAAACCGCTTCTCATAAACTAGCTGAAACAGCAGTTTATGTAAGAGCTAAAATAAAAGGCGACGACGCTAAGGCGAAGATTTCTGCTGCCTTTGACCAGCCTATTTTCATCGAGCGCAAAAACCGTCCGGACGACGAAACTGCATTCATAACCTCTTCAATGCAGGAGGCTGTGATTGATGAAAAGCTAAAGAATCTCGGCGACGACATCGAAGTCATCAGAGTTATAAGAGCGCTTTAAGTCAAAAATTTTCAACAAAACAAAAATCCGCAGCACTTTAAGTCTGCGGATTTGTATTGTACAAAACTTACAAGGAGAAGCAATATGATAAAGCTCAGAATACCTGCAACAAGTGCAAATTTAGGCGCTGGCTTTGATGCACTTGGACTTGCCATGACATACTACAACTTCGTGAATCTTGAACTCAGCGACAGAGTTGAAATTACATCTCTCGACGGGCTTGAGGTTCCGACAGATAAATCAAACCTTATTTACGAATCCGCTTCACACCTTTTTGAAATTTGCGGTAAGAAGCTCGACGGACTTAAAATTGAGCAAACGAGCAACATTCCAATGGCAAGAGGACTTGGCTCGTCAAGTGCCTGCATAGTAGCAGGTCTTGTCGGCGCAAACACACTTCTTGGAAACCCTTTAACGACAGACGATCTGGTAAATCTTGCGGCGCAGATCGAAGGGCACCCCGACAACACCGCTCCTGCTCTTTTAGGCGGAATTGTAACCGCTGTATTTGACGGAAGAAAGGTTCACTGGGTAAAGCAGGAGGTCAACACCAGCCTTAAATTTGTGGCGATTATTCCTGACTTTGAGCTTAAAACCGAAAAGGCAAGAGCCTGTCTGCCAAAGGAGGTTTCGCACAAGGATGCTGTATACAACCTTTCAAGAGCAGCACTTTTCTCGGCTTCTCTTCTGACAGGGAAATTTGAAAACCTGCGTACCGCCTGTCACGACAGACTTCATCAGCCATACAGAATGGAGCTTATTCCAAACTGCCGCAGAGTTTTCGACATAGCATACAACCACGGAGCATACGCCGCATATATAAGCGGAGCAGGTCCTACCGTTATGGCGGTGGTAGACGAGGCAAACGAGTTTTTCACAGGAAAGGTAAAGTTCTCGCTCGAAACGGAAGGACTGGAAAACTGGGACGTAAAGCTGTTTCACATTGACAACGAAGGAACAAAGCTGATCTGAAAAGAAAGCCTTCGGTGATTTTTAGTTTTTTACTTTTCCGGAAAATCGTTTTTCAGCGTTACAAGCATAACCTCAGATGCGTTAAAAAGTCTGAACTTTCCAAGTCCCGTTGTGAGAGCTAACGCTTTGTCGCCTATTTTATAAATTCCAGCGGTGTACTCAGGAAGGAACTTTCTCTCAGGGTGTAAAAGTCCTCTCTTGCCTATTTTTATAACTCCGCCGTGAATGTGGCCGCTAAAGGTTATATCTGCGCCCCATTCAGCATAAGCGGGAAAATAATCGGGGTTGTGAGCGAGTAGCAGCGTAAAGCCGTCCGGCTTTTCTCCGATTCGTCTGTTTATATCCCCTGCTGTTACTTTGGGGAGATTTCTGTAACCGCCCTTTTTATTCTTGTAGTATTCGGATTCAAAATAAACGCCCATTACATTTATGCTCTCGCCATCCTTGTCTATTGTAACCGAACCGTTTAACAGGCAGGTCATCGGGAGCTTTTTTATTTCCTCCCGAACGCTCTCGTCTGCATCCACCTCGTGATTTCCATAAGTGTAGTAGACAGGGGCGATTTTCGCAAGCGAGGTGATAAGCTTTGTCGGCGCTTTTATTGTCGTTTCAAAGCGGCTTATCAGGTCGCCAGGGAAAAATATAACATCAGGAGCGCAGCTTTTAACAGCTTCGATAAGCTTGTAGTTGTTCTTGCCGAAGCTCTTTTTGTGAAGGTCAGAGATTACAGCAATTTTCGTTCCGTCAAAGCTTTCAGGAAGCTTTTTTGTAACCAGCGTTTTTTTGGTAATTTTAAGCTGCATATTGTGGTACGACACAAGTATTATAATCAGAAGCACTACCGCTGCGCACCAGATAATCGCATAAATATTCATGGCTATACCTCCAGATACTTCTTTAACGCCGCAAGCTTTAATCTCGCCATTTCTTCTCCATGGGAATAAAGCGGTAAAAGCTTTTCCCAACGTCCTTCTGTCCTTCCTACTCCCATTGTAGAAAGCGGTTCGATAACAAACAGCTTGCCGCTGTTTTCAAGCTGACGGAGCTTATTCATCTGTTCGTTATAGCTTTCCGCTCGGTTTTTTAGTCTTTCGCAAAGCCTGGGATATTTTTTGTAAAGCGCACAGGCTAAGGTTATTGTCGGGTCGGTTTTCTTTATGTAACCTCTGGCTCTTGTCAAAACAACTATTACCTTTTCACAGCCGTCCTGCAAAGCCTTTTCAAAGGATACCGAATCGGAAATTCCTCCGTCGAGATACTTTTCTCCGTTTATTTCAATCATCGGGAAAAGTATCGGCAAAGCGCAGCTTGCCCGAAGTGCGGTAAATTTCTTGTCGTCAGCTTCAACCTCAAGATATTCAGGCTCGCCTGTGTTTACATTCGTAACAGCCGCTATGCAATTACCCTTGCATTTTGCATACGTTTCATAATCGAATGGTATAAGCTTGTTTGGAATTTCATCAAACACAAAGTCGAGATTATAATAGCTCTTGTTATTCTTGTCAAACATATGAGGCGTACCCATATACCTCTTGTCGTGCATATATTTTTTAGCAATCTCGTAATTTCTTCTGTACTGCCTTGAAGCGTAAGAAACGCCCATAGAAATTCCTGCCGATGCGCCAATCACATAGTCGCAGTATATTTCGTTTTCCAAAAGAACGTCCATAACTCCGCAGGAAAATAAGCTTCTGCTCGCTCCGCCCTCAAGGACAATCGCCGTTTTCATAGATTAACCCCTCCGTCCTGTCAGATATTTTTAAGCTTATCGTTAGCCTTGCTTTCAAACCGCTCGGCATTTACCACAACTCTTGTGTGCTTAGCTTCTCCTATAACTCCACACTTATCATAAGCCGTTATTTCAAAATCAACTCTTCTGCCCTCAGCCCCCACAATTTCAGCGATTGCGTAAACGTCCATATCCATTGGAGTTGCTGAGGTGTGTGTAGTCGATATTGCTGTGCCGACACTCGTTTCGCCCTCGTCCAAAAACTTATCCAGGCATTTAAGCGCCGCATTTTCCATAAGAGCTATCATCATCGGCGTTGCAAAAACTCTGGCGGTACCGCTTCCAACGGCAGCTGCGGTTTTTGAAGCTTCTACCGTCTGCTCAGCTTTCATTTTTGTGTTTATAATTACTTCCTTCACAGTTCATCATATCCTTCTATAATATAATCGCTCAGTCTTTTAAGCTCAGCGTGGTCAGACTCGTTTCCGTAGCTTAAAAAGCCTACCGTTTTAAAGCCTGCTGACTTAGCGCTTTCAACCGCCTTCGGCACATCCTCAAATACTACGCAGTCGCAAGGCGCAAGTTCCATCCTTTCAGCACAGCTTAAATAAATCTCAGGACTGTCCTTTCCACAGCCGACCTCGTTTACAGTTACGATTTTGTCAAAAAGCTCGTACACGCCGTTGTTTATAAGGCAAGGAGCTAATAGCTCAGTATGCGAAGCGGTTGCGACCGCAAGCTTTTTATCAAGTTTTTTCAGCCGCAAAAGAAAATCCCTTGCGCCGTCAAACAGCTTTACCTCGCTTTCAAAAAGACTTATCGCAATGCTGTTCCACTCTTTTATTATATCCTCTTTTTCTTCCTTAAAACCAAACCGCCTGATTGTATACTCCGCCGCTGCGTCAAATCCCATTGCTGAAATTTCCCTGCCGTAATCGCTCGGCACCTCAAAGCCTCGTTTGTTTAAAAACAGCGTATCAACAGTATTCCACACGCCAAACGAATCGAGAAGCGTTCCGTCAAGGTCAAAAATATATCCCTTAAAGCTTGCTATTTTAGCTTTTAAATCGGTCTGTTTTGCTGGTGTGTGAAGCTTCATATTCCGTACGCCCTTTCGACTAAGGTCATAAGCGATAAAATGTCCTCCTTTTGCGAAGGGGTAGAAATATATTTTGAAGCTACCGCTGTATAACGCTTTGCACTTTCCTTGTCATCAAGCTTTAAGCTTATAAGTCCCAGCATCAGCGCACAATCCGCTTTTTGCTTATCGCCGCTTACAAGGTCAAAGGCTAATCTTGCGCTATTTAAAGCTTCTTCATAATCATTTGTCAGATACTTATATAGCGAGGTTGAAAGGTCTGAAGCTCCAAGCGCTTCGTCGGATATTTTTCCTGCGAGCAACGCTTCGCCAAGCGCTATATAAATACTGCTTGCCTTTTGCTCGTCCTTCATCAAAGAATAAATTTTCAAAAGCTCGCTTGCAAGTATTACCCTCTGAGAAGCATTGCAGCTGCTCTCATCAATTCTATCGACCATTTCAAGCGCCTGATCGTACCTTTTAGCGTCTGTATATTCCCCGCTTAAATAAATAGCGTTTTTAAAGGCGGCGGAAAACTTTCCGTTAAGCTTTGTGCTTTTTTCAAGAGCGCTGAAATATTTTTCCGTATAGCCTTCCTCCGTCCGCAAGCGCAAAAGCTTCTTTCTCTTTGTATTCTTAAAAAGCCACACAATTACACACGCCGCCGTCAAGACAAGAAAAAGTGTTAAAAACAGCATCATCATATACGAAATATAATTGTTTAAGTATGCGCCCTCGGTTCTTGCAATCCAGCATATAGCAATAAGTATAAAGGATAAAAGCCACGAAGCGGCGGCAACTATTACCTCGCTTTTTATTATACTTTTAAGTCTTTCCAATCTGATCACCGTAAATTTCTTTGTCGTTTGTCATCTCAAAATACCTTATTGAAACAGTATATCCTATCAAGGCGCAAAAGTCAAATAGCATTAAAAACAATTCCCTCAAAAATAAAAGGAAGCGAAGTTAAACTCCGCTTCGCTTTTTTGGTTTTCCTACTCTGCTTCTCTCATTTTAGCAAAGCAATCACTGCAATATACAGGTCTGTCCTCGCTTGGCTTAAAAGGAACTCTTGCCTCTCCTCCGCAAGCTGCACAAACTGCGGTGAAGAACTCTCTTGACTGCTTACCCTTTGACTTTTTAGCATCACGGCAGGCTTTACATCTTGAAGGCTCATTTTCAAAACCTTTTTCAGCGTAAAATGCCTGTTCGCCAGCAGTAAAAGTAAATTCGTTTCCGCAGTCTCTGCAGACTAGTGTTTTGTCTTCAAACATACCGTTTTCCCTCGCTTAGATTTATTAGCCAAGCCGGACTCAAACCGACACCTTTGTTACCTCGAAAGATTTACAACGCTCTTTTTAAGCTATATGGCCATATATTATGGTTGTTTTTATTCTCTGTCCTGCAATTCTGTTTTCAGCTTTTTTCTGACCCTTTGCATAGCGTTATCAACAGACTTTACTGGAATATTTAACGTTTGGGAAATTTCCTTGTAGCTTTCCGTCTGAAGATAAACCTCAAATACCGAAAGCTCCATAGCCGATAGTTTTTCAGAAACTCTTTTCATAACCTCGTCGAAGCGTTCACGCTCCAGGAGAATACTCTCAGGGCTGGTATCAGTCGCCTGCTCGTTGAGCATTGCCTCCTCAGACTCGGTAGCTTCTGTTGTTCTTATCCTGTTTTGCTTTTCAATAGTCGTCAGCATCCTGTTTGTTATACAGGTATCCGCATAGGTTGAAAATCTGACGTTCTTACTCTCATCGTAGGTTCTGACTGCGTAAAACACAGCGATAATTCCCTCGTCGATAAGGTCGTAGATTTCCGCTTCACTTCTGCCAACGCCCAGCTTTCTCGCCTTTATCTCAGCAATTTTTTTGTACCTTGAAATAAGCTGTGCAAAAGCGACCTCGCTTTTAGCCTGCCTTATAAGCTCCTCATCTGAAACACTTGCGTCAAAAGCTTCCATACTTTCTTTATGCCCTTTCAAACTGCCTTCTGCCCATTTCAAATAAATCGTTTCCGAACGAGTCGTTTGCAACTACAAGCGGAAAATCCTCAATATACATTTTCTTTACCGATTCGCATCCCAGCTCGTCAAAGGCTATTACCTCACAGCTTTTGATGCAATTTGAAGCGAGCGCTCCTGCGCCGCCTGTGGCACACAGATATATCGCTTTATTACGCTTTACCGCTTCTCTTACCTCAGCGCTTCTCTCACCCTTGCCAATCATTCCTGAAAGTCCGAGATCCAGAAGTCTTGGCGCAAACTTATCCATTCTGCCTGAAGTCGTCGGACCACAAGCGCCGACCGCCATACCCTCCGGTGCGGGAGTAGGCCCAGCATAGTAAATTACAGCGGTTTTTAAGTCAAACGGCAGCTCCTCACCTTCGTCAAGCAGCTTGTCAAAACGCTTGTGAGCGGCATCTCTCGCTGTGTAAATTGTACCGCTGAGCAAAATCTTATCTCCTGCCCTGAGCGTTTTTGCCGCCTGCTTCAAGTCGCTCGTATTGACCTTAATAATGTCGCACATAAAACTATCCTCTATTTTTAAAAAAGGCATCTCACAACGATAATACTTGCGAGATGCCCTTAATATCAAATGTTACTTGTTCTTTATAATATTAAAAATGTCGTCGTAGTAATCAGGATTATTCGGAGCCTTAACGCCAGCCTTTGCCATTGCTTCTGTATCAAGTGTTGAAGCAGCAGGTGCAGTGCTGAACTTCTTGGCGTCGTCTGCGAAATCAGCAGCGATAACAGTTACGCTGATGCAATCTGTTGCGTCAGGTGTGTAATCTGCGCCGAAGATAATTGTAGCGTCAGGATCAACTGCCTGTGTGATAAGCTGTGTAAGCTCGTCCATATCGCTTGTAACGATGTCCTCGCTCATTACGATGTTAACAAGAAGTCTTCTTGCTCCGCTGATAGATGTTTCAAGAAGCGGTGAAGAAATAACCTGGTTTGCAGCGTCTGCTGCCTTGTCCTTACCTTCGCCGTAACCAATTGCGATGTGAGCCTTTCCAGCGTCCTTCATAATTGTGGTAACGTCAGCAAAGTCAACGTTCATAAATCCGTTTCTCAGAATCAAATCGGCGATGCTCTTGACTCCTGTTTTCAATACGTTATCAGCAAGAGTAAATGAATCTCTCATTGTAAGTCTTTGCTCGCCAGTCAAAAGCTTCTGGTTAGGAATTACGATAAGCGAATCAACGTGATCCAGAAGCTCAGCAATTCCCTTTTCAGCCTGAGCCGCTTTCTTTGCACCCTCAAAGTCAAAAGGCTTTGTAACTACAGCAACTGTTAAAATTCCAAGATCCTGAGCAATTTCAGCAACTATCGGTGCAGCGCCAGTTCCTGTTCCGCCGCCCATTCCTGCTGTAATGAATACCATATCAGCATCCTTGATAGCTTCAGAAATTTCTTCCTTGCTCTCCTGAGCTGAAGCTTCTCCAACCTCAGGACGTCCGCCAGCGCCTAAACCTCTTGTAAGCTTAGAGCCAATCTGAATCTTTTCCGTTGCCTTTGAACGTTGAAGTGCCTGAATGTCTGTATTTACTGCTATGTAATCAACGTTTCCAATCATTCCCTCGTCGGCAATACAATTAAGTGCGTTTCCGCCGCCGCCGCCAACGCCTATGACCTTAATTTTAGCGCCGAACATTTCCTCTGGGCTAATAGCAAAACTCATAATTTGTAATCCTCCTAAAATAAACTACGGTATAATTATCAATATAGCTTAGGCAATCCTTCCTTGAATAATTAAGGGACTATAAGTCATACCGACAAACAGCACCTAATCTTTCAGTCGAGTATAATTTCTCCCCTGAAATACCTCCAACGGCATAATGCGCCTTATTGAAAATGTGCTACCTATACCACTATATAATAACACAAAACATTTGCTTTTGCAAGACTTTTTTTCAACATTTTTCGTAAACAGCAGGTAAATAAAGAAAATTTTCCGTATTTTGCATTTTTCCTGCATTATTCTACATAATCGTCCAGATCTTCCTGCTCGGTTGTAGCTTCGGTAGTTTCCTCGATTTCAGTTTCTTCCTCAGCCGCGGTATCGGGAATTGCTGAAACTCCGCTGTCTGCGTTATGATAAATAAGCGTTCCCGAATAGTCCTCTCCGACCTTGTCTATTACAGATTTTATATAGCTTAGCTTAAACGGAATATCCTGTGAGCTTCCGAGCTTTATCTTTATTGTGTCGTTGTAGATGATTCTGATATCGGTTCTCTCTGAAAGTCCGATAGTCGTTATCTTGTCAAGTCCGAGCTTTTCTCTTTCGGAAATTATTTCATCCAAAACGGTTTTCTTTATTGAATCCTCGTCCTCGTAATCTGAGCCCTGATTGGTTTCGGTCATTGTCATTCCGTAAACTGCCGCTGTGCCGTCCTTTGGCGAAGAAAGTCCCGTTTCTAAAATTCTGCCCTTGGTGCTTACAACCATAAACTCGTTGTCATTATACTTGATGGATACAGCTGGCGTTGCTTCAACGACCGTTATTTCAATCGTCGAAGCTAAAGCTCTTGTGACCTCAACGCTTTCAAAATACGGAAATGCTGAGCTTATTCTGTTTTCAACGGTAGTAGTGTTTGTTCTGAAAAGGTTGTCGTCGATATTTACGCCCGACTGCTCTATAACCTGCTCGGTGGTATAGAGGGTATTTCCCGAAACGGTTATGGTTTTGATTCTGAAAAAATATGTAAAAGACAGAAAAATCATCGCTAAAGCTACAAAAATCACAATCAGGACATAATAAAGCGACATATTGCGTCTTCTCTTTTTTCTTGAAACAACGACCTCTTCGCCGTTAATTATTTTTACCTCGTCCTGCGATTGATCGCTCTTTACAATATCCCTCAATACTCTCACCTTGCTTTTTTAAATTCTTGTCACATTTCCGCCGACAGAGGAAAGCTCCCTCTCGATATTTTCATATCCTCTGTCTATATACTTTACATTTCCAATGAGCGTTTCGCCCTGTGCGCCGAGTCCCGCCAGCACAAGTGCCGCTCCGCCTCTTAAATCGGTTGCAAAAACAGTTGCGCCGTAAAGAGTTTTAACGCCGTCGATAACGGCTACTCGCCCTTCGGTTTTGATTTTTGCGCCCATTCTGCAAAGCTCGTCGACATGACGATAACGGCTTTCAAATATATTTTCAACTATAACGCTCGTTCCTGACGCTTTACAAAGCGGCGCCATTAAAATCGCCTGCGCATCGGTTGGAAAACCTGGGTACGGCATAGTTCTTATAGTTTTTACTGCCGTCAGGCTCTTTTTTGCGCTTATATAAATATTATCCTTAAAGGGAAAAACAGCGCAGCCCATTTCCTCAAAAACGGGAATGATGCTTGTTAAATCCCGAAAGTTCACTCGTTTGATGTTAAGCTCTCCGCCGGTTACTGCGGCAGCGCTCATATATGTGCAGGCTACGATTCTGTCAGGCATAACGCTGTACTCACAGCCGTTCAGCTCGTCAACGCCGTCAATTACAACCTTGCTTGTTCCTGCACCGTGAATTTTAGCGCCGCATTTATTCAAAAATCCGGCAAGGTCGCTGATTTCAGGTTCTCTCGCAGCATTTTCAATAATCGTTTGTCCCTTTGCTGTGCTTGCCGCCAGAATTATATTTTCGGTAGCGCCAACAGACGGAAACGACAGAGAAATTCTTGCTCCCCGAAGCGAGTGTGGAACCTCGCAGTCCAGAAGTCCGTATTCCTCTTTTATTACCGCTCCCAGGCTTCTTAAAGCCTTTATGTGTAAATCTATCGGGCGAGGTCCAAGCTCGCAGCCGCCAGGAAACGACAGCTTGCACTTCCCGCACCTTCCTAAAATTGCGCCTAAAAAGACAATCGACGAACGCATTTCTCTCATCAGGCTGTCTGGAACGTCAAAGCCTGTCAACGCATCGGTATTTATAATAGCGGTATCGCCCTCACGCTTGCACTTACAGCCTAAACAGGACAAAATTCTGAGCGCAGCATAAGAGTCGCTGAGCCGTGGGCAATTATGTAAAACAGTTTCTCCTTTAGCTAACACGCACGCCGCAAGCAAAGGCAGCGCCGCATTTTTCGCTCCGTGAACAGATATTTCGCCCGAAAGCTTTTGCCCTCCTATAATTTTCAGCCTCTGCATAATCCTCTCTCCTTTACAGCAGCATAACATCTGCAAAACATTGTATAGCACATATTATGCAAATAAAGAGAGTTAGGTGAGAGGGTTACCTTTTGATAATTACGTCCTTTAAAAGCTCAGACAGCACAGAATAAATTCTTTCATTGGTGTCCTGAATGTAAAGGCCTCTTGCGTTTTCAGAAAGTGTGGCAAGCCTGTCCCTGCTGGATATGAGGTCACGAACGGTTGAAACGATTTTTTCGTCGGTCAGATCCTTTTCTTCAATTACAATAGCGGCGTCTGCGTTTTGCAAAACCAGACCGTTGTAATACTGATGATTTCCAGCGACATTTGGCGAGGGGATTAAAATAGATCCTCTGCCAACGCTTTCAAGCTCGTTTAATGTGTTTGCGCCACAGCGGCTGATAACCAGGTCGCTTGCCGCCATGCAAACGGACATATCCACATAGTCGGAAATTATAAAACGCTTGTCGTCAACATCAATTCCCTGAGCTTTAAGGTCGTCCTTATAGCCTTTATAGCCCGAATAGGTTCCGTAAGAATGAATATAATAAACGTCTATGTTTTCCTCCTGATACCACTTGAACAAAGCCTTCGCCGAGTTGTTTATGGTTCTGGCACCTAAGCTTCCGCCCGTTGATAAAACACAGATTGCGTCCTTTGGAATACCGAGCTTTTTTCTCGCCTCTGACTTATCGCTTACAGCAAAGCTTTTTCTGACAGGAAGGCCTGTAACAGTTATATCTATATCCTTTTCAAGATAGTCGCAAGCTTCCTTAACGGTAAGCATAACCTTATCTACTTCCTTTGAAAGAAGCTTGTTTGTAACGCCTGGATAAGCGTTTTGCTCGTGGATTGCGGTTTTGATTCCTCTTTTAGCCGCCGCACGGACTACAGGTCCTGAAACGTATCCGCCAGTACCGACAACAAGATCAGGCTTGAAGTCGTCAATTATTTTATTTGCGTTTTTTCCAGCCGTTAAAAGATAAGAAGCCGCCTTTATATTCCTTTTGATATTATTGAAATTCAGCTTTCTCTGAAAGCCCTTTACCTTTATCGGGTAGAACTTATAGCCTGCGTTTGGCACAAGTCTTGCTTCAATTCCGTCGGGCGTTCCCGCAAAAGCAAATTCAGCGTCCGAGTGCTTTTCCTTTATTATTTCAGCAATCGCCAGAGCAGGATTTACGTGTCCTGCTGTTCCTCCGCCTGCCAAAAGTATTTTAAGCATAAAAATCAGTCCCCCTCAATTTAAATTATTAAAATCAATTTGCTATGGCGTTTTGTTCGCCTGCCGTGAAACCGACAGCAGCATTCCCATTTCCAGAAGCTGAATCAGGAGCGCTGTTCCTCCATAGCTGAAAAACGGAAGAGATACACCCGTATTCGGGAACGAGTTTGTCGCAACGGCGATATTAAGAAGTGCCTGCGAACCGATCTGAACGGTTATTCCAGCAGCAATCAGCATTCCAAATCTGTCTTTTGATCTTGTAGCTATATAAAAGCCTCGCAAAATAAATATTGCAAACAGAATAATTACAATACAAGCTCCGACAAAGCCCAGCTCCTCGCAGACGATTGAAAATACGAAGTCGTTTTGTGACTCTGAAAGGTATAGATATTTTTGCCTTGATTCGCCAAAGCCTAATCCGAAAATTCCGCCCGAACCGATAGCGAGTAACGACTGATAGGTCTGATATGTGCTTCCCTGAGGGTCAGACTGCGGATTTCTCCACGACTGAAAACGCTCGGTAATATATGAGAAGCCTCCGTCTGAGCTTAAAAATATCTTATAGAGCAGGAACGCTCCGAGCGCCGCTACCAGGATTCCTATAAAGCACCAGAAATGCTTTCTTGGAACTCCGCCGACAAACATAAGAGAAATTCCTAAAATTCCGAAAATCAGAACTCCGGACATATGCCTTTGCGCTGCAATCGCCACAGCACACAATCCAAGTATTATCGCAAACGGAACTATTGAATACTTCCAGCTGTCAAACCTTTGCCAATTGACTGCCAGAATATATGCGAAAATGATTATTACTGCTACCTTTAAAATTTCAGACGGCTGGAACTGAAAACCTGCTATCGTTATCCAGCGCCTTGCTCCTGCGACCTCGTCGCCTATCGCCGCAGTTACAAAGTTAAGCACCAAAGCTACGCCGAAAAACAGGTAGGCGATTTTTGTGTTCTGATAAAAATGATAATCAAGATAAGACAGGAAAAACATTCCGATAAGTCCCAGAACTCCTGCAAAAATTTGTCTTTTGATGTAATAATATCCGTCGTCGTAGTCGGAAAGTCCCCATACATAAGAGGCGGAAAACATCATTACAAAACCAAAAACCAAAAGCACCAAAATTATTATCAGCATTGGTCTGTCTATTTTATCAGTTACGAAGCGGAAATTAAGCTTCTTTCTCGCCTGTGCAACAGGCTGTACGCTTCTGGTAGTTGGTGTTATCCTTTTTTGATTTATTTCCAATCGTTTCACTCCCTTACAGAAAGCTTACGCTAAAGTCTTTCGATTACCTCTTCGAGCTTCATCGCGCGACTGGCTTTAAACAAAACCACGTCGCCCTTATCAGCTGTTTTCTTTATATAGTCGGCAAGACTCTGCTTGTCGTCAAAATGCACTGCCTTTTTTTCATCAAAGCCGCTTGCTACAGCGCCGTCGATTATATATTTTGCGTCGTCGCCAAGACACAAAAGCTTATCGACATCAGCCTTAAAAACAAGCTTGCCGACCGCTTTGTGAAGCTTTTGCGACATATCGCCAAGCTCCTTCATATCGGCTAAAACTGCAATTTTTTTGCCGCTCGTTTTAATACTTGCTAAAAGCTCCAGCGACGACTTCATAGAATCATAAGACGCATTGTAGCAATCCTTTATTACTGTCAGGCCGCTTATTTCCTCAACAGTCTGACGTATTCCGTCGGGCCTGAATTTTGAAATTCCCGATGCTATTTCGCCACTTGTCATTTTAAGCTCTCGTCCAACGCAGTAAGCCGCAAGAGCGTTTTTTACGTTGTGAAGTCCGAGCGTATTTATTCTCGCCCTTGTTTTCTCTTCGCCCTCGCAGATTGTAAAGCTTACGCCCTCACTGTCCGCCACTATATCAGTCGCATAAACGTCGGCGGTTTTGTTCTCCGTCGAATACCAGACAATTCTTCTGCCTCTGACATTTACCTTTTGTAAATATTCGTCGTCCTTGCAAAGGATAAGAGGTGCGTTTCTGTCGGCGCCGTCTAAGATTTCAAGCTTAGCTTTTAAAATATTTTCCCTTGAACCTAAATTCTCTATATGAGAGGTTCCGATATTTGTTATAACGCAAATCGTCGGGCAAGCAGCTGCTGAAAGCCTTGAAATTTCGCCCTGATGATTCATTCCCATTTCAATAACCGCCGCCTGATGAGAGCTTTCAAGCTTCAAAAGCGTTTCGGGAAGTCCTATATCGTTATTTCTGTTAGCTGGAGTTTTGAGTGTGTTAAACCTCTCGCTCAAAACGCACCATATAAAGTCCTTCGTGGTAGTCTTGCCGACACTTCCTGTTACCGCAACAAGCGGAATATCAAATTTGCTTCTGTAGTAATGCGCAATGTTCAAATACGCCGAACGTGTTGAGTCGACAATTATACATTTAGCGTCCTCTACCGCTCGTTCGGTAACTGCGCAGACAGCACCGTTCTGAATTGCGCTTTTTACAAAATCGTGAGCGTCAAAGCGTTCGCCCTTTATGGCAATAAAAACGCTTCCGTCCTTTGCTTCTTTTGAATTTGTTGTTATATCTGTGACGAAGGTATTTGCAGGGTAGCCATAGCTTCCGTCACAAGCTCTTACTATTTCTGAAAGTAAAACCTTTTCCATTATATCAGTCCTTCAGCTTTGAAAGTGCCTTTGCTACCTCTTCTCTTTCGTCGAGGTGAATTTTAACGCCACCTGGAAGTATCTGGTAATCCTCGTGGCCTTTTCCGCAAAGCACTATAACATCATCCTTTTGTGCGTTTTGTACCGCCCAGTTTATTGCTTCTATTCTATCAACTATTGTAACAAACTCTGTTTTATCCTTGTCAATTCCCTCTAAAATATCGTCAATGATAAGCTTCGGATCCTCGTTTCTCGGATTGTCTGATGTAACTATCAGAAAATCTGCGTACTTCTGCGCCGCCTTAGCCATAAGAGGACGCTTTTTTGAATCTCTGTTTCCGCCACAGCCGAACAGGCAAACAACTCTGCCCTTAGCGCTCGCTTTCATAGCGCTTAGAATATTTTCAATTGCGTCAGGCGTGTGAGCGTAATCGCAGATTATCGTAAAGTCACGGCCAGTCGGCACGACCTCAGCTCTTCCTCTTACTCCCTTCTGGCAGTTTAAAAGCCCGATAGTTTTATTAACGTCAAAGCCTAACGCGTCAGCGCAGGCTACAACGCAAAGAGAATTTGATACGTTAAATTCTCCAGGCATATTAAAGCTTACCGGAAGCGTTACTCTGCCGTCTGAAAAGTCATATTTTACGCCGCTTGGCAAAAGAGATGCGTTACTTGCTGTAAAGTCAGCTTTTCCCTTTGTGCTGAAGGTTTTGACATCGCAGTCGATTTCTTTTGTAAATCTGACTCCGTACTGGTCGTCAATATTTATAACGGCAGTATCGGTCATAGAAAACAGCAGCTTTTTAGCCTGATAGTAGTTTTCCATAGTTCCGTGAACGTCCAGGTGATCCTGCGTCAGATTTGTAAATGCGCCAAGCTCAAAGCGGCAGGGTCCCAAACGCTGCTGCTCAAGTCCTTGTGAAGAAACCTCCATAACGACATACTCGCAGCCTTTTTTCGCCATCAGATCGAACAGCTCGAAAAGCTCGTAAGCTTCTGGGGTTGTTCTTTCTGTATGCAAAATTTCATCGCCGATTTCATTCTGACAGGTGCCAATCAGTCCGACCTTTTTGCCAAAGCCGGTCAGAATATTTTTAAGCGTTGTTGTAATTGTCGTCTTTCCGTTTGTGCCTGTAACGCCGATGAGTCTGAGCTTCTTTTCAGGACTGCCAAACCACCTTGAACAGAGATATGCGTATTCCTTTCTTGTATCCGTTACAATAATCTGCTGAGGTAATCCTAAATCCCTTTCAACCAGAACGGCCGCTGCGCCCTTTTCTATCATTTCACGGGCAGCGTTATGACCGTCGAAGGTTTTTCCCTTTATACACACAAACAGCTCTCCGCCCTTTACAGGACTTCTGTTGTCGGATGTAATTCCGCTTATTTCTATATTTGAAAGATTGGTTTTAATCTGCTCCCCTAAAAGTTCATACAGCTTCATTTGCCAAGACCCCTTTCGTGTTTAAAATTCCGTGTTTTTTACTTAGTCGCTTGAGTCGCCCGACGCCGACGAGGTAGTCATAGTAACGGTTACTGCCGTTCCCTCATAAGCCTGTGCTGTGCTTAGTGGCGACTGCTCCGAGCAGTATGCACCGTCCTCCTCGTACTCACCCTTAAAGGTGACGTTAAAGCCTGACTCCTGCAAAAGCTCCTGCGCGGCTTCCATTGTCATTCCGTAAACGTTTGGAACGTCTAAAAGCTCCTGCTCGTAATCATCCTCGGTATACAAAACGACCGTTCCGCCGACCTGAACATTTCCCGACGACGGAGTTTGTGCTACAACCTTACTTCCCTCGCCTACTACCTTAGCGACAAGTCCCATACCTTCAATGGTTGTTTCTGCGTCTGAAACGCTTTGGTTGGTAACTGTCGGCACATAAACTGATAAGGTATCAAGCTCCTCCTCAGAATATTCAGGGTAATATCCCAAGTATGGCAGAATGTCTTCTAATGCGCTTGTAACAGCTGGCGCTGCTATCTGGCTTCCGTAATACTCTCCGCTTGTCGGGCCGTCAACCATTATAAGTATAATAAGCTCTGGGTCCTCAGCAGGATAAAACGCACAGTATGAAGCTACGTGCTGACCCTCGTTCTCGTCAAGCTTTTCACTTGTACCCGACTTTCCGCCGATGCTGTAGCCCTTGATGTAAGAGTTGCTTCCCGGCTGTGATTCAACTACGTTTTTAAGCACCTCACGCATAGTTTCTGATGTTTCTTCAGAAATAACCTGTCTTTTTATAACTGGCGTGTAGTCTTCAACCACGTTTCCGTTAGCGTCAATAATCTTATCTACCACCTGCGGCGTTACGAGATAGCCGCCGTTTATTACCGCCGCATAAGCCGTAATCATCTGAATCGGCGTAATTTTATTCGCCTGTCCGAAGCTAGATGTAGCAAGCTCTACAATTCCCGCTGTGTCCTTTGTGTATGTAATGCTTGAAGCTTCGGCAGGAAGGTCGATTCCTGTAGTTTCTGTAAAGCCGAACGCTTCAAAATAATCGAAAAACTTATCCGCTCCGAGCGCAAGTCCTATCTGAATAAACGCCGGGTTGCAGGAATTTGTCATCGCCTCAGCAAACGTCTGCAGACCGTGGTCAGTCGTGCTCCAGCAGCTGATAGTTGTATCGGCAACTGTATATTTGGTGTTGCAGGAGAATGTCTGAGTGAGATTTATTGCGTTTTCTTCAAGTGCCGACGAACCTGTTATTACCTTAAAAACTGAGCCTGGATAATAAAGCTCGGAAACCGCCTTATTTTTCCACTGCAAGCTCCACGCTGCATTGAGCGCTTCCTCATAGGTTTCCTCGTCGTCCTCGTCATCGTCGTCAGATTCTATAACATTTCCGTACTCATCAGTCGTTTCTTCCTCGTCATCTGACGTTCCGGCAAGGTCTTCCGCTTCCTCTTTTTCCTTTAACGCTGCAAGCTCGGCTGCTGTTTCCTCGTCGTAAATCTCGCTTGGATTGTTAAGATCGTAGCTTGGCGTTGTCGCCATTGCGAGAATTTCGCCCGTATTCGGATCCATAACTATTCCGCAGGCTCTGTCCTCAGGCTCGTGAAGCTCTACTGCTTCCTTTAACGCTTTTTCAAGGTATTCCTGAATATTTATATCAATATTGAGAACAAGCGTAGAGCCGTCTACAGCGTCGTAATTTTGCTTGTATCTATACGGCATTTCCTTTCCGTCGTTGCCTGTTGCAGTAACAGATTTTCCGTCGGTTCCCGTTAAATAATCGTCGTAATACGCTTCAAGTCCTAAAAGTCCGTAGCCGTCATAATGGGTATGACCTATAACGGATGATGCAAGGTCGCTCTGAGGATAATAACGCTTTGTCGTCGGGTTTGCACCGATTGCTCCGCAGTTTATTTCCTTCTTATATGCTATAACCTCGTCGTATGTCGTTTTCTCAACATTCTTTTTAAGCTCGACATAGCCGAGATTTTTCTCGCTCGCTTCAATTACAGTTTCTGGTTCGATATCTAAAATCTCGCCCAGCTTATTTGCAATTTCCTCAACTGTAGCTTCTGGATCGTCGCTTAAATAAGAGCTTAACGTATTCGGGTCCAAATAAATTGTATAAACGGTAGAGCTTTGCGCAAGCACTTCCATATTAGAATCAACAATAGATCCTCGATTGGCTTTGATTGTAGTGCTTGTAAGCTGCTGTGCGTTAGCAAGCTCTCTGTATTCCTCGCCTTCAATTACTGCGGTTTTGAATATGTTTATAACAATCCACACAATTACCACAAGCATTGCAAGCCCTATCCATACGCTCAGACGCTTTCGCATAAGAACGGTTGGTTTATCTCCCATTGTCCGGCTCCTTTCGTCAAATTTTTCATATTCAATAAAGCGCAAAAAAGCTAAGTTTTAACTATGCACTGCTGACATAAGTAAAAGCTTAACTTTTCCACTAATAAATCCTATTCTTTATGCTCCGATATATTCCAAAACATCATTAAACCATTTTTCGATAGCGACAAAGACATTGTCCTCAGTCTTTACGCTTTCAACAACCTCGTCGGTATCAACCTCTACGTATTCTACCTGCGATTTGTCAAGCTTTTGCAGTCCGAGAGTTTGTTCTGCATATTCCTCCACCTGAGATAATCCAGTTTTTGATTCAAGCTCGGATTTAAGGCTTGCGTTAGCCTCGGTCAGCTCAGAAAGCTCCGATTGGAGATCTGATTGCTCAGAATATATTTTGCTCAGCTCAACCCTGCCGAAAACAATTGCAAGCAACAGCAGTCCGGCTATTGTGCCGGTAATGGTATATTTGATCGCTGTCGACGCCTTCGGCTTTAATTTCTGATTCAGTATATGCCGTATCTTCGGCTTTGGTTGAAGATCAAGCGACTGCTCGCTATCATAGTCGTAAGCTACGTTACCTATTTTAGCCATTTTTTACCCTTCCTGAGTAAATCAATACTGTTTTACGGTTCGTCCTTTGTGTCGTCTTTTCTTGTTGTCCTTTCACAAAAAGCTTTTTTACTATCTCTGCTTTTCGTTCTTTCGATTTTTGTTGTTGTCTTTCTTTGTCCCAAAAAGCCTTTTATTTTTATCTTTGTTCTGCTTTTCGGTAATCTCCTCAGGGTTCGTCGTTTTCTTTTATCTTTTCGATGACCCTGAGCTTTGCGCTTCGGCTTCTTTTATTTTTCTCAAGCTCCAGAGCGCTCGCCTCTATTGGCTTTCTGTTTATCAATTTGCCGCGAGGCGTTTTTCCGCATACACACACCGGAAAGTCCGGCGGGCATATGCACCCTTGACAAAACGTCTGAAAACGTCCCTTCACCAGCCTGTCCTCAAGCGAGTGGAAGGAAATAACGCAAAGCCGTCCTCCGACTTTTAACGAATCGAACGCTCTGTCAAGCGCTAAGCTTATGTGACCTAGCTCGTCGTTTACCGCAATTCTTATTGCCTGAAAGGTTTTTTTGCAAGGGTTTTTCTCTCTTCTTGCCTTTTGCGGTACCGCAGACCTTATAATGTCCGCCAACTCGCCGGTCGTTAAAATCTCATTATCCTCTCTGTATTTAACAATGGCGTGTGCTATACTTCTGGCGTACTTTTCTTCACCATACTCAAAAATAATTCTGCTCAAGGACTCATATGAATAGGTATTCACTATGTCCTTTGCGCTTACCCCGACCTTGCTCATTCTCATATCGAGAGGAGCGTCCGTGTGATAAGAAAAGCCTCTTTCAGTTGTATCAAGCTGATGTGATGAAACCCCGAGGTCCAGCAAAATTCCGTCTACGCCAGATATTTCTCTTTCTCTTAAAATCTCGTCAATTGATGAGAAGTTTGCGTGAACGACCTCTGCGTTTAAGCCTTTTAATCTTTCTGTGGCAACGCTTACAGCTTCAGGATCTCTGTCAATGGCTATCAGCTTCCCCGATTGAAGTCGTCTGGCAATTTCTTTTGAATGCCCTGCTCCTCCAACGGTTCCGTCAACATATATGCCGTCAGGTTTAATGTTAAGTCCGTCTATACATTCGTTCAGCAAAACGGGAATATGATTAAATTCCAACAGCGCACCAGCTTTCGTGGGTTTTGATATGACGAATTAAAATTCCAGCTCCTCCATTGCCTCTAAAGCGTCCTGCTCGCTGAATTCCGTATTCAGCTTATCCCATGCATCTCTGCTCCAGATTTCGGCTCTTCCTGAAACGCCAGCTACCACTATGTCCTTGACAAGCTTTGCTGCGTCACGAAGATGCTGAGGGATTAAAATTCTTCCCTGCTTATCCGCTTCGACCTCAGCCGCCCCAGCCATAAAATAGCGCTGAAGCTTTCTGGCCTTTGAAATTGGCAAAGCGTTAATCTTTTCGCTAAGCTCGCCAAAATCCTCAAGCGAATAGACAAACAAGCATCCGTCTATACCCTTCGTTACGATAAACCTATCGCCGATAATTTCCCTGAGCTTTGTTGGAAAGCTCATTCTTCCTTTAACGTCCATCGATTGATAGTACGTTCCCATAAGATTCGTTAGCGGCAATCGGTTCACCTCCCTTGTGATGATATTGGGAATAATCACCACTTTTTCGCACAAATAACCACTGTATGATTATTATACACTATTATTTTGAGAAATGCAAGGCTAAAACGAAAAAAATTTACCTTTCACCGCCTGATTGTTTACTGTTAAAATTCATTTTTCTAAACAGCCACAACATCTTGTGTTGTCGTCATAACACAACATATTAGCTGCGTTTTAGACATTATACCACAAGATATAGTGTCTGTCAATTGAGAATTATCTAAATATTCCTTGTTATACGGATCGGCGATTAACAAATTCACATTGCGATAAACCACAATATCTGGTTTTACGGCGTGTCGGAGAAAAATTTTGTCAAAAATAACAAAAGCGAAAAATCCTGCCGAAAAAACAGCAAAACAAGCTTTATTTCGCCTTTAAACCACCAAATTTGACAAAATCAAGACAACAAAAATCCCCCCTGCCATAAATCGACAGGGAGATAGTCCCACAAAAAACTCCCTGTCGAAAAACCGACAGGGAGTGTCCTGTTTTATTTACTTGAACTTTTCCATGCTTTCAAGAATTTTTTCCATCTTCTGCTTTGCAACCTCAAGCTTTGCCTTTTCCTTCTCGATAAGCGCCGCCGGAGCCTTTGCAAGGAAGCCTTCGTTTGAAAGCTTTCCGCTCAGGAAGTCAATGTCCTTCCGAACAGCCTTCTTCTCCTTGCCAAGTCTTTCAAGCTCTTTTTCCTTGTCGACAATTTCATCAAGCGGAATGAAAATTCTTGCGCTGTCGGTAACTACCGTCAAAGCATCGCTAAGCTCTACCTTTGTTGAAACCTCAATTCCGCTCGCTGAAGCCAGGCGTTCAAAGAACATAGCGCCCGACTCGAAAACGTTGGTATATTGCGTTTCGATAAACACTTTAGCCTTTTTGCTTGGCGGAACATTCATCTCAGAACGTCTGTTACGAATGCCCTTGATAGCAGTTATAATTTTCTCAAAATCCTTTTCCTCGTCCTTAAAGCTTAAAGTCTCGTCGTATACAGGGAACTTTTCGAGCATCAGCGGTGTGCCGCCGACTAATGTTTGCCAGATTTCCTCGGTTATAAACGGCATAAACGGATGTAAAAGCTTAAGCATTTGCTTCATAACCCAGACCAGAACAGCCTGTGCTGATTCCATAGTTTCGCCGCCCGCCGCAATTCTCGGCTTTGTAAGCTCAATATACCAGTCGCAGTAAACGTCCCATATAAAGTCGTACAGCTTGGAAACTGCAACGCCTATTTCAAAGCCGTCGAGATTTGTATTTATATCTCCTGCGAGCGTATTTACCTTAGAGATTATCCACTTGTCCTCAGTTGTAAGATTCTGAGGAAGAGCGTCAACCTTATAGTCGTCAGGCAGATTCATCATTATAAATCTAGCCGCATTCCAGAGCTTGTTAGCGAAGTTTCTCGAAGCCTTGACCTTATCCTCGATATATCTCATATCGTTTCCAGGCGAATTTCCTGTTGCGAGCATAAATCTCAATGCGTCCGCACCGTACTGGTCGATTACCTCAAGCGGATCAATGCCGTTTCCTAACGATTTCGACATTTTTCTGCCCTGTGAATCTCTTACCAATCCGTGAATAAGTACGGTGTCAAACGATACCTCACCCGTTTGCTCTAAAGCAGAGAACATCATTCTCATTACCCAGAACGGAATAATATCGTAGCCTGTTACAAGCGTATTTGTAGGATAGAAATACTTTAAATCCTCCGTTTCGTCAGGCCAGCCGAGAGTTGAAAACGGCCAGAGAGCTGATGAAAACCATGTATCAAGCGTATCCTCGTCCTGGCGCATTTTCTTTCCACACTTCGGACAGAACGCTTCGTTTTCCTTGGTTACAACCGTTTCACCGCAGTCGTCGCAGTAAAACGCAGGAATCTGATGTCCCCACCATATCTGGCGGGAAATACACCAGTCACGAATATTTTCAAGCCAATGGAAATAAATCTTCTCAAATCTCTCAGGAACAAACTTTGTTTTCTTTTGCTTTACAGCATCGATAGCAGGTCCTGCGAGCGGCTTCATTTTAACAAACCACTGGGTCGAAACCTTTGGTTCAACTGTCGTTCCGCAGCGGTAGCAGGTTCCTACATTGTGGCTGTATTCTTCAACATAAACCAGATAGCCGCCCTTTTCCAAGTCCTCGACAATTTTCTTTCTTGCTTCATATCTGTCAAGTCCTGCATATTCAGGATAATCGTCTACTATTTTAGCGTCGTCTGTAAGTACGTTTATAACAGGCAGATTATGGCGCTTTCCAACCTCGAAGTCGTTCGGGTCGTGAGCAGGAGTAATCTTTACAACGCCTGTTCCGAAGTCGATTTCAACATAATCGTCAGCAACGATCGGAATTTCTCTTCCAACAAGCGGAAGGGTAAGCGTTTCGCCGACAAGGTCCTTATATCTCTCATCATTCGGGTTTACAGCTACTGCAGTATCGCCAAGCAGCGTTTCAGGTCTTGTAGTTGCAAGCTCAACATAGCCGCTTCCGTCGGTCAACGGATAGCGAATATGCCAGAAATGTCCTGCCTGATCCTCGTATTCAACCTCAGCGTCCGAAATTGAAGTCTTACAATGCGGGCACCAGTTTATCATTCTTTCGCCACGATAGATAAGGCCCTTTTCATAAAGCCTTACAAAAACCTCCTTGACCGCCTTGTTACAGCCTTCGTCCATAGTAAAGCGTTCTCTTGACCAATCGCAGGAGGAGCCGAGCTTCTTAAGCTGCTCGACAATTCTTCCGCCGAACTTGTCCTTCCATTCCCATGCGCGCTTCATAAACGCTTCTCTGCCTATATCCTCTTTGGTAAGGCCTTCCTTGCGCATAGCTTCAACAATCTTAGCTTCGGTAGCAATAGCAGCGTGGTCGGTTCCAGGAAGCCAAAGGGTTGAATAGCCGCTCATTCGCTTGTAACGGATAAGAATATCCTGAAGCGTTTCATCGAGCGCATGACCCATATGAAGCTGTCCGGTAATATTCGGGGGCGGAATTACAATCGTATAAGGCTTTTTTTCAGGATCTACATGAGCCTTAAAACAATCATTATCAACCCAGTATTTATATATTCTGTCCTCAAAGGCAGAAGGATTATATTGTTTTTCAAGTTCCTTTTTCATCTCTTTATGTCCTTTCAAAAAATTTGTGGAGCTTTGCATAGTTTCAATATCACATTTAATTATCGCACAACAACGGTTAATTGTCAAGCAAAGAGCATAAAAAATCGCCTGCACTTATTGCACAGGCGATATATTAAGTTTTTCTTAAAAGCCGCTAGAGCTTTCGCCCGTAAATCAGCTGATAAATGGCAATAAGTGCAAACCACACAAGGTTGTAGATCATTACTACTGTAACTGTAAGGCTTGAAAGCGAGCCGAATACTGTCATTGCCAGCGCTATAAACGCTCCGAGCAACGCTCCAGCTACCATAATCATAATTCCGCCGGTAGTAATTTTCTGAAGCTTCTTTGCACCGTGGATGAGCATTGCGAAGGACGGGAAATGTCCTGAACAGAGCATTGGCGATTGCGCACGCTCAACGAAAGCAGTTTCTCTCTCATAATCCTCGTGGAATCTGAACGGCAAAAGCTTTATTGCGTCAGGCTGAATCTCAAACAGGTCAGCCAAAAAACCCAGGGAAATAAATCCGTCGACAGTTCTTATAACCGTTGAAATTTCATTTTCTTCCAATGTATTAAGCCACTTTTTAACGCTGATGCCAGGCATTACCTGAATTACAAACAAGGTTGAAACAACGCCGCCAATTGACAGATAGAGCGGAATATAACCTCTCGAGTACTCCTTTTCCTTTGTCTTTGTCGGAAGCCCCTCTATCGAGTGGTTTTCCATAAGCTCTCTTGTTCCAAACAAAACCCGCTTATTTTCAATCCAGCCTGAAAGTCCCAAGCCGTCCTCGAAGATATAGCTTTCAACAGGATACAAAAGCTCGGTCTTTCCCTTCAGCATATTGTAAAATGTAGGCTTTAAAATGCTTCCTGCCTGGCAGGAAATCGAAGCCGCCATAAGAATACATTCCTCAATAGGTGTAGAGCTCATAGACTTTAAATTTACAAGGTTTACCATTCCCTCAGGGAAAAGCTGACTTGCATCTACTAAAATTGAATTTGTATCTGCAAAATCCTCAACTGCTGAATATCCAAGCATTACGGCAGAGGATTGTAAAAACTTCTTTGAAGCTCTTGACAGCGGCAGGTTTACGATAAACATCAGCGCAAACGACGAGCTTATAGAAACAACTCCTGAGAAGGTAATAACTCCTGCTAAAAGTCTTCCGCCAAAGCCTACTGCGTTCTTGTCGCAAACTATCGCTAAAAGTCCTACAATAAGCGATACTATCAATATAAGCGGCGCATATGTACGGCAGAACCTGTCTGCAGCGTCGGTTGAATAGGAATGCTTCAGGAAGCTTTCGTTAAATTCAGTCTTTTTCATTGTCGCAAGCTCAGGGAAGTCGTTTATTGTTCCCTTTGTGAATTTAGTAGCGACGTCCTCGTTGGTGACATTCTCTATTGCGTACTTGTCAAATTCGCCCGCAACATATCTGAAGTTTCTGAGTGTTCTGTTTACAATAAGCAACTTTCCAAGCGTATTAAACAGCAATCCTAAAATTGCTATCGGCATATACAGGTTGTACGCCTTTGTCTGCATAATCGACGAATCAAACAGAACGATAAGCGATGCTAAAACAGCAGAAGCAATAGAAATTGCCGCTACGCTGTCGCAGTCCGCCTGTCGCTTGAACAGCTTTTTAAAGCCGACTGTTATTACTGTATATGAAACGAACGCTGAAATAAGTCCCAGAATCAGATTGACAAATACAAACGTCGAATCGCTTGTCCTTTTAAGTCCTTCGATTATAGGCCAGCCTAAATCGTTTGCAAGCGCTATATAAAGCGAGAAAACTGTTGTGAAAATCAAGACGCAAAGCCTGATTGTAAGGTTGTTTTTAAGTCCGATAATATCGTTTAATACCTTCGGCGCATTTTTGTAATCGTCAAAATCGCCTACTGTATTGTCAATTTCCTTTTCCTCTTCCTCGTCGTCCCTGTCGTCGGTTCTTAAAACAAAGTTCTTTATCTTGTTCTTTCTGTGCTCCGACAGGATTTGCATTTTCATTGTGTCGGTAGCATCCTTTGGAATTTCAACAGGCTCGTCCTTGACGATGTCAAACTGCTCGGTTTTAGGAATTATTTTTCCCTGAAGGTTTAAGTCTACGTCTTTTATGCGAAGTCTTTTTACAGGAACAACCTCAACGTCCTTCTGGACAGGCTTTCTCTCACGCTTAAGCTTCATAAGTCCTTCGATGATAGCGGTATTTCCAGAGGTTTTTCTGAGTCTGAAACGGCTGTTAAGTCCGGCGTTCATACCCTCCTGCTCAAGTCTTTGCTCCTCTTCACGTTCAAGCTCACGCTTTGAAGCCTTCTTCTCGTGAGCGGCTTGTGCGCTGTCAGCATTCTCAACGCCAACCATCTCAGGTGCAGAAGCTGTTGGTGTAACCGGGTCAAACTTAATGTCGATGCCGCTGTTTTTCTCTTCAACAACAGCGTCGTCAGCAGTTTCGACTCCTTCAACGGCGGACTCTACCAAAACGTCTACGTCGACGCTTTCAATATCTCCCTGCCTGATAACCTTAGGCTGCTCGGTTACACTATTGTCCGCTGACTGAGCCGCATCGCTTGTCGGTGCGCTGCCGTTATCATCTGAAGAGTCTTCCGCTTTTTCAGCCGCAAGCTGCTGCTCTTCAGCTTGCTGCTCAGCAGCCTTTTGTTCTGCAAGCTGACGCTCTTTGGCTTCTTGCTCAGCTGCAAGCTCCTGCAAAGCTTTTTCATGCGATTTTTTCTTAGCAACCGTTTCTTCCAAAAGCTTCTCAACGTCAAAATCGCTTTTTTCTCGTGAGTTTCTCGCCTTTGAAGAATACTCGTCAAGAATATCGTCAAGTGAAAACTTATCCGCCAATTTACACACTCCTTATCCTGAACTTTATACAAAAATCTATAATCAATTTCCTCTCTGCCTTACAACCTCGTACATAAAAACTCCTGCCGCAACAGAAGCGTTAAGAGAGTTTACCTTTCCGTACATCGGAAGCTTAAGCAAAAAGTCGCACTTTTCCTTTACAAGCCTTCCCATTCCGAAGCCTTCCGAACCGATTACCAAAGCGACCGCACCTTCAAGCGATACGCTTGTATAATCCTCGCCCTTAGCGTCTGTACCATAAATCCAGACTCCGTTTTGCTTCAGCTCGTCTATTGCTGAAGCTAAGTTAGTTACCCTTGCGACTAAAACGTGCGAAGCCGCTCCAGCAGACGTTTTATAAACGGTTGACGAAAGGGATGCGCTTCGCCTTTTTGGAATTATTATTCCGTGAGCTCCCGCAGCTTCGGCGGTTCTTATTATCGCTCCTAAATTGTGAGGATCCTCAATCTCATCGCAGATTATTATAAACGGACTTTCGCCCTTGCTTTTTGCATTTTCCAAAATGTCTGAAACCGAGCAATATGAGGCACACCCCAAAACTGCCGCTACGCCCTGATGAGAAGCGCCGTTTGACATTTTGTCTAGCTTTCTGTCGTCAACACGCTTGACAAGGATTGAATTTTCCTTGCAAAGATTTACTATAACGCTTATCGAGCCTTTGGCGTTTGCATTGATATAAACGCTGTCAATCGTCCTGCCCGACTTTATAGCTTCGATAACAGGATTCCTGCCGACAATTATTTCGCTGTCTGCCCTCTCTGTCGGCTTATCCCTGAAGTTTTTTTCCATTATTCAATCTCCCTTAAAAAGGATAGAATTTAAGCATTCGCTAAAAATATTGGCTTTTGCCCTGGCTTCAATCGACAAACCGACGCAAAAATTCCATTTTTACAAAGTATATTACATTATATCACATATTTTTCAAAATTACAAGAGGTAAAATTGTGCACTTTGAGAGTGGCTTGTCCACTTGTCAATGATAGTTTACACTAACTCCAAAAATATATAGCAAGCTAC
>JAJQIH010000002.1:0-21311 GCA_021199305.1 Ruminococcus sp.
CTAGTATATTATGTATTATATAATATATTTATACTAATATATTTATTCTAATATATTTATTCTAATATATTTATACAAATATATTTGTTATATTTCTGATTAGCTTGTTGACACAAGCAGCTTGCTCATTCACTCGTAAAATAATACTGTGTAAAAAGCAAGCTTTACATCTTTGAATTTTTATCATCTTCCTTTTCGTCTGAGAGGTGTTCAGCGTTATTCTTCTAAAGCCGATTGATAAAATTTAGGTTTTATTACTGGACTGTGTCAATTTCTATGTATTGCATTTCTCATTCTATGCCAATACAAACCAGGGTTGTATTCGTCTTTTTCTAGCGGCAAATATTTTTGTGGTTTGTCCAGTAACATTTTACTGGCCTTTGCGGTTTCCAGAACTTCACGCTCAAACGTGCAATTATCCTCCGTAACCCCTAATGATACACTTATCGGGTCTTTGAAGTTTACCCATTCATCCCGCTTTTCTTTTTCTTTAAATACTGCTATATCGGTTCTGCCGATATTCTTGTATGTTGCGTAATACATTTTTTCACTTCCTTTCTCTTTGTCGCATAGTAGGTATGCGGTGTATAAAGATTGTTTAAATAAATTCTGCATTGACAAATTCGGTTCTTTTTTGCTAACAATAACAACCCCTTTGTTGATTAACTGATTATATGCTTCAAATGCTTCATCGGGGTTGTTCCCTAATGCCTTTACACTTGATAGAATTACAATGTCGTTTTCTTGTAATTCGTTTACTATTTCTTTCATTTCCGCTTCGTTTTTGATTTCATAATTCATTTTACTTTCTCCTTCGTGAATGTCTTGATTTCTAAAATATTCGATAACGTCTTTGTCAATCTCATATCGCATTTGTTGTTTCCTCGTTATTTTGGCCTTTTAGTCTGCTACTTCTTTCTTCGTTGATTTTTGTATAAGCTAAAATTATTGATTGACAATATGCAGGTGTAAAATCTTCTTTTGCAACGTTGTCAAGGTCTGTGCAAATTGTTAAAAAATAATTTATATCGTCTTTGTGTACACCACGTTCATAGAGCCTTAACAAAAAGCCTGCAATTGCGACTAGTTCAACCTCGCTAAACGTGAGGGTGGGTAATGCTTTGTGAAAATCCTTTGTTATTTTTTCAATTTCATTTATCCATTTATCTAGCGTTCTTAAATTTTTTCTATCAAAAACACTTTCGTTCGGAGATTGACAAGTTGAAGGTTTAGCCGCAATTCCTTTTATTTCCAAAAATTTGGCTGTTAAAAATAGTTCTTTAATGCGGTGTTCTTTGTCGTTTATCGGGTGTTTCCAACACCATTCTTTAACTTTTTCAAAAAAATCGTGTTTGCAGTCCATAATATTAAACATTGGGTTGCTGTCAACCCTGTTATATGATAAGCTAATGCCCGGAAAAACGTTTCCGTTTGCTGATACTGTTAATGTTTTTTCGATAAAAGGTTTTTTTTCAATATATTCTGCAAAATCGCCGCCTTTTATTGGCGTTTCGTTATCGGGGGTGGGTTCATAATAAAAATAATAATTGTTGTTAATAATTCTAGCCGTTGTGTTTTTGTTATTAAGTAGTTCCTTATAATTCTTTTTTGCGTTGCCCTCTATGTCCAAAAGGCCAAAAGTAGCAAATTGTTCACCTTGTTTGATGCATTTAAAATATTCATCGTCTATTTGATTCAAAAAACAATTCATTGAAGCGGCTATTGTTTCTTTAGGTGTGTTTCTTTCTGTTTCTGAAAAAATAATATTAAAACCAGTAGGTACGGATTGTTCATAAGTATATTTAGTGTTATCTTTGCGTGATTGAATTAAGGAATCGTTGCGATATTGTCTCATATAAACCAATGTATTTTGTATACTTTTTATGAGTTTTGCATTGGGCGTTATTGTGCCATTGGTGAATATACATACACTCGTAAATACAATGTTTTTTTCTACTGCTTTATCCAGTAAATAACTTGCTAAATCACATTCAAGCAACGGTTCACCGCCAGTAATCCTTAAATTTCCGATTAACACATCGGTTACTTCATCGAGTGTTTTGTCGATTATTTCTTTTGTTATACTTAAATTTTGTGCCTGTCCCTTAAAGCAAAAAGTACAATTCATATTGCAACGGCGTGTAACTTCTACGCTTAAACGACCCATATATTTTTTTAAATCCTGAATATTTGTAACCATTCGAAAAATCCTTTCTTTTATTTCGGTTTATTTTTTGTCATTTTTAGGAATTTTCTATTGCTGAATTTGTCTAACAGATTTATTTCGTCTACCTGTTTCGCCATATCACTAACCAAAAGATTTATATAATTTTGAGTTATGGCAAGGCTGGAATGTCCTAATAGTCTTGACAATACAACCACATTGCCGCCGTTTATTACCCATTGTTTGGCGAATGTGTGTCTGTATCGGTGTAAACCTGTTGTTTCAACTTGTCTGTTTTTGTTGTATTGATACAAAATACGATAGCTTGTGGACTTCAACAATTTGTTTCCGTAAACATTGCAAAATAACCAATCGTCCTTGTTGCGGTATTGTCTGTATTGCAAAAACTCGCTCAAAGTTGCCAACATTGATTGATTTAGTGGTATTATCAAAGGCTTTCTGTTCTTTGTAACTCGCACATTCAACAATGAGTTGTCAAAATCCACGTCTTTTACTTGTAATTCCATAAGACTATGTTGTCTTATTCCAGTAGAAAATAATAAACAACTAATAACCCACGCTTCATATTCCAAAAAGGTGCATTTCTTGATATTAGGCTTGTATAATAGCTTTTCCAATTCTTCGTTCGTGTAGGTTTCAATTGGTGCTTTGTCAACTTTTATGCTTTGCATTGTAAAACTTTTAACCAGGTCTTGACGTTGCAAAAAGTGAATTATTGTAATTAAATCTCGCAAATAGGCGTTGATACTCATATCGTTACTAAACTTTGACTTTAAATATACAACATATCCGTTATACAAATCCTCGTTTATTTCCGATAGCGGCAATTTGTAATCAAAATAATTCCAAAATTGTTTAATTGATTGCGTATAGTGGTTAATTGTGCCTTGTCTTAAATTACGTTGTTTGCAGTCAAGCAGATAGAGTTCGCAACCCTCTTCAAATGTTATTTTCCTATGCTCAATTTTAAGCCTGTTCATAGTACCAATTTTCCTCACAAAAAAATCAGACACATCATCAGCAAAAGCCAAAAATAATGTGTCTGACCGTAAAATCAATTAAATTTCAGTAAATCGCTTACTTCATAGCCTCTTCAACAGCAACTGCACAAGCAACTGTTGCGCCAACCATCGGGTTGTTACCCATTCCGATAAGTCCCATCATTTCTACGTGAGCTGGAACGGATGAAGAACCTGCGAACTGTGCGTCTGAGTGCATTCTTCCCATTGTATCAGTCATACCATAAGAAGCTGGACCTGCAGCCATATTGTCCGGGTGAAGAGTTCTTCCTGTACCGCCGCCTGAAGCTACTGAGAAGTACTTCTTGCCAAGCTCGATGCACTCCTTCTTGTATGTTCCTGCAACCGGGTGCTGGAAACGAGTCGGGTTGGTGGAGTTTCCTGTGATAGAAACGTCAACGCCTTCCTTGTGCATGATAGCAACGCCTTCAGTAACGTCGTTAGCGCCGTAGCAGTTTACCTTTGAACGAAGTCCTGTGGAATATGCCTTGCGGAATACTTCCTTAACCTCGCCTGTGTAGTAATCCATTTCAGTTTCTACATATGTAAAACCGTTGATTCTTGCAATAATCTGAGCTGCGTCCTTGCCAAGTCCGTTAAGAATAACTCTCAAAGGTTCTTTTCTTACCTTGTTAGCCTTTTCAGCAATTCCGATTGCTCCCTCAGCAGCAGCGAATGATTCGTGACCTGCTAAGAATGCGAAGCACTTTGTGTCCTCTTCAAGAAGCATTTTTCCGAGATTTCCGTGTCCAAGTCCAACCTTTCTCTGGTCAGCAACAGAACCAGGAATACAAAATGCCTGAAGTCCTTCACCGATTGCAGCAGCAGCGTCAGCAGCTCTTGTGCAGCCCTTCTTGATAGCGATTGCACAGCCTACTGTGTATGCCCACTTAGCATTCTCAAAACAAATTGGCTGAATGCTTTCAACCTGCTTGTAAATGTCAAGACCCTTTTCCTTGGTAATTTCAGCACACTCTTCGATTGACTTGATGCCGTACTGCTCTAAAACAGCAAGGATTTGTTTTTCTCTTCTTTCATATGATTCAAATAAAGCCATTTTAAAAATCCTCCCTATTCTTTTCTTGGGTCAATGATTTTAACAGCGTCGTCAACTCTGCCGTATTGACCCTGAGCCTTTTCAAAAGCAGTATTTGCGTCGTCGCCTGCCTTGATAAAGTCCATCATCTTACCAAAGTTTACATACTTGTAGCCGATAATCTCGTCGTCCTCATCCAGTGCGATTCCAGTAACGTAACCGTCTGTCATTTCCAGATAGCGAGGACCCTTCTTTAAAGTTCCGTACATTGTACCAACCTGTGAACGAAGTCCCTTTCCAAGGTCCTCAAGTCCTGCTCCGATTGCAAGTCCGTCCTCAGAAAAAGCACTCTGAGTTCTACCATAAACGATCTGCAGGAAAAGCTCTCTCATTGCAGTGTTGATAGCGTCGCAAACGAGGTCGGTGTTAAGTGCCTCAAGAATTGTTCTTCCAGGTAAAATCTCACTTGCCATAGCAGCTGAATGAGTCATACCTGAGCAGCCGATAGTCTCAACAAGAGCCTCTTGAATAACGCCCTCTTTGACGTTGAGCGTCAGCTTGCAGGTGCCCTGCTGAGGAGCACACCAGCCAATACCGTGAGTAAAGCCTGAAATATCCTTGATTTCCTTAGCTTTAATCCATTTTGCTTCCTCCGGAATAGGTGCTGCGCCATGAGCAACGCCCTGAGTTACCGGACACATTGTTTCAACTTCATGTGAATAAATCATAAGTTAGATAACTCCTCTCAAAAGATAGTATTTTCATACGCCAATATTATACAACATTTTCTTTTGTTTGACAAGACCGATTTTGTAAAAATTAACGAAATTGCAGTAAATATTTAACTATACCGCCGACAGTAATCAGTAAGTAAGCGCCATACCCCGCTGCTGGCAGGGGTATTACTCAATTGATAATCCAATGGAAATGAATGACCCAAACTGCTTGCTTGCTGGTCTCGCCTTTTTTGATGATTTGTGCTATAATGTAATGCCATTGAGCTGAGCGGCGGCAAGTACCGCTCACTCTTCGGCTTTCTTGGAAGTCCTGCTTATTTATTGAGCAGGGCTTTTACTTTTTCCTTTGCTTCCTCAAGGTCTTTGCACTCGTTGAGGATTTCAAGGACTTTGCGGGTTTGATTTTCTTCCGCTGTTTCTTTAAGTAGCTCACCTACATTCATCTCGTCGTCCATCGTTTTCTCCTTTCTTATACTTGCTGTCAAAGTGCAGTGAAAAGTAATACCCTCGCCAACGGCGTGGGTATTACTATGACATTCTGAAACTATGCGATAATGATGGATATGACCACTGTATGATTAAAGCTATCATACAAATCATTAAAGATAGCAAAGACAAGGACGAAGCCCTTAAAAAATTGAAGCCTTACTAAAGTAAGACTTCACCCAAAAACTTAAGATTGGCAGACTTGCCCTGCCTTTCTTAATATTTATAATACCACACGATGTCTTAAAAGTCAATATCAAAATTCGCACAGCGTGAAAAATGGTGAGGGATTTTCAACATCCGCACAATATCCCGCCTGATTTTTGCAAACCTTATCTGAAACTTATATGTAGCTTAAATGAATGTAAACAATTTGTAAAAATGAGGGTTATTGTAATTTATTACAGGTTTTTTTGCAAAATTTTCTGTTGAAATTGTCTTTCAGTTGTTGTATAATAAATACATGATGTCCTATCGCTGCGCATTAAGCACAGCGACAGTCCATTTGCCTTTCAGCAGGGACAATCCCTGCTGAAAGACTGCGGAGCCTGTCGGCTCCATACATTTATTGAAAGCGTTCACTCGCGAAATTAAGCAAGCTTATTTCGCCTCGTTCCGCTTTGAATAGACAAGTAATGTTTTAACAGTACCTATAAAATTGCGGAGGCACGGTTAATGGAAGATAAAAACAAGCCAGACGATTTAAAAGAGAAGAAGGAAATGTCTGTCGACGATATAATAAACGACGTTATGAAGAAAAAAAGCGCGGCTGAGAAAAATGCTTCAGGCGAGCAGCAAGCAGCGCTCGACAAGCCAGCTGACGACGAGCTGGGCGTTATGATAAACGCAGACGATTACCTTCTGGATTTTGATTCAGACGACACCTTTAACGATACTAACGACGATAATATTGAAAATAGCCTTGACAGCTCTTTTGCTGACAGCGCAAAAGACGGAAACGGCGAGCAAAAAAGCGTAGCAGACCTTATTGCAGAAGTTATTCAGAAGAAAACTATGCAGGAGGAAGGCGAGGACGCAGGCTTGGATCAGAAGCTTGACGGACGGGTTGCAGTAAGCACCAGACAGCCGATAGAAGAAGCTGACGACGAATATACGCCTGAGAGCGAGGAGCTTGAAGACGAACCAAAGAAAAAGAAAAAGCTTACAAAGAAGCGCTTTACATCGGTTATTGTTTGCTACATAGTAGGAGTTATATTTATTTTGCTTTCAGCAGGAGTTTCTGTATTCGGTTATTATACAGGACTTTTGCAAAGAAGCGTAAACACAACGGGCGGAACAGGAATACTTTCAATAGGAACAGCTGACGACGACGATCTGACTCGTGAGGAGGAGCTAAGAGAGCAGCTTAAAGCGGCTCAGGAAAATTTCGTTTCCGACGACAATGTCACCAACATTTTGATAATAGGCGAGGATATTCGGGACACAGAAAACGAAACGACAGGTAATACCGACGTTATGATGCTATGCTCGATAAACAGCGAAACCCAAGAGGTTACTCTTACCTCGTTTATGAGAGATATGTACGTTGAAATTGCCGACACAGGAGGCACTTATGCAAAGCTTAACGCCGCTTATTCTATGGGCGGAGCGGAGCTTACTATGAAGACGCTTCAGAATAATTTCGGCGTTGGCGTTGACAAGTATGTGCTGTTTAACTTCTATACATTTATAGATATAGTTGACGCTTGCGGCGGAGTTGATATAAGAATTTCCGACGAAGAAGCTGAGGGTATGCAGGACCCGATGGCGGAGCAGAACAACTATCTTGGATACGAAACCGGTACCGACTACCTCACAGAGGGCGGAACCTATCATATGAACGGAAATCAGGCGCTGGCATATGCAAGACTGAGATATGTCGGAAACGCCGATTTTGAAAGAACCGAAAGGCAAAGAAGAGTTGTTACAAAAATCGCCGAGCAGGCGCAGGATATGAGCTTAGTTGAGCTTTCAGATCTTTTGGACACAGTCTTGCGAGAGCTTGAAACCAACCTCACCGACGGAGAAATTGCATATCTGCTTTACCATTCTTCAGCGCTCTTGTCTTATGATATAAATCAGCTCAGAATACCTGCTGACGGAATGTATACAAACGAAACTATCCGTGGTTCGGCAGTTTTGGTGGTTGACCTCGAAGCGAGCATCAGGCTTTTCCAGGAAACGGTTTACGGATATACAAGCTATGATGATGAAGACGAAGAAGACGACAGCTCGTATGATTATTACAGCTCAGATGACGACGACAGCTCGTATGACTATTATTCAAACTATGATGACGATTCATCGTACAGCTATGGCAATCAAATGAATACCTTTTATTAATTACTAACGAAAAAATCCTATTGCAAAGCATAGAGCAATAGGATTTTTGTTACAGCGCTAAATTTTCAAATAATCAGCTTATCGGCACTTCATTGGCTTGTTCAGGCTTTTCTTTTGAAGCGGCTTCTGCGTGCCTTGCCTTTTCGAGATTGTAAAAATATTCAATTACAGATTTTCTTGTTATAATACCGATAAAGCAATCTCTGTCGTCTATGACAGACACAAAGTTCTGGTTCATAACAAGCAGCAGTAAATCCTGGATAGTGGCATTGATTCTTACTGGCTTATATTTCTTCGTATTGATAATGTCCTTTATTTTTACATCCTCTAAAAGCCTTAAATCGACAGCCGTGTAATTGTCGAGTATGTGGCGAAGAAAATCGCCTTCGGAAACAACGCCGATATATTTTCCGTCCTTGTTGATTACAGGCGTTGCTGTGAATTTATGCGCCTTCATCTGTTCAAGTCCCTGCCTTACGGAGCTTGAATCGTAAATATATGAAACGCTGGCTTTAGGTTTTAAAAGCGATAAGATGTTCATTAGCTGATTCCTTTCTGGTGTTTAAGTATATGCGTTTTTGTCGCCTAAAAGCGATAAGAAAGCGGCTGCTTTCTCACCCACAGATATAATACTATACTATTATGAATAATATGTGAAGATTACGGCTGAATTTTTCCAGATTTAAAATTTTACAGCTGGCCTTTTGCTTGGAGGAAAAATGGAAGAATACACAAAAATAAAAAACCGCCGTATAAAGCGGGTTTTGCTTATAGCAGCAATTATCCTCCTGGCAGGAGGTCTTTACGCTTTGCTTGTAACGCTTGCTGGAATTTCAATCCCTTGCGTTTATCATAGCCTTTTTGGTATATGGTGTCCTGGCTGCGGTTCAAGCAGAATGTTTATCTCTTTGCTGCAGCTTGATTTCAGGGGAGCTTTTTTAAAGAATCCGTTTTTGTTTGTCGTCCTCCCGATTTTTCTTGCGGCAACGCTCATCAGAGCTTATCAATATATAACCCAGAAGGAGAAAAAGCAAACGAGGTGGTATATAGTGTTCGTTCTGGTATGCCTGTTTGCGTTTGCGATATTTGGAGTTTTAAGAAATTTTGACGCTTTTTCTTTCCTTGCGCCAAGCTATTGAATTTCTTTTGATACTGTGATATACTATATATTTAAATAGGATAAATGGGAATATTCAAAGCTCACAAAAGCTGTTAAAGGATGGTAATGAAGAATATATGAAAATAGCTATAATCATCTTTTTTGTTGCGATGTCTGCGATTTTTTCGGGAACTGAAACTGCCTTTTCATCCGCAAATCTTATCAGGCTTAAAAGCCTGGCGTCAGGAGGGAAAAAGTCAGCAAAAACAGCTGTCGGAATAATCGAGCGTTACGACAAGGCGTTGACGGCGGTTTTAATTGGAAATAATATTGTAAACATCGGAGCGTCCTCAATCGCTACCGTTTTGTTTACTGCTACGTTTGGCTCTAACGGAGCGGCAATTTCAACGATTGTTATGACTGTTGCAGTTTTAATCTTCGGCGAAATACTTCCTAAAAACTTTGCTAAAGAAAATGCCGAAGCGGTTTGCCTTGCTATGGCTTACCCGCTGAAGGCTTTGATGACAGTTTTTACTCCGCTTATTGCTTTCTTTATTTTCCTGAAGAACATAATGACAAGGCTTTCAAGCCGCAAGAAAAAAGCTCCGACTGTTACCGAAGAGGAGCTTATGTATATGATTGATGAAATTGAGGACGAGGGAGTTTTAGAGGAGCAGGAGTCAAATCTTGTGCGAAGTGCGCTTGAATTTGACGAAACTCAGGTGGAGGAGATTTTGATTCCTCGTGTAAACGTTATAGCGATTGACAAAAATGAGGATATAGAAAAAATCAAGGACTGCTTTTTTGAAAATTCCTACTCTCGCTTTCCGGTGTATGATGAAAGCATAGATAATATAATAGGAATACTTCACCAGAACGACTTTTGCAAGGCTTACTTAAACGGCGAAAGGGATATAGCTTCTCTTTTGAAAAAGCCGCTGTTTGTGTCTGAGTATCAGAAGATTTCAGATACCCTTAAAGCTATGCAGAAAGAAAAGGTTCATATGGCTGTCGTTTTAGACGAATACGGCGGCACAAGCGGAATTGTTACGCTTGAGGATATAATCGAAGAGCTGGTTGGCGAAATATACGACGAGAGCGACGACGAGGATAATTCCTTTATAAAGGTAGCTGAAAACAAGTACGACGTTTCAGCCGACCTTTCAATCAGCGATTTTGCAGAGCGTACAGGAATTGACGAGGACGAGTTTGAAACCGACTGCAATTCTTTAGGCGGATTGTTTATGGACCAGCTTCACAGGGTAGCCTGCAAAAACGACAAGGTTGAATATAAAATGCTGCGCCTTACAGCAACTCAGATTGAGGACCAATGGATAGAGAGAATTGAGGTCGAAATTAAGGATAAGGACAATGAAGAACTCGGACAACAGGAATAAAATGGGTTCAGCGGAGCTTTGCTATCGGCTGTTTATAATATTTATAAGCGCTTTGTTTTTGCTTTTGCTGCTTGCAAGCCTGATAGTCGCAAAGGCGGTTGTCGGAAATGAAGAAAATGTAAAAACGTCTTGCGGCGTGCTTTCAAGCATTTTCTTTGCGCTCGTTATAATGACGCTGGCAACGCTTATTGTCTGCTGGGTGGCAATGAAAAAAACAGGAGCTGCTAATCTGATGGTAAGTACGCTTCTGATGACAGTTTCAAGCGTGTTTTTGCTGCTTAACTGCAAGTGGGTTTATACAGTTTACGCTTACAGCGCAGGAAACGATGAGTTTGTGTTGAGTCAGATTGGCGATACTGTTGAAAGCTACTACGATTTTCTTGACAGTGTACATTTGCGGTGGCTCTTGCTGGGATTTGCATTAGCGTTTATAGTAATTTTAGGAGCGGTAAGCTTCTTTCACTTAAAAAGATACAGACAGGAGATAAGAGAGGAAATATGAAAATAGATTTTCATACCCATGCGTTTACAGAATCAATCGCTAAAAGAGCGATAGAAAAGCTCGAAGGACTAGCCGAGCAAAAGGCTTTGACAGACGGTACTGTCGCTTCGCTTTTGCAAAGGTTTGACGAATGGGGAGTCGACAAGGGAGTTGTTCTGACAATAGCTACAAAGCCTTCACAGCAGACTACAATCAACAACTGGGCGGCGAGCATTAAAAGCGACAGACTGATTCCGTTCGGCTCGGTGCATTTTTTAGCTGACGACTGGGAAGCGGAGCTTGAGCGAATCAAGGAGCTTGGACTGAAGGGCGTAAAGCTTCACCCGGATTATCAAGGGTTTGAAATCGACGACGAACGCTTAACGCCAATTTATAAAAAGTGCGCAAGTCTTGGGCTTGTGGTGCTTTTTCATGCAGGCTATGACTGCGTATCGCCAGATTACATTCACGCAAAACCCGAAGCCTCCCTTCGGGTACACCGCAGAGTTCCTGAAATGAAAATGGTTTTAGCTCATTTAGGAGGAAACTATCTGCCGGACGACGTTTTAAAATACCTGGCAGGCGAGGAGGGCGAGATTTATTTTGATACAAGCTTTATAGCCGACGTTTACGACGACTCGGTAGTCGAGGAAATTATTTTAAAGCATGGAACCGACAGAATACTGTTCGCTACCGACTGTCCGTGGTGTTCCGGAAAGGCTGAGATCGATATGATAAACAGGCTTTCTTTGACGGACGAGGACAGAGAAAAGATTTTTCACAAAAACGCCGAAAGGCTTTTGCACTTGGATTAAAAAATGAAACGGAGAGAAGTAAAATGACTTACAAGGAAGAATTTATCAGGTTTATGGTTGACAGCGGAGTTTTAACCTTCGGAGAGTTTACCCTTAAAAGCGGAAGAAAGGCGCCGTATTTTGTAAATACGGGAAACTACAAGACCGGCGCACAGCTTGCAAGGCTTGGCGGCTTTTACGCTGATTGTATAAAGGAAAACGGCATTGAAGCTGAAACCTTTTTCGGTCCTGCGTATAAGGGTATTCCGCTTGCTGTTTCTGCGGCAGTCGCTATGTACAACAAATACGGCAAGGAAATAAACTATACCTTTGACAGAAAGGAAGTCAAGGACCACGGCGAGGGCGGAATGTTTGTCGGCAAGCAGCTTGAAGACGGCGAAAAGGTAGTTATAATCGAGGACGTTATGACAAGCGGAAAGGCTTTGAAGGAATCTATGCCGAAGCTCAAGAGCGCCGCTGACGTTGATGTTACAGCAATGGTAATTACAGTTGACAGAATGGAAAAGGCGCTTGACAGCGACAAGAGCGCAGTTCAAAACGCATTTGACGAATACGGAGTAAGAGTATATTCAATAGTCAACATCAACGACATTATCGAAGCTATAAAGTCGGGAGTTGTCGAAGGCAAGGAATATCTGGACAAGATGATAGAATACAGAAGCCTTTACGGAGTACAGTAAAAATGGATAACGAAAAGCTTGGCGTTACAGCTGAAAACGAGGAGTCTGAAAAGGATATTTTCGACAAAATAATGTCGCTGCCGGTTTTAAACATCTTTGAAGGCTTTTATAAGAAAAACAAGTCGGTGCTGCTTTATCTCTTTTTTGGAGTTCTGACAACTGCCGTGAGCTTTCTGGCGGCGTTTGTCGGAAAGGAAGTGCTCGAAGCGGTCGGCTTTGGCAAGGATTTTGTTTCAACCGCCAGCACAGTGTTTTCCTGGATATGTGCGGTGACGTTTGCATATATTACAAACAGAATATGGGTGTTTAATTCAAAAGCAAAGGGAGCTGGAGAAATCGCTAAGGAAGCGGCTTCCTTTTACGGCGGCAGAGTTTTTACTCTTGTAGTAGAAACGCTGATGATGTGGCTTGGCTACTCGTTGCTACAGATTAACTACTGGATTACAAAAATCATAGCGAATGTTGTCGTGCTGATTTTAAACTATGTAATAAGCAAGCTTTTTGTCTTTAAGAAAAGCGATTAAGGTGATGCTCAAAAGGGCGTGGGGTTATGAGCGAAAATGGTGAAAATGTAAAAATTGCATACAGAGTTTCCGCTTTGAGCATTTTTGTAAATGTAGCGCTTTCAGCTATAAAGCTCGTAGCAGGTATTTTTGCTGGCAGCTCGGCGTTGGTTTCTGACGCCGTGCATTCGCTGAGCGACGTTTTTTCAACTGTTGTAGTGATTATAGGCGTAAAGCTTTCAAGCAAGGCTGACGACGAGGATCACCAGTACGGACACGAAAGAATCGAATGTATAGCGGCGCTTATTCTGGCTTCAGTTTTAATGGTAACTGGCATTGGTATCGGATTCAGCGGAGTAAAGCTGTTTGCTACGAAGGAATTTGTAAACCTTGAGCGGCCTCACTTTATAGCACTTCTGGCGGCGGCTCTTTCAATAGTTGTCAAGGAAGCGATGTACTGGTATACAAGAAGCGCTGCCAAAAAGCTTCGCAGCGACGCTTTGATGGCGGACGCCTGGCACCACAGAAGCGATGCGCTTTCGTCTGTCGGAAGTGTTATAGGTGTCGGCGGCGCAATGTTAGGCTTTGAGTTTTTGGACCCACTTGCATCCATTATAATTTGCCTGTTTATAATCAAGGCGGCGTTTGATATTTATAAGGATGCTGTTTCAAAGCTGACAGACAGGTCGGCGAGTATTGAGGTCACAGCAGGAATAAGAGAAATCATTTTGAAAAACGATAAGGTTCTGGGAATAGACGTTTTAAAGACAAGACTTTTCGGTTCAAAGATATATGTCGATGTCGAAATATCGCTCGACGGAGATATGACGCTTTTTGCGGCGCACCAGACGGCGCAGGAGGTTCACGATGAAATAGAAAGAAATTTTCAGGACGTCAAGCATTGTATGATTCACGTAAATCCATACAACGCTGAGAAGTAGAAGAGGTTTGGAATTTGAGTGAGATTTTAGAAATTTTATTGGACGGGTTGCTTGACGCATTGAAAATGCTGCCGTTTTTGTTCGGAGTTTATCTTCTGATTGAGTATATGGAGCATAAAAACTCCAAAGGCTTCGAGGGATTTTTCAAGCGTTTAGGCTTTTTCGGACCTGTCGGCGGCGCGGCGCTTGGAGCTATTCCGCAATGCGGAATTTCAGTAGCGGCGACAAATCTGTATTCGGGCAGAGTTATAACGTTGGGAACTATTATTGCTGTCTATATCGCTACAAGCGACGAGGCAATTCCTATAATTTTAGCAAACCCTGAAAAAATAGGCGTTCTCTGGAAGCTTATTGTCGTCAAGATTGTAGCGGCGGCGGTAGCTGGAATTGCAGTTGACCTGATTTCAAAGGCCGTGTTTAAGAATAAAAAGGAAGAAAAGCCGTTTGACGAGCTTTGCGAGCATTGCGGCTGTCACGACCACGAGGCGGAAGCTGGAGCTCACTCGGTTTTGATTCCGGCGTTAAAGCACACAACAGAGATATTTGTTTTTGTACTTATTATAAATATCGCTCTTGGCTTTGTTATGGAATATCTGGGCCAGGACTTTTTAAAGAGCATCCTGATTTCTGACTCGGTTTTTCAGCCGTTTATCTGTGCGATAGTCGGCTTTATTCCAAACTGTGCGGCAAGCGTTTTGCTGACAGAGCTTTATTTGCAGGAGGTTATAAGCTTCGGCTCTTGTATAGCAGGACTTTGTACTGGTGCGGGAATGGGGCTTCTGGTGCTGTTTAAGACAAACAAGCACGTAAAGCAAAATCTGGCAATACTGGGTATTCTTTATATTGTCGCTGTAGTAACAGGCTTTCTGGCAAACCTTTTGCTTTAGACACAAGACTTAAAAATTTGACAAACGCATATAAATCGTTGTATAATGATTTTATGATATTCCCCATACTCAGGAAGTTGGGGAGTAATATATTAAATGTAGGAAAGAGGAGTTTTTTATGAGCTTAAAGAGGGTACTTTCTGTTTTGTCGGCTTGCGTATTGGCAGTCGGTATTATGGCAGGCTGTGGAAAATCTGACGACGAGTCGTCAACAGCAACAGAAGAAGCAAAAAACTACAAGATTGGTATTGTGCAGATTATGGAGCATACATCTCTTAACACAATCAGAGATGCGGTAGTAGCTCAGCTTGAAGAGCTAGGCTATAAGGACGGAGAAAACTGCACTATCGACCTTCAGCAGGCAAACAACGAAGCTACTATGGTAACTCAGATTCTGGATAAGTTCAAGGCTGACGGTGACGATATTATCGTTGCTATTACTACTCCTTGCGCTACCGCTGCGGCAGCTTATTCGGATGAAATTCCAGTTGTATTTTCAGCAGTTACAGACCCTGTAAGCGCAGGACTTGTTCAGGACTGGGAAAATTCAGGCGACGAAAACTTAACGGGTACGTCTGATAAGCTTGACATTACAAGAATTCTGGATACAGCTCTTACTATCACACCTGATATCAAGACGCTGGGCTACCTTTATAATACAGGTGAGTCAAACTCTGTATCCTGCCTTGAAGAGGTCAAGGAGTATTGCGACGAAAACGGAATAGAGCTTGTTGAAGCTTCGGCTACAACAGCAACTGAGCTTGCAGAAGCGGCTACTACATTGTTCTCTAAGTGCGACGCTGTATTTTCGCCTAACGACAACACAGTAGCAGGAGCAATGGGAACTGTAGCACAGGTTGCTATCGATGCTGGCAAGCCGATGTATGTCGGAGCAGACTCAATGGTTCAGGACGGCGGCTTTGCGACTGTCGGAATCGAATATACAGATTTAGGTATCGAAACGGCTAATATGGTCGATCAGATTTTACAGGGCGAGCAAGCAGGAGATATTCCTGTCAAGGTATTCAACGAGGATTTAAGCACTTATATCAACAAGTCTACTGCTGAAGCAATAGGTGTTACAATTCCTGAGGATATCGAAAACGGAGAAAAGACAGTTTTCTTTGAATAATTATAAGACGCCCGAATAATTGCGCTTGAATTTATCAGAGCGGGTATGTTTTTCGGTTTTGGATAGAAATATACTGCTCTGATATTTTTTACGGAGATTTTTATGAAGATAAACAAGAAGAAGCTTATATCCTGGATCCCGAGAATAGTAGTGCTGGTTGCAATGCTTGTGCTTATAAACACACAGCTTTATCAAAGCCAGATAATTGATACGTTGGAATACGGATTCGTATTTGCACTTTTAGCTCTTGGAATTTTTATTTCCTATAGAATCCTGGATATTCCTGACCTGTCTGTCGACGGAACATTTGCGCTCGGAGTTTCCGTTTCAGCTATTGTAGCTTCAAACGGTCACCCGATTCTGGGTATGCTTTTGGGACTTGTTTCAGGCGCGCTTGCAGGCTGCGTTACAGGAGTTCTGATTACAAAGTTTAAGGTTCAGCCTATTTTAGGCGGAATTATTACAATGACAGCTCTTTATTCAATTAACTTGGCGATTCTCGGAGCGCCGAACCTGTCGCTTTGGAAAAGTCCCACGATTTTCAAGCTGACCGAAAGTATTTTCGGTGAGTACAATCAGCTTATAATGACATTTATAGTTCTGGCGGTTGTATTTCTGTTGATGTTCTGGTTTTTGAAAACTCAGATTGGTATGAGCCTTCGTGCGACGGGCGACAATGAATTTATGGTAAGAGCTTCTTCGATAAATTCAGACACTATGAAAATACTTGGCTTTGCAATTGCAAACGCTCTTGTTTCTCTTTCGGGAGCTATGTACGCTCAATACACTCAAACGGGCGACACCAACAGCGGAACAGGAATGCTGGTAGTTGGTTTGGCTTCAATTATTATAGGCGAAATATTTTTCTCGCAGCATACAATTCTTTCAGGACTTTTAGCAGCCGTTTTTGGAGCTGTAGCGTACAGATATATATTAAGCTTTGCTATGAGTCTTGGAATTGACACTATGTATACAAAGCTTTTGTCGGCGATTATCGTTGCAATAGCTATCGCCCTTCCGGTTATCAAGAAAGGCGTTCTGAACGCATTTTCAAGAATAAAGGAAAGGGGTGGGAAGAGTGCTTGAAATTGAAAACGCAAATGTTGTTTTTAACGCAAAAACCGTTAACGAAAAAAGAGCGCTCAAAGACTTTTCCTATAAAATTGAGGACGGGGATTTTATAACCGTTATTGGCTCGAACGGAGCAGGAAAGTCAACTCTTATGAATGCCGTTTCGGGAAGTCTGGCGCTTGACAGCGGAAGAATTATTCTCGACGGCAAAGATATTACTCATTTTAAAGAACACAAACGAGCAAGATTTATAGGCAGGCTTTTTCAGGACCCGCTGAAGGGAACCGCTCCGAATATGACGATTGAGGAGAATTTAGGACTTGCATATTCACGAGGTAAAAAGCGAACACTGAATATCGGAATCAGCAAAAAGGATTTATCGATGTTTCGTGAGCGGCTTGAGCTTTTAGGACTAGGCCTTGAGGACAGGATGAAAACACCGATAGGACTTTTATCCGGCGGACAAAGACAGGCACTGACGCTTTTAATGGCAACTATTGTAACGCCAAAGCTTCTGCTACTTGACGAGCATACTGCTGCTTTAGATCCTGTTACCGCTAAAAAGGTAATGGAGATAACTGATGAAATTGTCAAAAATGATAAGATAACAACTCTTATGATAACTCATAATATCGCAAGCGCGCTTGCTTTTGGCAACAAAACTCTTGTGCTTTCGCAGGGCGAGCTTTTGATGGATATAACAGGCGAGGAAAGAAAGAACATGACGGTCGAGTCGCTCATGCAGCTTTATTCCAGAACCGCTTCTGATTCGCTTTCAGACAAAATGGTGTTGTGATTTTAAAGAGGGCGAACAAACGACAGTATTGAAATTTACGGAGGAAGTCAGATGATTTTAAAAAGAGTATTATCAGGCGTTTGCGCCGCATTGATGACATTTCTTATTCCAATTACCGCTTTCGCTGAGGACGAAACATTAGAACTTGACACAGAGTATACAGGTTATGACGAGGACCCGGCAATTATTTTCGACGAGGATTTGAGCTACGACTATTCGCTTGATATAGCGTCGGTTGTAGTCAGCTTTGAGCTTGTAAGCTTCAACGAGGAAAACGGCTTTGCGCTTAAAATGGTTGTCAACGACCAGTCGGCAGCTAACGATTACTACTTTTTAACGCTGGCAACTAACAGCTGGGCGACTGTCGATTCAGGTTATGGCGTAGTAGAGAATCCTATTGAGCCTGAGGGCGAGGGAATTTATAACCTGAAGTTTGACGTTACCGCTGAGGGCGAAATGACAAACATCAAGCTTGAGCTCTGGCAGGGAACTGCTAAGGTTTACGGAGTTTATTACCTTAACGAAGACGACGAGATTATTCATTCAAGCGGCGAGATAAAAACCTCTACTGTCGGCTGTTATACGCCAACAGAGGGAAAGGTCGACGAGTTTGTACTGACCGAGCAGCAAACAACAACCGAGGAAACCACAGAAGAAACGACCGAAGCGGAAACTGAAATTATAACAGTCACCACCACAGAAAGCGACGACAGCTCAGGCTCGCTTAAAGATGTTGGAATTTTCGATTTATTAAGCACAGAGGTTTTCGGAGTAAGAATTATCTGGATTCTTGCCGGGTTGTTTCTGATAATTGGAATCCTGTTTATTGTAGCGGGAGCTATGATGTCAAGGAAAAAGCACAAGAAGGAACGTGCTGAAACTGACAACAAGGATAAAAAGGATAAGAAGGACAAAAAGGATAAAGCGCCCAGAGATATTGAAAAGAGGGACAGAGAATGAAAAGAATTATAGCTTTGCTTGCTTGTTTGATTTTGCTTGTAAGTCCGTTTTGTGCATTTAACGCCTTTGCGGAGGATTCATCCTCTGACGAAGCGGAAACGACGGCTGCACAAGAAGCAGAAGAAGCAGAAGAAACAGATAGCGCTGACGAATCAAGTGATACGGATTCAAGCGACTCAGAATCTGAAGAAGAAACCGAAGCAAGAACAGACGATGAGGATCCTCTCGCTGACGCTGATGGTTTTGAAATTCCGACAAGCTTTTACATTGGCGGCGGTGTAATTGTAGTTTTTATAATCGCATCGGTAGTTGTTCTAATTATGGGCAAACCTAAAGAGAAGTAGTTTACAATTTTCGCCTGTCAACAATAGCCTTTGTGCAAAATAACCATAAATTCACGGAAAAGTTTGTGACATTTGCTATTGCAAGTGCGACGAAAATGTGATAGAATAAGAGTACGATATGATAATATGAGTGTAGTGTAGCGTTTCAGCAACTTGACGTGGCACAACATTTGTTTATTAAAAATTGAGGAGGAAAATCAATATGAAATTGAGCAAAAGAATTCTGGCTACTGCTGTTTCCTTGACAGTTGCAGCTACAATGCTTTCAGCTACTTACGCAAGTGCTGCTGATGTTGTTTATGAGATCCCAAGCTGGTCTTCAGCACCAAATCTTCGTAAGAACGGCATTGACCTTAAGGCTAGTGAAGTTTATTCAACCGCTAAGGATTTACCAACACAGCCAACAGTAGGTATTGCAGTTCAGATGGGTGTTACATACTCATACAGAAATGGATTCTCAGAGCCAATGGTTGATGACACAGAGTCTGCTTACGTATTAGCCGACGATGGTGTAGGAACAACAGGAAATGGTACTGACAAGTATGAAATTTCTTACAAGTCATCTACTTGGTCACACTTCTTTGTACATGGTGCTGCAGTAGCTTATACTGACGAAGGTGTATTGCTTTACAACAAGAAGGGCAAAGCTGCAACAACTGTAGCTTTTGCACAGCCAGGCGGAAGCAACGTATATTATGACGAAAACGGCAACGATGTTACTGATGAGATTGACACAAGCAACATTCCAGACGGAGTTACACAGTACTTCAAGGAAGCAGAGCTTGTTGACGCTACAATCACAGGCGCTGGAACATACAAGGCTGCAATCGTTGGATACAACTTCCAGGATACAGACGATGCACAGGGCTTTAACTGGTTGTATCTGACTTCTAACATTGGTTACTTCAATGGTGAGGTTTCAAATGTTGCATACACAGTAGACGGTGCAACTCTTAAGACCACTATCACAGAAGCTAAGGAGTTTTTGGATACTCTTTATGAGGATCTTGCTGAACTCGAAGCATTAGCAGCTGAGGAAGAAGAAACTACAGACGCTGAAGAAGAAACAACTGAGGCTGAAGAAACAACTGACACAGAAGATGTAACTGAAGCAACAGAAGAATCTACAGAAGCAGCTACAGAAGAAACAACTGAAGAAGACGATCTTCAGGCTGAGATTGAAGAATTAGAAGCTAACATCGCAGCTCTTGAAGAAGCAATCGCTGCTGGCGAAGCTGCTGCTGAGTACGACGGTACAGCTCTTGAAAGCGATTATCATCTGAACATTTCATCTATGACAGTTTACGGCTACGACAGCGCAGAAGCTTACGAAGCTGGAACACCTGATGAAACATATGCAGTACCTGGATTTGCTACTTCTTCTGGATATCTTGCTAATGACAAGGGTTATAACTTCAGTGAGTATAATATTGTAAACGTATACTCTGCTGATAAGGGATTTGCTGATTTGACATCAACTCCTACAGAGGATGCAGACGGAACAATGTCAGGCTACACAACAGGAACAATGAACTTCAACACAACAGACGGTACATTCGACGCAATCGGATATTCAGTTCGTGCATCATCAAGCGGAGCTACATCAACACTTCCAACTTATGCTCTTGAAGTAGAGTTCACAGTTGCAGAAGGCGATGCTGACGTATTTGGTTACCAGGGTGACATCGATGCAGCACAGCTTGCAATCGCAACAGCAGTTGCAAACGCAGGCGGACTTGTATGGTCAAGCTTAAACGATGCAATCGAAAAGGCAGAAGCAGTTGATTCATCAGCATACACAACAGAGTCTTACGAAGCTCTTATGGAAGCAGTACAGGCAGCTAAGGATCTTATCGCAGCATATGAAAACGGCGAAGACGTAACTCAGGATGACATCGATGCAGCAACAGAAGCAATTCTTGCAGCATATGAGGCACTTGAGCCACTGGCATCTTCGTTAACAAGCAGTGGTGATGGAGACGATGACGACGATACAGATAGCGACAGCGATAGCAGCTCATCTGATTCAGACAGCGACAGCAGTTCATCATCTGACGACAGCTCATCATCAAGCAGTGCAACAGATTCCAACCCAAGCACAGGCGCAGGCGTTGCAGTAACAGCAGCAATGGCACTGATGGTTGGCGCAGGATATGTAATCTCAAGAAAGAGAAAGTAAGCATAAAAAGCTAACAAGCAAAAATATAAGAACGGCTGGTTTTCCAGTCGTTCTTTTTTTGTGCAAAAAAACGGCAGGGCAAAAACCCTGCCGTTTTGTCTTTGCTTAAAGCTCTGCTATAACTTCAACTTCAACCAGAACGTCCTTTGGAAGCTCCTTTACTGCAACGCAGCTTCGAGCTGGCTTTTCAGTAAAAGTTTCTCCGTAAATTGCGTTGAAC
>JAJQIH010000002.1:21321-28743 GCA_021199305.1 Ruminococcus sp.
CGCAAAGTCGGACATATTTTTCAAAAAGCAAACTGTCTTGACTGCCTTTTGCGGAGTAGTTCCAGCCTCAGCTAAAACAGCTGTCAGATTTTTCATAACCTGACGGGTTTGCTCCTCGATTGTCGTTCCCTCAACAGCGTTTGTTTCAGGGTTGATTGCGATCTGTCCCGAAGTGAAAACAAATCCTCCTGCCTTTATAGCCTGAGAGTATGGACCGAGCGCTTCTGGCGCATTGATTGTGTAAACCTTTTCCATTATAAAAACTCCTTTATTAACAAAGATGATAGCCGGCGTTAGTAAGCGCCGAAGTAATTTCGTCGATATGCTCCTGATTTTTGGTTTCAAGAATAATTCTTAAGAAGCAGCCGTTAACGTCGCTTCCCTCGTTAGCTCTTTCGTGGTGAATTGAAGTTACGTTTCCGCCGAGAGCCGCAATAATATCAGCAACTCCCTTTAGCTGACCCGGCTTGTCAATAAGCTCGATAGTAAGCTGTGCGCTTCTGCCAGTCATAATAAGTCCACGCTTGATAACACGTGAAAGAATAGTAACGTCGATGTTACCGCCCGATAGTAAGCAAGCAACATTCTTGCCCTCAAGTGGAAGCTTGTCGAACAGTACCGCTGCAACTGCAACTGCTCCTGCTCCCTCAACAACCAGCTTTTGCTGCTCCATAAGAGTCAGAATAGCAGTTGAAATTTCGTCGTCGTTTACGGTAACAATGTCGTCAACGTATTTGTCAACCAGCTCGAATGTCAGGTCGCCAGGTTCTTTAACTGCGATTCCGTCAGCGATAGTAGATACGCTTTCAAGGCACTCGATTTCATGATCCTTGATAGAGTTAAACATACTTGCTGCGCCCTGAGCCTGAACGCCGTAGACCTTGATCTTTGGATTTAACTGCTTGATTGCAAACGCAACGCCAGAGATCAGACCGCCGCCGCCGATAGGAACTACAACAGCATCCATGTTCGGAAGCTGCTCTAACAGTTCAAGTCCGATAGTACCCTGACCCGCAATGACGTTCTCGTCGTTGAATGGGTGAATGAAGGTGTAACCCTTCTCGTCCTTTAGCTGCAAAGCCTTTTGATAGGCGTCGTCGTAAACTCCAGGAACCAGGCAAACCTCAGCTCCGTAAGCCTTTGTAGCCTCAACCTTTGAAATAGGTGCGCCGTCAGGAAGACAAATTATAGATTTGATTCCGCTTTTTGTAGCGGCGAGAGCAACTCCCTGAGCGTGGTTGCCTGCCGAGCAGGCGATAACGCCCTTTGATTTTTCCTCCTCAGTAAGCTGAGAAATTTTGTAGTACGCTCCTCTTACCTTAAAAGAACCTGTCGTTTGCAGGTTTTCGGTTTTTAAATATACCTTGCAATTCTGGCTTAGCTTTGGCGCATAAATTACATCGGTATCTCTGATTACTTCCTTTAAAACAAAGGAAGCGTGATAAACTTTGTCAAGTGTTAACATACTGACCTCCTTGAAAATATGTAAAAATAAAAGCTCCGCCTCAAATTAAAGAGGCGAAGCTGAATACTCCGTGGTACCACTCTTATTGCCGCTAAAAAACGACCGCTTATTCGTATCTGACAATACGATTCCCTGTAACGGGGGAACCCGAACAGCCTTAATCGATAAAAATCTTTAGGGCGTCAGCTCAGGGCGGATGAATATCGAAAAAATGTAACAGCTCGCACCAGCCGCTGTTTCTCTGAAATCATTTTAAAACAATACTCGCAGAAATTTCTGCACCCATCATTGCTTTTAAAATTTTGGTGATTGAAATCACACTACAAATAATTTAAAGTAGAGCAACATCACATTAATTATATCATATTTTTTGTTAATGTCAAGTGCTTGAATGCCAAATTTTTAAAGGGCTGGGGACTGATCGCTCTTTAAAATAAACCGCCAGTTAATATCTCTGTAATATGGTGTGGCGTAGTTAATTCCCACTCGCTTGTCAGTCAGATATTCGCAGGGCTGGTCGGTATCTTCAATCCAGATTTTCGGGTTGTCAAAAATACTTTCGCCGTTTAGTTCACCTGTGATTTTAAGAAATTTTGTAAGCTTGGCGGGGCCGTTGAATTTTCCCTCACAGGCACGAATCAAAACCGCCTGCGGGTTATCCTTGCCGCCCGTTACAATATTAAAAAGCCAATGCATACCGTAGCAAAGGTAAATGTATAGCGTACCGCTGTCACGATATAGAAGCTCGGTTCTTTTCGTCTTGCCCTTTGAAGCGTGGCAGGCGGTATCCTCCTCGCCGCGATACGCTTCCGTTTCGGTTATTATAAGCGAACGCATTTCACCGTCCAGTTGAGTTACAAGTCGTTTGCCTAAAAGGTCTGGCGCAACGTTTAATACATCCCTGTCAAAAAATTCTCTGCTTAGCTTCATTTTACTTTAAGCTCCTCGATAAGCTCCTCGTCTGGAGTTACAAAGAGCGTTTTGTTGTCGGTGAAAATTACCATTCCAGGCTTTGCGCCGTTTGGCTTTTTTACATTCTTAACAAGCGTGTAGTCAACTCCCACAGATGACGAGCTTTTAGCTTTTGAATGGTATGCCGCAATACAAGCCGCTTCAAAAATGTCCTGTTCGCTCGGAGTTCTGCCGTCAGCTTTTAAAATAACGTGCGAGCCGGGAATATCCTTCGTATGAAGCCAGATGTCGCTTTTTGAGCTGTCCTTCAGGGTGAGCTTGTCGTTTTGTCTGTTGTTTCTTCCAACCAAAATGTCAAAGCCGCCCGTCGTCCTGAATTTTATAGGCGGAAGTCCTTTTTGTGGCTTCACTTTACCGCTTTTGCGAAGCTTTAAGTAGCCTTGCTCTGAAAGCTCCTCTCTCAAAGCTAAAATATCAGCTTCGCTTGTTGCACGGGTAAGCGAATCGAAAACCGAGTCGATATACACAAGCTCCTGCTTGCCCTCTTCAATAAGGCGAGTAAGCATCTTTTCCGCCGTATCGCATTTTTTATATTCGTTGTAGTATTTCTGAGCGTTTTGCTGCGGGGTAAGCCGCTTGTCGAGAGTAACGCTTACCTCCCGCAAATCAGGGTCGGTATAATCGGTAAGCATAACCACTCCGTCGCCCTTTTTTATCTTGTATATGTTTGAGATTATAAGGTCGCCCGACTTTTTATAAATCTCTCTGTTTTTACATTCGTCAAGCTCAACAAGCTGGTTTGAAATTCGCCTGCTGATACGTTCGCTTGTGGATAACAAAAGCTTAAACAAATCGTCCGCCCATTGTTTTGTTCGGCTTAGCCTGTCACGTTCTGCGTAAAAGTAATCCAAAAGCTCGTTCGGCGAAGAAAATTCCTTTCGTATCATAAGCGAGCCGTATTGCAAAATGTCTGTAAAGCAAAAGTCCTTGAGCTGATTGTCACGAGTTTTCAAAACTACAAATTTGTTCTTTTTCTCCTCAACCAACTGCGCTGTATTCTTAAAGAAAAAGCAAATCTTATCCCTTTGACCTTGATTCAAGTCATTAAAACGCAATGAATCTGTCTTAGCAGCGTAGAAAACTGCTTCTCTTGCAATTACTGGTGAAATTCCCTCAAATGTGTGAAGCAGACATTTTGACAAATCCTTGTCGCCGTTTTGCGAAAGAATATTTATTAGCTCTGCTTCGTCAAAGTCAAAAATGCCAAGCCTTTTTTCTCGCGGTGGGGGAGAGTATATCATTCCAGGAAGAACAGGTCGAACGCTTGAAACGTCTTGACCTATTCTCTTTATGCTGTCAAGAATTTTTCCATCTGCATTTACAAGCATTAAATTTGAGTGCCTGCCCATTATTTCAATGATAAGCGTCAAGCGAACTATATCGCCCATTTCGTTTGTGGAATCGAAGTCGAAGGAAAGTATGCGCTCCTTACCGTCCTGACGAATTGCAATCAGCTTGCCAGAGGAAAGGTGCTTTCTTAAAAGCATACAAAACATCGGCGGAGCCTTTGGATTTTCAGCAGCGATTTCCGTTTCGTGAACTCTGGCCTGCGAAGCGTTTACATTAAAAAGCACTTTGTGCGAACCTTGCCTTGTGCGGAAGGTTATAATAATTTCTTCCCTGGACGGCTGATGAATCTTGTCAACTCTTGAGCCAATAAGCTTTTCTTCGAGGTCTTTCTTTATTATATTAAGGTAAACTCCGTCAAGAGCCATAGCTACTCATTCCTTTAATTAAATAGTTTCTGTTATATCCTTGTTTTCACAAGCTACAAAAATTTCCTCTGCTAATCCCTTTAGCTTTTCTGTCAGAAATTCAGTAATAATATTTTCAGTATAATAATGCGAGGCGTCAATTATTGAGAAGTTCTCATTCTGAGCGTCGATAAACTTGTCGTGCTTGACATCTCCCGTCAGAAGTGCGTCGCAGCCCTTATTTGCCGCAAGTCTGAAATAGTTGGCGCCTGAACCTGAAACAACTCCAAGCGTTGATACCTTCTTGTCGGCGTTGTTTACTCTTACCGTTTTGCAGCCGAGCGCTTGCTTGGCGGCCTTTGCTATCTCTCTTGCTGTCATTTCTTTATCAAGCTTTATGATTCTGCCAAGTCCTGAAGCTTCGTCAATCGCTTCATTAGCCAGGACTCCAAGATTAAGCTTTTTTGCAAGGAAGTCGTTTAATCCGCCGTTTGCAAAGTCAAAGCTTGTGTGCATACAAATAGCGCTTATGTTGGCGCCCGCTAAAATAACGGCAGGATTTTCTGGCGACAAGGCTTTAAGCGGCGAAAAGATAACAGGGTGGTGGGAGATTACAAGCGATACATTTTTCGCCTTAGCTTCAAGCGCTACCGCTTTTGTAATGTCAAGGCAAAGCATAATGCTCCTTGCCTCGCTTTTTCCGTCGCCAACCAAAAGTCCGCTGTTGTCCCAGCTTTCCTGAGCGCAAAACGGCGCAAAGGAATTTATGTAGCTGTAAATTTCATCAACTGTCATTTTTCTGCTCCTTTTAAATATTTATCAATCCGTCTGCAAATATCGTCAAATCTATCCGCCTGAAGCGATTTGTCGCTTGATACTTTCATTCCAAGCGAAGCGGTTTCTAATCTTCGGGATAGGTTTTTAAGATATTTTCTGTCATCATCAGTAGCGTTTGAAATTTTCCCAACATACAATGAGAAATCATCAAAGCTTATTTCCTCGCCCGAATATTCAGCGTTTATCACTGTATAGCAAAAGCTTCCCGATGTAACCGCACATTCCTGCTTTGTAAAAAATCCGTTTTCAAAAAGGTACTTTCGCAAAATGTGCGCCTTAGTCATTGGCTGTAAAACAAGGTTTACCTTATGGCTTTTTAAATATTCGCATCTTTCAAGAATGCTTACAATCATTTCTCCGCCCATTCCGGCAATAATAACGTCGGAAACGCCGCTTAGATTTACTTCATCCAGTCCGTCGGACTTGACTATTGAGATTTTTTCATCCAGTCCGCTTGCCGAAACTGTCGCTTTTGCAGCAGCGAGAGGTCCGTCCTTGATGTCGCAGGCAATAGCCGCTGGCGAAATTCCTTCTTCGACAAGATATACAGGCAGATATGCGTGGTCGGTTCCAACGTCAACGGCAATATTTCCGCCGCTTACAAATTCTGCACATTTTAAAAGTCTTTTGTCTGTCATTATTTAAGTTCCTGTATCCTGAAAAAATAGGGTGACAGAAGCTCTTGTCACCCTTTTTGCTGTTTGTTTTTATGAGCGTTAGTTGCCAAAATGCTCGTTTAGCTTTTCAACCAGATCTGTCGGGTCAACGCCGTGTACAGCGCAAGCCTCAGCGATTGACTCGCCTCTTGAAGCAGGACAGCCTAAGCAATGCATTCCCATTTCAAGGAAGAAAGGTGCTGTGTCTGCGTCCATATCGAGAATATCGCCAATAATCGAATCTACAGTTACTTTAAATTCAGCCATAATTATACCTCCGTTAATTTTTAAGTCTGCTATTATTATAACCCATTATTCGTTAAAATGCAAGCAAAGTAAGAGATTTGTTGCCTGGAGTAAATCTATGGGGAATTTTCACAATGCGAGCTTTTTTGCTTGACAGAAACGAGATTATATCGTATAATATAATACTACCAAATTTTTGAGGGGAGTGACCAAAGTGCCGCAAAAGAAAAGCTCGGCGACAATCGCCGACAACAGAAAAGCAAGACACGATTACTTTGTCCTGGAAACTTACGAAGCTGGAATCGAGCTTGTCGGCACGGAGGTTAAGTCAATCCGACAGGGCGGAGCTAATTTAAAGGACGCCTGGATTTCAATCGAAAACGGCGAGGCAGTAATAAAGCAAATGCATATATCGCCTTACGAAAAGGGGAATATCTTTAACAAGGATCCTTACCGCGAACGCCGACTTCTTTTGCACAAGCGGGAGATTTTAAAGCTCCTTGGTCTTGTGAAGCAATCCGGACTTACTCTCATTCCTCTTTCCCTTTACTTTAAAGGCTCAAGAGTCAAGGTTTCGGTAGGCGTTTGCAAGGGTAAAAAGCTGTACGACAAGCGTGAGGATATGGCTAACCGTGCGGCACAAAGAGATATTGAGCGTGCTGTCAAAAACAGCATCTCCTGATTTTTCAAGGGGGGCGTAAAGGTTTCGACGGGGACTTTGAAGCGAGATAAGCGAGTAGAGCTGTGCGAACTCTTTAAAGCGCACACGTTTTTAAAATTAAACGACGAAAATAATTTTGAATTAGCAGCTGCTTAATTGCTGCTCGTCACCTCATTGCTGCCTGCGGCTTTGAGCCTGACGTCGACTAGCAGGAACGATTGATGCGGATTGTCCTTGCCGCAGCAATCTACTTTAAGGACTGCCTTACTGCCTGCGTGTTTGTTTGCGGGCTTTCAAGGGAGATTTTATAACAAACTACACTCGTAGAAATTCTTGTGGATTGGTTTTCGGACACGGGTTCGACTCCCGTCGCCTCCACCAATTTATTTTCTGTTTTCCCTCGCTCAAGGCGAAAATCCAAAAGTTACAAAAAAGTGGTCAAAAATGACGTTTTTATGCAAGTTGCACAAATTTCAAGCCGAAAGTTTGTGCAACTTTTCATTTGCCCAAAAATCGGGTGAATAACGTCTATCAAAATGAAACAATCTAAACCTACATCCGACAAAATCAAAACCAAAACACTCACAAAATTCTCTTTTTAAAATTTTTAAACCTCTGAAACGTCGATTTGCCGCCATTTTTTCGCCTTTGCCAAATTTTGCTCAAATTTTTACAATTCGTTTCCAGATTTTCATTTGTGCAAAATTACCAAAATGTAACGATTTTGTGCAAAATCGTGATAATTTGTGCAGGTTGCACAAAAATCACGAGAAAATTTGTGCAACTTCAATATTGACGGGGGGGGGTGAACGTATTAAAAAAAAAATATACATTGAGCTTATACACAACTGCCGGTGCCGACGAATTAGCGGGTGTAGAACTCGGTGGGCG
>JAJQIH010000013.1 GCA_021199305.1 Ruminococcus sp.
GAAACGGGAGATATTTCAGAGGACGAATTTACTGTCAGAGATATAGATTCCGGCTAGCTTGTAACAAGTGACGGCTACGATATGCTTTGTCAGGTAGTAAACGGAGAAATGGGTCCGTCGTTTTCTTCCGAGGCTCTTAAAGCGCAGGCAGTAGCGGCGTATACATACATTCTCTATTGTGAAAGTATTGACGAGATACCTGAGCTTGGCTTGAATGCTAATTATACAAGCAAGATTGAAAATGCCGTATCGGCAGTTGAAGGACTTGTTTGTACCTACAACGGAAAAATCATAAACGCTGTATTTTCGGCCTGCTCGACAGGAATTACAGCTTCAAGTAAAAACGCCTGGGGCGGCTCGCTTTCTTACCTTATTTCGGTAAACAGCAAGTACGATACTCAGGCTACAGATTATGAGGTTGATACAACGCTCAGTCACACGATGGTTCAGATGACGCTTGCGTTAAGACTTGGAATTGACCTTTCGGACAACCCTGAGGACTGGTTTGAGATAACTGGAACTTATGACGGAAGCTACGTCAGCGAGGTTACCCTTTGCGATGGAACCACCGTTACCGGCGACTTTATCAAGGAGCTTTTCGGACTTCGTTCAAATGCATTTATCATAAGCTATAAGGACAGCGCGTTCACCTTTACAACATACGGCTACGGACACGGAGTCGGAATGAGTCAGGAGGGCGCAAACTTCTATGCAAGCAAGGACAGCTTGAAATTCGACCAGATTTTAAAGCATTACTACACAGGCGTTAAGGTTGAGCTTTCGGACAACGCTCAGAAAACTGTTGTAGAGGTCGAAAAGACAGAAGCAACAACCACTACAACAAAGAAAACCACAACCAAAAAGACAACCACTAAGAAAACAACAACCAAAAAGAAAACCACAACGACCAAAAAGACTACTACTAAGAAAAAGACTACAACTGCATCCACTAAGAAAACTACAACCACAACAGCTGCTACTGCGGCGGGGCAGACAACCACTACGGTGCCCGACGAAACAACTTACTCAGAAGACGAGCAAACTGAGGAGCTGACGACGGCGGAGCAAGCCGAAGAGGAAACGACCACTACCGCTTATTACGAAGAAGAAACGACGACAATAAGCGAGGAAGCTGAAACTGAAGCTGAGCAGCAGGAGCAGGATGAAGAGACCTTAGAAGAATAAAATCAGAGTAAAATTTAAAGCGTGAGGAAAACCCCTCACGCTTTTATTTTTCTGCAAATATATATTTACCGCAGCATAACAGCTGCAAAAAACAAGTATACTGAAAACAGGAAAGCTACTGTCTTAAATTGCTGTAATAGGCGATAATGTGGCGGGATTTACCACCGTTTGAATCAAGGCCTGTTATATCAACTCCGTTGCCGCTCATCAAAGTTCCCATTTTAATGTTTTTGATGTCGCAGCGAAAAACCTCTTTCGCTTCAAGCAAAAGCGCAACGCAGTCGCCGTTTACAGAGATTCCGCCGTTTCTGCCGATAATTCTTTCCTCGCCGTCAACAAATTCAACAGCGTAGCTTACCCGCTTGCCGTGATATTCCAGAACGTCCTTGAGCTTCGTTTTCTTTTCCTTTTTAAATAGTCCCATAGCTTAGTTTCCCTCGCTTGTAAATGCAATAAGCTCTCTTTTCAGCCTTGAAACAGGAAGTCCGACGACGTTGTAAAAGTCGCCGTCAATTTTCTTGACAAGCACCGAGCCATAGCCTTGTATACCGTAAGCACCCGCCTTGTCAAACGGCTCTCCCGTTGACAGATACCAGGTAGCTTCTTCGTCTGAAATGGGGTAGAAGGTAACCTGAGTTTCAACCGAGAAGGATTTTATTTTTTTGTCCTTTTTCAAGCAAACTCCGCTGATAACTCTGTGCGTTTTAGCGGAAAGCGATTTTATCATATTAAATGCGTCGGCTCTGTTTTTTGGCTTTGTGAATATCTTTGAATCGCACAAAACGATAGTATCACAGCCGATAATCAAAGCGCCGCTTTCGTCTATTGCCTTAGCCTTGCGGATAGCAAGCGTTTCGGCAATTTTATCCTGACGAATTATCAGGTCAACGTGCTCGTCTACCTCTGCTGGAATTACTTCAAAATCGTCGGTTATATATTTTAAAAGCTCCTTTCGGCGAGGAGAAGCAGAGGCAAGAACAATTCGCTCGTCTTTTAAAAATTCTGACATAAAATCCCTCCATAAATATTACTCTTACAAAAATATATCACAACAAAAACACTATGTCAAGAGGTGGTAAATCTGAACACTATAGATTGGATACTCGATGAAGCATACTCGCTTTTGTGGGGCGTACCGATGCTTGTGCTGTTGGTTGGAACTGGGATTTTTCTTTCTGTAAGGCTTAAATTTTTGCCGCTCAGAAACCTGCCGCACGCTATATCTCTTGTCTTTAAAAGAGGGGAGAAGGGCGAGGGCGATATTTCGCCGTTTCAGTCGCTGATGACAGCTCTTGCCGCAACGATTGGTACCGGCAATATAGCAGGAGTTGCCACCGCTATTACAACAGGCGGAGCCGGAGCTGTAGTCTGGATGTGGATTTCAGCGCTTTTCGGCCTGTCGACAAAATACGCGGAAAGTGTTTTAGCTGTAAAATACAGGGAGAAAAACAAGCGTGGTGAAATGTGCGGCGGCCCGATGTATGCTATGAAAAACGGCTTCTCGTTGAAATGGCTCGGGAGCACACTTGCGGCGTTTTTTCGCTTTTTACCATTCTCGCTTCGTTTGGAATAGGAAATATGACGCAGGCAAATTCAATCTCGTCAGGTCTTAGCGGTACGTTTGGAGTACCTGCATGGGTGACGGGCGGCGTGCTGGTAGTTTTGGTGTTGCTTGTTTTGCTTGGCGGAATAAAAAGCATCGGACGAGTTTGCTCTGTTGCGGTGCCAGTTATGGCGATAGGGTACGTTGTCGGAGCGGTAGTGGTAATTGCAGTAAACTACAAAAACGTACCGAGCGGACTTGTCCTGATGATAAAAAGCGCATTCTCATTTAAATCGGTGGGTGGCGGAGCTTTGGGAATAGCTGTTGTTCAGGCTATGCAATCGGGCGTTTCAAGAGGAGTTTTTTCAAACGAAGCTGGTCTTGGCTCTGCGCCAATCGCAGCAGCGGCAGCAAGCACAAGCTCGCCCTCAAGGCAGGGCTATATAAATATGAGCGGAACCTTTTTCGACACGCTTTTAATCTGCTCGCTGACGGCAATAGCAATCTGCTCATCAGGGGTTCTTTTAAGCTCAGATGCAACTGGTGCGCTTCTTACAATAAAGGCCTTTGAAAGTACATTAGGACCGACAGGTGGGTATATTGTTGCAGCAGGACTTGTTTTCTTTGCCTTTTCGACCATTCTCGGCTGGAAATATTATGGCGAAAAGGCGCTCGAATATTTTGTAAAAAACAGAGCGGTGCTTATTCTTTACAGGGTTGTTTACTCGCTGACCTGCTTTGTCGGAGCGACCGCACAGCTTACGGTAGTCTGGCGGTTTTCGGATATTGCCAATGCTCTGATGGCAATACCAAATCTTTTGTGCCTTATTCTTTTAAGTCCGACAGTTGCAAAGGAGTGCTTTGAATATCAAAAAAGGCAGGGGAGATAAATCCTCTGCCTTGTGTTTTAGTGTTGTGGTTATTTCTTTTCCTGTTTGAAGAAGAATACAACGTACATTGCAAGCGACCAAAGCATAATAGCCGCACAGAAAATGATAATTGTATTCGCCCACAGGCTTGAAAAATCAAAAACTAGAAGCGCTATCAACGCAATAAATAAAATCGCTGTGCAAATTTTTCCAAACCACTTCGCCTGGTTTACAATTCCTCTTGTCATGTTTCGTATTCCCATAACCGCCATAAACGATTCCTTGACAATTAAAATCGCAACGAGAAGTATCATCAGCCTGTGCTTTGTAACAAGGCAGAGCATTATCACTCCGTGCGAAAGCTTATCGGCGATCGGGTCGAGAGCCTTTCCTAAATCGGAAATCATATCAAATCGCCTTGCGATAAAGCCGTCAAAAAAGTCGGTCAGAAAGCCAACCGCCAGAACCACGATCGCTACATACTTGTCAGTTTTTGTTTCAGCGTTCAGGTACAAAACCATAAAAACCCCCAGCAAAACAAACCGAAGGAATGTCAAAAGATTAGGAATTGTAAAAACCTGCTTTTTAAGTTTAGTGTTCATCATTTTTCCCCTTTAATCATACTTTTTTAATTGTATACCCAAAGTCGCAATTTGTCAATCGCTAATGGTTCAGTTTTTCAAAAATATGTTATGCAGATGTTGAAAAATAATTTGCAATGTGCTAAAATATTCTGAGTACAAAAAGAGGATGATAAAAATGGAGAAGTATCTGAAAAAAACGTGGGTTGTGGCTGTGCTTTGTACGGTGTGCTGTATGCTATGGGGCTCGGCGATACCAATGATAAAGCTCGGCTATGCTGAAATGCAAATTGAAGACACCGACGTAATGGCGCAAATTCTTTCAGCAGGAATCAGATTTTTTATTGCAGGTTTTTTAACTGTAATTATCGGAAGCGTTTCGAGCAGACGGTTTATTTATCCGACATCGCTGTCTTCTGCGTTTCGGGTTGTCAAGCTAAGCTGCCTGCAGACGATAATTCAATACGTGTTTTTCTATATTGCCCTTGCGAATATCGACGGAGTAAAGGCTTCAATCTTAGACGGCGTGAGCGTTTTTATAGCGTTGTTTGTATCAGCGCTTGTTTTCAGAATGGAAAAGCTGACAGCAGTCAAGGTAGCAGGCTCGATAGTGGGCTTTATTGGCGTTTTCCTGATTAACATCAACACTCAGAGCGTTGGCAGCTTTTTTGAGTTTTCGCTTTTCGGTGAAGGCTTTATAATTCTTTCAACTATCGGCTACGCTTGCTCGTCGGTTTTCATCAAGCGTTACAGCGTGTACGACGACACGACAATGCTAAGCGGCTGGCAGTTTATGTTTGGTGGAGCTGTTATGGTGGTAATAGGCTTAATATTTGGCGGAAGGCTTAAAGTGTTCAGCTTGAAAGCGGCGCTTATAATTTTGTATCTCGCATTCGTTTCAGCGGTAGCTTATACAATCTGGGCAAGGCTTTTGAAGTATAACCCTGTTTCAAAGGTAGCTGTATTTGGCTTTTTAACGCCAATTTTAGGCTCGGTATTTTCAATGCTTATCTTAGGCGAAACGAGCATTCTCAGCTTAAAGGGAGTAGCTTCCTTGCTGCTGGTGTCAGTAGGAATAGTGCTTGTCAATCAAAAAGCTAAGGCAAAGCATTGACGTGAATTTTTGCACAACAAAAACGGCGTTTGGAGTTTAATCCAAGCGCCGCTTTATTTTTAAGTATTAAATTTCTATTCCTTTACGCTTCCCAGAGCTACGCCCTGAACTATGTAACGTGACAAGAACAGATAAACAACAATAACAGGGAATATAGAGAATGCAATCATCATATAAACCTGACCCATATCAAACTTCAACCAGTCAGCACTACGCAGCTGAGCGAGCAGGATAGGTAGCGTCTTTTTGTCATCACTTTGCAAAACCAAAGCAGGTACAAAGTAGTTGTTCCAGCTTGAAACGAAAGTGAATATTCCTTGAACTGCTAACGCTGGTTTCATGATTGGCATAACTATTCTGTTGAATGTCTTAAGCTCTCCGCAGCCGTCCATTCTTGCTGCCTCAACCAAAGACATTGGCAGAGAACTGTCCATATACTGTTTCATATAGAAGAAGGTTACAGGAGCCGCAATCGTTGTACAAATCAGCGGAATCAGCGAATCGTCAAGCGATATGTTTTTAATCAGCTTAACAAATCCGAGCGCCGTTACCTGAGTTGGAATCATCATAATCATCAGGATAAACGGGTATGCGAACTTTTTCAATTTGAAATCATATGCGTGAATTGCATATGCTGTCATCGCTGAGAAATATACGCTGAGTATTGCGCTCAGGCCTGAAACAATAACGCTGTTTTTGAGTCCTGACCAGATTGGCAGAGTTCCTGCTGACAGATTTTTAAAGTTTTCAATCAGATGTGTGCTAGGAACCCAAGAGAATCCCTTCTGCAATTCACCGTTTGATCTGGTGGCATTGATAAACAGCACATAGAACCAGAACAGGCAGAAAAATGTAACCAGGATCAGCACGATATAAGCAACTGCACGTCTGGCATGAATGCTCATACTCTTTTTTACTTTGTTGTTGTTTTTGCTTTCTTCCATTTCTTTGCCTCCCCTCTGGATTCAGAACCGACCATTCGGAATACAATCAAGCTCAATACAGCTGAAATAATGAACAGAACAACAGATAATGCACCTGCCATACCGTAGTTCTTGCTGTACAAATGCTTGTTCAGGTACATAATAAGCGTCATTGTACTACGCATCGGAGCACCTGTACCGTTTGTCAGGATCTGTGGTACATCAAATAACTGCAGACCGCCGATTAAGGATGTAATCATAACATAAACCAGAATCGGGCGAAGAAGCGGCATTGTAATTCTCCAGAATACCTGTCTGGAATTTGCGCCGTCAACCTGTGCAGCTTCAAAAAGCGATGTGTCAATTCCCATCATACCAGCCATAAGCAGAATTGTCGTATTTCCGAACCACATCAGGCAGTTCATGAATGCGATAAGTCCACGCGCAGACCATGTATGAGAAAGGAATTTGTATGGTTCATCAATAAATCCGATCTGCATCAGAAGGGAATTGATAGGGCCGTTATCTGAAAACAAGGTAAAGAACAGCATAGCGAATGCGGACGCCATAATCAGGTTAGGCAGATAGATAACCGCCTTAAAGAACCTGCTTCCGCGAAGTCGTAGCTGTACATCAGAAAACCATGAGCCTAACAGCAGCGAAAGTACAATCTGTGGAATAAAACACATAATCCACATAATCATTGTATTCTTCGCATAGGTCCAGATGTCGCCTGATGAAAACAGGGACTTGTAGTTGTCAAGTCCGACAAATGTAGGACCTATCTGATTCAATCCGGACATATAGTTTTCAAAGAAACTGTTATATATTGTCGTAATAAGCGGGATAAGCTGAAAGATCACGAATGCTGCAGTAAACGGGATAAGGAAAATGTAACCCCATTTATTATATCTGACGACCTTCCCACGTCTTTTCGTTTTCATAAAGATTCGTTATCCTCCTTTTCCTTACGTTATCCATACGGAAAACAACACTCCAGTCTTACTTTAAAGAAAAAAATCACGCCTGCCTACCTTTCCGGTCGGACAGGCATGATTTAAATTCCTGTACCACTGCAATTAAATTGCAGCTTTTAATTCAGATTCGAGTAGATTATTCCTCTGGTACTGTAAGTTCCGGATACTTCTCCTGAATTGCTGTGTAGAACAGGTCAAGAGCTTCTTCATAAGTTGCGTTGCCCTCGAAGTAGTTCTTCATAGCAGCCTGGAACTCTTCTGTACAGCCCTGATCATAGATAGATGTGTTGCTAAGATCGATGCTGCCTGCGTTTGCACAGTACATTGAAAGTGGGTTCTGACCACCAAGAATGTCACTGCTGTAATCGCTTTCAGCAAGAGCTTCCATTGCAGACTGGTTGTTTACGAAGTCATCGTCAGCTTCAACGATTTCAGTCATAACGTCAGCATCGCAAGTAAGTGTACGCATAATGTCAGCAACTAAAGTCTCGTTGTCTGTTCCTGCAGCTGCACAAATCCATGTACCGCCCCAGTAGAAGCCCTGAGGCCCTTCACAAGCACCCCAGTTACCTTCGTAACCGATGCTGCCTTCTGTATCAGCAGCCATTGAGAAGTTTACAAGCCAAGCTGGTCCAAAGTAGCAGAATACGTTACCCTCTGGATAGAAACCAGCGCTCCAGTCGTCGCTCCAAAGATCTGATGTGCCAGTGTAACCAGCATCAACAAGAGCCTTAGAATCTTCAACCCATGCTACGATGTTGTCATCGATGTTGATCTCGCCGTCTTCAACCCACTTAGATGTAACATTGTTTGAGTATACACGGTAAGTGTCGTTTACTGTAGAAGTAATTGTGTAGCCAGCTTCCTTTAATGTAGCAGCTGTCTCATTGAAAGTATCCCAGTCGCTTACGTAAGCCTGAACTTCTTCAGGATCATCTGTGCCAAGAACTTCCTTAGCTACTTCACGGTTGTAGAAGAGAACGCCTGGGCAAGCCTGCCAGGAAACACCCTTCAGAACGCCGTCAGAGTCAGTCATAACGTCCTTTGTGTACTGATACTGCTCAGAAAGCTCATCATCAGTAAGTCCAAGGTCTGATACTGACATTGTGTAGTCTGTGTCAACGTACTTGAGTGCGTAGTCAGCTTCTACAAGGAAGATGTCGATCTTGTCATCGTCATCTGCATCTGCCTGCTCTAACAATGTTGCATCAAGATTGTCCTGATAAGCATTGTCATCACTAGGAGTAATGTTCCATACTACAGTTACGTCGCCGATTGTACCAGTTGTTGAATCAACTTCTTCGTAATCAGCATAGTGGTCTGTAAGACGGGACTTGAATTCTTCGTTCCAACAATAGATGTTGAGAACCTTACCCTCTTCTGTAACTTCGCTGTCGCCATCAGTTGTTGATGAAGATGAAGAATCATCATCTGAACATCCAGCGAGGCCTGTTACAGCAAGAGTAGCTGCCGCGAGTCCTGCGAGAACTCTTTTCATGGTCTGTGCTTTTCTCATTGGAAAAACCCCCTAATATAGTATTTTTTGCAAGGATATAAAATATACATCGCCTTGCCGATAGTCAAAGCCGTAGTCGCTTTGTAACAACAATATTATAACATAAAATGCGAGCTAATGAAATATGAAAGTAGCACAATTTTTAGGTGGAATTTTTGTGAAAAATGCACAAAGGTTTTTACAATTTTGTGTAATTTGCACATATGGTTAACAAATTAAACTTGAAAACCCCACTTTCAGCAAATTTTTTTAACCAATAACCTAACATATTCTTTGAATGGAATTTTTTAGCCGCTAACGGTTGAAAAAAGACGTTTCATTTGGTATAATTACCTCAAAATTACAAATATATTCAGTACACTCTATTCGGGGAGGAATAAAATATGCATATTGACTACGAATACAAGAACATACCAATAAAGGGTGGCGGCTTCGTAACTGGCTTTGTGTTCAGCAGCCATTTTAAGGATATATTATACGCAAGAACCGACATTGGCGGAGTGTACCGCTTTGATTTTGAGAAAAACGAGTGGATAAGCCTGATTGATGACGTTAAGGGTATAAACGCAGAGCGCTGCTTTCCGATAGGAATAGCTGTTGACGAAAATGTGCGGGAGCGGCTTTATATCGCTTGCGGCGACCACAGAAGCGGAAGCCTTTACATAAGCCCGGATCTTGGAAAAACGTATATAAAGAAGTCTATCCCTTGCGGCATTCACGGAAACTTTTTAGGAAGAAGCGCAGGAGAAAGGCTTATCAAGAAGGACGGAGTGCTGTACTTTGCTTCGCAAACGGAAGGATTGTTCGTTTCAAGCAACGAGGGCGACAGCTGGGAGAACATAAAACCAAAGGGAGAAAAAAATCTTACCTTTATATATAAGGAAAGACTTTCAGGCAAGGAGTTTTTTATTGTCGGTACAACTGGCGAGCAAAACGCAAACGGCAACACCAGAGGACATACCCTCTACGCTTCCTATGACAATTTAAAAACCTTTGAGGAGCTTGAAATTCCACAGCCGATAATGGATCCTGTCTGCAGCATTTTTGGATTTGTTCCTCAGCGAGCAGCAGTAAACGACGAATACCTGTTTGTGACATTTGCACAAATACGAAACGGATTTGGCGGCTTTAACGCTATTTCCTGCGACAGCGGAATGTGCTACGACGGCAGACTTTACAGATATAAGCTTGACGGCGGACGTTTAACGCTCGATAAGGACGTAACGCCAGAATGTATACCTTTTAAAAACTTCAGAAACTCTGTTTCAAAGGAATTTGAGGGAAACGTTTCTTTAGGCGCGGGACTTTCAGGCATTAATTTCTGCGACGGTATGCTTGTGGTTTCGGAGATTGCGTCTGACAGAGCTGACGATGCAATTTACCTGAGCGAGGATAACGGCGATCACTTCAAGGTAATTTTAAAAGGACTTGAAGTGGGAAAGATGAACTTTACCGTTTCGTATATGAAGCCTGAATACAACGGTAACCGATCGCTGATTCATTGGATGAGTGACGTTAAGATAAATCCGTTTGACAGCAATATGCTGCTTTTCAATACCGGTACGGGCGTTTTTGCAACGAGAAATCTCACCGCCGCAAAGACTGGCGGCGTGGTTGAATTTGCGCCGCTTTGTGACGGAATCGAGGAAACGGTTCATATGAACGTCTACTCGCCGCCGAATGGAGAGGTAAAATGCATCGACCTGGTTGGAGATTTAGGCGGCTTTGTATTTTCGGACCTTGAAAACGGCGCTGAGAACACCTTCGCCAACGAAAACGGCGACAGATATATAACCTGCCTTAACGCTGATTTTTCCGACAAGGGCGGAATTTACTTTGCGGCGACGCCAAGAGGAAACTGGACAGGACGTACAAAGGGCGGCGTTATAGTTACTAAGGATCAGGGCAAGAGCTTTAAGCTTTTAAAGTATCCGTTGGGGATTACCGATAAGCTTGACGAGCTTATTGAAAACATAAAAAGACCGAACGTGGATTCAGGTTGGGTCGCAATGACGAGTGACGAAAATCGACTGATCTGGGCGGTAAGCGGAATACACAGACGCTTTTTATCCGACACGGTTGTTTATACCGACGACGAGGGCGAAAGCTGGCACCTGTCAGGCTTTTTTGGAAAGCGTGACTACAAGGCGGAGCCGATTTCTATAAAAATTTATTCCTGCAGAGTAGACGAAAACTTTATCTGGGCGATAAACGACAAGGGAGTAGTTTTTATAAGTGAGGATAAGGGCGAAAGCTTTTACGAGCGTGAGCTTTCGGGCGATACCTTCTGCGAGCCGCAGGAGCGTTTTGGCGACAATCGTTTTGAAGCGAGAGCGGAGCCTTGTAACCCTCATGTCTTGTGGATTGCGCTTCACCACAGCGGTTTATTCAGACTTGAGTTTAAAAACGGAGTCGTTTATTCTCAGAAAATTACCGCAAAAGATGACAGAATCAGCGGTATAGGCTTTGGAAAGGCAAAGGGTGAAGACTATCCGATTACAATTTTTACAACCGGAATTATCGGTGGCGAATACGGCTTCTGGCGTTCAACCGATTATGCTGAAAGCTTTGAGAGAATAAATAACGACAATCAATGCTACGGACACGTTTCAGGCATTACAGGCGACCCCAGAGAGTTTGGACGAGTGTACATCGCTTCAGGCTCAAAGGGAATACTGACAGGCGTACCCAAAGAAACCAAATAGAAAAACAAATAACCCTTTCACAAGTAATACAACCTGTGAAAGGGTTTGATTTTGCCTTTTATTCGGTCGCTGAACGCTCAGCGCCGGTTTTTTCATTCAATATCCAGAAGCTCGTTAAAGAAGGTCGAGTAGTCGTTTCTTCCGTCCTTTACAAATTTAATAGCAGTAGACGGGTGACTGTTCAAAATAGCGGTGAGAAGGTAAGAAATATCGTATCCCCACTTGTAGCCTTCCTCCTTGATTGCACCCATGTGCTTTGTAACAAAGTCCATAACAGGAACAAGGTCATACTTTGGATTTTTCAGGAAAGCAAGAAGCGATTCCATATAGCAGTTTCCTGCGCCTCTTCCCATTCCGCTTACTGTACAGTCGAGCCAGCTGACGCCGTATCTGAGCGCTGTAATAGTATTTGCAAACGCAAGCTGCTGGTTGTTATGTGCGTGAATGCCTATCTGCTTGTTGTACTTTTGTCCAACTTCAAGATACTTGCAAGCGAGTCTTTCAATCTGCTCTGGATAGTATGCGCCGAAGCTGTCTACTATATAAATAATGTCTACCGGACTTTTTGCCAGAAGCTCAAGTCCTTTGGTAAGTTCCTCGTCGTTTACCTTTGAAACTGCCATTATATTTACGCTTACTTCATATCCCTTTTTCTTTGCATCCTCAATCATTTCAATTGCCGACGGAATCTGATGAATATATGTAGCTACTCTCATAAGGTCGAACGGAGAGTTCTGCTTTTGCAAAACGTCGTTTTTAAAGTCTGTTCTTCCAACGTCGAGCATACAGGAAAGCTTCAGGTTTGTATCGTTGTCGCCGACAATTTCAAATACGTCGTCGTCCGAGCAAAATTTCCACTTTCCAAAGTCATCGGGATTAAAAATCTCCTTTGACGCTTTATATCCAAATTCCATATAATCTATGCTTGACTTTAAATTGGTCTGATAAAGGTCACGCACAAATTCATCGGTAAATCTGAAGTTGTTGACAAGTCCTCCGTCACGAAGCGTAGCATCCAGAACTCTTACATCAGGACGGTATGAAATTAAATCTCCTTGTGTTGCCATTTTTTACATCCTTTTCAATCAAAATTGCACTTATTTGCTTTAAATCGCTAAAGCGCCGTGCTCTATATTACAACAATTTGGTAAATATAGCAAGGCTTTTTGCGCGAATTTATAATTTGTTCACAATTATTTTAAATAATATTAAAATCTCGGCAAGACCTTGTGCTATTGAACATAATAAACCGAAATTGAATAGAATATATAGACGCGCTGTGAATAATGTTTTAAAAATTTTGCGTGTGTTGCACGTTTATATGCAAAAATGCGGCTCAGTTTTCCTTTTTTAAGAGGCAGGAAATAAAAAGGGAGGTTTCACTTTGGAATACGTACTGAGCATTATCGGTGAAATTGTACTGACAGGCACAATAGCTGTTTTGTCCTACAGCTATAAAAGAATAGCTAAAAAGCTTGCCGAGCAGGAAAAGGTAAAGGACGGAGTAGTCGCAATTTTGCAGGACAGAATACTTTGCATCGGAACGGAGCTTATCGCAAAAGGCGAGGTAAGCCTGAGCGAGCTGAGAAACTTTGAAAACCTGTACAGCGTTTATCACTCTCTCGGAGGAAACTCTACAGGAACTGAAATTTTCAACCGGGTAAAAAGCATGGACATTTTAACAAACGCAAATTAGCGTGGCGGCAAAGGAGGGAATTTTATGGAGTTTTCAAACTTAGCGACTGTCCTGCCGATTGTAGCAATCTGCTACTTAGCAGGAATGGGCGTCAAAGCATTTAAGATAAAGAAGCGATTTATACCTTTTATAGTAGGCTCGCTTGGCGGAGCGCTCGGCATAGTCGGTTATTTTATAATGAGCAGCTTTCCGGCAAACGATCTGGTAACGGCGATAGCGATAGGAATTATAAGCGGCCTTGCTTCAACTGGTGTAAACGAAACTGTCAAAACAATAACCAAAAAGGACGCTACCCAAAGCGACGATGAACAGCAGGAATGACCTGCTGTTTTTTTGTTTAACTCGCCTCAGGCTATGAAATTTGCTGGATTTTCGGTACTTTTACTTGAAAAATAAATTGCTAAGCTCGCAAAACAAATTAACAAACCGTTTGTAATGCTTTGGTAAATAATTACAAAATAACAAACGAATTTCGGAAAGAATTAGGGCAATAGGCACTTTAAATATTAAAATTTGGTAAACAACACCCGATTTTGCTTGACAGTTGATAACGAAAGTGTTACAATCTTGAACAAATGATTACAAAATAATTACAAATCGGAAAGGGTGGCTATATGCTGAAAAAAATAGTAACAAAAGGACTGTTAATACTTTTCGTTACAGTAGCAGCCTTGACAGCTTCAATAATAACAGCTTCAGCTGACACTTCAAGCGAAAGTATTGAGGAAATTGATACTACTTCAACCAGCGCAACAGTAACACTACAGGACACAGGAGCAACCAGTTATAGTATTTTATATTCTGAAAATGCAAATTTCTCTGACGCTGAAAAGGCGTCGAGCAACACGACAGTTGTAAGGGTTTACAATTTAAAGCCTGATACAACATATTATTTCAAGCCGAACACCACAGCTTCGGCTGGCAGATCGGCATCAGCTTCGTACGCAGTAGCAAAAACAGAACCTGTTACAATGCCGACGCTTGCAAGTACAAAGTCAGCGATTTCAAGTATCAAGGTAACTTTTGAGGAGGACGGCGAAATTGACGGCTATACCTTAAAGGTCAGCAAATCAAGCGGAGCAGCAGTAACTGAGCTTTCAGGCACAGACAGCGTTTTAAGCGTTACTTCGCTATCAAGCGGAACGTCATACAGCTTTGAAGCTTGTGCATATACGACAGTCGACGGAGTTTCATACTATTCTGACGCTCTTACATTTACAAGCTCAACAAAGTCGGTAGCCAAGCCGTCGGTCAAGACCAAGAAAGCTTCATACGACGCTATAAGAATTGTGCTTAATGAAAAGGACGTCACAGGATACGTAGTTTATCTTGCGGACAACAAGAATTACAAAAATGCGCAGAAGCTTAAAAGCGAGGATACAACATTCAGGTTCTCAGGACTTACAAACAACAAGACATATTATATCAAAGCGTTATGCTATGTAACAAGCGGCTCAAAGACCTATAAGTCAGAAGCTATTGAGTTTACCTATTCGACAAAGACAGTAGAGCTAGGAAAGGTAAATACCTCAAAGTGTACAAAGAACTATTCAAGCCTCAAGGTTGTACTTAACAAAAAGGACGTAACAGGCTATAAGGTTTATCTTTCAACAAGCAAGAGCTTCAGCAACAAAACCACAAAGAAGAGCACCACAAACTCTGTGAGCTTTACAGGACTTAAACCAAACACAACCTATTACATCAAGACGGTTTCTTATGTAAAGAGCGGCTCGAAGGTTTATTATTCCGAGTCACAGACTACAACCCTTAAAACAAAGGCTCTTCCAAAGGTAACTGTAAGCAAAAAGGCGGCTACGGAAACGACAGCGTCGGTTACAGTCAAAAAGCAAAGCAACGTTACAGGCTACCTGTATAAGGTGTCAACAAGCAGCAGCTTTAAGACGAGCAAGTCGGTAAAGGGAAAGAGCACAACCCAGAAGCTGACAGGACTTAAAGCCAACACAAAATACTACGTTAAGGTATGCACATATCTTACTGTAAACGGCAAGAATTATTATTCAACGCCTGTTACCTACAACTTTACGACTGATGCTTATGCGGCGGCTCCGAGTGGAGTTACCATAACAAACGGTATGTATAAAATTTCATCGACCTCGTGGGGACCGCAGTATACAATCAGCTGGAATAAATCTGCTAGAGCGACAAAGTATCTTGTCTACTCGTCAAGCAAAAAATCGAGCGGCTATACTAAGATAGCTACAGTAACCGGCACAAGCTATACTGTTAAAAATCCGTCGGTCGGCAACCATTACTATATCATAAAGCCTGTTTCCTCATCGGGAACGACAGGATATAAATCTGCAGCGAAGGGTATAAGATACGTCGGAATATTTGCAACGACCGGTTATGTCGCAAGCTCAAGCGCTCTGACAGCCGACGGAAGTCATTGCGTAGCGCATCATACAATAGCAATGGGCAGAGCATACGCCTTCGGAACAAAATACAAAATAGGAAACCACACCTACACATACGAATGTGAGGACAGAGGAAGCGCAGTTACAAACTCAGTTATCGACATTTACTTCAGCTCTTATCGTGAGGCGGTAAACTGGGGAAGAAGATGGATTCCTGTTTATCAGATGCTATAGATATTGATAGTGTAGTATTGTAAAGACAAAAAATCAGAAAGCAAAAAGCTTCTGCCAAGGCGCAGGAGCTTTTTAAATTTACTAAGTCGAATGATAATAGTTTTTGCTAATAACTGTCATTTTACCAACTTTTTACAATGAGTTTACACATAACTTTCACACTTTGCTTGACTAATTAACAAAGTCGGGTGGTAATATGACTATGCTACAGTAAAAGGATTAAATGCGGAGGTGGCAAAGTGGCATATTCAAACACATTTAAAAGAGGAGAGAAAAAGTTTTTGCTGAACCCCACTCAGTACAAAAGGGTAAGAGAAGCGCTGGCTGGTAAAATGGCAGTAGACCAATATGGCAGACACACGATTTTAAACGTCTATTGCGATAACGAATACAACGAGTCGGTTATCAAGTCGCTTTCAAAGCCTGTTTACAAGGAAAAGCTAAGACTTCGCTCTTATGGAATACCAACTGACGACAGCACAGTTTTCCTCGAAATAAAAAAGAAGTTTAAAGGAGTTGTCTACAAGAGAAGAATAGAGGTCAAGTACAGGGACGCATGGAATTATCTTTGCTACAATTTACCTCTTCCGGACGACAGCCAGCAGGAAAAGGAAATTGATTATCTTAAGACAAGAATGAGATTAAAGCCTTATGTTTTTGTCGGATATGACAGGATCGCTATGTACGGACTTGAGGACAACGAGCTTCGGGTTACGTTTGATACAAACATCAGGTACCGTTATGACGACCTTGATTTAAAACAAGGAGACAGCGGAAAAATTATACTCGGTGACGGAAATTATTTAATGGAAGTCAAATGCGCAGGTTCCCTGCCAATCTGGTTTGCGGATATTCTTGCGGGCGAAAAAATATATTCGACATCATTTTCTAAAGTTGGAAATGTCTTTACAAAAACACATGAAGGGAATAAAAATCTATGTTTACAAATATCATAACAGATACGACGACAAGCATTTCTGCCGGAGGAACGGTTTTAGCGATTATAGTAGCGCTTATTTTGGGACTTGTAATCGCAGGAATTTATGCTCTTGAGGGAAACGCTTCAAAGTATATGCTGGTTTCTTTAGCGACGCTACCTGCAATAGTAGGAGTTGTAATCTTAGTAGTAAATGGAAATCTCGGCGTTGGAATCGCTGTAATGGGAGCGTTCAGCTTAGTAAGGTTTCGTTCAATCCCTGGAAAGAGCCTGGATATATGCTTTTTGTTCTTTGCAATGGCAGTAGGACTTGTATCGGGAATGGGATACGTTGTATTTGCAGCGCTTATTACAGTTATTATCGGAGCGGTTTTGCTTATCGGCTCGAAGCTTGATATAGGAGTTGAAAAGAGCGAAAACAAAAGCCTTAAAATTACAATCCCTGAGGATCTGGACTATTCCAATTGTTTTGACGATATTTTTGCAAAATACACAAAGAGCGCAAAGCTTGTAAAGGTCAAAACTGCAAATATGGGAATGCTCTACGAGCTTAATTACACAATCAGCTTAAAGAACAACGACCTGGAAAAGAAAATGATTGACGAAATCAGAGTGAGAAACGGAAATCTTACAGTTGCTTGTGAAAGAATTTTCAGCGTAGAAACTATCTGAGTGAGTGTGCTATCCTTTCGCACTTGAAATAATTTAAAAAATATGCTATAATTGCTTCTGGTGGGTAGTTCATCAGAAGCAATGTTTATGTAAAAAGCTAATGGAAAGGTCGTGTAGGTATGGCGCTTTTGGAATCAGGAGAGATGTATTTGAAAACTATTCTTGTGCTGACAAGAAAGATGGGCACGGGAAACGTCCGCTCTATAGACGTAGCAATTGAATCCGGATATTCAAAGCCGAGCGTCAGCCGGGCGGTCGGTATTTTAAAGGACGGCGGCTTTATCGAGGTTTCCGACGGAGGATATATAACCCTGACTGAAACTGGTATGGATGTAGCTTCTACAATTTACGAGCGACACGTTTTGCTTACCGACTTTTTTGTAAAAATCGGGGTTGATAAAGAGGTTGCTGCTGCCGACGCCTGTAAGGTTGAGCATTGCATCAGCAAGGAAACCTTCTCTAAGCTCAAGGAACACATAAAGGCTTTAAGCTAGAAAGCACTACAAGAAAACCTGCCTGTCGAACATTCGGCAGGCTTTTTATTTTTGCCAAATCGGCAAAATAGTGAAGATTTTTATTGACAAGTTAGTTTTGATGAGAAATTTGTAGCACATTTGTCCTCTTTGAAATTTACTTGTCAAATTGCCCTAAAATGAACTGCCAAATTCGTGAAAAATGACGAAAAGGAATTTGTAAAAACCGCTTGACTAAATAGAAAATACCCGATATAATCTAGTAAGAAAAATGAAAAATCGGAAAATACAGGCAGCGGCTGCCTGTACACCTTGATTGGTTTTGCGTTTGTATAGTAGGGAGAGGTGTTTATATGTTTCAAGTGAAATGGATGTGGGAAAACCTTAAAGGTTACCGGGCGAGGTATATTTTTGCGATGATACTGTCTGTTGCGATTAACGGACTGGAGCTTGCAACGCCTATTTTATCGGCATTGATAGTTGATAATTTTATCAGCGCAGACAACGCAGTGGAAAATGTCAAGAACCAACGTGGGTATCTTATCTTTCTCTTGGTAGCTATAGTTTTGTTCACGGTATTAAAGTCGATAACAAGATACGTCTGCTGTATGTCTTATGAACACGCTTCGCAGGGAGCTATTTATCGTATACGCTCGAAGCTTTTCAGAAATGTTCAGAATCAGGATATAAGCTTTTATGACAGTTATCGTACGGGCGACCTTATGACAAGACTTACAGGCGACCTTGATATGGTTCGTCATATGCTGGCGTTTGTGTTCAGAGGTCTAATTGAATCGTCAACGCTTCTTCTGGCGGCGGTAGTGTATTTCTTTGTAATCGACTGGAAGATGGCAATATGCATTCTTGCTTTAACGCCTTTGATTTTTATAATTTCTGTACGGCTTAAAAAGGTTGCGGGCCCTGTTCATATGAAGGCTCGTGAAAAGCTTTCTGCAATCAACACAGCAGCTCAGGAAAATATCTCAGGAAACAGGGTTGTAAAGGCTTTCGCAAGAGAAGATTATGAGATTGAAAAGTTTAATAAAATAAGTGAGGAGTATGCTGAAGCTAATAAGAAGGCGTCGCTCAAGTGGCTTAACTATTCGCCGTTTCTTGAAGGAATCGCACTTTGTCTGTCGGCAGTAATGCTTTTGTGCGGCGGACTGTTTCTGATATTTGATCAGATTACAATGGGTGAATACATAGCAGTTTCGGGACTTGTATGGGCAGTTTCAAACCCGATGAAAAATCTCGGAATGTATGTAAACGACACTCAGAGATTTATGGCGTCGGCTATGAAGATAATTGACATTTACTATAAAAAGCCGACAATCAAAACGCCTGAAAACGCTTATGAGCCGAGCAGCGTCAATGGAGATATAGAGTTTAAAAACGTATCCTTCAGATACGACGGCGCAGACGTTTTAAAGGACGTTTCGTTTAAGATAAACCATGGTGAAACTGTCGCTATTATGGGCGAAACGGGAAGCGGAAAGACAACGCTTGTAAATCTTATTCCGAGATTTTACGATGTAAGTAATGGTAGCGTTTCGGTTGACGGAGTAGACGTTAAAGACTATTCGCTGAAGGCGCTTCGTGAAAGCATTTCAATGGCGACGCAGGATGTATTCCTGTATTCAGATACCATTGACGGAAATATAGCTTACGGCGATTCTGACCTGCCCGAGCAGGAGGTTGAGGAGTACGCGTCTCTTGCCTGTGCTACTGAATTTATTGAAAAGATGCCTGAGGGATATGATACGATAATAGGCGAGCGAGGAGTCGGACTTTCAGGCGGACAGAAGCAAAGAATTTCGCTTGCAAGAGCGATGGCGGTTCGTCCGAGCATTCTGATTCTCGATGACACTACATCGGCTGTTGATATGGAAACTGAAAGCTATATACAAAACAGCCTTAAGAACCTCGATTACGACTGCACAAAAATAATTATAGCGCAGAGAATTTCGTCGGCTAAGGATGCGGACAAGATAATTGTTTTGGACGATGGAAAGATTAAGGAGATGGGAACTCATCAGGAGCTTTTAAAGAAAAAGGGCTACTATTACGATGTGTTTATGCTCCAGAACGAGGGCTTTGAAAGGGGTGAGAAATAGTGGCAAGAAACAAGTATAACGTAGACGAAGTGCTTGAAACCCCATTTGATATAAAGCACTTGAAGAGGTCGTTCAAGTATATTAAAAAGCACGGCAAGAAAATGATTGTTGCGCTTATACTCAGTATTTTGTCTGCTGTTTCGGGACTTTTAGGACCTATCATCACCCAGTACGCACTCGATGTAACTATTCCTAAGGGCAAGGACGGAGTTTTGGAGCTTATAGGCTTGTCAATCCTTTTGATTGCAACTATTTTGATTTCCGTTATTTTCTCAAATATCCGTTCGAGAATAATGACAATAGTAGGTCAGGATATAATTTTTGAAATAAGAACCGACCTGTTCAAGCATTTGCAGGAGCTGCCGTTTGAGTATTACGACAACCGCCCGCACGGCAAGATACTTATCAGAGTAGTCAACTATGTAAATTCCGTTTCGGATATGCTTTCAAACGGACTTATAAACTTAGTGCTTGAGCTTTTGAATATGTTCTTCATTCTGATATTTATGTTCTTTGTGAATGTTGAGCTTTCATTGGTAGTTTTAGCAGGCGTTCCGATATTTGTAGTTGTAATGCTCATCATCAAAAAGGTTCAGCGCAAGGCTTGGCAGATGGTTTCCAACAAAAGCTCAAACTTAAACGCATATTTACAGGAAAGCATTACTGGCGCAAGAATAACTCAGGTTTTCACTCGTGAGGATGAAAACGCTGAAATTTTAGACAACCTTTCAGATTCCTACAGAAAGACCTGGATCAAGGCGGTAAAGTATTCAAATATGGTAGGACCGTCCGCCGACGTTATTTCTATTATCGTTCGTATGGCGATATACGGAGTAGGCTTGCTGATAATTTCGCCGGCGTACATAACGCTTGGAACGATAGCCGCTATGACAAGCTACGCTTCGAGCTTCTGGCAGCCGATTATGAACCTGTCGAATATTTTCAACAACTTCATAAACAACATAGCCTACCTGGAGAGAATTTTTGAAACGCTTGACGAGCCGCCGGCTATAAAGGACAAGGAAGGAGCTTACGAGCTTCCGAAAATAAAGGGAAATGTATCCTTTGAAAACGTCACGTTTTCTTACGAGCCTGAGAAAACAGTTCTGGAAAACGTTTCCTTTGACGTAAAGTCGGGCGAGAGCATAGCGCTTGTCGGACCGACCGGAGCGGGAAAATCGACGATTGTATCGCTTATTTCAAGATTTTACGAGCTTGACAAGGGAAGAATTACAATAGACGGAAACGATATTTCCGAGGTAACGCTTCATTCGCTTCGTTCGCAAATGGGAATAATGCTTCAGGACAGCTTCATTTTCAGCGGAACTATTTTGGATAACGTCCGCTACGGAAAGCTTGACGCAGAGCCTGAAGAAATAAAAAAGGCGTGCGAGGTCGTTTGCGCTTCTGAATTTATCGAAGCAATGCCTAAGGGATATATGACTGAGGTAAACGAGCGAGGATCTATGCTTTCGGGAGGACAAAAGCAGCTTATTTCATTTGCGAGAACTCTTTTGTCAGATCCTAAAATACTTATTCTCGACGAAGCTACCTCGTCGATCGACGCTCGAACCGAAAGACTTTTGCAGGAAGGACTTTTCAGGCTTATGGAGGGAAGGACGAGCTTTATTATCGCTCACAGGCTTTCAACCATTAAAAACTGCGACAGGATAATGTATATAGACGATAAGGGAATTGTCGAGAGCGGAACTCACGATGAGCTCATAGAAAAACGAGGGGAATATTATAAGCTGTACACTTCACAGCATGAAGAATATGCGGGGTAAACACCGTTATGCCAAAAAGGAGGATACTATGAAGGCATTAAAATCTTTGCTGAGTATTTTTTCAGCAGTAGCAATCACCGCAGGAATTACCTGCTCGTCGCTTACGTTTACAAGCAGCGTCTCGGCTGCCGATGACGGAGTTATGAGAGAAGGCCTGACTGCAATGCAGGTTTCTCAGGAGATGGGACTGGGACTTAATCTTGGAAACACAATGGAAGCCTACGACGCGACAAACTGCGAGAGCGCAAGCTATACCTGGATTCCGACTATCGGAAGCAATAAAACTTCCAATTATGAAACCTGCTGGGGTGCGCCTGTTACCACTCAGAAAATAATTGACGGAATCAAGGACGCTGGCTTCAGCACAGTAAGAATCCCTGTTTTCTGGGGAAATATGATGGAAAACGACGGCACATATACAATCAACTCCGACTACATAAAGAGAGTAGGAGAGATTGTTGACTACTGCCGCAACGACGGACTTTATGTCGTTATCAACATTCACCACTTCGATGAATTTATCATCAGAAGAAATGACTTGGAAAGCTGCAAAACGATTTTCTATACCCTTTGGACGCAGATTGCCGAATACTTCAAGGACTACTCAGATTATCTGGTATTTGAAGGATATAACGAGTACCTTGGCGGAGAGCAGTTTGACGAAAACGGAAATCTGACGGCGCTTTCTACCGCTGATGCTTACGAGCTTACCAATGCTCTTAATCAGACGTTCGTTGACGCTGTAAGAGCGACGGGCGGCAATAATACCCAGAGAGTTTTGATAGCGTCTGGATACTGGACAAATATCGACATGACTACTTCCTCGAGCTTTAAAATGCCGACTGACACAGTGGATGATAAGCTTATGGTTTCGGTTCACTATGTCGACAATGCGGTATACTGGTCAAACGAAATCGGAAGCGATTGGTGGATGCAGTATAGTATAGAGCAATGCGAAAAGCTAAAGAGCGCATTTACCGATAAGGGAATACCTGTATTTGTCGGCGAAACAACCTCCTCTTATCCATCGAGTAATTACTCCTCGAGCGCTACAAGTAAAAACAGTGCCGAAACGCTTGACACAATGCTAAGGCTTATCACAAGCTACGGCTTTACTCCGGTTTTATGGGATACGCCAAATAGCTTTTACAGCAGAACGAGCTGCTCTATAAAGTCGTCCTCAAACGCAACTGTAATTTCTACCCTTTCAGCTGAGCTTGCAGCGGCTTTGGAAACTTCAACCGAGGAATCGACTGAAGAATCAACCGAGGAACCAACAACAGAGGAACCAACCACAGAGGAGCCGACCACAGAAGAGCCGACTACGGAAGAGCCAACCACGGAGGAGCCTGTTACTGAAGAACCAACGACAGAGGAGCCTGAAACCTATTCTGTCAGCGGAACAATTTTCGTTTCCGATGAAGATACTGAAACCCAGATGACAGTTGTAGCGGAAGCGGCAGACGGAACTGAAACAAGTGTTACTGCAACAAGTATGGGTGAGTATGTAATTGAAGGCTTAGAAGCTGGTACTTATACGCTCACAATCAGCGGCGGTAAGTACGCGCCAAGAAGCTATGAAGTTGAAGTTTCAGAAAGACTTTCACAGGACGTTAGCCTTAACCCTTATGGCGATGTAAACGGCGACGGAAAGGTAACAACAGCTGACGTTGGACTCAGCAATTCTCACGCAAAGGGCGTTTCAACCCTTACTGACTACGAGTTTATCTGTGCGGATGTAAACATTGACGGAAATATCACAACAGCAGACGTTGGAAGGATAAATTCCCACGCAAAGGGTGTCAGTCTGCTCTGGTAGGTGGCAAAAAATTACTGCTCAAAGGCTAAGTAGTGATAGACAAACTCAAAGCCATATGCTACAATGGGTGTAGAAACTAAAAACTCAAGGAGGAAAACAATGAAGAAATTTAAAAAAGCGTTTTTGAGCCTTTTGCTTGCGGCGGCAGTTTTAGCGACCAGCGCTTGTTCATCGACAGGTGATAACGACAGCACGGCAGATTCTGACAACAAGACGGTTGCAGACGACGGCGTTATGCGTGAGGACCTGACTGCAACTCAGGTGTCACAGGAAATGGGACTGGGACTTAATCTTGGAAACACAATGGAAGCCTACAGCTCGTCAAACTGCGAGAGCATAGACTACACCTGGATTCCGACAATAGGAGATAACACACCGACAGATTATGAAACCTGCTGGGGTGCGCCGGTTACCACTCAGGAAATGATTGACGGAATCAGGGATGCTGGCTTTAATACTGTAAGAATCCCTGTTTTCTGGGGAAATATGATGGAGGATGACGGAACCTATACGATAAACACTGATTACATAGAGCGTGTCGGTGAAATCGTTGACTATTGCCGCAACGACGGACTTTATGTCGTTATCAACATTCATCACTTTGATGAATTTATCATCAGAAGAAATGATTTAGAAAGCTGTAAGACAATTTTCAATACATTATGGACACAGATTGCTGAATACTTCAAGGACTACTCAGATTATGTAGTATTCGAGGGCTTTAACGAGTACCTTGGCGGCGATCAGTTTGACGAAAACGGAACTCTGACATCGCTTTCAACCTCCGATGCTTATGAGTTTACAAATGCTCTTAATCAGGTGTTCGTTGACGCTGTAAGAGCAACTGGTGGCAACAACGAGGAGAGAGTTCTGATAGCATCAGGTTACTGGACGAACATCGACCTGACAACCTCTTCAAAATTTGAAATGCCGACAGATACAGTGGACAACAAGCTGATGGTTTCAGTTCACTATGTTGACAACTCAGTTTATTGGTCAAATGAGATAGGCAGCGATTGGTGGCTTGAATACAGCACAGAACAATGCGAGGAGCTAAAGAGCGCATTCACCGACAACGGTATACCTGTATTTATCGGCGAAACTACCTCGTCATACCCGATTTCAAATTACTCTTCAAGCGCTACAAGCACAGACAGCTCAGAGTCTCTTGACACAATGCTAAGGCTTATCACAAGCTACGGCTTTACACCGGTTTTGTGGGATAAGCCAAACGGCTTTTACGACAGAGATGCCTGCGAGATTACGTCTTCAACAGACGCTGAGGTTATAGCTACCTTAGCGGCTGAGCTGGCAGAGGACTAAAGCGAAAAATTAAACAATAAGAAAACGCCTTCTGGTAATTATCAGAGGGCGTTTTAGCTTAATGGAAGCTATTTTCTTATTTTGGCAAAGCAACGGTAAATGTTGTTTTGCCGTTTTTGCTTTCTACTGTAATTTCTCCGTTATGTAAATCAACCACCTTTTTTACAATTGCAAGTCCGATTCCGTAGCCTTCCGATGAATGGGATTCGTCAGCCTGATAGAATTTATGGAATATCTTGTCAAGGTTTTCCTCAGGTATGGTTTTTCCGCCGTTTGAAATTGCAACAGAAATGCTGTTATCGCTTTCCTGAATATCAACTGAAACTGTGCCGCTGTTGTCGGAAAACTTCATTGCGTTGCCTAGCAGGTTTATCCACGCCTCCTCTAAAAGCTCTTTGTTGGCGGTTATTGTATATTCCGCAAAATTTATATCCAGGTTCAGATCCTTCTGCGTCCACATATCTGTAAGCATTAAAATGGCCTGACGTATCTGCTCGGAAAGATTGTATTTTGAAACGTTCGTCAATATGCCTTGATTTTCAACTCTTGTGAGGTTAAGAACGTTGTTTGCCATTGAAGAAAGCCTGAGCGATTTGTCTTCGATAACCTTAAGATATTCCTCTTTTTCCTCATCTGAAAGATTGCCAACCCGAAGCATTTTTGCAAACCCTGCAATAGAAACAATCGGCGTTTTGAATTTGTGCGAAAAGTTGTTGACAAAGTTGTTCCTTAGCTTGTCCGTCTGCTCAAGCTCCGCAGCGGTTTTATTAAAGCTTTCTTCTACATCACGACAGGCAGGGTGAACTGCAATCGGGTTTCCAAATTTAATCCTCGCCTTAAAATCTCCGCCCGCAAGTCGCTCCAGCTGATTTATAAGCTGGTTTAAAGGCTTTAATGTGAATTTGCTGGTAAAAAAGGTAATCAGAAAGCCCATAATTGCGCTTACAATAGCAATAAGAAAAAGCAATGTGCCTCTTGATATATCTTCCGCCGTACCGATAATATTCAGTCTTAGTAAAATATGCACAACTAAAATGCCCAGCCCAACGGTAATGCATATTTCAACAAAAATAGATATAGACACCAATAAAACCAGCGATATACGTTGTCTGTGTGTTCCTTTTTTATTCATATATTTTTAACCGCCCTGTATCCGAGACCTCGTACAGTCTCTATTGTAAACTCCTTCCAGTCTTCAAACCGCTTTCGTAGTCGACCGATGTGTACTGTAACCGTTTCCCAGCCTGTTTCGCTGTCCATTCCCCAGATTTCGTCCATAAGCTGAATGCGGGTGAAAATTTTTCCAGGATAGGACAAAAGCTTATACAGCAGCAAAAATTCCTTTTGCGGAAGCTCTTGTACCTCGCCTTGCCTTGAAACGGTCAATGTGTTGTAGTCGAGAGTGACATCTCCGATTATTATTCTTTGCTCGTTTACAATTTGCGCTCTGCGCAAAAGAGCTTTGATTCGATAAAGCAGCTTTTCCTCGTCAATCGGCTTTGTTATGTAGTCGTCTGTACCGACTATAAAGCCCTGCTTTTCGTCAGCAGGCAGGATTTTTGCTGTCAGCATCAGAACAGGAATTGTATTTCCTGAATCCCTGACTATTTTTGTGAATTCATATCCGTCCATTTTCGGCATCATAATATCGACAATTACAAGGTCTATATGCTCTCTGTCCAGCACCTCAAGCGCTTGCTCTCCGTCTTCGGCAGTAACAACCTCATAATTTGCGTTTTGCAAAATTGCTTTCAGAAGCATTCTTGTGTGCTTGTCGTCGTCTGCTACCAGAATATTAAGGATACGCTGATTTAATTGAGTTTTACACTTTGTTCACCCAACTTTG
>JAJQIH010000001.1 GCA_021199305.1 Ruminococcus sp.
ATATTCTTTAGTTACGGAAAGGACGAAAACGTTCGGTCCTGACAAAAATTATGGAGGTAAAAAATTATGACGGCAAATTTTAGCGTAACAGCGACAAATCTTTCGAGTGGCGCTCATGAGCTTTCAAGGCTCAATCGGTCTTTCAGAAGCATGGTTGAAAATTTATCAGCCACAGAGGCTTCTCTTAACTCAATGTGGGAAGGCGAAGCCAGAGATGCGTTCAGAACTGCTTTTCAGGAGGATAAGGTACAGCTTGATAACTTTTCTGCGCTTATTGAAAAATATGCACAGACGCTCGCTCAGATAGCTGATAACTATCGAACAGCAGAAAAAGCCAATACTGCTGTTGCAGCCACAAGAACTCATCATTAAGGAATTTTAAAGCTTACGAAAGGACGGATTATTATGAATATCATTAAGGCGGATACCCAAACATTATTAAATGCAGCTGGTGAGTTTTCAAGCGAAGGCTCTCAGGTTGCGGCCCTGACATCAGAGATGATGCAGATTGTAACCGGACTTGCGTGCCAATGGAAAGGCGACGCAGCAAATATGTACATCAATCAATTCAGACAGCTTGAAGACGATATTCAGAGAATGTCGGGAAAAATAACCGAGTTCGTTGAAGACCTGACTTCAATTGCCAATGTGTATAGTACATATGAGCAGTCGAGTATGGAAGCGGCTGCTGCCCTTGAAACAGAAGTGATCTCATAATTGCTAAGCTGCTTGAAGCTTGCAATAAAAGCTTTGAGAATTATCTCAGGACTTTTATCTTTTATGAGTTCATGATAAATACCCCCCCTACAAAGTGCCTCGTGGGGTAATGCTATATCTCCCATGAGGCAGTTTGTATATTTTACGGAGATTTGAATCTATGAATATGTACGAATTCAATACGGCAAATGTTATAGAATGTGCAGAAGGACTTGAACGCAGATGCCTGGAGCTTGATGAATTGAAGGCAAACCTCAATAATCAAAAAAGCATGCTCCTGAACAATTCAGGCGCAAGCGAAGCTGAAAATATATTGCTTTCGTTTGATTCAGCACTATCAAGAATCGACGAACAGACCGATATGCTCAAACATATGATATACGTGTTGAAAAGCATTGCTGATATATACAGCGACGGCGACAAACGAAGCCTTGGTATATGCAGCGGAGAGCAAAAGCTTTCGGAAGCTTTTTTGAAAAATATGCTTGGCACACAACAGGAAGCAGGCAACATAGCTGTACCTGTACACCTTAACATTGCAACGTAAAACGGGAGGAAACAATGAACATAGAACAAAAACAGATACTTCTGCGGGAAACAGAGTGTCTGGTTGAACAGTATAAAAAAATAAACGCAAAAATGAAAGATGATTTTCTCTTGCTTTCGACCTGTTGGAAAGGCGACAATGCTACCACCTTTATGAAAATGGCTGAAAGGCTTTCTGAAGACGCAGCAGGTACGCAAACACGGCTGGACGAATTACACGAAGCTCTCAACGGATTAACGGTTGAGTAGGAAGTAAATTCAGTAAATTCAGATAACGAAAGAGGAGAAATCTTAGTACAAATGGAAAATGAATACATAGTGCTGTTTGCGGTTATAGCAATAATAGTATTGCTGATTATAATAGCTTTGATTTTGCTTTCCAGGTCGACAAGCAAATTGCCGAAAAAACGTCGCCGTGACGTATATATTAACGGTGGCGCAAACATCAACAGCGGTTGGCTTGAAAGCAATTTTAAAAGCACATCAGGATATTTACCGATTGAAGCTAACGGCACATACGTTGTAAATATTTATACGAATACAAATCGCTCTCACGCCAGGGTCAGATTACGTTCAGTTTCTGACGGCAGAGTTTACACGCTTCCTGTTGTCGACGAGGTGGTACTCGGAAGAGGGACAAGCGGAACTGGTGCGAACTATTATGGAATAAGTACGCTTAGGTCAGTATCAAAAAGCCATTGCACAATTTCTAAAATCAATGGTGTGCTGTGCGTAAAGGACAATCATTCTACCAATCATACATACCTCAATAATCGAATGGTTAAAGAATATGTGCGAATTTATAACGGAGACATTCTCAGACTTGGCAACGAAGCAGAGTACAGAGTAGAATTGAGCTAGGAATACAATTTTTCCCTGAAATATTTGCAAAATATGTCGTTTGTCAGCTTTTTTGGTATTTCATCAAAGAAAAAACGAATTCAGTTAATTTGGGTGTATCATAGGGTTAAAGGAAATTGAAAAAACATTCCTTTGAAAAAACCACTTGCGTATTTGCAAAATCCAGGATTTACAGCACACCGGTCAAAGCTGGGGTTATGGATTTTCACAGAGAACGCACAGACAAAAATTAACAAGATTTCTTAGGAGGAAATAATCATGAAAAAGCTCACGAAAAAAATAATAGCCATTTTAATAACAGTAGTTTCTGTTATCAGTATGTTTTCTACAACTGTAGTTTCTACATCAGCAGCAAGTTATAGCACAGGTACATATACCGTTTCATCAAGCAGTGGAATAAACGTCAGAAAGGGCGCCGGCACAAGCTATTCGATAGTTGGCGCTGCAAAGAAGGGCGTATCGTTTACTGTTACAAAGATCAGCGGTGAATGGGGATATACCTCAAGCATCAAATGTACAAACGGAACAAAGTCTGGTTGGGTAAGCCTGAAATATTGTTCGGTAACATATAGCACCGGTACATACTCCGTTTCATCAAGCAGCGGAATAAATGTCAGAAAAGGCGCAAGCACAAGCTATTCGATAGTTGGAGCCGCAAAGAAGGGCGTATCGTTCAGCGTTACAAAGATCAGTGGCGAATGGGGATACACCTCAAGCATCAAATGCACTAACGGAACCAAGTCTGGTTGGGTAAGCCTGAAGTACTGTAATTTAGTTCCAATTCCAGACCCTGACGTAACGACAACAACTTCTGCAAGCACTATAAAGCTAAATGTTCCATATTATCTGCAAAACGATAGCAGATGGAAAAACACTTATATAGGCACAAAGACTATCGGTCAGGTTGGTTGCTTGACAACGTGTATTGCAATGACTTATTCCTACAACTCAGGAAAAACAGTATATCCTAACGCTGTTGTAAAGAAGCTCTCCTACTCAAATAACTGCCTTTATTGGAGTTCAATATCGAAGGTTGGGTTAACCAGCAAGTCATATAACAGTAAAATGTCAAACAGCATTATGTCAACTATTTACTCTAAGCTTAAATCAGGCAAGCCGGTTATAATAGGCGCTATGACAAGCTCAGGTGGATCTGAGCACTGGGTAGTTATTACGGGATATACCGGAAAGAGTACAACCAGCTTTTCAACCGCTGATTTTACAGTTCAGGATCCAAATTCAACAAGTGTTAAGACTTTGAAGTCGTTCTTAGCAAATGGAAGCGGAACAGACAGAACAAAGATTATCAGAATAATCTACTAATTAAAATATCAAGCAGTCTTATAGCAGCTTATTTCTATCAGCAGAAACCGGTTTGTTGATAGGTTTGGCAAAACCCACCGCCAAAAAAGGCGGCGGGGTTTTTGCATAAACATTATCGGTAAGGTCAAATGGTTCAAGGAGGTTAAAACAATGCCAAATTATTGTTCAAATTGCGGGGCAAAGCTGGGTCAGGGCAACTCGTTTTGCACAAATTGTGGAACGGCAATAGACTCTTCACAAAATAAGAAAAACACCAATGCTGGTTTGTCAAAAGATTGTCCCAATTGCGGAGCCAGGATAAAAGCGGATGCTTCATTCTGCCCGACTTGCTTTGCAACATTAAGAAATGTCCAGCCTGGCGCACGGGGCGCAAATCTTACTCCGCCAGCTTTTTGTCGCAGCAAGCAAAACGGTCTGAAACCAGGTACAAGGCGTACTATTTATCTTATTATGGCAGCCCTTGCTTTGTTTGACATTCTCTTCCTGCCAATTTTTGATGTGTGGGGCGGCTTGTTTCCGTCAGAATACAACAACTTTTCAGATGTGATGCATTATATCGCAAATTCCAGCGATGCGTTTGATTATAGAGTTGTAATATATACGGTTTGCTTGTTCATACCAAGCGTTTTGTTGGTGATTGCCGCAGCTGTAAACAATCGGCCGTTCTTTATGACATCCTCAATAATTGGAATTGCGGCGTGGCTTTATATTTGTATTGAGTTTTCCAATGATATGGGAATTGATGAATTTTTCGATTTTGGCGAGTATGGGTGTATCTCAATAGGTACCTGGCTTGCGTTACCAATTTTTGTAGCGTCAATCATTTTGTCTATATGTCTGAAAACGAAAAAGAAGGAAAATGGTTATTACAACTATTAAACGTGTGCGAGAAAGCTTGCCAGTGCACTTTTAATAGTTGAAAAATATAGCGAAAGGGCAAAAGTCCCTTATCGAAAGGAGTAATTTGTATGGGAAAATTTTGTGGAAAATGCGGTGCAGCATTAGTAGAAGGAGTAGCATTTTGCGCATCCTGCGGCGCTGCAGTAGAAAGTATGGGGTATTCAGAGCCTGAACCTCAGCAGTCGGTTGTGAACGAAGATATGTACGCTGAAAACCAGAATGTCATTGAAAATGGCTTTGCGGGAGATGAAACCCGACTACTATATGAACCGCAACCGCAGTCTCAATATGAGCCGCAGTATCAGGCTCAGACACAGTCTCAGTACCAGCCGCAACAGCAACCACAGTACGAACAACAGTATCAGGCTCAACCTCAACAGCAATACCAGGCTCAGCCGCAGGCGCAGTATCAATATCAACAACAGCCGCAGTATCAAGGTCAACCTCAACCACAGTACCAGGCTCAGCAGCAGTATATGGGTAATTCATATTATCCTGATATGTATGCGCAGCCGACTAAAAAGTCAGGTAAGAAAAAGCTTGTCATTATACTTAGCATAGCGGGTGCTGTAGTAATAGGCGCTATTGTGCTGATTTGCTGCTTGATTTTCGGCGGCAATGATTACGAAGAAGCAGTTCAGGCGTATTACAAGGTAGCAGGTGGAGATATAACCTATAATAATATTTGTACTGCTTTTGGCGAAAGTACATTGGAGGAATATCTGGATTGCCAGGGTTATACCGTTGCGGAATTCAAGCGTGCTTGCAAGGAGTTTAATTACGAGTATAATTCTGACTCGTCATATGAATCTGAGTATCTCAATGTGGAAATCTACAATGTTTATACTATTGAAGATGAAGACCTTGAAGATTATGATGATGGCTATCCATTTGTTCCTGAAAAGGGCGTAAGAGCAATAGTAAGCTATACATATAAACATACATATGATGGTGAAGCCTCCGAAAGAATTGTGAGTGATACAATTTCTGTTATAAAATATAATGGCGATTGGTGTGTTGGCAGTATGAAAAATTTTGTTGACGAAATTATTTATGAGTGTTTGTAGCAGACAGCTATTACTTTTTTAAATACGGATTATAAATTGCAATGTAGCTGCAATCAAAAATGCCAGAGACAGAAATTACGTTAATTAAAAAACCAAGGAGATGAATTTTATGGCAAAATACTGTGAAAAATGTGGTGCGGTTATGAATGATAATATGTTGTTTTGTACCTCGTGCGGAGCAAGCTTGGAAAGCTCTGAAGCTCCGGGCAACAATACATATCAGAATCCGCCGCTTGAACAAAATCCCGACTTGAATCAGGACACATACAACCAAATCCCGGAGCCTGTACAGCCGCAGGTTCAACAGCCAACCCCGGAGCCTGTTCAATATCAGGAGCCGTTTTCTAACCAGGGACAGTATCAGAACCCTGCCCTAGCTCAATATCAGGGTCAGTATCAGAATCAGGGAATGTATAATCAATATCCAAATCAGATGCCGAACATTCCTGCCAAGCCGCCCAAAAAGGTTAAGGCAAAAAAGGAAAAGAAGAAAATGAGCAAGGCAAAAAAGATTGGAATTATTTTAATTGCAATCCTGGTTGTGCTGCTTGCGCTTTTGATTACCGCTACAATAATGTTCTTTACAGGTTCTGCACGAAAGACGTATAAGGATATGGAAGAAAAGAGCTATTCGGCAGCTTTAACCGAGTATAGAATAGGCGTACAGGACAGCTTTGTGCAAGGACTGATTTTTGATTATCTTATGGGTGATTACGACGAAGAGGTTGTTGAAGCTTTTGAAAATAACGAGCTTGATTACGAAAGTACAGTCGAAGCGTTAAACGTACTGCAGGAAATGGGATTTGGAGATATGTCTGAAACAATCGACGAAATCACTTCAACCAACGAGGAAAATAACGCATATGAAAAGGGTAATGAATATGTAGCAACAGGCGATTACGAAAGCGCTATTTCAGAGTATCAGAAGGTAACGTCTGACAACAAAAACTATGAGGACGTTCAGACTAAGCTAAGCGAGCTGTACCCGCAGTATATAAGCTCTGTAATTGAAAATGCAAAATCATATTCGGCTGTTGGTGATTATGAGGAAGCGCTCACGCTTATAAATACCGTCATTTCAACGCTGCCCGAAAGTGTTGACAGCTCGGAGCTTTCATCCAGCAGAACGGAAATATTAAATTCCTATAAAGCTGAGGTTGTAACAGAAGTAACTGAGCTTATCAATGACGGAGAGTACCTGGAAGCTATAGAAGAAATTAACGAAGCTATAGAGATTGACGACAACGAGGACTTCCAGAACACAAAAACTACTGCTGAAAACAGCTATGTCGAAAGCGTTACAGCTACAGTCAATGAATATCTTGAGCTTGAAGATTATATCAGCGCAGAAAGAGCCGTTGACAGCGCACTTTCCAATCTGCCTGACAACGACAGCCTGATAGCGCTTCAGGAAAAGGTTGAAAGCGAAACTCCAACATATCTTCTGGATGTATGTATGCCGTATTCAAGTGATGGCTTCACAGAATACACTCTCGGCGAAACATTCTCAATGGGCGGCGTAGAGTATACAAATGGATTTACAATATATGAGTACGGCAACGCAGTATTTAATCTTGGTGGAGATTACGAGTCTGTAAGCTTCCAGCTGGGTCACGTGGATGAAACCGATAATGTTGATGTAGTTGTTAAGATTTATTGCGACGGCGTTTTAAAAGAAACCTATAAGCCAAAGGCGGAAAATCTTTCTGTAAAGAAAAAGATAGATGTAACAGGAGTCAGCCAGCTTAAGATTGTTATTGAAGAAGCTGATGATAATGATGACTGGTGGGGACAGTCATACGGCTTTGGTAATGTTATTGTTAAATAAGAGTGCAATGAGGTGATGTAATGGCATATATTGCAATAAGAATACCCACAACGATTACCACTACCCGAAAAATTACAAAGGTTTTTCCCAGTGTGATATGTCCTTTTTCGGGAGAGGGTTCAGGTGCGGTTTTGTATTCAATTTCATCTCAAGAGAAAATTATGGGTATACCAAGCGGCAAATGCACCAGGTACTTTTTGCTGTTTTGCCGTTCCAACGAAACAATAGATCTGAACGAAATCGATTACACCAATATCCTTGAAGCCCAGTCGTTCGCTAAGGCTCAGGCAGATATTTTGCTGGCGTACAGAAATTGGTTGATTAAAAAGCGCAACAAAAATCACAAAGCGCTCATCAATCAATATTCCGAGAGAGTGTTTTCGATGTATCCGGAAATGGAGCCTTATGTTTATGAAATGCTGAGCCAAAGTACATACAGCGCAAAATGCATATTGGCTCTTGTGTTGAATATTGTCCCTGTCTACGGACAGATTTTAGCAGTTATATTAGGACCTCTGGGAATCAGAGAATGCAATTTTGACGAAACCAAAAAGGGAAGAAAGTTTGGTGTCGCAGGAACGATTATCAGTAGCGTTATATTGTCGTTGCTTCTGATTCTTATGATAGTAGCAATTGTACTAGCGTGCTTACACTGATAACAATTTAATACCCCCACAAAACTCACGCCCTCCACATTTGTGGAGGGCGTCTTTTTTCACCACCTCTTTGGTACATCGGGGCAGTTTTTATTTTTCTTTAGCGCTCGAAGCTCAACGTAGCAGCCGCACTTTCGGCACATTCCGTTTATAAGCTCGTCGCAGGCTTTGCAGACGTCAAGCCGAGCTTTGTATACGCTGCTTTGAACGCGCTTTTCTTCGGGGTAGTGGGAGATGTATTCCGAGAGAGTTTTAAAAAACTCATTCTGATCCATATCCTCTAAAAGACAGCGCCTGCATTTTATCTGGTTCATTGAAGCTTTACCGAAACAACCGAACAGCGTGGAATGATTATTTCTGTGCTGTCACCGTCACACCTGAAGTCTGCGTAGTCTTTAAGCGTTACCTTTTCGTCCTCGCCGAAGTCGTTGTACGAGCGAGCGCTCCCAGCCGTTATAATCTGAGCGGAAGCTACGTTGCCTTGATTTATGGTGAGCGTTATGTCATCGTTTAGCGAGCAGTTTGAAATTGTAGCGAATATGCCGCCCTCGCTTTCAGTTACAGAGCAGGAGAGTGCAGGCATTTCATTTTGATTATCTCCTGTTGAAACGTTTGAAATCTCGCTTGAGATAAGAGTTGCATCGTGGTGGGGTTTAAACATTTTGAAAACGTAGAAGGTAGGCGTTTTTACCATTTGCTCGCCGTCGGTCAGTACAACCGATTGAAGTACGTTTACCACCTGAGCTATGTTTGCCATTCCGACAACGTCGCTGTGCTGGTTAAAAATATTAAGGTTTATAGCGGCGATAATAGCGTCACGCATTGAGTTTTGCTGGTACAAAAATCCAGGATTAGTGCCCTCTTCAACGTCGCACCAGATTCCCCATTCGTCGACAAAGAGCTTTACCCTGCCGTTCGGGTCGTATTTTTTCATAATTTCAGAGTGCTTCGTGATAAGCTCGTCCATATAAAGAGTTTTTGAGATTGTAGAGTAGTATTCAGCGTCTGAAAATTCAGTTGCCGAGCCTTTTTTGCCCCAGTCACCAGTAGGAATTGTATAGTAGTGAAGTGAAATAGCGTTTAAGTGCCAGTTCGGATCAAGTCTTGACATTATCTTGTCTGTCCAGTTGTAATCGTCGGCGTTCGGCCCGCAGGCAACCTTGTAAATCTGGTTGCCGCTTAAATTCTTGCAAAAGCTCTGGTATTGGCGGTAAACGTCCGAATAATATTCAGGCGACATACTTCCGCCGCATCCCCAGCTTTCGTTGCCGATTCCGAAATATTTTAATTTCCAGGCTTTATCTCTGCCGTTTTTGCGTCTGAGATTTGCAATGTCGCTTTCGCCGTCAAAGGTCATATATTCTATCCATTCGCTCATTTCCTGAACTGTACCGCTGCCCATATTTCCGGCAATATACGGCTCGCAGCCTATTTGCTCGCATAGCTCAAAAAACTCGTGCGTTCCGAAGGAATTGTCCTCGACCGTACCGCCCCAGTTCGTGTTTATCATTTTACGGCGCTTTGATTTTTCGCCTATTCCGTCTTTCCAATGGTACTCGTCAGCAAAACAGCCGCCCGGCCAGCGAAGAACAGGCGTGCCTATTTCCTTCAGTGCGTCAACTACGTCGCTTCGCATTCCGTTTATATTTTTGATTTTGGAATCCTCGCCGACGTAAATTCCGTCGTAGATACATCTTCCCAGATGCTCTGAAAAGTGTCCGTAAATGTTTTTGCTTACCTTTGAAAGCTTTTTCTCCCTGTCAATTTTAAGCTGCGCTTGTTTCATAATTTTTCTCTCCTTTAAAGTTTAATGTCAAAATGCTGATAGTCCTTGCTACCGTTCTTCCAATCGCCGCCCCAGTTGAATCCGTATGACTTAAACGTCTTTACACAAAGGTCCTTGCTGTCAAGCTTGTGCGAAAAGCTTTTGGTTCGGTCAGCGTATCTTTCAGCACAGGAAGGCAGTACCTTGCCGTTTTGAATGTACGGATTGTACAAGGGGTTTATGTCAACCGCCAGACCTTTGGCGTGATTGGAAATTTTATCAGTATTTGCAATAGTCCGATAGCAGAATGCTGACGAATTGTTGTCGCTCATACTTTTTTCATCGTCCGCACCGTATTCGTCTATAAGGCGAATTTTTTCTATCTGATAGCCGTTTTTGTAAAGCTTGTTAAAAATCCTGAGTAGCTTTTTTGAAATCAGTCTGCTTGCAATAAGTTCGCCTGAATGTGCCTTGCCGTCAAAGCCGATATACAAAACCTTTATGTAATGAAGCATATACCTTTTGGTTTCTGTATCCGCTTTAAATGAAATGCCGTTAATTCGCTCAAATACTTCGTCACCAACAGGCGAATAGCTGAATCCCTCGCAAAGGGAAAAGCTTTTTGAGCTTTGATATATCTTTTTGGCGTAGCTTTTAAATACCTTCGGGTAAACCACTCTGAGCAGAATGTATGAAACCAAAAATCCGAATATACAGCCAGCTAAAACGTCCGTGAAGAAATGCACACAGAAGTACAGCCTTGAAAATGCAATAAGTGCGGCGAGAAGAAAGGCTGGCTTTCCTATTTTTTTATTCTGAAGATAAAGTGCTGTGGCACAAGCAAACGAGGATGCAGAATGTCCCGACGGGAACGAATAATCGGTAGGCTGCGATATAACGGTTGTAAGCCAGGGGTAAACATCATACGGTCGCTCTCTTGCAATTATAAGCTTCAGCACATAGTCGTTCAGCACCCATTCTACGAGCAAGCAAACAAGCGCCAGCAATCCGACCTTTCTTGTTCTCTTAAATAAAAGAAGCAGCACGCAAATTACAATCCAGCACCTGCCGGCATTTCCAAGGGAAGAAAAAATCCCCATAAAAAAGCTCAGGGTGCTGTTTCTCATATCAAGCATAATGCTTATAAAAAACATATCTATCAGGCTTATAATATCCATTCAAAAAATCCTTTCTTCGTGTCCTGAATACATTCTATCATACCCGCCAATTTATTGCAACAACAACTTTTTCAGTTTTTACATTTACTTTACACCTGCGTGGTTATGGATTTTACGGTCGTTCTGTAAAATAAGAAATGACGAATGAACAAGTAACAGGTTTAAAAGTCAAAAAGTAACAAGGAGAAAGAAAAATGAAAACAACAGTAAAGAGATTAGTAAGCATCATTGCAGCTGCAGCAGTTGCAACGTCAATGTTAGCTGGTTGTGGCGACGACGATTCAGAGAGCGGAGCTACAGGAGCAATCACAGTAATTTCAAGAGAAGACGGTTCAGGAACAAGAAGTGCGTTTATCGAGCTTACAGGAATCGAAGAAGAGGATGAGGACGGAAACAAGTCGGATATGACTTCTTCATCAGCGCTTGTTTCAAAATCAACAGACGCAGTTTTAACACAGGTTTCAGGAGATGTTAATGCAATCGGTTACATATCGCTCGGTTCCCTCAACGACAGCGTCAAGGCTTTGAAGGTTGAAGGAGTAGAGGTAACAGCTGAAAACATCAAGGCTGACGAATACGCAATCGCAAGACCTTTTAACATCGCAACAAAGGGAGATATAAGCGCACAGGCTCAGGACTTCATTACATTTATCCTTTCAGCTGACGGACAGCAGGTTATTTCAGACGAAGGCTATGTAACTATCGATGACGATGCACCAGCTTATGAAGCAGCAGACGTTTCCGGAGAGATTAAGATTGAAGGAAGCTCATCAGTTACACCAGTTATGACAAAGCTCAAGGAAGCTTACGAAGCAATCAACTCTGACGTATCAATCGAAATTCAGCAGACAGACTCATCAAGCGGTATGAAGACTGTAGCTGAGGGCGGATGTGACATCGGTATGGCTTCACGTGACCTCAAGGACACAGAAAGCGAGCTTGATGGAACAACAATCGCAAGAGACGGAATTGCAGTAATTGTAAATAAGAATAACGACCTTGAAGACATTTCGCTTGAAACAATCAAGAGCATATATGTTGGCGATATTACAGAGTGGGAAGATGTAGCATAAGTAAATCTTCCACAACAACTTAAGCCCCCATTAATCCTTTTAGCGTGTAGGGTAACTTATACGCAATAAACCCCGAACGGTCGGTCGGTGAAAGCCGACTGGCCGTTCGCCTGTTTTCAGGAATGTTCAAAGTTTAAGCAATATATTTTCTAAGCAGAGGTGTTAAATCTTGAAAAATAAAAATTTGTCTGCGACTGACTTAGACGCAGAGCTGACAAAAAAGCACAGAATAAGGAACTTTGCTGAAAATGCAATGCATATAGTATTTTTCATCTGTGCCTGTATGTCCATAGTTGCGGTAGTTGTAATATGCTTGTTTATGTTCTGCAACGGAATCCCCGCAATGAAGGAAATCGGAGTGTTCGACTTCCTGTTTGGAAGTATCTGGAAGCCTAACGATACGATACCGAGCTTTGGAATTGCGCCAATGATTTTAGGCTCGATTTACATAACGGCTGGAGCGTTAATTGTCGGCGTTCCGATAGGACTTTTCACAGCGATATTCATGGCTAAGTTTTGCCCGAAGAAGCTTTACAAGTTTTTAAAGCCGCCAATAAATCTGTTAGCTGGTATTCCTTCGATTATCTTCGGATTTTTCGGAATGGTAATCATAGTTCCGTTTGTAAGAAATACCTTCGGCGGAAACGGAAACAGCATTCTGACTGCTTCACTTCTTTTGGGAATGATGATTTTGCCGACAGTAGTAGGTATGAGCGAATCTGCTCTAAGAGCAGTTCCAGACAGCTATTATGAGGGAGCGTTGGCTCTCGGCGCAACGCACGAGAGAGCAGTAGCGAAGGTTGTTTTCCCGGCGGCAAAAAGCGGAATAGCAGCATCCGTTGTATTGGCAATAGGCAGAGCGATAGGTGAAACGATGGCGGTGCAAATGGTAGCAGGAAACTCAACTGCCTTTGCGACAAGTCCACTTCAGGGAATAAGAACCCTTACATCCAACATCGTTATAGAAATGGGATATGCAACAGGACTTCATTACGACGCTTTGATAGCAACTGGCGTTGTGTTGTTCGTATTTATCCTTATTATCAATGTCTTGTTCAGCATTCTCACTAACAAGAAAAAGTCATAAGGAGATATTGGTATGAGTGAAAAAATGAAAACCTATAAAGCGCATCCAATGTCTTTTGTGTTTATGCTTTTGTCAGTCATTGCAATAGCCATAACCGTACTTGTTTTCATAATGATTGTCGGCTATATTCTGGTACGTGGTATTCCACATTTAAGTCCGAGGCTTTTTGAGTGGGAATATAATTCCGAAAATGTTTCAATGCTCCCGTCAATCATAACGACCTTTGAAATGGTGCTTATCTCAATGATTATCGCAGCACCGATTGGCGTTTTCTGCGCTATATATCTTGTTGAATACGCAAAAAGAGGCAACAAGGCAGTAAAGCTTATCCGCCTTACTACCGAAACTCTTTCGGGAATCCCGTCAATCATTTACGGACTTTTCGGAAATATGTTCTTCGTGTTTGCACTCCACTGGGGACGTTCAGTTTTAGCCGGCGCCTGCACATTGGCAATAATGGTTCTGCCACTTATTATCCGTTCAACTGAAGAAGCGCTGAAGTCGGTTGACGACAGCTACCGTGAGGCGAGCTTCGGACTCGGAGCCGGAAAGCTAAGAACAATATTTGTAATCATTCTTCCAAGCGCAATGAGCGGTATTTTATCGGGAATTATTTTAGCAATAGGTAGAATCGTCGGTGAAACGGCAGCGCTTGTATTCACATCAGGAACGGTTGCAAAGGTTGGCGGACTGTTCAGCTCGCAGAGCACGCTTGCAGTTCATATGTATACTCTTTCAAGCGAAGGAATTTATATGGACGAAGCGGCAGCAACAGCAGTTGTTCTGATGGTTGCAGTATTACTTTTAAATGCTTTGGCAACGTGGGTTGCAAAGAAATTTTCAAAGGGAGATAAGTAAATGAATAACAATTCAGATGTAAAGTTTGACGTGTCCTCTGTAGACCTTTTTTATGGAGATTTTCAGGCGCTTAAAAATATAAATCTAACCGTTTTGGAAAGAGAAATAACAGCCTTTATCGGGCCGTCAGGCTGTGGAAAATCAACGCTTTTAAAGTCGCTTAACAGAATGAACGACTTGGTTGAGGGCTGTAAAATAACAGGCACTATTAAATTTAACGGATTAGATATTTTCAAGGATATGGAGGTTACCGAGCTAAGAAAGCGAGTAGGTATGGTTTTTCAGAAGCCAAATCCGTTTCCTATGAGCATTTATGACAATATTGCTTTCGGACCAAGAACGCATGGAATCAAGAAAAAATCAAAGCTTGATGAAATTGTTGAAACGTCCCTCAGACAGGCTTCGATCTGGGACGAGGTAAAGGACAGACTTAAAAAGCCGGCTCTCGGAATGAGCGGCGGTCAGCAGCAAAGACTTTGTATAGCAAGAGCGCTTGCTGTAAAGCCAGAGGTTATTCTGATGGACGAGCCGACAAGTGCGCTCGACCCAATTTCAACAATCAAAATTGAGGAGCTTTGCACAGAGCTTAAGAAGGACTACACAATCATAATTGTAACGCACAATATGCAGCAGGCAACGAGAATTGCCGACAAGACGGCGTTTTTCCTGCTCGGTGAAATTATAGAATTTGACAAAACTGAGAAAATATTCTCAGACCCGTCAGACAGCAGGACAAGAGATTACATCACAGGCCATTTCGGTTAATTTATATAGAAAGGATTTTAGTGATGAGAGAAAAATTTGATATGCAGATGGACGACATCAGCCTGAAGGTCGTTAAAATGGCGACTAAGGTTGAACGCATTATTGCAATGTCGACAAAGGCTTTGCAGGAAAAGAATAAGGAGCTTGCCAATCAGGCAATAGCGCTTGACGAGGAAATCAACGAAGCGGAAAGTGAAATCCAGCGTCTTTGCATAAATATAATGCTTATGCAGCAGCCGATTTTTGCAGATAATTTGAGATTTGTGTCCTCGGCCTTCAAGATTCTGACAGACCTTGAAAGAATGGGCGATCAGGCGAGAGATATAAGCGTTCTGAACTTAGAGCTTATCGACAAGGAAGGCGTCTGGAACATCGAGCTTATTTCAAAAATGGCTGAAAACGCAGCAAAAATGGTTTCACTGTCGGTTGTAAGCTATACTGATAAGGATATAGAAATTGCAAAGCAGGTTATAAAGGCTGACGACGAGGTTGACGAGATGTTTGACGAGGTAAAGAATCAGCTTGTAAAGTATATCGTTTCCTCAGAAAACGAATCGAAGGGAATTGACGCTCTCGATACCCTGATGATAGCGAAGTATTTTGAAAGAATTGCCGACCACGCACAAAATGTAGCAGAGTGGGTTATCTATTCAATAACAGGACAGGGTAAGGATGAAATAGTTCTTTAAATGTAAAATTTGAGGCAGCAGGCTATAATGCTTGCTGCCTTTTTGTGTATCGGGTATTGACTATTGGGGAACATTATGGTAGAATATCTGTAAGAAATGTTCCCCAAAAAGGAGGGCGCAATATGCCAGTACAATATAGTGAAATTGAAGAGCTTTTGAGAACTCGTGCCGACCTCAGAGCAAGGCTTAGCCTGCTGCCTTACGAGGGTACGCCTGAAATCAAGGAGCGTAATGGCGGAAAATATCTTTATGTCAGAAAGCGGGTTGCTTCAAAGCAAACCTCTGAATATGTTGGAGTTTATTCAGACGGGCTTTATAATCTGCTTTTGAAAAACGCAAGCGAAGCCCGTGAAATTAAAAGAGAACTGCGTCGGGTAGAAAAGCAGTTGACTGCTGCTGGATATTCAGAGGACGAGCTTGATGCAAAGGTTCTGGATAATATCGACTTTGCACGAGCTAATATGAAAATGAATATTTACGACCAGGCTGTTTTGGAAGGCGTTGCAACTACATTTCCACAGACAGAGGAGATAATAGAAAACGGCAAGGTATCGGGAATGACTGCTACAGACGTTCAGAAGATTTTAAATTTAAAGCACGCATGGGAATTTATCCTCGACCGGGATGTTGTAGCAAGCAGTTCAGACTACTATATGCTAAGTCACATAGCACGGCTTGTAAACGAAGGCTTTTTTGCTGACGGCGGTCGCATCAGAGGAGTTCCTGTTGCTATTGGCGGAACGTCATATATCCCGCCGTTGCCTGTAGAGTGGGAGGTTAAGGAAAAAATCCGTGAAATAACCGAGCGGACCGACGAAGCTATAGATGTTGCAATAAAGCTTTGTCTGTATTGTATGAAAACGCAGATTTTCCTGGACGGAAATAAGCGAGCGGCAGTTATTTTTGCAAACCACTACCTTATCGCCCACGGCGGCGGCTTCCTGGTAATTCCAGAAAAGGAGGTTCCTGAGTTCAAGGACTTGCTGGTTAAATATTATGAGGGCGAGGATATATCAGTTCTGACTGATTTTTTAAAGGGAAATTGCTGGAAGAGGATGTAGCTCACAACCCCAGCAGCAGCTTTGAAAGCGATTTTCCGAGCAGCTCGCCCGTATAAAACGCTTCCTCAAGCGAATTTCCGTGCGCCCCTATTTCAATCAGCATCGCGCCTGTTGAAAGGCTCTGGTTGTAGTTCCTGTAATCAAAAAGTACCGGCCTTGCAAGGTCAGGGTAATCCTCCTCAAGCTGATTCTGAAGCGCACAGGCCAAGTGAAAGTTTTTCATATATTCGGGCGTGTAGCCTGAACCATCGTCAGCGCAGGAAATAATCATAAGCTGTGCGGCGCTCTTACCGTCAACCTCGCAGACAGGCGCAATTCTTGTGCCGTCGCTTCGCTCGATAGCGTCACGGTGGATGTCAAGCACTACCTTGATGGTTGGATATTCCTCTAAAATTGAAGCAACCGTTGCATAGCTTAAATCATAAGCGCTGTTGTAGTCGGGGTAGTCGTGAATTGTCTTTGCGTGAACGTAGCCTATTCCGTTTGCGTTCAGTTGCTCGCAGATTTTCTCGCCGATCTCAACCATGTTTTTCGTTTCGTCGGTTGTCTTTGATGTAAACGATGTGTCGTAAAAATCTCGTGTGTAAGGCTCAAAGCTTTCTGTAGTGTGAGTGTGGTAAATCAAAACCTGCGGCTCGTCAGAATTTGTATCAATGGTAAAATCAGGCGACTCTCTGATTTCCTCTAAAAGGTATTCGTTTGAAAGAGTGGTGCAGTTTCTTACCTGTCCGCCGCTGTCAAGTGTTATAAACTGAGTGTCGTCGTATACACCATAAGTAGCACGCTCTATTGCGCCGCAGTTTTCCTCCTGGTCTTCAACGTAAGGAAGCGGATTTTCCTTTGCAAGCTCGTCGGTTTTTATAATCGTCGATGCGTTGCTGCTGTCGGTGTCCGCCTGCGTTTCGTTCGGCGCCATATCAATAGCAATTTTAGAGTTGTTGTTAATAGTTATATTTCCGTAATCGGTAGAGGGCGTATTTATAATTGTTGCGTTTATTGCGTTGCCGATACTTTTAAAAACCGCCGTATTGTCGCCAAAGCTTAAAGCTGCTGAGGATTTACAGGCATCAGAAACAGCGTCAATAACGCTTGGAAAAATATTTATTCCGCCAAGCAGTATCATCGGTACGCAGACGGCTGCTGTTATTACCGCACCAGCTCTTATCGCATACTTTTTCAGGTTGTCCATAAATTTTTAACTCCTTTTGATAAGATGTTAAATACATATGCCCCTTCAGGGAAAAGTATTCATTGACAGCTTTTGAATTATGTGGTAGAATGTAAACAGATAGATATGTGCGAAGTGTACCGAAAGGAGATTTTCTTATGAACAGCAAATTTGACAAAGGCTTCTGGACAATAATGGGCGCGCTGGTATTAGTCGTGGCATCTGTCGCTTTGTTTGTATATAGGCTTATGAGCAATAAAGCTTATTATGAAAAGTGGAAGGATTACGACGAGTGCGGTTTGATGTAATTTGGTTTCTAACTTTTGAGGTCGGCTTTATGCACGACTTCTTTTTTTAATTGACATAAATCGGTAAATGATGTATAATTGTATGAAATGTTCCTTCGCCCGACTGACGAAGGTCCATTGTGCGTTTTTTAATGAATTTCAAGCGTTTAGCTTTAAGGAGGCGGCATTTAATGATTAAGGTTTGCGAAGCAATGGTAGAATGTTTGAAAAAAGAGGGAATTAAGGTCGTCTTTGGATATCCGGGTGCTGCGATCTGTCCGTTTTACGACGAAATTTACAAGAGCGATATCAGAAGCGTTCTGGTTCGTCACGAGGTAAACGGAGGACATATCGCTAACGGCTACGCCAGAATTACAGGCAAGCCTGCCGTTTGTATCGCTACAAGCGGACCGGGAGCTACAAATCTTCTGACTGCTATTGCAACGGCTTATGCTGACAGCGTACCTGTTATTTGCATTACAGGACAGGTAAATTCGGAACAGATAGGCTCGGACGCTTTTCAGGAAGCTGATATAACCGGAGCGGCGGAACCTTTTATCAAGCATTCGTATCTTGTAAAGGATGCAAGCCAGATTGGCAAAATTTTCAAGGAAGCGTTTTATCTCGCAGGTTCAGGTAGACCAGGTCCGGTTCTTATCGATGTTCCAATGGACGTTCAGAACGAGCTTATAGATTTTTCCTACCCGAAAAGCGTGGAGATAAGAAGCTATAAGCCGACTCAAAAGGGAAATGCTCTGCAGGTTAAAAGAGTTATCAGCGAAATAAAGAGCGCAAAGAAACCGCTTCTTTGCGTTGGCGGCGGAGTTTTTTCATCAAACGCAAAGTCTGAGGTCAGAAAGTTAGCTGAGGTGTTTGACCTGCCTGTTATTACTACGATGATGGGAATTTCAGCTTTTGAGAGCGACAGCAAGCGCTTTTTTGGAATGCTGGGTATGCACGGCTCAAAGGTAGCAAACAGGGCAGTAAGCGAATGCGACGTTCTGATTTTAGTCGGCGCAAGAGTAGGCGACAGGGCGATAGGCTGCCCATCAGAGGTTGAAAAGAGTACAAGAGTAATTCACATAGATATTGACCCAGCGGAGATTGGAAAAAATCTTCGGGCTGACATTCCGTTGGTTGGCGATGTAAAAACTGTTCTGGGACAAATTTTAAAGAGCGCTGAAAAGCTTGACCACACAGAGTGGATAGAACAGATAAGAAGCTACTCGCCAGCTCCACAGTTTTCGGAGCCGAAAGATGGAACTGTAAACCCGAAGGAGTTTTTAAGTCTTTTGAGCGAACGCCTGCCGAGAAATACGCATATAGTTGCAGACGTAGGACAAAACCAGATATGGGCGGCCCGAAATTGCAGGATGCACGACGGAAGATTTCTGACAAGCGGCGGTATGGGTACTATGGGGTACGCAATTCCAGCGGCAATTGGTGCTAAAATGGCGGATGAGCAGGCTGAGGTTGTAGCTGTTTGCGGCGACGGAAGCTTTCAGATGTCGTTTATGGAGCTTGCAACTGCAGTACAGCACGGAGTCGACATAAAGGTTATCGTTATGAAAAATAACTACCTCGGAATGGTGCGGGAGCTTCAGGATAAGGGTTACGGCGGAAGACGCTCGGCGGTATCGCTTGACGGTTCGCCCGACTTTATAAAGCTCGCCGAAGCTTACGGCATAAGAGGAGTTCGTGTAAACGATAAGACGAGTATGGAAAGAGCGTTTGACGAGTTAAATAAAAAAGGACTTTGCGTTGTAGAATGCGTCGTTGACGACGACGAAAGCACGCTTTAAGAATTTTGAAAGGAAGGGAAAGTTAAATGAGTGCAATGAAGCATACTATTTCGGTTCTGGTTGAAAATCATGCAGGAGTGCTGTCGAGAATATCAGGCTTGTTTTCAAGGAGAGGCTTTAATATTGACAGCTTAGCAGTCGGAGTTACCGACGACCCTGAGATTTCAAGAATTACAATAATCGTTTCCGGCGACGACCACACAGTCGAGCAGGTCGAAAAGCAGCTTAACAAGCTTGTGGACGTAATAAAGGTAAAAACGCTCAGGAAGGAAGAAAAGCTTGAAAGACAGCTCGTGCTGTTAAAGCTCTCTGTTCCTCTGGAAAAGAGAAGCGAAATTCTGACTATTGCGGATATAACTGGCGCTAAGGTAATTGATATTTCTCAGACGACAATGACGCTTCTTTTGGCGGATACATACGCTCACGTCCTGAGATTTGAGGAGATTACAAAGCCTTATGGGGTGATCGAAGAGGTGCGAACCGGTACAATTGCAATACAAAAGGGCGCAGAAACAATGACGTTCAAAAAATAAGCAAATTTTATTAACATAGTGTTAATATAATTCCAGTAAAATATTATGTTGGTGTGAGATTGTATAATCTCTATGATAAACATTTAGGAGGACAAAAAAATGGAAAATGCAAAGGCAAAGATTTATTATCAGCAGGACTGTGACATCAATGTTCTTGCAGGAAAAACTGTAGCAATTATCGGTTACGGAAGCCAGGGACACGCTCATGCACTTAACCTTAAGGACAGCGGAGTTGACGTTGTTGTAGGTCTTTATGAAGGAAGCAAGTCCTGGTCAAAGGCTGAGAGTCAGGGACTTAAGGTTATGACTACAGCTGAGGCTGCAAAGATTGCAGACGTAATTATGATTCTGATTCCTGATGAGAAGCAGGCAGCTCTTTACAAGAGCGACATTGAGCCTTACCTCACAGAGGGCAAGACTTTAGCTTTCGCACACGGATTTAACATTCACTTCGGTTGTATCGTTCCACCGAAAAACGTAAATATCATTATGATTGCTCCTAAGGGACCAGGTCATACTGTAAGAAGCGAATATCAGGTTGGAAAGGGAGTTCCTTGTCTTATCGCTGTTGAGCAGGACGCAACAGGAAACGCAACAGACATAGGCCTGGCTTATGCTGCTGGCATCGGCGGAGCAAGAGCAGGAGTTCTGGAAACAACATTCAGAACAGAAACTGAAACTGACCTCTTCGGTGAGCAGGCAGTTCTTTGCGGCGGTGTTTGCGCTCTTATGCAGGCAGGCTTTGAAACTCTTGTAGAAGCAGGCTACGACCCAAGAAACGCTTATTTTGAGTGCATTCACGAGATGAAGCTTATCGTTGACCTTATCTATCAGTCCGGTTTTGAAGGAATGAGATATTCTGTTTCAAATACCGCTGAGTACGGCGATTATGTAACAGGTCCTAAGATCATTACAGAGGATACAAAGAAGGCTATGAAGAAGGTATTGTCTGACATTCAGGATGGTACATTTGCTAAGGACTTCTTGCTTGATATGTCTCCTGCAGGCGGTCAGGTTCACTTCAAGGCTATGAGAAAGCTCGCTGCTGAGCATCCTGCAGAAACTGTTGGAGCTGAAATCAGAAAGCTTTATAGCTGGAGTGACGAGGACAAGCTTATCAACAATTAAACAATAGTTAACATATAAACACAGCAGTGGGGTAACTCTTCCGAGCTGTGTTTTTTGTTTTTAAGCATATTTTTAACAACGTGCCAAAACAACACGCCCTTGAAATTTTAAGTTTAATATTGACCGTAGCGGCAAAATAGTGTATAATTGATACATATACTTCACACTGTTATTTTGTTAAAGCTCACGAACAGAAGCAAAAAATTCCACATAGCGGTATTATGTATTTTTTGCTGTTATCTTTTGGAAATTTCGGACTTTTTGTTTGTATATTTTGACATTCGGATTGCAAATTTGTACGAAAAAGTTGCCAAAAATGCACTTCGTTTATTGATTGTGTAGAAAATCGTAAACAGGTCGCTTTTTGCGTTGACAGAGCCGTCTTAAAATGATAAAATTTATGTGTTGGTTTTGTGTGCGATTGAGAAAGCACAAATCATCAAAAGCTCTTTTTAAGCTATTGAATTTATGAGAAAAAAGAGACGCAACAATCTGAGCAGGGAGAAGTGAGTATGGAAAGCAGTAATTTAGCTGTTGCTGAAAAGCAACAACCGGAATTGCAATATAAGAAAAAGCCAGTATACGATGCAGTCAAGCGAGTATTTGATATTGTAGTTTCTCTGTGTGCGTTGGTGGTGCTTGGTATACCGCTTCTTGCGGTCGGATGTATAATACGTCTAACGTCAGACGGCTCTGCTATATATTGTGATCATCGTATAGGAAAAAATGGAAAAGAAATTTGCGTTTATAAATTTAGAAGTATGTACATAGACGCTCAGGAACATATTAGGGACTATCTTAATGATGAGCAATATCGTGACTGGCTGTCAGAGCGGAAGGTCGATAACGACCCGAGAATAACACCAATTGGACGTTTCTTGCGAAAGACCTCTATCGATGAGCTTCCTCAATTAATTAATATTCTCAAGGGCGACATTAGCTTTGTTGGCCCTCGACCGTTAATCATGAGTGAGTTAGATGAAAACTTCACAACGTCACAGCAGAAATTACTTCTTAGCTGCAAACCGGGATTAACAGGAAATTGGGGAGCCCATGGTAGAAGCAATGTGAGTTATGAAAGCGGTGAACGGCAATTGATGGAGTTAGAGTATGTTGAAAGGAGAGGAATGCTTTTTGATATAAAACTGATTTTTGCGACAGTTATTGCGGTGTTTAACGGAAACGGTGCTCAATAAATCTTTATGATATATAATTTATAAAAGAAGAGTAGCTTTGCAAATTATGCCGCAGGATGATCATCGTTGTTAGATATTGAGAATGCTTGGCGGTAAAAAACGGCAAGTACTTTTGTAGAACGAAGAATATATTTTTAACATTTAGAACTAATAGCATAATATTCATTGAGGATGAATTTTGTTGTGATAACATTAGCTAAAGTAAAAATATTTTTACAGATCTTTTTCCGAATAATACGGCTGCCACTACCTTGCCTGGAACGACCCTGAGATAGGCATTGAGTGGCCGGGTGTAGTTGGAGAGTATCAAGGTACAGCAAGTGCTGAAGGATATAGCTTAGAGAGTGGCGAGTGCCTGAATCTTAGTGATAAGGATCAGAAGTGGCTTGGACTGAAGGATACATTTAAGTTTTGAATCGATAACACGATAGGAGTAACAAATTGAGTAATTATAAAATTGCAGTAGCAGGAACAGGTTATGTCGGCTTATCATTAGCCGTCCTCCTGGCACAGCACAACAAAGTAACCGCTGTGGATATTGTTCCTGAGAAGGTTGATTTAATAAACGAGAAAAAGTCGCCTATTCAAGACGATTATATAGAAAAATATTTAGCTGAGGAAGAACTGGATTTAGTTGCAACGCTTGATGCAGAAGCAGCTTACAAGGACGCAGATTTTGTTATTATCGCTGCGCCTACCAACTACGACAGCAAGAAGAACTTCTTCGATACGTCTGCTGTTGAAAACGTAATTGAGCTTGTTATAAAATATAACCCGAACGCAATTATGGTTATCAAGAGCACAATACCTGTTGGTTATACGACTTCGGTGAGAGAAAAATTTCACTGTGACAATATCATTTTTAGTCCAGAGTTCTTAAGAGAAAGCAAGGCACTCTATGATAACCTCTATCCGTCCCGAATTATAGTCGGAACAGATGTGGAGAACGCAAGGCTTGTGAAAGCCGCAAATACTTTCGCCGGACTCCTGCAGGAGGGCGCAATAAAAGAGGACATCGACACCCTTATTATGGGATTTACTGAGGCAGAGGCGGTAAAGCTTTTTGCCAATACATATTTAGCGCTAAGGGTCAGCTATTTCAACGAGCTTGACACCTACGCTGAGATGAAAGGACTAAACACACAGCAGATTATAGATGGCGTGTGTCTTGACCCGAGAATCGGAAATCACTACAACAATCCGTCATTTGGCTATGGTGGCTACTGTTTGCCGAAAGATACAAAGCAGCTTTTGGCAAACTATGCTGATGTTCCAGAGAATCTGATTGAAGCGATTGTGGAAAGCAATAGAACCAGAAAAGATTTCATAGCGGATAGAGTGCTGGAAATCGCAGGAGCGTATGTTGGCTCGGATGCTTATGACGCCGCAAAGGAAAAGGAAGTAATAATTGGCGTATACCGTTTGACTATGAAGAGCAATTCCGATAATTTCCGCCAAAGCAGCATCCAAGGTGTAATGAAGCGTATTAAAGCGAAGGGTGCTACTGTGATTATCTATGAGCCGACGCTGGAGGATGGCAGCACGTTTTTCGGCAGCCGTGTGGTTAATAATCTCGAAACATTCAAGGAGCAGTCACAGGCGATTATCGCAAATAGATATGACAGCTGCCTGGATGATGTTGAGGATAAAGTTTATACGAGAGATTTGTTTAGGCGCGACTAAAGGCTTTTTGTCGTAGTTAATAAAGGACGGCACGTCTACCACAGCGTAAAGACCGTCTCTCAAGAAGAACAACATGGGCAGAGAACCGAAAGCACGTGGGATGCAGATGTCAGGTGCAGATAGAGAATTATTCAAAAGAAAAATAGATAAATCAAAAATCCCCACCTGCACAATTCTGGAGGTTGATATTGCAGCTATCAACATGAAATGGCTGTTGAATTTTACAGAGAAGAACCTGCAAAAACTTCAAGGGGACTATATTTCGGTGGTCAACGTATATTGTTGCATGAGTTCGTTTGAAGACCCTGAATATTGCAAGGTGCAAAATAATGCAGTTCTCGCTATCCCCGATGGTGGGCCATTGTCCACAGTCGGCAGGAAGCGTGGATATAAAAAGATGGAGCGCACAACGGGCCCATCTTATATGGAAGAAATCTTACAGATGAGTGTCGAGAGGGAGTGGTCACACTGGATGGCGTGTTAAAAGAACAAAAAAGAAACTCAGTTTGGCTATTTATTACAAACGAAATGAAGTTCTATGAGCTGGTTGTGTTTATAGAGGAACACCGAGATGAATACGTTCCTCTGATTTTGAAGGGGAGGTTCTAGGAAGATGATAAATGAGAAGATGAAGTCCATAAAAGTACACTTTGAAGATAATGGCTTTATGTTCAAAGAAGTAAGAAACAGGTTAGCAAAGTATTATATTCTGGAAGAATCTGACGCGCCGGATTTTGTGTTTGTTTCCTTCTGGAATTCAAGAAAATACAGGAGTAAAGGATGTATCAGCATCTTATTATCAGGCGAACCCTGTGTGCCTGATTTTAATAAGGTTGATTATGCTATTAGCAATGTGAATCTGGCTATTGGGAAGAGACATATGTACTATCCGTTTTATTTCATGAACAGTTTTCATAATAGGGCGGATATGAATGTACAGGATGAAGGCAAGAATAAGTTTTGTAATTTCATTTACAGTAAGGCTAATCACTCCACCAAGGGAACGATATATAGAACAGCCTTTTGCAAAGAGCTTATGAAATATAAAGATGTAGACTGCCTTGGCGCCGTGTTGCATAACAGTGATGATCAATTGCTTTCAGAGCGATTTGTTGGTAATTGGGAAAATAGTAAGATAATGACACAGGCGAAATATAGATTTTCTATAGCGTTTGAGAATTGTCTGTTGGATGGATACATAACAGAGAAAATAGTTGACCCTCTTATAGCCGGATCGCTGCCGATTTATTTCGGAAGTGAGTATGTAAAAAGATTTGTAAATCCCAATTGCTTTATATATGCAAATGACTTTTTGAATGGAAATGACGGGATGAAAAATCTTGTAGACAAGGTCAGAGAGGTGGAAGAAAACGAGGATTTGTACAGGTCATATTTTAACCAGCCGTACATAAATAAGAATGCAGTGACCGAGATAGATGAAGAACTGGATAAATTCCTGATAGACGTGATAGAACATGGTACTTGTTTCGATAAAGACCCATATGAATTTGCCATACACAGCATGTTGAGGCAGATCCCCCTACACAGAGACATTATTTATCGACTTAATGTTTTGCTTAGCGAAAATTCTTTAATTGGCACTTCCTTTAAAAAGAAAAAAACAAATTGAAAACAAAGATAAAAACTGATTTTACGAAATGATAGCGAGGCTGAAAACGGAAATTTACAGATGACCGGTTAAAGCAGTATCAGGGACAAGCAGGTGCTACACTATCTGCTACACTAAATGCTACCACTTGGTCGAGTTATAATAGTGACCAAAATAAACTCAGTTTAGCCAGTTATTACAAACGGATGAGTTGAAATCGACTGAATTATGTGCAATTTGCACAATGAAAACCACATAAAAATAAGCGATTGGAAGCCTCCTCGTACTGAGGAGGAACCGCCGCAGAGAACCTGAGTATTTATTAAAAGGCCCTGACGTGCAGTCGGGA
>JAJQIH010000016.1 GCA_021199305.1 Ruminococcus sp.
TTGGAGTTGTTTTTCTTCTTTTTCTGTCAACTATCTATTGTAACATAACATAAAAAATAAAAACTATCGGGGAGCGTGTCACGCCGCCTGACGGCGGCGTGACACACAAAGAGTATCGAGCGAGAAAATTTCAGGAGTAAAAGATAAAACTATAGGGACAGTATTCTGCTTGCCCGATGGCGAGCGGTGTGTTCAAAGACTGACGTAGAATTTTCAAGAGTAAAAGATAAAACTATAGGGACAGTATTCTGCTTGCCTGATAGCAAGTAACAAACAAAAATTTCCACTCACCGCAGCTGCGATGGGTGGAAATAAAACTTCAAAATTACAAATTTTACGAAGCGGACAGAGTTATCATTGTAACCACGCCGTCCTCTAAATTAAACTGAATTGCGCAATCTCCATTTGAAGCGTAAACCACGCTTGCGTTGTAGGCGGCATTATCGTATTTTTCCAAAACGTCGTCTGAGGACGAGCCGATAGTAATTCCTGTGTCGGTTGAAACGCCGCTTCCGATAATTGAAATCTGGGTAACGTAACCCTCCCGTGTGGTAATCTTGCAATCCTCATATGAGTAAATGGAAATGTCGTCTATCTGAGAAACGGTAGCCTGCAATGTACCAAGCTTGTCGATTTTATTTGTTATCTTCTCGCCGAGATATACCGTATAGCCGTTTATAACCGCCGAATAGGAACCTTTCGTCATTTTAAACTTACTGGTTGTTGTCTGAGTAGTCGTAGTAGTGGTTGTGGTGGTTGTTGTAGTCGTGGTAGTGGTAGTCGTAGTCGTCGCCTTGGTAGTTTTCGGAGTCGTTTTAAGCGTCGCCTGAGTTGGAATAGGCGTGCTTGAAGTAGTAGTGGTAGTGGTTGTTGTAGTTTTACTGGTCGCTTCGGTGGTAGTGTCTTCAGTTGTAGCTTCAATAGTTGTGGTTTCTGCAGCGGAGCTATTATCGTCCGAGCTTTCATCGTTTGAGTCAGTACAGCCCACAAGCATAAATGCCGCCGTCATAAATACGACAAATGTAAAAAATATTCTTTTCATTCTGAGCCTTCCTTTCCCGCGCTTAAATTCAAAGCTCGCTTTGTACAGAATATTCTACCACAACGATTTCAAAAATTCAATCATTTTTTCTTGTTTTTTCACTTTTCGACACAAAAATATCATAAATCATCTTTTCTGAGCTGAACCTACACGTCTTTGGTATAGCCTAAATGAAGCCAACCCTCTGAGATTTTTCCGAAATCTCCGCTTTGAGCAGTTATCGTCACAATGTCGCCAGACTTCTTTGTGGTCTTGATAGCCGATGAGGTTGAAGCCTTTTCACGAACATTCAGCGTGGTAGCGGTTACCTTTCGTTTAAACGTAACGTAAATGTCGCCCGAATACATCAGCGCTATCCAGCCGCTTGGAATTTTCGCCCACACTTCATCGTCTGAAATCTTTTTGACTTCCTTTACGGTAACTGTTGTTCCCGACTTCAGGCAAGCGTACTTCTGGTTTACAGCGTGCGCCTGACCGTCTGTAGTAAGGTCAGTTTTAAGCTTTTGCGAGTAGTTTACGCCTGCGCCCGTGCGGACGTTTACATTCGCTCTGAGCGTATAGTTGCCCTTTTTGAATGTGATTTTGTTAACAGGCAGCGAGCTTGAAGAGCTTGAAGTTGTAGTCGAGCCTGACGAGGTTGACGAGCTTGTCATATATACGAAGCCCAAAAACGAGCTGTCGGCAAGAAGCGCTTTAATGCTTGCTTTTTTGAGTATTCCGTCGTCGGCTGAAACCTCGCCGTCGTTGTTTGAATTTGCTTCTGTGTAGTAATAATTGTCCCCTGATATTCCTTCAAGATACCTGACGTGTCCCCATTTGTCGCCTGTATATCTTCCGTCGGAAAATACCACAAAGCTATCCGCTTTCGCTGTCTTTCCGACCTTGTAGCCACGCTTTAACGCAACGTCTACAATATTCTTGGCAGAGCCTGCGCCGCTTTGAAATTCAACTCCGAGCTTTTCCTTCGCACGACCTCTTACATAGGTTACGCATTGACCCTTGTAGCTGCCTGTTGTAAAGCCTGCCCAGCTGTATGCTGAATTTGTAAAGTCGCCGAGCCTTTTTCCTAAATAATCTTCCCAGTTCATAAAAGTCCTCCTTTGATGTATACAAAAATGCAAAAATAGTGCCTTTAAGTATAATATGCAAAATATCAGCCGCTGTTTCGCCCTTTCAACAATAAATTGCAAAAGCTAAAAAGTTGCACCCCTTCGTGCAACATTCACAGATTTTAGGAAAATTGTTTTTAAAAAGTTTGGATTTGCAAGGTGCAAAAGTGAAAATTTTTTGTATTCTCCCCGCCTTTCACACAATTTCCAAACTAAAAACTCACTTCTTTTACTTGTATAATTTTCAAACATAGTGTATAATAATGGCAGAAGAAACACACAACGATAAAGAGAAGGGACGATAATATGAAAAAGCTTGGTAAGGCGCTTGTTATAGCAACGATTGTTGCAGGAGTTCTTGTGGCAGTTAAGCTTTGCCTGGAGGTTTTCGGCTCAAGCCTTAAAAAATACATTAAATTTGACGGGATGAGAGGAATATGAAAATACTCGGAATTGAAAGCTCCTGCGACGAAACCGCGGCAAGCGTTGTCGAGGACGGCATTCACGTTTTGTCAAACGTGGTTGCTTCGCAAATAGACGAGCACAGACTTTACGGCGGAGTGGTTCCCGAAATTGCTTCAAGGCGCCACGCAGAAAATATAGACTGGGTTGTAAAGGAAGCTCTCGCCAAAGCGGGCACAACGCTCGACGATATTGACGCTGTTGCTGTTACCTTTGCTCCAGGGCTTATCGGCGCACTTTTGGTTGGAATAAGCTACGCAAAGGGCGTTTGCCTGTCAACTGGAAAGCCGCTTATTCCTGTTCACCATATAGCAGGTCACATTGCGGCGAATTATATCACCCACGAGGATTTAAAGCCGCCGTATCTCTGCCTTGTTATAAGCGGAGGACACAGTCATATCGTTGAGGTACTGGATTATACAAAATATCGTGTTGTCGGAAGGACGAGAGATGATGCAGCCGGCGAATGCTTTGACAAGGTTGCAAGGACGATAGGATTTTTCTATCCAGGCGGCAAATATATTGACGAAGCGGCTCAGCGTGGCAACGCAGACGCATTTAAGTTTCCTCACCCGAAGGTAACGGGAAGCGAGTACGACTTTTCGTTTTCAGGTCTTAAAACAGCAGTTATTAACCTTGTTCACAACAAGGCGCAAAAGGGCGAAGAGCTGAGTCAGGACAACATTTCAGCTTCGTTTCAGAAAACTGTTTGTGAAATCTTAACGCAAAAGACGATGCTTGCCGCAAAGGACTTAAACGCTAAAACGCTTGCCGTTGCGGGCGGCGTCAGCGCAAACAGCGGCGTTCGCGCAGCCTTTAAAAAAGAATGCGAAAAAGCAGGGATCAGGCTTTATCTGCCTGAGCTTCGCTACTGCGGCGACAATGCAGCTATGATTGCCTGTCAGGGATACTATGATTTCAAGGCGGGAAAGGTAGCGGCGCTTGATTTAAACGGCGTTGCAACTATGAGCCTTGATGAAATTTCTATATAACGGAGGACTGACAAATGAAATTTGTAGAAAAAACACGCAGGTTTGAGGTTTTGCTCTATGTGTGCTGCCTGGCTATCGGAATCTGGCTTCTTATTATGCAAAAGCAGGCGTTAAACATAATCTGCTGGGTTTTGGGAATAGCTCTTATAGTTTACGGTGTTTTTGTAACCATCGGCTTTTTTACAGGCTCAGATGATGACAACCCAGAAAAGGCATCTTCCTCTTTTGATCTTGCAAAGGGCGTTGTGTTCGCCGTTATGGGAATTTTAGTTATAACCAGCGTCTGGTTTATTGATATTCTGGCGATTATAATCGGCATTTTGCTTGTAATAAACGGTATCATTTCTCTTCAGAAAGCGCTTTATATAAGGCGTACCTTGGGCAAGAATTACAACGGTTGGATTGTGGCTTTGATAAATTCTATTGTTACAATCGTTTTCGGACTGGTTCTGATTTTCGTTTCAGCAAGCGACGTTATCGCAATTTTAGTAGGCGTTGGTCTGACGTGGTACGGTCTTTCTTCAATCGTCAACTACATTGCAGTTGTTCAAAAGATAAATAAAATCGTAAAGCAACGCAAAAAGGGCGTAAATTCAAACGGCTCGTCAGCAGAGGTCGAAGTAATTGAGGACAAGCGTAGCATGAAGCAGTAAAAAATCTTTAACAAATACAAAAGGCAGGGCGTTTATGCCCTGCCTTTTTTGTATTCTCTTGTTTGGCTATTTAAAAAATCTGGTCATCAGTATTGCATCGTCGTCAGGGTCGCTATAATACCCCCGCCGCTCTCCAACCTTACGAAATCCAAAGCGCTCGTAAAGGGAAACAGCAGCGACATTTTGCCGCCTTACTTCAAGCGTTAAAAACGCACAGCGGCTTTCAAGCTCATCAATTGCTCTTTCTAAAAGCTTACTCGCTGCGCCCTGTCGGCGAAAGTCCTCTCTTACAGCTATCGTGTTAATACTCGCTTCGTCTAAAACAATACTTATGCTTATATAGCCGACAAGCGTATCCCCCTTCTTTGCCGCAAGTACCAGGGAGCCGTCTTCTGTCTGCCGCAGAAAGTCGTCGCTCTTAAAGCCGTGAGGGAAAATTTCCTCTTCTATCTGCGCCGCCGCAAGAGCATCCGCCCTTGTAAAGCTTTTTACAACAATATCACTCATTCTCGCCCTCCAAAAGCTTAGAATAAAGCTGCGCCTTTGAAAATGGTGTTTCCTTGGCTACCGCCTTGCAAGCGTCAGTCGGCTTTTCGCCGTTTTTAACGAGTGCCCTCGCCATTGAAACAGCCTTGTCAAGCGTTATATCGCTCTTTTCCTCGCTTGCGCCCTCGACAACCAGAACATACTCCCCTCTCGGGGTTTTATCCTCGTAGTATTCAATCGCCTGGCTGATGGTCGTCTGAATAACCTCCTCGTGAATTTTTGTAAGCTCACGACAGAGGGAAATCCTCCTGTCGCCAAAGTATTCAAGCATATCCTGAAGCGTATAAATGAGCTTGTGCGGAGCTTCATAGAAAATAAGCGTGTTTGTGCTTTTTGCCGCCTGAGATAAATGCTCGGTTCTGTTTCGTTTTGTGGTTGACAAAAAGCCTTCAAAGGAAAATCTCTTTGTGTCAAGTCCGCTTATTGCAATAGCGCTCATCGCCGCAGTAGGACCAGGAACGACAAGCACCTCAATGCCCGCCTGCCGGCAAAGCTTTACCAAATCCTCTCCGGGGTCTGAAATACAGGGCATTCCGGCGTCAGTTACAATAGCGCAGTCCTCACCCTCTGAAAGCCTTGAAAGAATTGCCCTTCCGCTTACCGCCGCATTATGCTCATGGTAGCTTACAAGCGGCTTTTTAATTTCAAAATAATTTAGCAGCTTCGCCGTTACTCTTGTATCCTCCGCACAGATAAAATCTACATTCTTCAGCGTTTCAACCGCACGATAGGTCATATCGGATAAATTGCCTATTGGCGTTCCGACAACAAAAAGCCTTCCGTTCATTTTTCCTCCCTGAATTTCACTTCAAAAAACGCCCGTCCGTCAGACAGGCATTTTCTACTGTTTCGTCTACTGTGAAATTTCAAATGTAATAATTCTCATCTGCTCGTTTACAGATTTATAAACCGACGAGGTGTTTACGCTCACGCCAAGCTCGGCTGAAACCTCTTTTAAAATATCAAAAATCGGATTCTCTGCGTTTGAATCTGAAAACAGCTCGTTTGCTTCTTCAAAGAGCTTGTCGCTTCTGAGCTTGATTGACGCTTTGGTATCGCCTTTGATGAGCGCCGCTTCAACTGCTGACTTTACCGTTTGCTCGATATAATCGCTTCGCCTTACATAAAAGCCGTTTTTGACAAAATAGTTGTCAGTTTCAAAAACTGCCGACGGACAGGTATAAAATGTATTTTCTTCCGCTGTATGGCTGTCCTCAAGCTCCTTGTCGGTCACTAAAAACCAGTCGTAACCGCTTCCCGAGCCTGAATCGTCCCAGCTTAAATCGACGTTATACCATCTGCCTGAAATTCTGACCTTGTTCCACATATGCTTTATCGTCTGTGAATTTGACGAAGCGGAGCCTGTCACAATAACGCAGTCTATTCCCGCCTGGTCGCAAAGCTCCAGAAGTGCCTTTGAATAGCCTTCGCAGGAAGCGCTTCCCTCGACTAAGCAGCCGTAAGCGGAGCGAATGTTATCGCCCGTCAGGTCATAGCTGCAGTATGAGATGATTTCATCGTGGAAGTACAAAAGCTTGTCGTAGTCGTCCATATCATCTGTAACGCCCGACATAATGCTTTTTATCTTGGATTTTAACTGCGCTCTTTGCGCCGCTACTTCGTTTTCGGTCAATCTATAAGTAAGCGTAATGTTTGTTACATACTCGCCGCCTGAATAAACATAAGTCGGCGAGAGCATATCCGTTTTCGCCAAAGCAATTTTCACAAGCACAAACAGGTCGTTAAGCGTATCAGTATCGCCATTTTTTATAACTCCGCTTTTTATGCTGACCTGAGTCTCGTGGTTTTCAATCGCATTTAACAGCGTGTACAGAACTTCCTTTTCGTCGTCCGTCATATCAGAAAGCATATTTTCCGAAAGGTTGTACCCCAGCGTAAAGGTTTTAACCTCGGTCGTTTCGCTTGATTGAGTGATTTTAGTGGTTTTGGAGGTTGCAACTGATGAATCGCCCTCCGAAATTGTCGCTGTCTGCGACGAGCTGTCCTCGTCGTCCTCTTCGATATAATCGTAAACTACCACACCGTTTACATCAGTTACTGTCGCCGTAGTTGTCTGAAGCTCCGCCTGCTCGTCGTCCTCTTCGGCAGAAGCGGTAGTTTCGCCCTCTACTGTAGTCTGAGAGGTGCTTTGCTCCTCTGTGCTGTCGGCTGCTTGCGTGGTGCTGTCGGTATAGGTTGTGGTTTCAGCTACACTGTCAGTCGAGGTTGTAACGCTTGTATCGCCGTTAAACGAAACGCAATAAATACAAAGCGATACGCAAAGGGCAACTGCCGCTGCTGTCGCTGAAATTGTAGCTATTTTAGCCTTTCGGCTCATTCTTTTTATAAATTCAGGCATAATACGCCTTACCCTCCATAAACCTTCAATCAGAAGCCTTACGCTAAGTTCTGGTAATTCTGATTCTTTCTATCCTGTTGTCATTTACTATAAGCGCATTAAAGCTGACGCTGTCATAGCTGACGGTTGGATTTTCTCCATTTTGAGGAATGCGACCCAAAAGGTCGATAAAAAATCCTGCCATTGTGTCGTATTCCTTATCCTCAGGCAGACTGAAGCCTACCGCCTTCGCCACATCAAAGGGGTGAGCTGAGCCTAAGCAGTCAAACATATTCGGGGTTATCTGCTCAATTTCTGCTTCCTCGTCGTCGTATTCGTCCTGAATATTTCCGACAATAGCTTCGAGCAGATCCTCCATAGTCACTATTCCAGCCGTTCCGCCGTATTCGTCAAGCACAACCGCTATTTGCATTTTCTTAGCGGTAAGCTGCTCAAAAAGCTCGGCGCAGCTATTGGTTTCAGGCACATATATAACCTTGCGCATAAAGTCGGAAATTGTATGCTCCTCAATGCTCTCATCAAGCGCCAGCGTCAACAGGTCCTTTGCAAAAAGCACGCCTGTAATGCTGTCAATATCCTCTTTGTATACAGGTATTCTTGAAAAGCCCTCGTCAATTATCAGCCGCAAGGCGTCCTTCAGCGGAGAGTCAACCTCAACTCCTGCAATGTCCGTTCTGTGTGTCATAACATCGTTTACATACAGGTCGTCAAAATCAAGAATATTTTCTATCATTTCCTTTTGAAACGGTGCTATATCGTCAAATTCCTCTGTGTTGAGATAATCCATTATCTCGTCGTCTGTCGACTGATTTTCATTTCTTCCTTTAATTTTTTCAAACAACGCCGAAAAAAAGCTTTGTCGCCCGTGACCGTCGTCCATTTATGCACTCTTTCCTTTCAATATGACTATTTTGTTTTTAAACCTTGCTGATTTTCAAGGCGGGGTAAACTGGTACGTTTCTTTGCTACGTCCGCCCGTACATCTTCATATTAGTATCTTACAAAAAATTGGTGGTTATGTCAATAGAATTTCTCAAATTTCCCCTTCCGTTTTTAAAATTTTCACTCTTTTCACAAAAACATCGCCTGAATCAGACCCGAAAGCCGTCATTTTGCTTTCCTGACTCTGGATTTTCTTACTAAGCTTATGAAAAATTGGCAGATTTTTGTACGAATTGCCCATTTTTGGCTTCTGAAAACCGCCAAAATAGTAGAAATCGGAAATTTTTTGCAAGAAATTAAATTTGCTCTTGCATTTTTGCCGCATTTGTAATACAATAGTAAAGGATTAGATTTTAATGGGAGGATACCACGATGCTTTTAAACGAAATGTCAAAGGACGAGCTTTTAAATTTCAAAAATTCTCAACAGCAAAAGTATGATGAATATAAATCAATGGGTTTAAGCCTGAATATGGCGAGAGGTAAGCCCTGTACTGAACAGCTTGATCTGACGCTTGGTCTTCTGGACGCTGTTCATTCGGAGTCCTCGCTTCTGGCTTCCGACGGAACGGACGTCAGAAACTACGGCGTTCTGGACGGGCTTCCAAAGGCAAAGGTTATGTTTTCACAGATGCTCGGCGTTGAGCCTGACGAGGTAATTGTCGGCGGAAACTCCTCTCTTAATATGATGTACGATTCTGTTGTCAGAAACATTCTTTTCGGAACAGACGGTGAAAGCAAGCCATGGAAGGAATACGACAGGATCAAGTGGCTTTGCCCATCTCCTGGATACGACAGACATTTTGCTATCTGCGAATCGCTCGGAATTGAAATGATTACAGTTCCTATGCTTTCCGACGGCCCTGATATGGATATGATAGAGCGCCTTGTTTCCGAGGATGAAACAATCAAGGGAATCTGGTGCGTTCCGATGTATTCAAACCCGACGGGTATAACCTATAGCGACGAGGTGGTAAAGAGATTTGCCGCCCTTTCACCAAAGGCTTCGGACTTCAGAATTTTCTGGGATAACGCATACTGCATTCACCACCTGACTGATACGCCTGATAAGCTTTTGAACATTATGGATGAGCTTAAGAAAAACGGCAAAGAGGATATGATTTACATTTTCGCTTCAACCTCGAAAATTTCATTCCCTGGCGCTGGCGTTGCAGCTATGGCGGCAAGCAAGAAAAACATAAAGTACATTCTTTCAAAAATGACCGTTCAGACAATCGGTCCTGACAAGATAAATCAGCTTCGTCACTACAAGTTCTTCGGCGGCTACGACGGCCTGGTAGAGCATATGAAAAAGCACACCGCAGTAATTGCCCCGAGATTCAAGGTAGTAATTGATGCGCTTGAAAAGGAAATTGCACCGCTCGGTATCGGCACATGGCATAACCCTAACGGCGGCTATTTTGTAAGCTTTAACTCATTAAACGGCTGTGCAAAGAGAATCGTATCTCTTTGTAAGGAAGCAGGAGTTATATTAACGAGCGCAGGCGCTACCTATCCTTATGGCAACGACCCCGACGACAAGAATATAAGAATAGCACCTACCTATCCTTCTCTTGACGAGCTGAAAACAGCTATGGAGATTTTCGTAACTGCCGTTAAGCTTGCAAGCGCAGAGAAGCTTTCAGATTGAGTTCAACTTTCCCCTTTTAATAGAAAAGACGCAGAGAAAAACTTCTGCGTCTTTTTTCTTTTTTACATTTAAAATAAGCGGCGTTTAAGCTACTCGTCGTCGCCGTCAGTGGTAACTACAACGAGCTGGTCGCTTGTGTCCTCTTCGAGCGCAAACTCGCCTTCGAGCGTTTCGCCTGTTGTCGAATCCTCAGAGTCGGGTCTGAAATACTTTACAGTCATTGTATCTCCGGCTCGTTTGCTGTTCATTATTTCTTCGACAGTTTCCGAATCCTCTACCGACTGTCCGTCAAGCTCTAAAATTATATCTCCAACCTGCAAGACATTAGCTGAGTCACAATCCTCGTCGACCGATTGAACGTAAAGTCCTGCCATTACGTTATATTCCTCCGCCTGTTCGGAAGAAACGGCAATATAGGTTATTCCAACCCTCGCTCTGCCTGCTACATATCCGTTTTCAATTATTTCCTCAACTATCGGAATTGCCGCTTCTGTTGAAATTGCAAAGCCGATACCGTCGTACTTTTCTGATGTAAGCTTTGAGGAGGTAATGCCAATCAGCTGCCCCCACATATTAAGCAGCGCTCCGCCTGAGCTTCCTGGATTTATTGCAGCGTCAATCTGCAGGCAGCTCATACTTGTGCCTGTTCCGCCGCCCTTTACCATTCGCTCAGTGCCTGAAACTACTCCTGTCGTTACACTACCGCTGTAGCCTGCAGGATTTCCTATTGCTACTACCTGCTCGCCAAGCTCCGTCTGGGTTGAATCGCCGATTTCAATTGGCGTAAACTCGCCCGAAACCTTTATAACAGCTATATCGCTGGCTGAATCGTAGCCGATAATCTTTGCTTCGTACTCGTTGTTGTCGCTGTCAACTACAATTATTCCCTTTGTAGCGGAAGAAACAACGTGTGCGTTTGTGATAATATACCCGTTTGAAGTGAAAATCACTCCGCTTCCCTGTCCGGCATAGGTATATTCGTCAGTTTCATCGTCTTCGCCATAGCCGATAATTGAAACTACCGACGAAGAAGCTACCTTAGCTACTCCTTCTACCGTATATCTGCCGTCCTCTTCGATATATTCGTCGTCAATCTCCGGCTTATCCTGCATTTCGATAGTAAGGCTTACGCCGCTGTCGTTTTTAAACGCATTTGTAAACCAGCCCTTGCCGAGCACCATATTCAGCACTATAACGCACGCCACAAAAATACAAATCAGCGCTACCATAACCGCTAATAAAACGGACGCTGTATTTTTCTTTTGCTTTGGCTTTTTAATTTCAGACCAGAAAAGCTCCCTGGAGATTTCCTCCCGCTTTTCGTCCTCCTGTACTACCTCATCTTCAAAAAAGCTCATATAAAAAATTCCTCTTGCTATTTTTCCGGAAGCGTCGCTTCGATAGTTATTTTACCCTTCTTTGAAAATGCCTGAACCTCTCCCTTATGAAGCTTTACAATCTTCTTTACAATAGACAGTCCTAATCCTGTTCCGTTTTTGCTCTTTGCATTATCCGAGCGATAATTTCTCGCAAAAATCTTTTCAAGCTCCTCCTCGTTCATTTCTCCTGTATTTGAAAGAGAAACGCAAACGGTCTTATAATCCGACTCAATTGAAAGTTCTATTTCTCCATCCTGCGGCGTATACTGTACCGCATTAAGAATAAGGTTATAAAAGGCTCTGTGCAAAAGATGTCTGTCGCCCATTACTTCAAGACTCTTTTCATCGCTTGCTTCAATAACGTCAAGTCCCTTTATTTCAATTCCCTTGTCTGTTATCGCTTTTTCAAACGACAAAATTATCTCACAGATCAGGTCGTATACGCAAACGCTCTCCTTGACAAGCCTTGCGCTGTCAAGCTTTTTGTAAACGGCGAAATCCTCCGCCATTTTAGCGACCCTTTCAGCTTCGCTTTCTATAATTTCAAGATATTTGCCTCTGTCCTTCTCGCTGATAGTGTTGTCAAGCATACCGCCTGCGAAGCCTTTTATAGAATTGAGCGGCGCTTTGATGTCGTGCATAAGATCCGACATTTCCTCATCGCGCTCCTGCATTTCCTTCTTACGACGATTAGCTGACATTTCCCACAGCAAAAACATAATAAGCAGTATGATCGCAAACGACGATACAAAAATTCTCATTAAATAGGTGTCCATTTTGTTGTCCTCCTTGAAGCTCTGTCTAGTCCTCCTGAACCTCGAACTTATAGCCCACGCCCCAGACGGTCTTCAGCTCCCATTGCGGTGAAACGCCGTCCAGCTTTTCTCTTAATCTCTTAACGTGAACGTCTATTGTTCTTGAATCTCCATAATATTCAAAACCCCAGACCTCGTCCAGCAGCTGATCTCTTGTGTAAACTCTGTTAGGGTTAGAAGCGAGGTGGAACAAAAGCTCCAGCTCTTTAGGCGGTGTGTCAAGCACCTTTCCGTCAACCTTCAGCTCGTATCTTGTCATATTGACTACCAGCTTGTCGTACTTGACTTCCTTGATTTCAGCCTCGCCTGACGCTTGTCCTGTTCTTCTGCAAACGGCCTTGATACGAGCTATTACCTCTTTGATCTCAAACGGCTTGGTTATGTAGTCGTCAGCTCCAAGCTCAAGACCTAAAACCTTGTCGAAGGTTTCACCCTTTGCGGTAATCATAAGCAACGGCACGTTTGACTTTTTCCTTATCTCTCGGCAAACCTGCCAGCCGTCAAGCGTCGGAAGCATAATATCAAGCAAAACTATATCCGGCTTCATAGCATTAACCTTAACGACAGCTTCCTCTCCGTCGTACGATATCATTACATTGTAGCCCTCTTTTTCAAGATATAGCCTTAAAAGCTCACAGGTATTTTTATCGTCGTCAACAACCAATACTTTTCCTAGTGACATAATGCTTTCCTCCAAGTCAACACTTATTTCAATATATTACAATTTTCAATCAAGGAAATTTGCGCTCCGTCTGAGTTTTAACAAGCTAAGAAGTTAATTTAAACACACTGTTTAGAAATTGTTACGAAACTTTTACGAAGTCACATCTATTATACCAAATTCACAAAATATATTGTGTCTTATTTATGAACTCGATATGTCTGATTTGTTAATTTTAAAAATTGTCTGCAATTTAGTTTCTTTTTGTTCACAATTTTCCACATCACACGGTATGTGAAGAATTTTTGACCACTATATTTTGTATCTGAGAGGGGTTTTGTGTCAGCTTTTGAATTTCAAAAGCAATTTGCACAAGTTCCATGACTTTCGACGATATTTTTTGTGCATAATTGCCAAATATTGTGAAAAATCGAAAAAAATGCAATCAGCCCCCTTGCTTTTTGAAAAAAAGATGATACAATATATTTTAGCACTCATGGAGTTCGAGTGCTAACGCAGTAAATTATATATCATATAGGAGGTAATCATCATGAACATCAAACCGTTACAGGACAGAGTTGTTATTAAAATGGTTGAGGCAGAAGAAACAACCAAAAGTGGAATTATCCTTGCCGGAAGCGCAAAGGAAAAGCCGCAGGTTGCTGAAGTAGTTGCTGTCGGACCAGGAAAAACTGACGTTGAGATGGCAGTTTCAGTTGGCGATAAGGTATTGACAAGCAAGTATTCAGGAACAGAAGTAAAGGTTGACGGCGAGGAGTATACCATTTTAAAGATGGAAGATATTCTTGCAATCGTTGGCTAAAATTAGTATTGGAAAGGATTGATTTACAATGGCAAAGCAAATTATTTACGGTGAAGAAGCTAGGAAATCGCTTCAGACAGGTATTGACAAATTAGCGGACACAGTCAAAATCACACTTGGACCAAAGGGCAGAAATGTTGTTCTTGACAAAAAGTATGGTTCTCCGCTGATTACAAACGACGGCGTTACAATCGCTAAGGAAATTGAGCTTGAAGACCCGTTTGAGAATATGGGCGCACAGCTCGTTAAGGAAGTTTCAACAAAGACAAACGACGCTGCTGGCGACGGAACTACTACAGCTACCCTTTTGGCTCAGGCTCTCGTTCGTGAGGGAATGAAGAACATCGCATCAGGCGCTAACCCGATGGTTGTCAAAAAGGGTATCAGCAAGGCTGTTGACAAGGCAGTTGACACTATTGTAACAAACTCCAAGGCTGTTGAAGGCTCGGACGACATCGCAAGAGTAGCTACCGTTTCATCAGGCGACGAAAGCGTTGGTAAGCTTATCGCTGAGGCTATGGAAAAAGTAACAAGCGACGGCGTTATCACAATTGAGGAATCAAAGACTGCTGAAACCTACAGCGAGGTTGTTGAAGGTATGCAGTTTGACAGAGGATACATCACTCCATATATGGTAACAGATTCAGATAAAATGGAAGCTGTACTTGACGACCCTTACATCCTTATCACAGACAAGAAGATTTCAAACATTCAGGAAATTCTTCCACTTCTTGAGGAAATTGTCAAGTCGGGCAAGAAGCTTCTCATCATTGCAGAGGACATCGAGGGCGAGGCTCTTTCGACTATTATCGTAAACAAGCTTCGTGGAACGTTCACCTGCGTTGGCGTTAAGGCTCCTGGCTTTGGCGACAGAAGAAAGGAAATGCTCCGTGACATCGCTATCCTTACAGGTGGCGACGTTATCACCGAGGAGTTAGGCTTCGAGCTTAAGGATACCACTATTGAAAACCTCGGTCGTGCAAGACAGGTTGTTGTTCAGAAGGAGAACACAATTATCGTTGACGGCGCAGGCGAGTCAGAAGAAATTCAGGACAGAATCAAGGAAATCAAGAACCAGATCGAACTTACAACATCTGACTTTGACAAGGAAAAGCTTCAGGAAAGACTTGCTAAGCTTTCAGGCGGCGTAGCTGTTATCAAGGTTGGTGCTGCTACTGAAATCGAGATGAAGGAAAAGAAGCTCAGAATCGAAGACGCTTTGTCAGCTACCAAGGCTGCCGTTGAAGAGGGTATCGTTGCTGGCGGCGGAACAGCTCTTCTGAACGCTATTTCTGACGTCAAGGCTCTTACAGATTCTCTTGAAGGCGACGAAAAGACAGGCGCTAACATCGTTCTGAAGGCTCTTGAGGAACCAGTTCGTCAGATTGCCAAGAACGCAGGACTCGAAGGAAGCGTTATCATCGACAAGATTATGTCGTCAGGTAAGCTCGGCTACGGCTTCGACGCTTACAACGAGAAGTACGACGATATGTTAAGCGCAGGAATTGTTGACCCGACAAAGGTTACACGTTCAGCTCTGCAGAATGCAGCGTCAGTCGCTTCAATGGTTCTCACAACAGAAAGCCTTGTTGCTGATATTCCTGAGCCTGCAGCTGCAGCTCCTGCAATGCCAGCAGACGGCGGAATGTACTAAAACGCGATTTAAGTGAATTAAAGCAAAGCAAAATTCACACCAATAATCAACACAGCAAAAAGGCCTCACCTTTCGGTGGGGCCTTTTTGTGTTTATTTCTGTTTCCAGATATACTTATTTAAATTTACGATTTTACCGTCGTCTGTTACTTCAATTCCGTCGGCTCGCAAAAGCTCAATTTGCATATTCTCTCCGCCGAAGGCAAACGCCTTTGACACCTCGCCAAAGCGATTTACCACACGATAGCATGGAATGCCCTCGGGGTCGGGGTTTGCGTGAAGCGCATATCCCACGACACGGGAAAGGCGGCTGTTTCCGACAAGAGCGGCAATCTGTCCATAGGTTGCTACCTTGCCCTTCGGAATTTTTCGCACAACCTCGTAAATCTTTTCAAAGGTATTCATTTTAATCCTCGCCAAGCTTCAGAGCCTGCGAAATCTTAATCTTAGAAATTATTCTTCCAAGCACCGCAAAGCCTACCAGCAGCATTATCAGAATTAGTGCATAAATCTTCAGGTAGTCGCTCCGAAGCGCTGTAACGGAAAACGGCAATATCTTTTGCGACGTAAACATTGCCCGAAACAGCGGTACAAACAGATCGCTTGCAATTCCGCCGATAACAATCGCGCAGATTACCGCTACTCCCGACACCAGAATCTGCTCGTAAACTATCATTGCGATAATCTCCCGGTACCTCATTCCCATAGCACGAAGTATTCCGAATTGAAGCGTTCTCGATTTTATCGAAAGTATCCAGTAAATGAGGAAGCCGATAATGCACATTATCATAATGATGATAAAGCCTAGCGTCAGCGCTCCGTTTAAGCCCTGAAGCATCGGGTCGTTTTTCTCAGAGGTTATGTTCTGACTCGCAACCTCAAGCTTTGTAGCCTGTATTCCTGCATCCTCAATTGAAGCGTAGAAGTCAGCGACAGTCGCATCGTCGTCAAGGTCAATCCAGACCTCGTAAGGCTCTACCGCCGTCTGAACCTGAACGTAGTTGAAGTTCATAATAGCGAAATCTATGTAGGTTCCGTTGTCGTTTTGCTCTGTCGGGTCCAGACTCGGCCAGTAGTCGACAAACGCTATTACTGTTGCGCTGAAGTAGTCGTTTGACCCCCATGCAACCTCGATGTTGTCGCCAAGCTCATAGCCGTAATTGTCCTGGAACGAGGACGAAAGTATAACTCCGTAGCTGCATTCGCTCAAAGCGTTCAGATAAGCGTTTATGTGAACTGGCAAAAGATCGTCCTTGAACCAGCAGATGTTTGCAAACTCGCTGGGGTTTACGGTCATAAGGCGGACGTTTGAAAGGGTATCGGTCGTCTTTTCCGTTTCCTCGTCCTCCCAGCGCCGTTCTCCAGAGTCTTCATCTGAGGTCGTTGTCTGAACGGTTACCTTCCTTGAGCTTTTAATGTTTACAGAATCGTTTTTATAAACTGCTGTTGCAGCATTAACGCCGTCTAAGTTTTCAAATTTTTCAAACAGCGGCTCGATATATGTTGTGGTTGAGGAAGAATCGTCCTCCTCGTCCTCGTCGTCGCTCGAAGACAGCGAGGTCGAAGTTTCGCTGTCCCACTCTTCAGCAATTACAGCGTCACAGCCGACAAGGTATGCCGCCGTATCCTCAGCGTTTCTGTTAAGCGCACGAGCGGTATTTGCAAAGAACAGTCCCAGAGCTACCGTCAGGATAAGGAAAATCATAATGAACCGCTCACGTCCTGTTGACGAGCGTCCGATATTATTAAGAGATATGTACTGAGCCGGACTCCAGGCTCTCTTACCTATCCTGTAAATCAATCTTATTAAGAACGGATATAATCTTACAACCAGCAAAGCCGCTCCTAAAATAAACGCTGTTGAAGCTACAAACAGCAGCGGATTTACAGTTGCTGATGAATCTGTCAGGCCTTCAGCCGCTAAGTTTTCCTGCGTGCGGTTATAGTAGTAAAGCCAGCCGACAGAGCCGACAATCAAAATCACGTCGAAGAAAGCCTTATCCCAGAACGGTCTTTTTGCTGTTTTGGCCTTTGAAGCTTTATGCTCTACAATAGTAGTTTTTGTAGCCGGTACAATAGGTACCATAGTCGTTATAAAGAACACCCCTACCGCCAGCAGCGAGTACAGAAATGCGTCTATTGTAAACTTTATAGGAAGCGCCGTTCTGTTTACAAATTCTAAAAATCCGTTTGAAGCACCTAAAATGTGACACAGTCCATAGCCGAGAAGCGGTCCTACAATTGCGGTTACAACTCCTAAAACGAGCGACTCGAGCGCATAGATCAGCATAATCTGAGTCCGTGAAGCTCCTCTTGATTTGAAAACCGCAATCTCGTTTTTCTCCTGCTCAACATTAAGCTGTGAAACCATAAACAGGTAGAATACAATCATCAGCATTACAGGAATCTGAACAAGCCACAGCAAAAGCTGAAGCGTTTCGCTTCTGTCAGCATATTCTTCAAATATTTCTATTGCAGGAACGTCAAGCGTAACGCCGTTTTCAGAATAAACTGCGTCCTGCTCTTTAAGCTTTGACAAAACGCTGTCCAAGGACGTCATATCAATATTCTCGTAGTCGATAGCCCATCTCTCGGACATTGAAACGATACTGATAACGCCAGAATCAATTCCCTCGCTGACAACAGTATCATAATCTGCAAAGGCGGTAGAAACATAAGCGTCGTCAAGTCCTTCAGACCAATACGACTCACAGCCGTCCTTTACATCGAAGGTTCCTGTAACCTTTATCTGTATGGTGTTCTCAGTATTGAACGAGTTGGTTAAATCGTAGGTTTGTCCAACGGTAAGTCCTGTCGTGCGCAAGCTTTCGTCGGTTATAATAACCTCCATAACGCCGTCGTTGATTCCAGGCGTATACATCTCGCCCTGTACGATTTCTATATTATCCTCAATATCGCTCATTCCTGTGATATTGACTCTCGAAGTGCTTGTTCCTGTTGAAACTGCGCCAACGACCATAGTATAGCTGTCGGTTACAGTTTTCTTGTTGTTTTCAACTGGTAAATCGAGCGAGTCGAAATTCTCCTCAAAGGCGTCTGTCATATCGCTTATGAGCGACTGCTGTTTTTCAGCCTCCAAGTCCATATTCAAGCTGTAGGTAGCCGAATAAACTCCCGGATATTCGTCGTTTTCAAGCTGATACGACTGCATATCCTTGACAAGCATCCGCTGCAAGGAAGCGTTCATATAAAGCGGAATGGTACTCATCATCGCGGAAGCCATAATAAATCCGACAAGCAAGCATATTACCATCCACTTTGTGTTTTTCATTTTGCGAAAAAGCAGGGTAAACATTCTCTAAATCTCCTCCAAATTCTTCTGGGTTGTGAAAACGGCTTATCTTACGATTACCTGCTCGCCCTCTTCAAGTCCCGAAACGATTTCAGATTCAGAGCCTGTTTCAAGACCTACCTCTACCTCTCTCGCTTCTTTCTCATTATCTTCATTCAATACATATACTACTCTTTGTTCGCCAACAGTCTTTACAAGCTTTTTAGCGATTACTATAACGTCCGTTCTTGAATCAAGTACTAAAACTGCGTCAGCTACGTTTCCGATAGCGTCGGTCGGTACGTCGCCTGTAAACTGAGCGTAAACCATTCCGTCCTCAAACGTAATTGTCGAGTCCTCAGGAATATCCGACGGAGTTGCAAAAATCTCTCCCTCATAATCTGTTCTGTTGTAGGTTATGGTAATTTCCTGACCTACCTTGAACTTTGTAACGTCGCTCGGCTCAAACGCCATATAAAGCGACTGCTTGTCAACTACCGTTGCTATAGTTTCGCCGGCAGTAACCTCCTCGCCGACAGTTCTCTCGGTAATTGAAGAAACTGTTCCCGAAGCGGTAGCGTAAAGCTTCGACTGCGCAAGCTCGTCCTCAAGCTCTTCAAGCTCATTTTTAAGTATGTCGACGCTTACCTGAGCGTTGTCAACCTCAGCCTGACTTCCGCCCTGCTCTGCAACGATTGTAACATTAAGCTCAGCCTGCTCAATTTTAAGCTCCTTGTCAGTGATTTCATATTCGAGCGATCCAACGTCAAGCTCGCAGATCAAATCTCCCTCGCTTACTATATCGCCCGCCTTGACGTAAAGCTTCTTGATAGTTCCGCCCTGATCCTCAAACGCAAGCTCGGTTGTCGATTTGGACATAACTGTACCAGAGTTTGTAAGCTTTTTGACTATATCCTTTTTGGTTGCGGTAACGGTTGTGTATGTAACCTCGCTTGCCTTAACGGTAGGGGCTTCCAGAACCTCCTCCTCGTCAGGCAGAAAATAACATCCGCTCAGAGCGGTACTGATTACTGTAGCGCACAGCAGCGCAGATAAAGTTCTTTTTATCATTATTTATTCCTCTCAAAATAAAAATTTTCGACAATGTGTAAATGCAGCTCTTAAGCTCCCTTAAAAGCAACAATTCACCATAATACTATTTTACTCCTTTTCACACAAAAAGTCTATCAAAATCGCCTCGTCATTTTAGTAGAAATTACAAGCTGATTTTTGTACATTTTCACAATAGATTTGGCTTGAATCCCCAATTTTGAGCAAATATATGTCAAACATTCATTGTGAGTAAAATCATCTTATCTTTATTTCGCTGGCAAGTCTGTTTGCGTGAGCATAAATATCCTCTTCGCTTTCGTCTAAGAAATACTCTCCGTCACGGTATAAAACCTTGCCGTTTATCATAGTGAGCTTTACGTTTTGCTTTGAGCCTGAGTAGACAATATTTTTCACAATATTATTTTCAGGCTGCATATTCGGCTTATGAAGGTCGAGTATTATAAGGTCAGCTTTCTTTCCGACTGCTAAAACGTCGCAGTCGTCAAGTCCCATTGCGTAAGCTCCTCCGACAGTCGCCATTTTTAAAACCTCCTCGGCTGGACAAACGGCAGCGTCATTATACTTCAGCTTCTGAAGTCCTGTTATGAGGTACATTTCCCTGAACATATCAAGCGCATTGTTTGAAGCCGCTCCGTCGGTGCCGACCGCTAGATTTACGCCTTGCTTCTGTAGTTTTGTAATGTCGGCAATTCCGCTTGCAAGCTTTGTGTTAGAGCCGGCGTTCGTAACGACCCACAGACCCTTCTTTTTGAAAATTTCAATATCCGAGTCGCTTATATAAACGCAATGATAACCGCCGCCGCCGTACTCGTAAGCGCCAAGCGAATCAAAAAGCGCTGTCGGCGACATATTATATTCTTTGTAGCATCCGTCCGTTTCGTCCTTTGTTTCACTGTTGTGCGACCAGAACGGAGCTTTATATTTCTGACAAAGCTCGACTATTCCCTTGATTGTAGAAAGCTTTGTGGTGTACTGAGCGTGAAGTCCCAAACGATAGGAAATAAGTGGACTGAGAGAATTAAACTTCAGAAAGTCCTCCTCTGTCTGCTCGACGCTTCCGCCAAAATCGTTAAGGGATGAGCATATTACTGCCTTAAAACCTGAATCAATCATAGCCTTAGCAAAGCTGTCTATCTTCATATACATATCAAAGCAGGCGGTAATTCCGCTCGAAAGATATTCCAGAACAGCAAGCTTTGAAAAGACGTATATGTCCTCCTCAGTCAGCTTTGCTTCCATTGGGAAAACCTGCTTGTTAAGCCAGTCCATCAGCGGAAGGTCGTCGGCATAAGAGCGAAGAAATGTCATAGCACTATGAGTGTGAGCGTTTTTGAAGCTCGGCATTACAAGATTTTCGCCAGCGTCAATCACCTCGTCAAATTCCCCGTCTACAGGCTCGCCGATATAGCAAATGCTGTCGCCGTCAATGTGAATTTCGCCCTCGAAAATATCATAGCTGTTATCAAGAGTGAGAATTTTAGCGTTGGTTATTTTTTTCATTTTGTTTCCTCCTCCATGCTTTTTGAAATATTGACAACGCTTTGCGTTACAAGCCTTTCAAAAAGTGGCGCTACTCTGTCGGCGGTGTCCTTTACCTCCTTGTGAGTAAGCGGATTTTTGCTTATTCCAGCAGCTAAATTTGAAATGCAGGAAACAGCGCACACAAGCATTCCCATATGCCTTGCAGCAATAGCTTCGCAGGCGGTACTCATTCCGACAGCATCCGCTCCGAGCGTTTTATAGGCTCTTATCTCTGCAGGCGTTTCGTAGTTAGGGCCAGTGGTCTGAATGTATACGCCCTCTTTAAGGGAAACGCCGACCTCGCTTGCTGAACGTCTTATAATTTCCGACAGGCGCTTATTATAAACCTCGCTCATATCAGGAAAACGTGTTCCGAGGTCCTCCTCGTTAGGCCCTATAAGCGGACTTTTTATAAGAGAAGAAATATGATCGGTTATAAGCATAAAATCTCCAGCCTTGAGATTTTCGCTTATACCTCCCGATGCATTTGTCAGAAACAAAACCTTAGCTCCAAGCATTCCCATAACACGTATCGGCAGCACGACGTCGCTTGACGAGTACCCTTCGTAGCAATGAACCCGTCCTTGCATACATACAAGCTTTACGCCGTTCAGCGTTCCAAAAATATACTTTCCCTCGTGTCCTGAAACTGTCGAAACGGGAAAGCCTTCTATCTCGCTGTAGCTTATCTCAGTATGCTTTTCTATAAGCCTTGCAAAGCCTCCCAGTCCTGAACCCAGAACAAGAGCTATTTGCGGCACAAAGTCGGTTTTCTTGCGGATTGCCTTAACGCATCCGTTTAGTCTTTCAAGTAAATTGATGTTCTCCATATAAAAGCCCCTTTGATCGTTGTATTCTCTTATTATGATACACTATTTTCGGCTAAATTACAAGCACTTAAAAGGCAAAGGCAAGCTCCGGTTTAAGCTTGCCCGATATTTTTTATAAACAAAATCTCATCACTGCATTTTCGGCAGGACTATAACAATCTTTGTGCCCTTGCCGTACTTGCTTGAAATTTTAATTGTACCGTTGTGGTAGGTTACAATATGCTTGACTATTGAAAGTCCCAGTCCTGTACCACCTGTTTGCTTTGAACGGGATTTATCAACTCTGTAAAACCTCTCGAAAATTCTGTCGAGCGAATCTTTAGGAATACCTATTCCGTTGTCCTCGACAATTATCGTTGCATAAGCTCCGCTGTCTGAAATCTTCAAACTGACATATCCGTGCGGAACGTTATACTTTATAGAGTTGTCGATTAAGTTTATCAGAAGCTCCGAAAGATAGCCGCCGTTAGCTACAATAGTCAAGTCCTCGACATCCTCGCGAATTTCAACGTAATTTTCCTCCGCCTTATATGACAGCACCTCGATAACGTCATCGGCTATCTTTTTAAGCGAAACCGCAGAAAACTCCTTTGCGTCTTCTTCGATTTCAGAAAGCCGCATAATATCGTTTATCAGAAGCAGCAGCCGCTCGCTTTCACGATAAACTATTCCGCCGTACTTGCTGACCTCTTCGGGCTGAGTGATAATCTTTTTCTCAAGCATTTCGCCGAAGCCTTTGATGGTTGTAAGCGGAGTTTTAAGCTCGTGAGTTACGTTTGCTGAAAAGTCCTGCCTGATTTTTTCTGCGTGAACTCGCTCTGTTGCGTCAACCAGCAGGATAATAATTCCATAGCTGCCAGCATATTCGCACCTGTTCATATAAACGGTGAAGTACCTGTCATTCACAGCAATAGTATTGTACGCCAGACGATCGGTTTCCATAGTTTCAATCATAGACGCTATCGTGTCGTTTAGCGACAGCTCGGAAATATTCTCAGGCTCTTTTTCGTTGTCCTCAAAATAATCAGGGTCCAAAATTGTCTTTGCGCTCTGGTTTATTGAAAGAATTTTTCCGTCGCCGTCTATCAGAACCATTCCCTCAACCATATTGTTGATGATCAAGGAAACTCTTTCCCTTTGCTGCTTCAGTCGCTCGATATACTTCTGAAGCCGCTCAGAGATATACTTTATATCCTCGATAATAGGTTTAAGCTCCTCGTAGTCGCTCTCTAAGTCGGTTAAATTCTCCTCATCGATAGCTCCGCTCTTTATGTCAATCATATCGACAATTTCAGTTATCGGCTTTACAAAGCCGTTTGCTATTCTTTTTGAAATAATTCTGGCTATAATAATTGTTATAGCGCATATTATAACAACCAGTGCTATAACAATATAAATTTCCGAGTAAATGTTGCTTATAGGAATTGCGAATCTTATTACGCCGTCGTTAAATTCAAGAGCATAGTAATAGGTGGATTTCCCGATAGTTTCGCTCGTTCTTATCTCGCTTCCCTCGCCAGTTGAAAGAGCGTCCTTGAATTCTTGCCTGCCCGAATGGTTTCCCATATCGTCTGGGTCCTCCTGATTGTCAAAGACAACCTTTCCGTCGCTGTCAATGTAGGTTACTCTGACCTCCTCCTCGACCGACTCGTCCACATATTCGGCAATTTCCTCAGGCGTTTCGCAGGTAGCGGCGCAAATTCTCGCTATATTTTCGACATTCTCCATGCTCTTGTCGAAGTAAACCTCGCTTATTGCCGCAACGCTTATTATACCAAAAACGATAATAGCTACGGACACTATTATCGTTATTGTCTTATTTATTTTTCTTCGCATATTTCTTCCCTAAATCTTATAGCCTATTCCCCGAACGGTTTTTATAAATCCTTCACAGCCGCCCTTTTCAAGCTTCTGCCTCAGGGTTTTTATGTGCATATCCACCGTTCTCGTTTCGCCTTCAAAGTCAAAGCCCCATACCTTTTCCATAAGCTTATTTCGGCTTACTACTACCGACTCGTGCTTCATAAAATACTTCAAAAGCTCGAATTCCTTGTAGGTAAGAGCAATCTCATTTCCATTGTACATAACCTGTCTTTTAGCCTCGTCAAGCGTCAGACCGTTTATTGTGATAACAGGCGTTTTCTCCATATCCTCGTCCTTTGACGAACGGCGAAGCACAGCCTTTATTCTTGACAAAAGCTCCATTACGCCAAACGGCTTTGTAATATAATCGTCTGCACCCGCTTCAAGTCCACGAACCTTATCAAGCTCTGAATTTTTCGCTGTCAGGATTATAACCGGTATATCCTTTGTCGTTACATCGCTTTTGAGGTGATTTAAAATCATAAATCCGTCCTCGTCGGGAAGCATCACATCAAGCAACACAAGAGCAGGAGTTCTCTTTGAAATTTCCTCGTAAAACTCCTTCGCAAGCGGAAAGGACTTAACATCAAATCCTCCCGACTTCAATGCACATGAAATAAGCTCTCTTATTCCGTCGTCGTCTTCAACGCAGTAAATCATTGCCATAAAGCTTAAGCCTCCTGATTTCTATACAAAACTAATCTATGCCTTTTTAGGGAGAGTATACTTATCAAGGTATTTTGCAACATACATATCAAACTCTTCTCCCGAAGTTTTTACTGTTCTTAAATATTCGTGCGTTTCAAAATTGTCGTCGCTTACCTGAATCAGACAAACGGCTATGTTTGAACAATGGTCGGAAACTCTCTCCAAGCTTGTAAGCAGGTCGATATAGATAAATCCCGTTTCCATCGAGCAGGTTCCCTTTTGCAGCCTTTTTATGTGTCTGCTCTTGAGCTTTGTGCGAAGTTGGTCCACAACCTCTTCTAACGGCTCTACCAGATATGCGCTGTAAAGGTCGTTATCCCTTACTGATGTTACTGTAAGCTCCAATATTTCCTCTATTGCGTTAAACAAAACGTCAAGCTCCGACTGAGCTTTTTTGCTGAGCGTCAGCTTCTTGTCGTGAAGCTCCTTGGCTGAAGCACAAATATTCTTAGCGTGGTCGGATATTCTTTCAATGTCGCTTATCGTGTGCAAAATTGTAGAAGCTGTCCGTGAGTCCTGCTGACTCATTTCCTGTCCTGAAAGCTTTATAAGATAGGTTCCCAAAACGTCCTCGTATTTGTCGACCGCCTTTTCCGTTTCAGAAATCTTCTGCGCTGTCGCCTTATCCCAGTTTTTGACAAGCGAGGTAGCATCCATAATATTCTTCTTCGCAAGCTTTGCCATTTTCACCATATGAGTTTTACATTGCGCTAAAGCTAAGCTTGGAGTAGACATAAATCTTTCGTCGATAACTGGTGCCTGCTCGAGGTCGTCCTCGTCTGTTTTCTTGTCACGTATGATAAGATACGAAAGCTTTTCAAGCGCTCCGATAAACGGGAACAGAATAACAGTAGTAGCTACCTTAAAGAGCGTGTGTATAATCGCTATATCAAGCGCATCCACCGTCATACTTGTAAACGCAAATTCAAAGATTGCGTTAAGCGGATAGTAAACAACGACGCAAAGAACGGTTCCTATAATATTAAACAAAAGATGAATTACTGCGACTCGCTTTGCGTTCTTGTTGGTTCCAATTGCTGAAATAACAGCTGTGATACAGGTTCCGATATTTTGTCCTAAAATTATCGGCAGCGCCGTTGAAAACCTGACTGCTCCTGTAGAGGACAGCGCCAGTAAAATTCCAACAGATGCAGAGGACGATTGAATAACCGCCGTTAAAACTGCACCGACAAGGATTCCTATAGCTGGGTTATCAAACATCAGAAGCATATTTGAAAACTCTGGCATATCCTTTAGCGGTTCAACAGCTCCGCTCATAGTGTCCATTCCGAACATCAAAACGGTAAAGCCCAGCAGAATCGAACCGATATACTTGTACTTGTCGTCCTTCAGGAACATATAGCAAATAATTCCTATAAGCGCAAGAATCGGCGTAAATGACGACGGTTTCAGCATTTCAAGCCAGAAGCTTCCGCCCTCAATTCCTGTCAATGACAAAATCCACGCTGTAACAGCAGTTCCGATATTAGCGCCCATTATAATGCTTATCGACTGCCTTAGCTTCAGAATGCCTGAATTTACAAAGCCTACAAGCATTACAGTCGTTGCCGAGGACGACTGAATAATTGCCGTTACGACAAAGCCTAAAAGAAAGCCTTTGAACGGATTTGACGTCAGCTTATCAAAGAGCTTTTCAAGCTTTCCTCCTGCAAGGCGCTCAAGTCCCTGACTCATTACGTTCATTCCGTACAGAAAGAGAACTAACCCTCCGATAAGAGTGAGAACAGAAAAAATATCCATATTAAATTTCTCCCATTTTTCCTTTTTAAACCCATTTTGTCAAAACTTTGTTCCCCAACAAAGAATCGACTATATAATCCGCCACGCCGATGGCGTGGGGAATTATTGCTGTTTAACCCATTTTGCCAAAACTTTGTTCCCCAACAAAGAATCGACTATATAATCCGCCACGCCGCTGGCGTGGGGAATTATTGCTGTTTAACCCATTTTGTCAATCCTTGTCCCCCGACAAGAAGTTGACGTGTTTTTGTAAAATCTTCCCACCAACCGGGCAGAAACACCACCCACAAAGCGTTATTTTGTGTAAAAACTACTGTCGCCCTACGACAAAAGCCACACAATTTTACAAATGGGCAAAATACCACAAGTAATATTATACAGGCTTTTTGTAAAAATAAAGCCTGTTATATGTAAAATATATGTAAAATGTGCATGGGTCACCTAACAAAAAATCCCCCACCGTTTTTAACGGCAGGGGATCTTATCAGTTTACACCAATCTGATGATAGCCATCTCAGCTGCGTCACCGCGGCGAGGACCAGTTTTGATAATCTGTGTATATCCTCCATTACGCTCAGCGTACTTTGGAGAAATCTCATCAAAAAGCTTCTTAACAACGCTTTCCTTCGTAACGTACGCCATAACCTGACGCTTGTTGTGAAGCTCTTTTGTTTTACCTAGTGTAATCATCTTTTCAGCCATCGACTGTACTTCCTTAGCTCTGGCAACTGTTGTTTCAATCTGTCCGTTTTCGAGAAGATATGTTACCATTGCTCTGAGCATCGCCTTTCTCTGGTCGCTTGCTCTTCCAAGCTTTCTTGCTCCAGGCATTAGATATTCACTCCTTACTGTTTATTTCTTTCTGTTAAATCGGGTTATTCTTCCTCCGAGCTTAATTCATATCCTAAGCTGCGGAGCTTTTCCTTGACTTCTTCAAACGACTTCTTGCCAAGGTTTCTTACCTTCATCATTTCTTCCTCTGATTTTCCAACCAGATCATTTACAGTGTTGATACCAGCTCTCTTAAGACAATTGAAGCTTCTTACCGACAGGTCAAGCTCTTCTATTGTCATCTCCAGAGCCTTTTCCTTGCCCTTGTCGTCCTTTTCAACCATAATCTCAACGACGTTTGTTTCCTCAGAGAGGTTTACAAACAAATTGAGGTGCTCTGTTAAAAGCTTGGCTGCAAGCGAAACAGCTTCCTTTGCGGAAATTGTTCCGTCCGTCCAGACCTCAAGCGTCAGCTTATCATAGTCTGTAATCTGTCCGACACGAGTGTTATCAACCGAATAATTTACCTTTAGAACCGGTGTGTAAATGCTGTCTACCGCAATAACTCCGATAGGTGCTCCTGTCATTAAAGCCTTGTTCTTGTCAGCAGAAACATAGCCTCTGCCTCTGTCAATAACAATTTCCATATAAAGCTTAGCACCCTCGCCCAGTGTAGCGATATGCATATCCGGAACTAAAATATCGACCTCAGAATCAGTCTTTATATCACCGGCAGTGACTTCACATTCGCCCTCCGCCTCGATATATATAGTCTTTGGACCTTCACCGTAAAGCTTCGCAATAAGGCCCTTAAGGTTAAGGATGATTTCTGTTACATCCTCCTTGACGCCGTCTATTGTTGAAAACTCATGGTGAACGCCATCAATCTTTACTGAATTCACAGCAACACCTGGTAAAGAGGAGAGCAGTACCCTTCTCAAGCTGTTTCCAAGGGTAGTACCATAGCCTCGCTCTAACGGCTCAAGAACAAACTTGCCGTATGTTCCGTTACTCTTGAGCTCAACTACTTCGATTTCCGGCTTTTCAATCTTTTCAAGCATTATAAACCCTCCCGTTTATTAAAACCGTGTTTATTAAGCGTGCGAATAAACCGTCCTGCTGTTTTAAAGTAATTACAGTATTACTTAGAATACAACTCGACGATAAGATGCTCCTCAACCTCGTAGTCAAGGTCTTCCTTTTCAGCTGGTCTTAAAACCTTAGCTGAAAGTGCATCTTTGTTCATATCAAGCCATGTAGGAATCATTCTTCCCTTTGTAGCCTCAACAATTTCCTTGAACTTAACGCTTGACTTGCTCTTTTCTCTGAGTGAAATTACATCTCCAACCTTTACTCTGTATGAAGGAATGTCAACTCTCTTTCCGTTTACACAGAAATGTCCGTGAGTAACGAGCTGTCTTGCTTCTCTTCTGGTCATTGAAAGACCCATTCTGAATGCGACATTATCAAGACGCGATTCCAGCATAGTGAGAAGGTTTGTACCTGCCTGACCTTCCTGCTTTTCAGAAAGCTCAAAGTAGTGTGCGAACTGCTTTTCGCCCATTCCGTAGATGAACTTCAGCTTCTGCTTTTCCTTGAGCTGAAGGCCATACTCTGAAACCTTTCTTCTCTTGTTTGCGTTGGGATCTCTCTTGGTTTCCTTTGCTACGCCCATAACCATTGGGCTGATTCCTAAAGATTTACCTTTCTTAAGGATTGGTTCTCTATTTACTGCCATTAGTAAATACCTCCGTTTTCAATTTTGTATCCAATCTTCATTATTGGACGCCAAGTAAACTTCAAACTTGGTCTGATAAATTATACTCTTCTTCTCTTTGGTGGGCGACATCCGTTGTGAGGAATAGGAGTTACGTCCTTGATGAGTCTTACCTCAAGCTCCTCTGTCTGAAGCGCACGAATAGCTGCTTCTCTTCCAGCGCCCGGTCCCTTTACATATACTTCAACGCTCTTCAGTCCATGCTCCTTAGCTGCACGAGCTGCTGTTTCAGCTGCTGTCTGAGCTGCGAACGGTGTAGACTTCTTTGAACCTCTGAATCCTAGTCCGCCTGCTGATGCCCATGAAATAGCATTTCCCTGCATATCAGTAATAGTAACGATTGTGTTGTTGAAAGTAGACTGGATATGAACCTGTCCCTGTTCAATATTCTTTCTGTCCTTACGGCGACGAATAACCTTTTTCTTAGCCTGAGCCATGTTCTATATCCCTCCCTTACTTCTTCTTGTTAGCGATTGTCTTCTTCGAACCCTTGCGAGTTCTTGCGTTTGTCTTGGTTCTCTGACCTCTTACAGGCAGACCCTTTCTGTGACGAACGCCTCTGTAACAACCGATTTCAACAAGTCTTTTAATGTTAAGAGCAACTTCTCTTCTGAGGTCACCTTCAACTGTTACGTTCTTATCAATGTAGTCACGAAGCTTTGCTGCATCGTCCTCTGATAAATCCTTTACTCTGGTGTCAGGATTAACTCCTGTTTCCTTCAAAATCTTTTTTGAAATATTTGGACCAATTCCGTAGATATAAGTCAGTCCTACCTCGATTCTCTTATCTCTCGGAAGGTCTATACCAGCAATACGAGCCATAAATTAGCTGCACCTCCATATTTTTTAGTTAGCCCTGTCTTTGCTTATGCTTTGGGTTCTGGCAAATTACCATTACCTTACCCTTTCTCTTGATGATCTTGCATTTTTCACACATTGGCTTAACTGAAGGTCTTACTTTCATTGAAATACCTCCTTTAAATATACCTGAAAGCATTTTCTGCTTTCCCTTAAACGATTGTACCTTTTGCTCTTTACTTTGAGCGCCAGGTAATTCTTCCCTTAGTCAAATCATAAGGCGACATCTCGACCGTTACCTTGTCACCGGGAACGATACGAATGTAGTTTGTTCTCAGCTTTCCGGAGATATGAGCCAGAATCTCATGTCCGTTCTGAAGCTCAACACGAAATGTCGTGTTTCTCAATGCTTCCTTAACTACTCCTTCAACCTCGATAGCATCGCTTTTTGACATTATTTTACACCCCTCTAAAGGTTGCGGCCTGATTGAGTTTGTTTTGGGTTATAAACTCACTCAATGCCTGATATAAACTATTTTCGGATTTCGACATTTCATCGGCAAGGGTGAAATGAACCTTGATTTCTCAAAGCCGTCGAAGCTAAAGCGCAAGCCTTTTTGCCCGACCTGCCGACAAACGTCTAGCATTTATTTTACAACGACTATTCAATGTCAGGATCGGTCAGAATAATCGGTCCGTCCTTTGTAATAGCGATTGTATGCTCAAAATGTGCGGAAGGCTTTCCGTCACGTGTTCTTACTGTCCACTCGTCAGGCATTACGTAAACCTTTTCTGTGCCGAGATTTATCATCGGCTCGATAGCAATTACCATACCCTCCACAAGTCGTGGACCTCTTCCTTCTTTGCCGTAATTCGGAATCTCCGGATCCTCGTGCAAATCTCTGCCGACTCCGTGTCCGACAAATTCCCTTACGACTGAATATCCGTTGTCCTCGTTGTATTTCTGAACTGTATGTCCTATATCGCCAAGTCGTGTGCCTATACGTGCGATTTCAATCGCCTTGTACAAGCTCTCCTCCGTCGACTTGAGAAGCGCTTTCACCTCATCGGATACATCGCCGATTATAAAGGTTTTTGCGCTGTCGCCGTGAAAGCCGTCGATATAAGCGCCAAGATCAACTGAAACAACGTCGCCACTTTTAAGCTTGCGAGGTCCTGGTATACCGTGAATTACCTCGTCGTTTACAGATATGCACGCACTTCCGGGAAAGCCGCCGTATCCTAAACATGACGGCTTCGCTCCGTGCGATACGATATATCTGTTTATAATCTTGTCAAGCTCATAGGTAGTCATTCCTGCGCGAACAACCTCTCCAGCGTGCTTTAAAGCTCCGCCTGTGATTCTGCCCGCTTTTTTCATCATTTCTATTTCTCGTGGTGATTTTATAGAAATCATTAAATCGCTTCCTAACTTAACCGTTAATGGCTTCAAGCGTCAGGCGAGAAGTGTCAGCAACCTCTTCCTGTCCCTCTACGGTAACAAGCTTGCCCTGAGCTTCGTAATAGCCCTTTAATGGAGCTGTCTGCTCATGGTAAATTTTAAGGCGTGACTCAACTGTTGCAGGCTCATCGTCCTTGCGGATAACAGTTTTAGCTCCGCAAGCGTCACAGATTCCTTCAACCTTTGTAGGCTTGAAGTCAACATGATACGAATTTCCGCAGCCCTCGCAAACTCTTCTACCAGAAAGTCTTTGCTTTATCTTTTCATCAGGAACGTAAATCTCAATTACCTTGTCGATTGTAACGCCCATGCTGTCAAGCGCTTCAGCCTGTGGAACCGTTCTCGGGAAGCCGTCAAGAATAAATCCTTTCTTGCAGTCGTCCTCAGCAATTCTGTCCTTTAAAATTCCGATTACTACCTCGTCAGGAACGAGCTTTCCGCTGTCCATATAGCTTTTAGCCTCAAGACCACTCTGCGTGCCGTTTTTAACAGCTGCACGAAGCATATTTCCTGTTGAAATTGTAGGAATATCAAGTGCCTTGCAGATAACCTCTGCCTGTGTTCCTTTTCCTGCGCCTGGTGCGCCTAATAAAATCAGATTCATAAGCTTATCCTTTCCCGTTTTATTCCAGGAAGCCCTTATGGTGACGCATCATCATCTGAGATTCCAGTGTACGAACAGTTTCAAGTGCAACGCTTACTATAATAAGAATTGACGTACCTCCCATAGATATTCCGGAAATTCCTGAGAATCTTGCGAAGAATATCGGGAAAATAGCGATAATTCCTAAGAATATAGCTCCGACAAGCGTAATCTTTGAGAGAACTCTCTTGATAAAGTCGCTTGTTGGCTTTCCAGGACGAATACCTGGGATACCTCCGTTGTTCTGACGAAGGTTGTTGGCAATTTCTACCGGATTGTACTGCATTGATACATAGAAGTAGTTAAATCCTATGATGAGCAGGAAGTACAAAACTGCGTAGAAGAAGCTGTCTGTGCTGAACAGATTCAGCATTCCAACGTAGAATTTCTGCCAGAAGCCCTCTGGGTTTGTAGGTCTTGCGATAAACAACTCAAGAGTTGAAGGCAAGGACATAAAGCTCATAGCGAAGATGATTGGAAGTACGCCGCTCATTGCAACCTTGACAGGAATATATGAGTTCTGACCGCCATACATCTTTCTTCCGACTACTCGCTTAGCATACTGAACAGGGATTCTTCTTTCTGCATTGTCCATAAAGATAATGAAACCAATCATCAGAACGAAGATTATAATGATTACAGGAACCATAATAATGTACTTCATCTCTCCAGTCTGCAGATACTCGATAAGCATCAATACTGCCGAAGGTCCTCTTGCAACGATACCTGCAAAAAGGAGCATTGAAATACCGTTTCCGATACCCTTTTCGTTAATCTGGTCGCCTAGCCAGATTACAAGTGCAGAACCAGCTGTAAAGCAAGCGATTATTACTATCTCTGCGAAGACTCCGCTGAAGCCTTCGGTATAAGTAACAGCTCCTGCTGAATTTTTAAGTGTAAGATAATATGCCCAGCCCTGGAAAAGCGAAATTCCGAGCGCCGTATATCTTGTAATCCTGTTGATTTTCTTTCTGCCTTCCTGACCTTCCTTAGCCATTCTTTCGAGCGGCGGGATAGCATATGTCAGAAGCTGAATGATAATCGAAGCATTGATATACGGTGAAATTGACAAACACAGCAGGGTTGCTTGCGAGAAGGTACCACCTGAAAGCATATTCAGGTAGTTAAAAAAGTTACCTGTCGAGCTGTTTGTTTCAAACCATGACTGCAATGTCGCAGAGTCGAGGAAAGGAACGGGGATTGCTCCGCCTATACGATAAATGATGATGATAAAAAGTGTGAACAATATCTTCTTTCTAAGCTCAGCAACTTTCCAAGCGTTTCTTAGAGTCTGTAACACTTTAAACCACCTCTGCCTTTCCGCCTGCCTTTTCAATCTTTTCGGCTGCTGTCTTTGTAAAAGCATCAGCCTTTACTGTGATGTTCTTAGTAAGCTCTCCATCTCCGAGAATTTTCACAGCATCGTAACGTCCGTTGATAAGACCTGATGCCTGTAAAAGCTCCTTGTCAACAACGATTCCGTCATTGAACTTTTCAAGCTCGCTTACATTAACTGTTACAACCTTCTTTGCGAAAATGTTGTTGAAGCCTCTCTTTGGAGTTCTTCTTGTGAGAGAAGTCTGACCTCCCTCAAATCCTGGTCTGATTCCGCCGCCTGAACGAGCCTTCTGACCCTTATGTCCCTTACCAGCGGTTTTGCCCTGTCCTGAGCCGTGACCACGACCTATTCTTTTTGTTTCCTTTTTAGCGCCTTCTGCCGGTGAAAGTTCATGTAATTTCATTCTTCACGCACCTCCCTACTACGCCTCGGTAACCTTAACAAGATGCGCGATCTTCTTAATTTTACCCTGTGTCTGTGCGTTGTCCGGCTGAACTGTTACCGCACCGATTTTCTTAAGACCAAGTGACTCAGCAACAGCAATTTGATTCTTAGTCTTTGAATTAAGGCTTTTAACCAATGTGATTTTTAAATTTGCCATTTTTAAGTCCTCCTTAGCCAAGTATTTCTTTAACCGTCTTGCCTCTTTTTGCTGCAACCTGTTCAGCTGAGCTTACTGATGCAAGACCGTTGATTGTAGCTCTTACTACATTGCAAGGATTATTTGAACGAAGTGACTTTGTTCTGATATCCTTGATTCCTGCCATTTCAACTACTGCTCTGACAGGACCGCCCGCAATAACTCCGGTACCGGGTGCAGCAGGTTTCATCAAAACTCTTCCTGCTCCAAATGCTCCGATTACCTCATGCGGAATAGTCGTTCCCCTTAATGAAACTCTTATAAGGTTCTTCTTTGCGTCCTCGATTCCCTTGCGAATAGCGTCCGGAACTTCGCTTGCTTTTCCAAGACCGAAGCCTACGATTCCGTTTCCGTCGCCTACTACGATAAGAGCTGAGAACTTCATGATACGTCCGCCCTTAACAGTCTTTGATACTCTGTTGATAGCGACAACCTTTTCTTCGAGTTCCATGTTAGAAGCATCTATTAAAGCCAAAAGTATTACCTCCTTAATAACTTTTCACAGTAATGCCTGTGATGCACAAATTTAGGTTTAGAACTTGAGTCCGCCCTCACGAGCGCCGTCTGCAAGCTCTTTTACTCTTCCGTGATAGAGATATCCGCCTCTGTCAAATACAACAGATTCAATTCCCTTATCAACAGCAGCCTTTGCGATTGCCTCGCCTACCTTCTTAGCTCCTTCGGTGTTTCCACCGTCGTCAAGCTTGAGTGCAAGCGATGATGCGGACGCTAACGTAACTCCGTTTACGTCGTCAATGATTTGTGCGTATATATGCTTAGCGGAGCGAAATACACTCAAACGAGGACACTCTGGTGTTCCAGAAAGATTCTTACGAACTCTGGCGTGTCTTTTAGCTCTAGCCAATGCTTTATCAGCCTTTTTAACCATAGTATTTTACACTCCTTTCTCTTATTTACCCTTACCAGCTTTACCTTCTTTACGAATGATTCTTTCACCTTCGTAACGAATACCCTTGCCCTTATAAGGCTCTGGCGGGCGCTTTTCACGAACCTCTGAAGCATACTGACCGACCATCTGCTTGTCGATTCCGTTTACAACAATCTTGTTTGGTGCAGGAACATCAATCGTAATTCCGTCAATCTCAGACATAATTACCTGATGTGAAAATCCTAAGTTCATAACAAGATTTTTGCCCTGCTTTGCGGCTCTGTATCCAACTCCCTCGATTTCAAGAGTCTTGGAAAATCCGTTTGTAACGCCCTCAACCATATTGTTGATAAGCGATCTTGTCAATCCGTGAAGCGACTTGTGCAGCTTATCCTCTGAAGGACGAGCAACCTTAACCTCGCTTCCCTCACAAGTGATAATCATATCCTTGTGCATTTCCTTCGTAAGTGTTCCCTTAGGGCCCTTAACAGTAACTACATTACCCTCAGCAATGTTTACATCTACTCCGGCCGGAACACTAATTGGCTTATTACCGATTCTCGACATAATCTTTAGTCCTCCTTACCAGACAAATGCAAGAACTTCTCCTCCGACATTAAGCTCTCTTGCTTTTCTGTCAGTAACAATTCCCTTTGATGTAGAGATAATTGCTACTCCAAGTCCCTTCATTACCTTAGGCATTTCCTCGCAGCTCGAGTAAATTCTAAGACCCGGCTTTGAAACTCTTCTAAGTCCTGAAATGACTGGCGAGTTGTTCTCATCATATTTTAGAGTAATTCTAATGATACCCTGCTTTCCGTCCTCAATGATCTGAAAGTCCTTTACATATCCTTCGTCAACAAGAATCTGTGTTATGGACTTTTTCATATTAGATGCAGGAACGTCAACTGTTGCGTGCTTTGCAGAACTTGCATTACGAATTCTGGTCAATAAATCAGCTATTGTATCAGTAATTTGCATGCTAGTTAACCTCCTTTAAATAAAATTTCTTTACCAGCTAGACTTCTTAACACCTGGAATCTGACCCTTGTGTGCAAGCTCTCTGAAGCAGATACGGCAGATGCCGAACTTTCTCAGATAAGCGTGCGGTCTTCCGCAGATCTTACATCTGTTGTAAGCACGAGTGGAATACTTAGGCGTTGCCTGCTGCTTGTTAATCATAGCCTTCTTAGCCATTCTTATTTCCTCCTCTTACTTCTCAGCAAATGGAGCGCCTAACATTGAAAGTAGCTCCTTTGCCTCTTCGTCAGTGTTCGCAGTTGTGATAAAGTTGATGTCCATACCGCGTACCTTGTCAATCTTATCGTATTCAATCTCAGGGAAGATAAGCTGCTCCTTGATACCTGTTGAGTAGTTTCCTCTTCCGTCGAATGAGTTTGCGTTGATTCCTCTGAAGTCACGAACACGTGGGAACGCAACATTGAAAAGTCTGTCAACGAACTCGTACATTCTGTCAGCTCTCAGGGTAACCTTAACGCCGATAATCTGTCCTTCACGAAGCTTGAAGTTCGCAACTGACTTCTTTGCCTTACAAGCTATTGGCTTCTGACCTGTGATAGCTGAAAGGTCCTTCATAATAGCGTCAACAACCTTTGAGTTGTCCTTAGCTTCGCCGCAGGCAACATTGATTACTACCTTGTCGAGCTTTGGAATCTGCATTACGTTTTTGTAGCCGAATTTTTTCATCATAGCAGGAGCTACGCTGCTAACATATAATTCTTTTAAATTTGGTGTAGCCATCGTTTACTCCTCCTGTTAAAACTCTTCGCCGCAGTTTGCATTCTTGCAAATACGAACCTTTGAGCCGTCGTCAAGAATCTTGTGACCAACTCTTGTCGGCTTTCCGCATTTAGGGCAAACTGGCATTACCTTGCAAGCATACATTGCAGCCTCAGCCTTAACTATGCCGCCTGCCTCGCCCTGTCTTCTGGGCTTTACGTGCTTTGTGCACATATTGATGCCCTCAACAATAACCTTGCGCTCCTTTGGTGATACCTGAAGTACCTTACCCTTCTTGCCCTTATCCTTACCGGAAAGAACAACTACAGTGTCGCCGGTTTTAATGTGTAATTTATTCATCTGAACGACACCTCCAAATTAAAGAACTTCCGGAGCGAGTGAAAGAATCTTCATATAATCCTTTTCACGAAGCTCTCTTGCAACAGGCCCGAAAATACGGGTTCCTCTTGGGTTTTTATCTTCTCTTATAATAACAGCAGCGTTTTCATCGAAACGGATGTATGTTCCGTCCTCTCTTCTTAAACCACTTGCTGAACGAACGATTACTGCTTTTACAACATCGCCTTTTTTAACAACGCCGCCCGGTGTTGCTTTTTTAACTGAAGCTACTACAACGTCGCCGATGTTTGCGTATCTTCTGCGCGATCCACCTAAAACTCTGATACACATAAGCTCCTTCGCTCCAGTGTTGTCAGCAACTTTCAGGTAAGTTTGCATTTGAATCACAGTGCGTTCCTCCTTTCGTAAATCTCAAAAGCGGTATTTAAAGAGGAGAAGAATTCCTCTTTAAAACCAAAATTTTAAATTACTTAGCCTGCTCGATAACTCTTGTCAAGCGCCATCTCTTATCCTTTGATAAAGGTCTTGTTTCCATAACCTCTACCTTGTCGCCGATGTTGCATACGTTTTCTTCGTCGTGTGCCTTTAGCTTAACAGTTCTCTTGATAATCTTCTTGTAAAGCGGGTGTGCTACGTTATCTTCAATAGCAACTACGATTGTCTTATCCATCTTGTTTGAAACAACCTTACCCACTCTTGTTTTTCTAAGATTTCTTTCGCTCACAGTAAATCCTCCTTTTCTTATTCAGCGCTGGACTCTTGCTTACGAATGAATGTCTTAACTCGAGCAATATCCCTTTTAACAGCCTTCATTCTCATAGGGTTGTCAAGTTGGTTTACAGCATGCTGAAAACGAAGGTTGAATAGCTCTTGCTTTAATTCGCCGAGCTTTTCTTCAAGCTCGTCAGCTGTCAGTTCTTTGATTTCACTTGCCTTCATTATTGCTCACCACCCGTTTCTTGAGTTTCTCTCTTAACAAACTTACACTTGATCGGGAGCTTGTGTGCTGCAAGACGCATAGCCTCTCTTGCGATTTCCTCTGAAACTCCCTCGATTTCAAACATAACTCTTCCAGGCTTTACTACAGCTACCCAGTACTCAGGAGCGCCCTTTCCTTTACCCATACGGGTTCCGAGAGGCTTCTTTGTAACCGGCTTGTCAGGGAAAATCTTAATCCAGACCTGACCGCCACGCTTGATGTATCTTGTCATAGCGATACGGGCTGCTTCAATCTGGTTTGATGTAATCCATGCGCACTGTAACGCCTGTAGTCCGTACTCTCCGTTTGAAACTGTATTTCCGCGAAGCGCCTTACCGGTCATACGACCTCTGTGCTGCTTACGGTATTTTACTCTCTTTGGAAGTAGCATTATGCGTTACCTCCTTCTGCATTTTCTTTTCTTGGTCTGTATCCCTGACGACGTCTTGGCCTGCTGTCATCGTTTCTGCGACGACGCTGCTTGTTGTCCTTTTCTCTCTTCTGAGAATCAGGAATTTCGCCCTTTAATACCTCTCCACGATAAATCCATACCTTAACGCCGATCTTGCCGTAGGTTGTATTTGCTTCGGCAGTACCGTAGTCGATGTCAGCACGAATTGTCTGTAGTGGAATTGTTCCTTCGTGATAAGACTCAGCTCTTGCAATTTCTGCGCCGCCTAAACGACCTGAGCATCTTGTCTTGATTCCCTTAGCGCCAAGCTTCATTGATCTTCCGATTGCTGACTTCATTGCTCTTCTGAAGGATACTCTGTTCTCCAGGTCAAGCGCAATCTTCTCTGCAACGAGCTGTGCGTTCAAGTCCGGCTGTCTTACCTCAATAATATTGATAGCTACCGGCTTGTTTATCATTTTTTCAATCTTTGCACGGAGCTTTTCAATTGTAGCTCCCTTTTGTCCGATTACCATTCCCGGCTTAGCGCAGTTAATGTGAATCTTAACCTTATCTGCAAATCTTTCAATCTCAATTCTCGGAACGCCCGCTGAATAAAGAGTCTTTTTAATGTACTCTCTGATCTTGTGGTCCTCAACAAGTGTATCGCCGAAAGTTGATTTATTTGCAAACCAACGGGAATCCCAATCTTTAATTACTCCGACACGTAGTCCATGTGGGTTTACTTTCTGGCCCATAGTTTACCTCCTCTTTCGACTATTCCTTTTCCTTGAGAACAACAGTTACGTGAGATGTTCTCTTAAGGATTCTGTTTGCTCTGCCACGTGATACAGGTCTGATTCTCTTAAGCGTTCTGCCTGCTGAAACGTAACACTCTGAAACATATAGATTATCCTTATCCATATTAAAGTTGTTCTCAGCGTTTGCAGCAGCCGATTTAAGAAGCTTTTCGAGATATTCACTTGCAGCCTTCGGTGTGTGCTTTACTGTTGCCATAGCAACATCGTAATCCTTTCCTCTGATAAGGTCAAGTACGATCTTCACCTTGCGAGGAGAAATACGAGCGTCTTTTAATATTGCTTTTGCTTCCATCAATTTATCCTCCCTTTGGCTACTTCTTACCATTATTTGATGTCTTGGAGCCTGCGTGACCTCTGTAAGTCCTTGTCGGTGCAAACTCTCCGAGCTTATGGCCTACCATATCCTCGGTTACATAAACAGGTACGTGCTTGCGTCCGTCGTGAACAGCGAACGTATGACCTACGAAATCAGGGAAAATTGTTGAAGCTCTGCTCCAGGTTTTCAAAACCTTCTTTTCGCCTGCTTCGTTCATAGCGATTACTCTCTTGAGAAGGGCCTCCTGGACGTAAGGTCCCTTTTTGATACTTCTACCCATTTTTCATCTGCCTCCCTTCAATTACTTACCATTTCTACGTTTTACGATAAACTTATCAGAGCGGTGATGCTTCTTACGGGTTTTGTATCCAAGTGCTGGCTTGCCCCATGGAGAAACAGGTCCCGGACGTCCGACTGGCGACTTACCTTCACCACCACCGTGAGGGTGGTCGTTCGGGTTCATTACAGAACCTCTTACAGTAGGTCTGATACCCATATGACGTTTTCTTCCTGCCTTACCGTAGTTTACATTGTTGTGGTCGATGTTTGAAACCTGACCGATTGTAGCCATGCAGTTTACTGGAATTCTTCTCATCTCACCTGAAGGAAGTCTTACAAGCGCATAGCCGTTTTCCTTACCCATAAGCTGAGCCATATTTCCTGCTGAACGAACAAGCTGTGCGCCCTTGCCAGGATAAAGCTCGATGTTGTGAATAAAGGTACCAACCGGAATGTTTGCCATCTGCATAGCGTTACCAGGCTTAACGTCTGCGTCTGCTCCGCTTCTTACTGTATCGCCGACATTCAATCCGTTAGGAGCTAAGATATATCTCTTCTCTCCGTCCTCATACTGAACCAAAGCGATAAATGCTGAACGGTTCGGGTCATACTCGATTGTAAGAACCTTAGCGTCCATATTAAGCTTATTTCTCTTAAAGTCGATTATACGGTACTTTCTTCTCTCTCCGCCGCCTCTGTGACGAACAGTAATTCTACCGTAGCTGTTTCTGCCTGATTTTTTCTTCATTGGCTCAAGCAGACTTCTTTCAGGAGCCACCTTTGACAATCCTGAGTAATCGGTAACTGTCATACCTCTTCTACCAGGAGTCGTAGGCTTGTAGCTCTTTATTGCCATATTATAGTTCACTCCTTTTGAGTTTAGTTTTGCGGGAAGGGGTGCTTCCCATACTTACGCTTCCATATCTGAAGCTTATTCTTCGGGGCTTATCAATTAAACGAGGTTGTTAAAGAACTCAATTGTCTTTTCGCCCTCTTTAAGTGTAACTATTGCCTTTTTCCAATCAGGCGTATAGCCCTCAAATCTGCCCATTCTTCTCTTTCTGCCCTTGACGCTGATTGTATTTACCTTTGCAACCTTAACGCCAAAGAGCTGTTCAACAGCGCTCTTTATTTCGAACTTGTTAGCGTTCTTTGCAACCTTGAATGTGTACTTGTTCATTTCAAGATTTTCCATAGAAGCTTCTGTGATGATAGGCTTTAAAATAATATCTTGAGCGGTCTTTTCCATTATGCGTAAACCTCCTCAATCTTTTCAACTGCCGACTTTGCAACTATAAACTTGTCATAGTTTAAAATGTCGTATACGTTAAGCGTACCAACAGTTGCGGTCTTTACTCCGCTGATGTTGTTTGCGCTCTTGACAACCTTGAGGTCAACCTCTGGCATTACGATAAGTGCCTTACCTTCAACCTTCAGAGCCTTCAGCATTTCAACTATCGTCTTTGTCTTGAATTCCTCAACTGTGATGTTGTCAACAACAACGATTTCATTTTCCAAAGCCTTTGAAGAAAGCGCCGACTTCATTGCAAGTCTCTTTTCCTTCTTATTAAGCGAATAGCTGTAATCTCTCGGCTTAGGACCTAAAGCAACTCCTCCGTGTACCCACTGTGGAGCGCGGATAGAACCCTGTCTTGCGTGACCTGTTCCCTTTTGTCTCCAAGGCTTCTTTCCTCCGCCTCTTACTTCTGTTCTTGTAAGAGTGGACTGTGTGCCCTGTCTCTGGTTAGCCAAATAGTTTACAACCATTGCGTGCATAACCGTCTTGTTTGGTGTGATTCCAAATACAGAATCCTTTAGCTCAGCAGTAGAAACCTCTACGCCCTTCATATCATAAACTGAAACCTGTGGCATATTAACTTCCTCCTCTCACTAAGCCTTCTTAACGCAGTCAACGATAGTAACTGTTCCGTTCTTAGGACCTGGAATAGCACCCTTGATTGCGATAAGATTATTCTCTGCGTCAACCTTTACTACTGTAAGGTTCTGAACAGTAACCTTTGTGTTACCATACTGTCCAGGCATTCCCTTACCCTTGAAAATTCTCGACGGCGATGAGCAAGCGCCCATTGATCCTGCGTGTCTGTGAACCGGTCCTGTACCGTGAGATTCTTTAAGTCTTGCGAAGTTGTGACGCTTGATTGTTCCCGAAAATCCGTGACCCTTGCTCTTTCCGCTGACGTCAACAATGTCGCCCTCAGAAAAAGTATCAGCCTTTACGATATCTCCGACATTCAAATTGTCAATGCTGTCAAGACGAAATTCCTTCAAAGTTCTCTTCAAAGCAACGTCCGCCTTCTTGAAATGACCTGTAAGAGGCTTATTTACTCTCTTAGGTCTGATGTCGCCGAAGCCAAGCTGAACTGCGTTATAGCCGTCGTTTTCAACAGTCTTCTTCTGAACGACAACGCAAGGACCTGCTTCAACAACAGTAACAGGAATTACCTTTCCTGCTTCATCGAAAATCTGAGTCATACCGATTTTCTTTCCGATGATTCCCTTTTCCATTATTTTTCCTCCTTATGGTTATTGGTCGGTTTCCCGACATGACCTGCGTGAAGACACTTAAAAACCCGCATCAGACGGATTTCAAACAAAAATCAATTACTTGATTTCCATTACAATGTCAACACTTGCAGGAAGCTCAAGGTTCTGAAGAGCTGCTGTGGTTTCGTCAGTTGGGCGGAGAACGTCGATAAGTCTTTTATGAGTTCTCATCTCAAACTGCTCACGGCTATCCTTATACTTGTGAACCGCACGAAGGATAGTAATAACCTCCTTGTCAGTCGGAAGTGGGATAGGTCCTGAAACCTTTGCTCCTGTACGCTTTGCAGCTTCAACAATCTTTGCTGCTGCTGAATCTACTACTGCGTGCTCATAACCCTTGATTTTAATTCTAAGCTTTTCATTGACTGCCATTTAAATCGCCTCCTTGTAAAGTCTTGAATATTGGGGGCTAAGCCTACCTTTTCGTTAAAGCTCCTGTCCGTTTCCCTGATCTTCGGGACAAGACAAGCAGTCTTTTTAAGTAGGTATCTGTAAATCCTTCAACGCTTCCGTGTGTTCCCTGTGAGATTCAATAAAAAACCCGAAGCTTTATTATCACTTCGGTTGACAGAACACACAAACCCGTACAGTATCAAGCGTTAGTGGCATAGCCATTCGCAAGAAACGCTTAACACATACTGTGTTTTAAGTATTACAGCCGCCCGGTTTAAAATCGGACATACTCCACGAGAATTACCGCACCTTCTGTACGCAACCTCCCGCTTCAACGCATATCATGCAGTCATCTGCGGCAGTTCACCGCAGTGCAAGACTTATTTTACCATTTGTGCAATATAAAATCAATATAAAATGGCAAAAATAACGTGTAGAAATTTCGGCGCTTTTTTCTTGATTTTTTGTACAATTTGTACAAAGCGGCTTTTTTATTTCAATAAAGTGTGGTTGGCCCACGTAAAAGCACTAAATGTAGTGCACAAGCTAAATCTTCTATCCTTCTCTGTCCTTTAGCGGATTGTCAATTTCCTTAACAGCATTTATATCAGTAATTTCAACCTTGTAGGAATGGCTGCTCTCCTCGCCGTCGGTATCAACCACCGACAGCTCCTCAAAGTACAAAAGCTCGTCATTTTCGTCAAAGTGATAAACTGCAGTAAATTCAACTACTCCGTCGTCGCTGTCAAAGCTGTCTGGGCTATAGGTATAAGAACATACAACCTCGCCGTCCTGCTCGGTTTTCTCTACCGTTTCTATTGCGTTTCGCTCGTAAGGAAGATAATCCCCGCTCGCCTGAGGGTGTAACGAATCTCTGTTGTAGGCTTCAAAATCGTTGTCGCCGTATTGAGTAAAGGTATACTCGCCGTTTTGCTCGGTAAAGCATTCAAATCCGTTGTTGTACTGGATATAGCTTTCCTCCTCATAACCGCCTGTATATAAATAGGTAAGGCTGTCCTTTTCGTCATACATAAATACAAACTCCTGCTCAACCTCGTTGGTATCCTCGTTTGTGATAACAACTCTCGCTGAGTCGTAGGATTCGTACTGCTCACGAGCCGCTTCTACAAGCTCCTCACCGTCAAGCGGATCGCCTTCTGTTACGCTGCAGGCTGAAAGTGACAGAACTGCTGCCGCTATGCCTAAAATTACAACTTTTCTCATTTAATCCTTCTCCTGAAAACAAAAGGGGCGATACTCTGCCCCTTGATATTATGTAGTTATCTGCGCCTTGTGCCGCCACGACGTCTGTTGTCGTTAGCGCGCTTTAAGTCGCTTATTCTCTCCTCGCTTGAAGCTTTGAACTTGCTTAGCATATCTTCAAAGTTTGCATCTCCGCTTGGCTTTGAAACGTATCCGTCGCCGTAATATGCAGGCTCAGGCTCTTTTTTCTCGACCGCCTGTTTTTTAGCCGCATTCTTGTTGCCAGCAGACGGTTTGCCCTTCTGAGCGCCACGCCTGTCGTTCTTTGGTTTTTCCTCGGCACGCTTTATCGACATTCCAATTTTGCCGTTGTCGTCAACCTTTATTACCTTGACCTTGACGGTCTGACCCTTCTTAAGCACCTCGTTTATATCATTGACAAACGAGCTTGAAATTTCAGAAATGTGTACCATTCCGGTAACCTTTCCTTCAACCTCAACAAATGCTCCGAACTTAGTTATCCCCGTAACCTTTCCCTCGTATATTTTTCCTACCTCAACCTGCATAAAGCTTTTTTGTACCTTCCTTGAATAATTTTTTAAAGCTACTATTCGTCAGACTCCTCGCTGGACGATATAACGTCCGACGATGTGCTTTCCTTTATATAAAAGCGCTTTTCGTTTGGATATGCGTAGCCGTACTGTTCGATAGCAATCATTTCCATATAAGCGTTTTCATCCTCTCCGCCAAGTATTCTCTCGTACTCGTCGTTTTCCTGGGTTGCAGCTGTAATCTGCTCCTTCAAGTCCTCAAGAACCGCCTGCTGCTCGTTCATTTCAACCTCTGTCTGAATTATAACTATAACAGCGTAAACTATAAATGCGATAAGTGCAATCATTCCAATGCGTGAAGCAAAAGACGCTCTTTTATTTTTTCTCTTGTTTATAACCTCAGATGCGTTATTTACAACCGGCATTTGTCATTACACTCCTTTCGCAAAATTTTTTAATTGGCACTTAGCCTACATCCGCCCATACATCCTCGTGTGAAACGTATTCGCCACGAGCCAGCTCCTCATCAGCCTTATCTATTTTCTTCTTTTCCTCTGCTGTAACCTTAGTAAAATCAGGATCCCAGGCTAATATGCTTTCCTTTGAATTTTCCACTATTGAAACCCTCTCCCTGAAAGTGTTGCTGTTTCGACTTTCCCAGGCTGAAAGACGTTGTGTATTGCCTTGAAAAGCGCAATACACTATATGTTTATTATAGCCGTAAAGTCTTAAACTTTCAAGACTTTTTTTGAACTTTTCTCGGATTTTTTTCTCTTTCGGCGAATTTTTTTACATCTCGCTCCAAGCGGGCTGAGGATTTTAAAAATTATCGGTCTCAGAAGCCTTCGCCACAAAAAGCGCCCTGTCCATTTCAAGGCGGCGACTATTCTTTCTCTTGCTCCTGTTACTACCCTTTTCACAAGCTCGCCGAGCGTAAAAATATAGAGAAAAAAGCCGAGCAGGTTTCCCAAAAGCAAAAAACCTCTTAGCTGCCCTCTTGCGAACGTCATCGAAAAGATAAAGAACCAGAATCCGCAAAAGAGCATAAAAAGCATATCCTCTATAAACACCAGCCACGAGCGATGAGGGAAAATTATTCGCACTATTCTTGTTACCTCGTAGATTACACCGAAAATTACGCCAATCGCAATCGACAAAGCGAAAAGCGACAGCTCGGTTTCAGGCTCGAACATATATGACGGAATCATCTCATCAGCCTCTTTATAGCGTTTGGCTTTTTGGTAAGCTTTCGGTTTGTGTAGGAGATAGTTCTGATTTCGCCGACAATTTCAGCGTCGCCCGAATCCACATTTACTGAATTTACGTGGAGATTCTTCCCCTTTATCACAAGTTCTCCTAATGTTGTAAACAGCACTATCGCTTCCTCGTTAAAGCTGTCAATGTCAGTAACTCCTGTGAGCCGAAGCAGCGAGCGATTCTGAAGCGTTAAATCTGACGGCTTTGTCAGTACCTTTTCATTCATTTTAATTCCTCCCGGATAAAGCAAAAATCATACTAAATAAAGCAATTTTCATATTGCGTTTGCGCCTGCTTTTATGCTATACTATACTTGCATATAATGTATAATATGATTAAGGAGAATTATTTATGAATGCGAAGAGATTACTTTCGTTTGCCTTAACTCTTTCTGTTACTGTCGGCTGCCTTGCAGGCTGTACAGACGATTCTGACGACACTATCGCTCAGGAAAATCTTTACAACAGCGAAACTGTAACAGAAACAGGCTTTGAATGGTCTAACGTCACAATTGTCGGCGGCGGATACATTCCAGGTATGGTTTACAACGAAACTGAAGAAGGTCTTGTCTATGTCAAAACCGATATAGGCGGCGCTTACCGAAAGAAAAAGGGCGAGGACGAATGGACCTGTATCACCGACTGCTTTGGAAGCGAGGACGACAACTCAAACGACTGGAACTACAACTGTATTGAGAGCATAGCTACCGACCCGATTGAACCATCGAGAGTATATATGTCCTGCGGAACCTCTTATGGCGGCGACGGCTGTATTATGTATTCCTACGATTACGGCGATCATTGGACAAAGGTCGACTTTGATTTTTCAATGGGCGGAAACGACTACGGAAGAAACTGCGGCGAACGTCTTATGATTGACCCTAACGACAACAGCAGAATCTACTACGGTTCTCACTCGAAGGGTATGTTTGTTTCAAACGACTACGGTCAGACCTGGGAGAACCTTGAAAGCTTCCCTACTGTCGGAAGCTACCACGACGGCTCGTATTCTTACGGAATTTTGTGGATTACCTGCGATAAGACAAGCTCTGACGAGGGCGAGTATACAAATCTTATCTTCTGCGGAGTTGCAGAAGCAAGCGGCGAAAAAGTCTACTACAGCGACGACGCTGGCGAAACCTGGAACACCCTTTTAAACGAAGAAACTGACAACGACGAGCATTACAGCTACTTCCCTTGTCAGGGTAAGGTTTCGGCTGACGGAAATCTTTACGTTACCTACTCGTCTGAGGTAACTCAGGAGAAAAATCCCGCCAAGGGCAAGGTTTTCAAGTACAACATTGCTGACGGAACATGGACTAATATAACTCCGTTTACAGGCGAAACAGGACACGGCTATTGCGGAATTGCCGTTTACAAGGACGAAATGGTTGCAGTTACTACAATCTGCCACTGGGCAAGCGAGGATAACATTCTCGTTACAAAGGACGGCGGCGAAACGTGGGTAGGCCTCTGGAACAAGGACGAGGACGGAAACACAACCAAGGACTACAACCTCGACATCTCAGACTCCGAATGGCTCAATTGGCAGGGCGGTCTGAAGCTCGGCTGGTGGACGTCGGGAGTTGCTATCAATCCGTTTAACCCTGACGAGCTTCTTTACGGAACAGGAGCTACGCTTTACGGCACAGACAACCTCACAAAAATCGGCGAGGAAAATATAAACATCAGCGTTGTAGCTGAGGGAATTGAGGAAACGGCTATTTTAGGCTTGTATTCGCCAAAGGACTGCGGCGAGGACACACCAGCTCTTTACTCTATCTTAGGCGACCTTTACGGCTTCAGGCACGACGACGTTGACACAGCGCCAGAGGAGCATTGGGGCGTATACAGCTTTAAGGCTGACGATTTGGCGGTAGCTGGAAACGATCCGAATGTTGTCGTCCGTACAACAAAGGAAATGGATCAGGGCTCAATTTGCTATTCGCTCGACGGCTCAAAGACGTGGCAGTTTGCCAAAACGCCTGACGGTGTAAGCGCAACGGCTGGCGGCGAGGCTGTTCTTTCAGCAGACGGCGAAACGCTTATTTACTCGCCTGACGACGGTTCGGTAACCTCGTACGTAACCGACGACTGGGGCGAAACGTGGTCCGAGGTTCAGGGCTTAGGCTCAAATACAACTATTATTGCAGATGAAGTAAATCCCAATAAGTTCTACGCTACCTACTCAAACGGAATTTATATGTCAACCGACAAGGGTAAAACCTTCGAGCTGATAATTTCTACAATGGTAAGCAATATGACACTTGTAGCCAACAAGGAAATTGAAGGCGACCTCTGGGTATCGCTCGCTTCCGGTCCGCTTTATCATATTGAAAACGCTGACGTCGGCGCAGAGCTTGTTGTAGCTGAGGGCGACATCGACTACACTTACGCCGTTTCAGTAGGAGCTGCTGAAAACGAAGGCGACTACGGCGCAATTTACATCTACGGCTCTGTTGACGGAAAGGGCAACGGCGTTTATCAGTCAACCGATATGGGCAAGACCTGGGTTAAGATGAACAACGAAAACGAGCGCTGGGGAAATGTCAACAAGACAACCCTTGAAGCTGACCCGAAAGTTTACGGAAGAGTTTACCTCTCAACCAACGGCAGAGGAATATTGATGAGCGACGTCGCAAGCGACGACTAAAAACTCAAAAACTAAAAAGCAAAAACAAGTCGAATAAAATCGGCTTGTTTTTTGCACTAAAAAAAGTCCCCCGAAAAACGAGGGACTTTTCTTATTCCTTATTCTTTAAATTAAAGGGTTCTGACTCTTATAACGTCAGCGGTAGCCTTTAAAGCTTCAACGTCAACGCTTCCTGTAATATCAATCATTGAATATGCGTATTCGCCCTTTGACTTGTGTACGAAGTTTTCAATGTTAGCTCCGTCCTTGCTGATGATTGCAGTAATCTTTGTAATAAACTCAGGAACGTTCTTGTGCATAATGCAAACCATTACGTCGCCCGTCTTGTTAAGCTCAACATTCGGGAAGTTTACAGAGTTTACAATGTTTCCGTTTTCGATGTAATCAATAAGCTCTCTTGAAGCCATAACAGCGCAGTTGTCCTCAGATTCAGGAGTAGAAGCTCCAAGATGAGGAATTGCAACAACGCCTTCAACGCCTATTACCTCGTCGTTCGGGAAGTCTGTTACGTACTTTGCAAGCTTGCCGCTTCCTAGTGCTTCAATTACAGCAGATGTGTCAACAAGCTCTCCTCTTGCGAAATTTAAAAGTCTTGCGCCGTCTTTCATCTTAGCGAAAACGTCAGCGTTAATTGAGCCTTTTGTTTCTGAGTTGTATGGAAGGTGAAGCGAGAGGTAATCAGCCTTGCTGTAAACCTCGTCAACGTCCTTTACAACAGTTACCTGCGGCTTTAAGTGAAGTGCTGCTGATACTGAAAGGAACGGGTCGTAGCCTATTACGTTCATACCCAGCGAAACCGCAACGTTTGCGAGCTTTCCGCCGATTGCTCCAAGACCTACAAGTCCTAAAGTCTTACCCATAATTTCAGGTCCGACAAACTGGCTCTTTCCTTTTTCAACCATCTTGCCAACCTCTGCTCCGTTGCCCTTTAAGCCCTTTGCCCATTCGATAGCCTCAGATACCTTACGGGAGGAAATCAAAAGTCCGAGCACAGCAAGCTCTTTTACTGCGTTAGCGTTAGCGCCAGGAGTATTGAAAACACAGATTCCCTTTTCAGCGCAGTCGGCAACAGGAATATTGTTTACTCCTGCTCCTGCTCTCGCAATAGCAAGAAGATTGTCGTCAAATTCCATATCATGCATAGAAGCTGAACGAACAATTATAGCGTCAGGCGACTGTACGTCGTCAGAAACCTCGTACTTTGCCTTGTCAAAAAGGTCTGTTCCGCAAGCCGCAATCTTATTAAGCTTTTTAATCTTATACATTTATATACCACCTTTGTATCAATTAAGCGTTTTCAGCCTCAAACTTCTTCATAAACTCAACAAGCTTCTTTACGCCCTCAATTGGCATAGCGTTGTAAATAGAAGCTCTCATACCGCCAACAGTTCTGTGGCCCTTCAGGTTTTCAAATCCAGCAGCCTTAGCTTCCTTGATAAACTTAGCGTCAAGCTCATCGTTTCCGGTTACAAACGGTACGTTCATAAGCGATCTGCTTTCCTTTTCAACAGTACCCTTGAAAAGCTTGCTCTCGTCTAAGAAGTCGTAAAGGATCTTTGCCTTTTCGATGTTGATTTCCTTTCTCTTTTCAAGTCCGCCTGTCTTTAAAAGCCACTTGAATACCTTGCCGCAAATATAAATTCCGTAGCAAGGAGGAGTGTTGTAAAGTGAATCAGCGTCAGCCTGAGTTTTCCACTTAACCATTGTTGGAGTTCCCTCTAAAACGTCGTCTGTGATTAGGTCCTCACGGATGATTGCAATAACAACGCCAGCAGGTCCTACATTCTTCTGAACGCCTGCGTAGATAACGCCGTACTTTGTAACGTCAACAGGCTCTGAAAGGAAGCATGACGACTGGTCAGCTACTAAAAGCTTTCCCTTTGTATCAGGTAAAGTCTTGTACTTTGTTCCGTAAATTGTGTTATTCTCACAAATGTAAACGTAATCCATATCGTCAGTAATCGGAAGATCGCTTACATCAGGTATGTATGAGAAGGTCTTGTCTGCGCTTGAAGCAAGCTCAACAGCTTCGCCGTAAATCTTAGCCTCAGCAAAAGCCTTCTTTGACCATTGACCTGTTAAAATATAACCTGCCTTGCGATTTTTCATAAGGTTCATCGGAACTGCTGCAAACTGCATTGAAGCTCCGCCCTGTAAAAACAGAACCTTGTAGTTGTCAGGAATGTTCATAAGCTCTCTCAGATCAGCTTCCGCCTCTTTGATAATCTGGTCGAAAACCTTTGAGCGGTGGCTCATTTCCATTACGCTCATTCCACATCCCTTGTAATCAAGCATTTCGTCAGCAGCTTCTTTTAATACCTCTTCCGGCAAAACTGCTGGTCCTGCACTGAAATTGTAAACTCTTGACATATTAAAGCCCTCCTATTGGTAAAAATACTTCTGGTAAGATACACCCTTACACTAAACATATTAATTTTATCACTTTATTTCGCTAAAGTCAAGCAATCCGCGTAAAAATAGGGTATCTTTTGCAAAAACAAATGGACACCGCCCTTTTTCAATGCGATGTCCAATATATCATAAACCCTCAGATGCCGTGGCAGCGACATTTCAGGTTTAGTAGCCCCAGTTAAACGAGCTGTTCGTCGTCGCTTCTGTTGTATCTTCTGTTGTTGTTTCTGCGGTAGCTTCACCGAGCGTTACCTCAACGTCAATTCTGCTTCCATCTCTGTAAAGCGAAATTGTAATGGTATCTCCTGCGCTGTAGGTGTTCTTGATCTCGTTGAACTCATCGATGCTGGTGATAAGCTGACCTTCGATTCCTACAATAACATCTCCGACTTCAATTCCTGCTTCCTCAGCAGCAGAGCCGCTTTCAACAGATACTACTTGAAAGCCCTGTGGAATGCCATAGTATTCAGAATAAAATTCGGAAATATCGCTTCCGCTTATTCCAAGCAGCGGTCTGCCTGTAACGTAACCGTTTTCAATAAGCTCCTCTGCTATTGGCAGAGCGTCGTCGATAGGAATTGCAAAGCCTAAGTTCTCGCCGTAGGTTGAAGAAATTTTAGCTGATGTAATTCCTACAACCTGACCGTAAGCGTTAAGTAATGCGCCGCCTGAGTTACCGCTGTTTATTGCAGCGTCCGTCTGAATAAGAGTCAATGTTTTATCTTCTATAGTAAGCTCTCTGTCAAGCGCTGAAATAATTCCTGATGTTACTGTATTTGCAAGTGCCTGACTTAAAGGATTTCCTATAACTATTGCCGCTTCGCCAACTCTCAGCTCAGAGGATTTTCCAAATTCAACTGGTGTAAGTCCTGTCTTGTCAATTTTAATAACTGCAATGTCCGTCTGTGAATCTATTCCGACAATTTCAGCGTCAATGCCGTTGTCCGAATCGTCTGCGAAAACAACCTGAACGCTTGTCGCATCGCTTACAACGTGTGCGTTTGTGAGGATGTATCCGTCTTCGCTCATTATAATTCCTGTACCGCTTCCTGTTCCGTTAGAGAAGATACAGGAAATTCCAACGATAGAATCTGAAACCTGATCTACAATATCAGGTATTGTCATAGCGTCCTCAGGAGCTGAAAGCTGATAAATTGTCGGAAGCTCTTTATCCTCGTTTGTTGTGCTTTCTTCCTCTGTGCTGTTGGATTCTGTCGTTTCAGCCTGAGATGAATCTGACGTAGTCGTTGATGTTGCAGTTCCTATATTTCCAGGCGATATAAGATTATAGCCTATAACACAGGTAGCTACAATTGCCAATACGCAGCAAACTGAAATAATTGCCGTTAAAACTCTTCTTTGCTTCTGACCCTTCTTATCTGCGTTCGGGTCGTAAGACATACTGTTTACCGTCTGCTGTGAATACTCCGAATAATTTGAATATTGCGGCGGTGTCTGAACCGGTGGGTTTTGTGGGTCTTGCTGTGCGTTCTGATTATAACCCTGCTGAGCGTTCTGGTTATAGCTTTGCTGTGAAGGCTGTGTCGGCTGTTCGCCATAAGAATCATTATTGCCCTCTACTACATAAGCTGAGCTTTGCTGATTGTCGTTTGCATTTTGCTCTGAATCTGAATTTGCGTTGTTGTCTGGCTTGTTGTTAAAGTCGTTTTCAAAGCCATTGTTGTTATTTCTCTCGTCATCTATCATAAATATACCTCCAAATAATTTAAGGTCTAAAAAAGAGGCGCAATCAAGAACTGGTCCATTAAGCCTCCGTTAAGGTTAATTATACCGTTGATTGTGAAAACCATATGATAGGTTTGTAGATTTTTAAGGTACTTGAATTATTTTTGTTTTCGTGCTACTATATTTATGGACTAAAAGTCCCAGAAATTTTCAAAGGGTGATTTTACTATGATGAACATAACTTATGTGCTTGAAAACAAGCTTTATATCAATCTTACCAACAAGTGCCCCTGCTCCTGTATCTTTTGCATCAGAAAAAACGGCGACGGCGCTTATGGTTCTGACAGCTTGTGGCTTGACCACCAACCGAGCGAGGATGAGGTAATTGCAAGCCTTGCAAAGGAAGATCTTGACAGCTTTGATGAGATAATCTTCTGCGGCTTTGGCGAACCTACAGCCGAGCTTGAAATTATAAAGGCAGCTGCAAAATATCTCAGAGAGAACACATCCACAAAAATCAGAATAAACACAAACGGCCTGACCGACTTGATTTACGGCAGAGAAAATACGATTGACGAGCTTAAAGGACTTTTCGATACCGTTTCCATTTCGCTGAACGCCTCGGACGCCAAGGAATACTGCCGTGTTACAAATCCGAAGTTCGGCGAGCAGGCATTTGATTGTATGATTAAATTTGCCACTCGTGCAAAGGATCTTTTTGACAGCGTTATTTTATCGGTAGTAGACGTTATAAGCGAGGAAGAAATTCAAAAATGCGAGCTTCTGACAAAGTCGCTCGGTATTCCTCTGAGGGTCAGAAAATACGCTGAATAAGCTTGCAATAACTCGGTCGGTGTGCTACAATATTTAAGGCAAATGTAACTTCAGGAGGATCAAAAAATGCTTAAAAACTTAATTCCGTCCGCTTATGAAAGCATCTACTACGGACTGTTTATTCTTTGCGGATTTTTTATACCGTTTCTTTCAATCAGAGTGTTTAAAAATATTCTTCCAAGGGATAAGGGAAGAGATTTCGCCTTAAACGGCAAGCTTTCAGAGGGCAAGCCGAGAGGAGCAGGACTTCTGATGTTCACCTCCTTTATTATAACGGTTGCGCTTTTTGTTCCGCTTACCGTAGAGCTTATAATTTACATTGCTTTTATTTATCTTGAAATGCTCAGCGGCTATCTTGACGACAGCGCTGCAATTCCGTGGGGAAGGGTTAAAAAGGGCCTTATCGACCTTGTAGTTTCTGTTGGAATCTCCGCCACCTACTGCGTTTACAATGAGCCGACTGTAAAGCTCGCGCTTGTCGGTGTCAGCTTTACGCTGCCGACAGTTGTGTATATAGTTCTGGGTGCAGCTTTGGTCTGGGGTTCGATAAATGTAACAAACTGCTCTGACGGAGTTGACGGACTTTGCGGAAGCTTAAGCATTATTTCCCTCGCCACAGTTTTTATTCTGATGCAAAATATGATAAATCTCGGCGAGGAAGCGGACGATTTCAGACTTATTATTCTGTCTGCAATTTTAATGCTGATAGCGTATTTGTGGTATAATACCTCGCCTAGCGTTATGCTGATGGGCGACGCTGGTTCCCGTGCGCTGGGAGTTCTTATTGCCCTTTCGGCTATGAAGCTCGGCTCGCCGCTGCTGTTCCTGATTTTTGCATTTATGCTTATAATCGACGGAGGCTTAAGCCTTCTCAAGATTTCCTGCATCAAGTTTTTAAAAATGAAGAACTTTATGAAAAACATCAGAACGCCGATTCACGACCATATGAGAAAGAATAACGGCTGGAGCGATACACAGGTGGTAACCCGCTTTTCAATCGTTCAGGGAGTAATTTCACTCGCTCTGATCGGCTTTTTAACAAGATAAACAACAGATAACAGGGAGAAAAATACAGGGAGAGAAAAACAATGCTGGGGTTTTATAATTACACGGTCATACTGACCTACTTGGGACTTGCTTCTTCAATTTTTGGAATCACACAGGTAATTGAAGTCTACAAAGGACACGGCAACTATTCGATTGCGTTTTTATGTCTTTTGATTTCAGGACTGTGCGATTTGTTTGACGGAAGAATTGCAAGAATGAAAAAGGACAGAACCGACAGAGAAAAGGTTTTCGGTATTCAGATAGATTCGCTTTGCGACCTGATTTTCTTTGGCGTATTTCCGGCAATTCTCGGCTACTCGTTTGGTATGAATCACGGACTGGGTCTCATTGCAGCGATTGCGATAGTTTTGTCGGCTGTAATTCGTCTTGGCTACTTTAATACCGTCGAGCAGGAGCGTCAGTCACAAACGCAGGAAAAGCGTCACGATTACAGAGGACTTCCCGTTACGTCGGTAGCTATAATTCTGCCGATTATTTACATAGCGGGCGGCGGACTTTTAGGGAGAACCTTCCCGTTCGTTTTTCAGATTTGCCTTATTGTTATAAGCGCGCTGTTCCTTATAAAGTTCAGAGTTAAAAAGCCGCAGATTTTCGGAGTTTTGCTGCTTTTGTTAATTGGCGTTCTTATCCTTATAGGCTTCTTTCAGGGGAGATTACGATAATGGCACTTAAAATAAACCGTGAAACAACAGCGCAGGATAAATTTCTAAAAACAGTTTACGGTAACGCTTTTCTGCGCTCACTTATAAAGCCGTTTACCTGTCCCGCTTTCTCTGCTTTTTCGGGCAAGCTTTTAAGCTGCCCTTTATCAGGACTGCTAATAAAGCCCTTCATTTCGGCTAATAAGATTGATATGAGCGATTACGAGGCGAAAGATTACACCTCCTTTAACGACTTTTTTACAAGGAAGGTTAAAGCTGGCGCCCGACCGATTGACAAGTCGGCTAAGATTATTTCGCCCTGCGACGGAAAAGCGACCGCCTATAAAATCTCAACAACAGGCGTGTTTAAAATCAAAGGCTCCTTCTACGATTTGTATTCGCTTACAAGAAGCGAGAAAATCGCCAACCGCTTTAACGGAGGAACGGCTGTTATTATTCGCCTTTGCGTCGACAACTACCACCGCTACTGCTACCCGATTTCAGGAATAAAGTCGAAAAACAAAAAGATTGGCGGCTTCTTGCACACGGTAAATCCGGCGGCTCTTGATCATATCAAGGTCTTTTGTGAGAACTCGAGAGAGTGCTGCGTTATAAGAAATAAGGACGTCTGTGTGGCGCAAATTGAAGTCGGAGCGCTGATGGTTGGTAAAATTTCAAACAATACGCCCGACAGAGCGAGTGTCAGAAAGGGCGAGGAAAAGGGCTACTTTGAGTTTGGCGGCTCGACAATCGTCCTGCTTATAAACGGCTGCAATGTCAGGGAAGAGCTTATAAACAACACCAGACACGGCTTTGAAACAATCATTAAACAAGGCGAAGCAATTTCATTTTGACAGGAGAGTTTTTTGTGGATGCAATTTCAAATTTCGAGGAATTTGACAAATATAATACCTATTACGGCAACGACCTGGGCGCCATTATTGACGGGGATATAACCCGATTCAAGGTATGGAGCCCTTGTTCTTATTGTGTGTTTATAAATATTTACGCCGATGGCGAGGGACAGAATCTTGTCGAAACGCTGCCAATGCGAAGAATTGAAAACGGCGTCTGGTATATTGAGTTTGCAAGAAGCCTTGACGGCTATTTTTATACCTACACCTATGAGTACGATATGAAGCGGTTCGAGGGTACCGACGTTTACGCTAAAGCCTGCGGAATCAACGGCAAGCGAAGCGCTGTTGTTGACCTTGGTACAACCAACCCTGACGGCTGGGAGGAGCATAAACGCCCGAAACTTAATTCTCACACCGATGCTATAATTTACGAAGCACACGTGCGGGATTTTTCTATCGACCCTTCAAGCGGCGTCAGCGAGCAAAACAGGGGAAAGTTTTTAGCCTTTACAGAAAAGAAAACCACCTGTGGCAGCTCGGCGACCTGCCTTTCGCACCTTAAAGCGCTGGGAGTTACGCACGTTCAGCTTCTACCGATTTTCGATTTCTGCACAGTTGACGAAGCTCACCCGGAAAAGCGTGAGTACAACTGGGGGTACGACCCGCTCAATTATAACTGCCCGGAGGGGTCCTATTCGACAAATCCTTACGACCCGAAGTGCCGTATAAGAGAGCTTAAACAGCTTATTATGGCGCTCCACGAGGCTGGTATCGGCGTTGTTATGGACGTCGTTTACAACCACACCTACTTTACCGAAAAGTCTGCGTTTCACCTCGCTCAGCCGTATTACTACCACCGCACAAAAATGGGCAGGTTCACAAACGGCTCCGGCTGTGGCAACGAAACGGCGAGCGACCACAAAATGATGCAGAAATTCATCCTCGACTCGGTGCTTTACTGGGCGAGGGAATACAAGCTTGACGGCTTTCGCTTCGACCTGATGGGTCTTATCGACATCGACACCGTAAACCTGATACGTGACAAGCTTAACGAGCTTGACCCCTCAATTTTAATGTACGGCGAAGGCTGGACGGGCGGCGAAAGCGCCCTCAACGCTACAAAGCTCAGCTACAAATTCAACAGCTACAGCTTCGGGAGAGTCGGACTATTTAACGACAATCTGCGTGATGCAGTCAAGGGCAGCACTTTCGACACCGCAAATAAAGGCTACGTCAGCGGAAATTTCTACGAAACTACTATCGTCAAGCGTGGACTTGTCGGAAGCGTTCCGCACCACGATATTGACGGCTATATGGAAGCCTGCTGGGCGTTCGAGCCAACGCAAGCTATAAACTATGTCGAGGCGCACGACAACCTCACCCTCTGGGATAAGCTTTCAATTTGCGGCGCTGAGTTTTCGGATGCTGAGCGTGTCGCAATGGATAAGCTGTCGGCCGCTTTGGTGATGTTCTCGCAGGGCATTCCTTTTTTGCAGCTGGGGCAGGACTTTTTACGAAGCAAGCCGAGGCCGAACGTGCCAGCGGACGCGAAGCTTAACGAGCGGTACGAGTGGGACAGCTACAACTCACCCGACTTCACCAACAGCATAAAATGGCAGCAAAAGGACGAGAACAAGGCGGTATTTAACTACTACCGCGCGCTGATACGCTTTCGAAAGGCGCATCCGCTCTTTCGGCTTTCAAGCAAACAAGAGATAGACCAGCGAATTTCCTTCCCCGATTCGGGCGACTTAAACATCATTATCGAGCGGCTTGAGGGTGAGGGTGAAGCACTCTATCTTGTTGTGAATCCGTATACAGAAAAGCGAACCACTCACATTGGCGTTTCTTACAGGATTATCTTTGATGAGAAAGGCCGTGAGCAGGAGGAGATTTTAAGCGGCGAGGTGACTGTACCGCCGCTGTGTGCTATTGTTTTAAGACAAGTATAAGTACGGAGATACAACCCCGCCAATAAAAAACTACAAGCGACTGTTATGCGGTCGCTTTTTTTGTGCCACAAAATACTAATACGACTTTCGGGTAAAAGAAAAAGGGAACGGATAAATCCGTTCCCTTTTAGTGTTGATTACTTACATTTATCTGGATAAGAAATTTACTTTCTTCTCTTCTTGATTGCAACTACGCCTGCAAGCCCTGCAGCCATGAAGATCGATAGACCTACTGCTGCCTGAGCGCCTGTGTTAGGTGTGCTGTCTGATGAAGTTGTGCTTGAGCTGCTTGAGCTTGAGCTTTCATCAGCTGCTGTTGTAGTTGTATCATCGTCGCTTGCTGTTGTTTCTTCTTCGTCAGCTGCTGTTGTAGTGGTTGTTTCCTCTTCATCAGCTGCTGTTGTTGTAGTTGTTTCTTCTTCAGCAGCAGTTGTTTCTGTTGTTTCTGTTGTAGATGAAACTTCTACCAAACCTGCAATTGCAGCTTCAAGAGCTGCTGTAGCAGCGTCGATTTCGTCCTGTGTAGCGTCAGCGTCAGCAAGAACTGCCTGTGCTGCTGCCAATGCTTCTTCGAGAGCAGCTACGCTGTCCTCTGTGTAAAGTGAAGTATCAATACCCTCAGCCTCTGTGATTGCAGCTTCAAGAGCTGTTGTATCAACAGGGTAAGCTGATACGTAAGAAACTGCCTCTGCTGCTACGCCGTAAGTTAAGATGTCGTAATTAACGTCTGTGAACTCACCGTTTGTAACTGTTGCTGTGTAATCAGCTAACTCTGTAGCTGTTACTGTGAATGTTCCAAGAACAACTGGTGTGCCAGCTGTGTACTCATCAAATACAGCTGATAAGCAATAGCCGTTAACCATTAATGTGCTCTCTGTCCACTCAATAATGTTTCCGCCTGACCAACCGAGCTCTGTTGCAGCAGTTTCATTAACTGTGAATGAACCAGCTACATACTCAAGACCCTCTGGGAGGTCGAGAACCAACTGAACTGTTCCGAGCTGCTGATTTGGAACGATTGTGATTGTATATGTGATTTCTTCGCCTGCAAGAGCATACTCTGCGCTTGGAGTTACATATACTGCAACGTCTGCTTCTACAAGAGCTGCCTGTGCTGCTGCAAGAGCTGCTGCTGCTGCATCAATGTCGTCCTGTGTTGCGCTAGCGTCAGCGTAAACTGTCTGAGCGTCAACAAGTGCTGCTGTGAATGCTGATACGCTGTCTACTGTGTAGCAAGCTGTATCAACTGCTTCTGCATCTTCAATAGCAGCTACGAGTGCTGATGTGTCAACTGCTTCTGTTGTTTCTGATGAATCCTCAGTTGCTTCTGTTGTAGCTTCTGAAGTTAAACCTGAAACTGAGAATGTGATTGAAAGTGTTTCCTCAGCATAGATGTCGTCAGGATCGATTCCAGGGTCTGCTGCTGAATCACCATATGTGTTGTAGATTTCGATTCTGTAGTTGCCGTTTTCCTCGATATCGCCGTAGATAATCTTGGAAGCGTCGAATGAAACTTCTTCGCCGTCAACCATAATTGAATTAAGCTCCGCAGTCATATTTGGATAATTTGTAGATGCATCGTTCAAGTCAATGCAGAATATAAGTGCGTCAGAAATTCCTCCGTACTCAGAAACATCCCAAGTGATTGTGTAAGTTCCGTCGCCGTTTACTACAACGCCTACTGTACCGTCCATAGATGTTGGGTACCAGCCTGATGTTGTGAAGCAAAGAGCTGCGTTAATTTCAACTTCTTCTTCTGCAGAAGTATCTTCTGTAGACTCTGTTGTTGCAGATTCAGGTAGACCTGAAACTGTAAATGTTATAGCGATTGATTCCTCAGCGTATACATCGTCTGGATCAATTGCAGGATCTGAAATTGTAACGCCATAAGCGTTGTAGATTTCGATTCTGTAGTTGCCATTCTCTTCGATGTCGCCATAAGCAATCTTAGTTGAATCAAAGCTTACTTCATCACCGTCAACTGTGATAGAATCAAGAACTGCTGTCAAGTCAGGATAAGCTGCTGCTGCGCCTGACAAGTCAATTACGAATACTGTAGTACCATCAGCTGTTGTATCCATTGCTGTTACGTCAGCTGTGATTGTGTATGTGCCGTTACCTGTTACTGTTACGCCTGAAGCCCAATCCTGTGCGGACCAGTCTCCGTCAGCATATCCGATAACTGCATTGATAGCAATAGCCTCTGCCTCAGATGAATCTTCTGTTGCTTCTGATGACTCTTCTGAGCTTTCCTCGGATGATTCTTCTGAGCTTTCCTCAGATGACTCTTCTGAGCTTTCTTCAGATGATTCTTCTGATGACTCTTCTGTTGTAGCAGCTGCCGCTGTTACGTAAAGTGTGATTGAGCTTCCGCCGTCACCTACAAGAACAGCTGTAGAACCGTCTGTTCCTGTGCCTTCTGAGTAAACAACGTCAGCCTTACCTGCGTCGTTCCAAATGTTAGCTAAACCGTTTCCAGTTGAACTTGTTGAATCAAGTGTAACGCCTACTGGAATTGTGTAAGTGTCGTTGATTAAGATTGAATCAAGTGTAACTGTTGTAGCTGCTGTTGCGCTGATATAACCAACGTTTGTCAGACCAGCTGCACTCATTCCGCTAACTGTTGCAGAATATGAACCGTTTCCGTCAACATCAACACTACCACTTGTTTCAGCCCAAGATGTGCTCTGGTTGGTAAATGTAACTGTAGATGTAGCACCATTAGTTACTGTGAAGTTGTAAGTCATAGAAGTAATAGTTACTGCTTCTGGCTCAGCTTCTGTAGCCTCAGATGACTCTTCTGAGCTTTCCTCAGATGATTCCTCAGCTGCTTCTACCTGAAGTTTGATTGAGCTTCCGCCGTCACCTACAAGAGTAGCTGTAGAACCGTCTGTACCTGAACCTACTGAATAAACAACGTCAGCCTTACCAGCGTCATTCCAGATGTTAGCTAAACCGTTTCCAGTTGAACTTGTTGAATCAAGTGTAACGCCTACTGGAATTGTGTAAGTGTCGTTGATTAAGATTGAATCAAGTGTAACTGTTGTAGCAGCTGTTGCGCTGATATAACCAACATTTGTCAGTCCAGCTGCGCTCATTCCGCTAACTGTTGCAGAATATGAACCGTTTCCGTCAACATCTACACTACCACTTGTTTCAGCCCAAGATGTGCTCTGGTTTGCAAAAGTAACTGTAGATGTAGCACCATTAGTTACAGTAAAGTTGTAAGTCATAGACGTAATCGTTACAGTTTCTGCGTCAGCTGAAGCTGTCGATAGTGATGCGAGAGCAACTGTTGAAATTGTTACAACTGCTGCAAGCGCACCTGCTAAAATTCTTTTTAGCTTCATTAAAATTCCTCCTTATAAAATGTAAATGTAAGTATATCAATATCTGATACAGCATTATAATAGCACACATCCAGAAAAATTGCAAGGGTTTACATAAAAAAATTTAATCAAAAACTCTTTTTCGTGATTTTAGGCAAAAACGCGACCCTGAATTTGGGCAACTTGTACAAAAAATTATGCTCTTTATGGAAAACCCAACCAAACAAAAAGCCCTGCCAATTTTCTGGCAGGTGCTTTATGGAGCTGATAGTCGGACTCGAACCGACGACCTGCGCATTACGAATGCGCTGCTCTACCAACTGAGCCATATCAGCGAAATTACCTAGATATTATAGTATATTTAAAGCCGCTTGTCAACTGGTTCGAGGGAAAATTTTGCGGAGAGAATAATATCCCCGCCACGCCTGCGGCGTGACGGGGATAAGCTTTTCAATTATTTATTGTATTTCTTATATCCCGGGTGCTTGCCTGTGCAGCCGTATTTCGGGCGCATAGCAATCAGCCTGTCGATGTTCTCACGTGAAATCTCCTGCGCTCCGCCGAGAAGCTTCGCATTAAGAGTAATCTGAGCGAACAGCTCGAGCGTTTCCATTTTATAATAAGCGCCGATAGCGTCAGGTCCGACTGTCAGAGCACCGTGATTCTGAAGCAGCATAGCATCATGCTCCTGCAAATACGGAGTAATAGCGTCAGGAACCTCGTAAGTTGAAGGAGTTCCATAAGGTGTAACAGGGATTGAACCCAAGCCGATAACAGTTTCAATCATAGAATACTCGTCGAGAGCAATATTTGCTACAGCGAAGCCTGTTGCAACAGGAGGATGTGCGTGCAGCACAGCACCGACGTCAGGACGTTCGTGGTAGCAGCGAAGGTGCATTTTGACCTCGCTTGAAGGGCGCCAGCCGTCAACAGCGTCAAGAATATTGAAATCGTCGTCAATAAGACCGATTTTGTCAGGCGTAATAAAGCACTTGCTAACACCAGTCTGTGTAGCGAGGTACTTACCCTCGTCAACCTTAACCGTCAGGTTTCCGTCATTAGCGGCAACCCAACCCTTCTGCCACATTTTATGGCAAACATCAACCATTACTTCTTTAATGTCTTCGTACATAATTTTCACCTTTTCTGTTTTTTATTTTAATTCCTCAAGCTGTTCAAGCTCTTCAAGCCTTCGTATTTCCAATTACGAATCAAATAGCTGCCTGTTTCTATCCCCGCCTGCGGCGGGGGACAAACCAGTTTTCCAATTGCCTTTTACACCCCGTTATAGAATGGGCAACAAGCATATAGGGGCAACGAAGCGTTTTGCGTAGCATAATGCATGCCCAGCGTTAAGCGTAGCTTAATGCGTGTTTAGGCGAAGCCTAATGCGTGCGAAAGCATAATGCGTTTTCAAAAGACTGTTGTTAATAGAATGTGGCGGCTGTGCCGCCCAGCGTTAAACGAAGTTTAATGCATTACGCATTAAGCATTACGAATTAAACTACTCCCTTTTGCAGCATAATATTCGCATAAATTGCCTTTTCGCCTGTTGCAATAATGGCGTAAGCCTTTTTAGCTTCTTCGTAAAAAGCGAAGCGTTCAATCTCGCCGATAGCGTCGCTTCCACGCTCATCGTACTTTGAAACAATTTCCTTGTACTCATCCCAGATTGGCGTTTCGGCGTCATCTCCAGGCATAACCTGCATTAAATTTACAGGCTTTTCAACGTAGCTGTCAAGCGGAAAAAGCTGCAAGATAGCGTCTAAAAGCTCTGGTACGCCGTGTCCGTCGCAGCGAATAACCTTAGCGTTTTTGCCGATGCTCTCGCAAGGGAAATTTCCGTCAGCTATAACAATTCTATCCGAATGTCCCATTTCACAGAGCGTTTTTAAAAGCTCCGGGGAAAGAATTGCAGGAATATTTTTAAGCATTTTTGTCACCTCTTTGTATGATAGCTTTGTAGCGTTCAAACGCTTCATCCCAGTCAGAAGGATTCTCAGGCTCAAAGGCGGTAATCTTCTCGCTCGCTCTTACTATTTCACGAGCGTTAGCCAGACCGTCGATTTCGCCCTGCGCCATAAGCTGAATTAAAATGTTTCCAAGCGACGTCGCTTCAACAGGCCCGCTCGAAACTGTAATATTGCAGCAGCTTGCAGTAAGTCGGGAGAGGAATTTATCCTTTGTTCCTCCGCCGATCATATAAAGCGTGCCGAACTTCTTGCCTGTACACTCTTCAAGCTCGCCTATCGCCAGACGGTATTTAAGCGCAAGGCTTTCGTAGATACATCTCATTACCTCGCCTGTCGTCTGAGGGATATCCTGTCCTGTCTTTTCGCAATAGTTTTTAATTCTTTTCGGAATATTTCCAGCAGGTGTAAAAATCGGGTCGTCAGGGTCGATAAAGCACTTAAAAGGCTCTGCTTCCAAAGCCAGCCGCTCAAGCTCTGCAAAGCTAAGCTCTGTGCCCTCTCTTATCCATTGACGGCGGCTTTCCTGAATAAGCCAGAGTCCGATTATATTTTTCAAAAACGAGGTCTTTCCGCCGTAGCCCTGCTCGTTTGTGACGTTAAGCTCAAGCGATTTTTCGTTTATTATCGGAGTATCAAGCTCTGTTCCGAGCAGCGACCAGGTTCCGCTTGAAAGAAAAGCAAAATCGCTCTCCTTAGCTGGTGCGGCAACGAGCGCAGACTGCGTATCGTGTCCGCAAACGGCGATAACCTTAATCGGCTTTATGTCAAGCTCCTCGCAAAGGGTACTTGAAATCGTACCAACAACGCTTCCGCTTTCAACTATTTCAGGCATCAAAGCCTTGTCAATTCCAAGCGCCGCCAAAGCTTCGCAAGACCAGTCCTTTGAGTTCTGATCAAACAGCTGTGTAGTAGAGGCAATAGAACGCTCCGCTTTTTTGTTGCCCGTTAAAAAGTAAGAAAACAGGTCAGGCATCAAAAGAACCTTGTCCGCCCGACTTAAAAGCTCGGGGCGGTATTTCTTGACCGCCAGAAGCTGAAAGGCGGTGTTTATTTCCATAAACTGGTTACCTGTCGCCTTGTAAAAATCCTCTTCGGGGAAAAGCTCAAACGCTTCCTTCAGCATTCCGTTGGTTCTGGCGTCACGGTAGTGAACAGGATTGTCGATAAGACGTCCGTCCTTGTCGATAAGTCCAAAGTCCACGCCCCAGGTGTCAATAGCAACGCTTTCAACATTGTACGGCTTTGCCTTTATAAGGCTTTGCTTTATCTCGTGAAACAGGCGAAGCACATCCCAGTACATAGTGTCGCCCAAAATGACAGGGTCGTTTGAAAAGCGGTGAATTTCCTTCATCGTCACCCTTTCGCCGTCAAACTCTCCGACTATAGCTCTGCCGCTGGACGCGCCAAAATCTATTGCTAAAACTCTTTTCAATATAACACCTCCGATTTCAATGCTTAATTCGTAATGCGTAATTCGTAATTATTTCAAATTTCCACACTACGCATTGAATTACGCTTTTTGCGATTTGGTTATTGACATCAAAATTTTTAATAATTCTTGGCAGTCTGTATAGATACTGTCAAAATGCTTAGCTTCAATGTAATCGCTTTCGTTTAACAGCTCTAGCCAATACTCAGTTTCGCTAGCTTCCTTTAGCGCAATATTCATTTTTGCGTAAAAGTCTGCCTTAGACTGACCTCTTATAGCTTCTTTTACGTTAGCTCCTATACTTGTGCCGCTTCTTAAAACCTGCTTTGACAGCACGAACTCTTTCTTTTCGGTTTTTAGATAAGTATACAGCTTTATTATCCGCAATGCAAATGCTTTACTTTTATCCACAATCAAATTGTCTTCTTTCACAATCTCTCCCCCTCATTTAATTACGAATTACGAATTTGCGAAGCATAATGCGGGATAGAATATGGCGACAAGTGTTAGGCGAAGCCTAATGCGTTACGAATTACGCATTGAATTAGGCACCAGTAACTTTCCTCGCAATCTCTCTACAAATTGAACCACAAAGTCCCCTCCAGCGCCCTAATTACGCATTACGCATTACGAATTACGAATTGATTTAAGCATTACGAATTATCTTATGTTTTTATACATCGGTCCATATGCTGCGCAAGCACGATAATCCTGACCTTCCTTATCCATACCGAATGCGTTCCAAGCGGCAGGGCGGAAAATCTTATCCTCAGGAACATTGTGCATACAAACAGGGATTCTGAGCATAGAGCAAAGAGTGATAAGGTCTGCGCCTATATGTCCATAGCTTATAGCTCCGTGGTTTGCGCCCCAGTTGTTCATTACATCATAAGCGCTCTTGAACGCACCCTCGCCTGTTGTACGTGGTGTAAACCATGTGCATGGCCATGTAGGATTTGTTCTTTCCATCAGCTTGTCTGATACTTCATCAGGAAGCTTGACAGTCCAGCCCTCAGCAATCTGCATAACCGGGCCTAATCCCTTTACAAGGTTCAGTCTTATCATAGTAGCTGGCATTTCAGCTCTTGTTGTAAAGTGAGATGAGAATCCGCCGCCTCTGAAGTTATCAAAGCCTGCTTCGCACCAGACGGTAGCATCTGTCATCTTCTTTATATCCTCGTCCGTTACATCCCACCATTGCTTCATAACAGCGTTTCCGTCTTCATCAGTACATTCGCCGCAAGCGTCAAGACAAGCTGCGCCGGAGTTCAAAAGGTGAATAATTCCGCCGTTTTCAAGTGCCTTGCCTTCAAGGTCATAGCCTGTAACTCTCTTTGTAGCCTCAGGGCTCCAGTATGTTCTGACGTCGGCAAAAATCTGCGCACGGTTTGTCAGAAGCTTCATAAAGAGCATTCCCAGACCGTTTAAAACGTCGTTTTCTGTTGCGAACGCAATAGGCTCCTTCTTGCCCTCGAAGTCGAATGTAGAATTGAGTATTGCTTCAGGATAGTCACAGTTCGGCCAATGGTCTGTCCATTGTCTTTGACCCTGGAAGCCTGCAGCGATAGCGTTGTGTCCTGCCATTTCCTCCTCAAATCCCTCTGGAAGCTTGTCGTTTCCCTTGATGAGATCCTTGATTATGCAGTACATTTTAATTGTAAACTCCCACTGCTTATCCTTCTGCTCACGATTGAACTTAACAAAGTCAGGGTTGTCGTCACGACCCTCCTTGCAATGCTCCTTTGTCCATGCGAGAGCACGCTCGTATTCTTCCTTATTATATATACCCTCTTCCATTCGGCGAAGTATTTCAACCTCGTCTACCGACTCAACTCTCATTCCAAGATATTCTTCAACGAAAGCCTGATCCATTATTGAGCCGCCGATTCCCATACACATAGAACCAATCTGCAGGTAGCTCTTTCCTCTCATTGTAGCTACAGCGATTGCCGCACGGCCGAATCTCAATAGCTTTTCCTTTACGTCATCAGGCACGTTGGTAACGTCGTCGACATCCTGAACCTCATGTCCGTAAATTCCAAATGCCGGCAATCCCTTCTGTGCATGAGTTGCTAATACTGATGCAAGATATACAGCTCCTGGTCTTTCGGTTCCGTTAAAGCCCCAGACGCCCTTGATTGTCATCGGATCCATATCCATAGTTTCCGAGCCGTAGCACCAGCAAGGAGTTACCGTTAAGGTTATATCAACTCCCGCTTTTTTAAACTTTTCAGCGCAAGCGGCTGACTCAGGAACTCTTCCGATTGTAGTGTCAGCAATTATAACCTTTACCTTGCTTCCGTCAGAGTAGCGCAAATTGTCCTCAAAGAGCTTCTTTGCAGTAGTTGCAAGAGCCATAGTCTGATCCTCAAGGCTTTCACGAAGCTTCATCGGACCTCTTCTTCCGTCGATAACAGGACGGATTCCGATAACAGGGTATCCGCCTATAAGATTTTTATTAGCCATAATAATTCCTCCCGAAATCTGACAAGTCTGGACCTGAATTTTTACCTTTCAAGCCACCGATTAAATTCTTACCTATAATTCTACCATATTTAATCAAAAAAATCTACCTTACAAACAAAAAATCTTGCACAAAGAATCATCTCATTTTTTGGTTAAAACGCTGTCTGACTGGACGTGTGCGAAAAGTCTTTGACAAATGGTACTAAAGACTGTATAATAGTAGGTAAATACTTAAAAAGGAATGAATTGCTATGTCACAAGTCAGCATCAAACGCCCAAAGGGAACTCAGGATATGATTCCCTCTGCGGCTTACAAATGGCACACAGTTGAAAATATATGCAAGGACGCAGCCAAAAGCTTCGGCTATAAGGAGATCCGCACCCCGACATTTGAGGATACGGGACTTTTTGTACGCTCTGTCGGCGACACAACGGACGTTGTTCAAAAGGAAATGTATACAGTTTCCTCCTCGGGCGAAGCGCAGTTTACTCTGAAGCCTGAAGGCACGGCGGGAGCTATGCGGGCAGTAATTGAAAACGGTCTTTTAAACGAGGGCATCCCTCAGAAGGTTTATTATCTTACCTCCTGCTTCAGACACGAAAAGCCGCAGGCAGGAAGACTAAGGGAGTTTCACCAGTTCGGCTGTGAAATGTTAGGTGCTTCTGGCCCTGCAGCCGACGCCGATATGATACTGCTTGCAAAGACAATTCTTGACAATGCAGGCGTCAGAAACACAGAGCTTTTTATAAACTCTATCGGCTGTCCTGAATGCCGTGCAAAATATACCCAGGCGCTTAAGGAATACTTCTCAGCTTACACAGACGAGCTTTGCGGAACCTGCCTCTCAAGGCTTGAGCGAAACCCGATGAGAATACTCGACTGTAAATCTCCGGTTTGCTCGGAAATCGCAAAGGGTGCGCCTGAAATCCTGGATTATCTTTGCGACGACTGCAAGGAGCATTTTACAGGCTTGCAAAAGATATTGGCAGAGCTTGACATTGAGTTTACAATAAATCCCCGTATCGTCAGGGGACTTGACTACTATACAAAAACGGTATTTGAATTTGTAACGACCGACATCGGCGCTCAGGGAACCATTTGCGGCGGCGGACGCTACGACGGCCTGGTAGGCGAGCTTGGCGGAGCTGACACTCCTGCTCTTGGCTTTGCTATCGGACTTGAACGACTGATTCTCACAATGGAAAATCAAGGCTCGGAATTTATCGAGGAGCCTACCTGTGATATATATCTCGCTTCAATCGGCGATGCAGCACTTGTAAAAACTGCAAGCCTTGCAAGAGATTTGAGAAACTGCGGCTTTAACGCCGAGTACGATCTTGTCGGCAGAAGCTTAAAGGCTCAGATGAAGTACGCTGACAAAATCCACGCTAAGTTTTCGATAGTTATCGGCGACGACGACCTTAAAAACGGCTATGCAAAGCTTAAAAATATGGAAACGGGAGAAAAAGAAGAGCTAAGGCTGAGCGAACGCTTCAGCGAGCATTTTTCGGATATTCTGGTAGCTTATATGTTTGGCGATTCGTTTTACGAGAATCAAGACTAGATCTTTTGAGGTTTTAAATGTTTATAGTATTTCCAAAAAAGTACAACCTTTCGGTTGATACTACGCCCGACAAGGTTTTAAAAACTGCCGCTCAGAAGGTACCGAAGCTCAACTTTAACGAGCTAAGAAAAGAGTGGCTGATGACGCCCGTTTTTTACGGAACGGCAGCGGACGGCAAGATAGCGGTTCACCACCACGCAGCGAAAAAGCGTGACCTTGACAGCATTTATTTTTCTGGCAGGATAATGCCTGACGGCGACAAAACCGTTATCGAGGGCAGATTTCAGCGAAGCACAAAGAACACTATTATGGCGATTATCATAATGGTATTCTGGCTGCTTGTCACAGTCGTCTGCTTTACGCAAAGCATTATCGCAGGACTGGTTTGTACAGCGGTAACACTTCTTTGCTTCTGGCTCTTTTTCTGGGACGAGGGCAAAATTGAAATTATAAAAGCATATCTTGATACAATCGCACAAGAATCTATGGAGGATAGGAGTTAGTTTTATGCTTGACAGTATTAAAGGACTTCGCAGAACTCACTACTGCGGAGAGGTATTAGAGGAATCAGACGAGGTTGTAGTTGGCGGCTTTGTTCAGAAGATAAGAGATCTCGGAAATCTTATCTTTATCGACCTTCGTGACAGAACGGGAATAGTACAGCTTTCGTTTAACGATTCAACAGACAGAGAAATTTTCAAAAAGGCGCAGGGGGTAAGAAGCGAGTATGTCCTGATGGCCAAGGGAAGCGCTGTGAAGCGTGAGAGCGTAAACAAGGACATAAAAACAGGCACTATTGAAATAATTGTAACCGATCTTCGGATTTTAGCGGCGGCGCAAACTCCGCCTTTTGAGGTTTCTAACTCTGAAAAGGTAAACGACGAGCTTCGCCTTAAATACCGCTATCTGGATCTGAGAAATCCACGCCTTCAAAACAATATTATCACAAGGCATAATGTTGCAAAGGCGGCGAGAGAATTTTTCTACCAGAATAATTTTCTCGAAATTGAAACTCCAATGCTTATGAAATCGACTCCTGAGGGGGCAAGAGATTACCTCGTTCCTTCAAGACTTCACGAGGGAAAGTTTTACGCTCTTCCTCAGTCGCCGCAAATTTACAAGCAGCTTCTGATGGTTTCGGGCTTTGACCGCTACGTTCAGCTTGCAAGATGCTTCCGTGACGAGGATTTAAGAGCTGACAGACAGCCTGAATTTACGCAGATTGACCTTGAAATGTCGTTCGTTGACGTTGACGAGCTTATTGAAACCGGCGAAAAAATGCTGAGCTATATTTTCAAGCAGACACTCGGTGTTGACGTTTCCCTTCCAATGCCGAGAATAACCTACAAAGAGGCTATGAACCGCTTCGGTTCAGACAAGCCTGACACTCGCTTTGGTATGGAAATCCAGGATATTTCAGACGCTGTAAAGGATATAGATTTCGTTGTGTTCAGGTCTGCCCTTGAAGCTGGCGGCAGCGTCAGAGCGATTGTCGCTAAAAACGCTTCAGGCGTTTACACAAGAAAGGAAATTGACAAGCTTACCGAGCACGCAAAGGGAATTGGCGCAAAGGGACTCGCATACATTCGTTGGGTGGACGAGCCTAACTGTTCGTTCAAGAAGTTTTTGGGCGAGAGCGAGCTTGAAGCTTTGCTCCAGACTCTCGGTGCTGAAAAGGGCGACCTTGTGCTGATAGTTGCCGACAAGGATAAAGTCGTACTACCAACGCTCGGAGCTTTAAGACTGATAATTGCAAAGCGACTTGATATAATTCCGGATACCTACAACTTTGCGGTAATTACAGAAATGCCGTTTTTCGAGCTTGATGAGGAAACCGGCAAGTGGGTTGCTATGCACCACCCGTTTACTATGCCGATGATAGAATGCCTTGACATATTAGAGAGCGACCCCGCAAACGTCAGAGCGCAAGCGTTCGACTTCGTTTTAAACGGAACCGAGCTTTGCTCAGGAAGTATGCGTATTACCGACTATGAGCTTCAGCAGAAAATGTTTGAAGCGTTAGGTCTTACCGACGAAGAAATTGAAGCGAAGTTTGGATTTCTGGTTGATGCTTATAAGTACGGCGCACCACCGCACGGCGGTATGGGCTTTGGACTTGACAGGCTTTCAATGATAATCTGCGGCGCCGACAGTCTGCGTGACGTCGTTGCCTTCCCGAAGGTACAAAACGCAAGCGAGCTTATGAGCGCTTGTCCGTCTGTAGTTGACGACGCTCAGCTCGAGGAGCTTCACATAAAGACAGTAACGACTGAAAAGGACTGGAAAAATGACAAAAGTATGTAAAAGCTGTGGCAAGGAATATACGGGAGATTATTGCGAGCATTGCGGCTACGGAAACCCTGACCTGAAAATAAAGTCTGCCGACAAATACAAGCAGACCCAGAAGCCTTTAAAGGTTATGACCGACGAGGAAAGAGCAGAGTATTCCAAAGAGCAAAAGGAAAAACGTGCTGGCAAGAAGCTTCCCAAAAAGGCGACAAAAATCTTGTCCTGCATTGTCGGCGTTTTAATAGTAGCAGCTATTGTGCTTTTCGTTTTGTACAGACAAGGATATATCTTTAATTCTGTTCAGAAGGAAGACGTAGCTGAAAAGTATTTCGACAGCATTAACTCCCGCAGCTTCAGCGACTTTTTAAGCTGCGTTCCGCCAGCCGTAAAAGAGGTTTACGAGGACGAAGCAGAGGAGCTTGGACTTGACGACAGCAATGCGCTTGACACACTTTACAGCGATATGATTGAGATGTACGGCGACGATTTTGAAATCGATACGACGCTTGGCAAGGCGAAAACCGTTGACGACGATGTGATTGAGGAGTACGAGGACGAATACAAGGAATACTACGACAAGAGCATTTCAGTTTCGCAGGCTTATGTCATTTCGGCAACGGCTACAATCAGCGGAAGTCTTGCTTCCGACGAGGTCTATTATGAAATCTACACCGCTAAAATCGGCGGCAAATGGTACGTTGTAAACGTTTCGCAGATAACGCCAACGGTGACGGAATAATGTCTAATTCAATTCGTAATTCGTAATGCGTAATGCGTAATTGGGTGCTGGAGGAAGCTTTGCGGTTCAACTTATAGAGAGATTGCGAGGAGAGTGTCTGGTGTCTTTTAATTCTTAATTGGGGGCAACGAAGCTTTTTACGAAGTATAATGCATGCCGAGCGTTATGCGGAGCTTAATGCTTGTCGCCCATCCTGTTTTACAAAGCGGAAGGCGATTGGGAAGTTTATTTCTCTCCGCCACTTCTTTAATAGTTCAGAATAGTATTCCCAGCGATTTTTTCGCTGGGAATTTTTAATTCTCAATAACCGACAACGGCAGGAGTTTAAATTATTGGCGATATGTACGAATAAAACTTGAATTATTGCACAGGAAATGGTATTATGAAAAGAGAAAAGATTTCAGGGAGTACAAATCAGTATGAGGAAAAATGAATATAGAACGCTTGAAGAATTTACGTCGCAATATACAGGCGAATGGAATCCGTCTGAAGGACATTGGTTTGGACTTGATTTTTCTTATAACGGAAAGGAATATCGGCTGCATACAGGTTCGATGTATAATGAAAGCGACACTATACTTGACGACGGCAGAACTGCATTGTTTGGTTTATATATCAAGGCAAACGCTGACGGAGAATATAACTTGTTAGCAGAATTTGCTACAATGGAGGAAATGCTGCTAAGTACGGTGATTGAAAACACGCCGTTTCGAGAAATTATCCTTGCCGAAAATACCGAGCTTCTGGGCCAGGATTAAGGGAGAGGAAAAAGAAATGAACAGAAATTAACCCAAACCCGCCGCAGTCAACCTGCTATAGTCGACTGCGGCGGTAATATTTTTCTATTCTATTCGTACTGCTCCTCGTCTGAATAAGGGAACTTTCCCATTATTTCAAAGCAGTCTGACCGCTGCCACATTGAAGCGGTTACTAAAACCTCGTAGCCCTCTGCGAAATCCGAAGGAAATTCCAGCGGGCTCAGCTTTGGTATTCCAAAGCAGGAGAGCATATTCATTATAATTCCCCCGTGGGTAATAACGGCGCAGTTTGTAAAGCCGTTTTGCATCATATCGGAAACTATAGCGTTTAACGCTTCAAAGCAGCGTGTTACAACCTCCCGCATACTTTCTCCGTTTGGCGGCGGATTGTCAAGTCCGCCCTTTAAGAATTTCTTGTATTCAGGCTTGTCCTGCAGCTCCTCGGCAGTTTTGCCCTCAAAATCTCCAAAATCCATTTCTCTTAGTCCGTCGACTATGACAATTCCGTTTTCAGGGAATAAAAGAGAAGCCGTCTGCGTACATCTTTTATACGGCGAGGAATAAACACGCTGTACCGTTGAATATTCGTATTCAGCGATTTTATTGTAAATCTCGTCAACTCCCTTTGCGCTGAGCGGCAGATCGGTTTTTCCGATATAATAGCCGTTCTCGTTGGCATCCGTTATGCCATGCCTTATAAATTTTATTCTATATCCTTTCATAGCTCCTCCTTTGCTGTCTGCCCTTGACGAAGCGAGTATTTTTTTGTCTTTACTTTTTTAGCAATCTGTACTATAATAGTAAATATACGTTTGCAAGATTATCTTGCTTCGCTTATACCCATTGATTGTACCATTTTTTTAAATAAAATACAACCGCTTTGCGAGGAATTTTTAAATGAGCAAAAAAATAGTATGTACTCTTTGCGCCGTAATTCTTGTCGCCGCAATAGTAATAACCAGCATTCTGGTTTCTGACGACGAAAAGGTAACGACAAAAAACATTTTTACCTTCGATACGCTTGGCGAAATAACCCTTTACGATGCAGACGACAGCCTTGCAAGCGATATAACCAACCAGTCAGACGAGCTGAACGACAAGCTTGACGGCTTTGACGAAAGCTCCTCTCTGAGCCTTCTGAATCAGACGAGAGAAAGCGACGACCCTGACCTTTATAGCATAATAAAGCAAAGCGTTTCGCTATACAAAAAGTACGGCGAGGTTGACGTGACTTTAGGCGAGCTTATTTATCTCTGGGATATAAACAGCGACAGCCCATCAGTTCCTCAGGATGAGAAAATTGCGGCTGCTTTAAGCACAAGCGGAATTGATAACATCTCGCTGTCAGACGGCAGGATTTCACTTTCCGGCGACACAAGCTTAGAGCTTGGAAGCGTAGCCAAAGGCTATTTGCTGAATGAGCTTAAGGAAACCCTTTCCGAACGGTGCGACAGCGCGCTTATAAATTTAAGCTCGTCGATTTTACTGTACGGAGATCGGGAGTTCAGCATTGGAGTTAAAAACCCGTCAGACGAGGACGATATTCTTGCGACTTTAAAGCTCAGCGACACAAGCGTTTCTACAAGCGGCGGCTACGAGCGCTATTTTGAAGCTGACGGCGTTACATATTCGCACATTTTAGATGCCGAAACGGGTTATCCCGCAACAAGCGATATATTAAGCGTAACGGTAATCTGCGACGACGCTTTGACAGGCGACTTTTTATCGACCGCTCTTTTTATAAAGGGAAGCGACGAGCTTCTCGAAATAGCTGAACAGCTTGAAAGCGACAGCATATATTTTATCGCCATAACGGACGATAGCGAGATTTTAATCTCCAGCCAGCTTGAAGATAAGTTTACACTTGAGAATACTCAATTTAAAATAACAACCGTTTAAAGGGGGACATTGATTTTGGGACTTAACAGGATATTTATCAGGCATTCCAAAAACACCGAGAATATGCCTTCGGAAAAATTTTTGCCGCAAAAGGTAAAAATTCCGCTGAGTCAGGGAATGGGCGCGCCGAACGCTCCGCTCGTTTCTGTTGACGAGGAGGTTTTTGTCGGACAAAAAATCGGCGGCTCGGACGCTGCGTTTTCCTGTCCGATACATTCAAGCGTATCAGGCAAGGTAACAGGCTTCTCTGAGTACCTGACGTCAAACGGTGCGGTAGTAAAGTGCGTTGACATCGAGTCTGACGGCAAATTTACTCCTCACCCGGACATAACACCGCCTCAGGTTACAAACCGTGAGGAATTTATAGCAGCGGTAAAGGCAAGCGGACTTGTAGGACTTGGCGGAGCAGGCTTTCCAACCCACATAAAGCTTAACTACAATCCTGACGAAACGCCTGTCGATACGCTTATTATAAATGCGGCGGAATGCGAGCCTTACATAACGAGCGACTATCGTGAAATGATTGAAAATACCGACGGCGTGCTTGACGGAGTCCGCACAGTTTTAAAAATGCTGGAAATCGAAAAGGCTATAATAGCCGTTGAGGACAACAAGCCGCAGGCTATAAAGATGCTTCGTGAAAAGACAGAAGGAGAAAGCAATATCAGCATATTCCCGCTTCGCTCGTCATATCCTCAGGGAGCTGAAAAGGTAATTATTTACAATACAGTAAAAAGAGTTGTAAAGGAGGGCGAGCTTCCCTCAAGCGTTGGCGTTGTCGTTATGAACGTATCCTCTGCGGCGTTTATAAACAGCTACCTGAAAACCGGTATGCCGCTGGTTTCCAAAAGAATAACGGTTGACGGCGAAACGGTATCAGAACCTAAAAACCTGATAGTTCCAATCGGCACAGTCGTTGACGACCTGCTTAAATTTTGCAAAACCGACGAGGAAATGACAAAGCGTCTTATTTTAGGCGGAATGATGATGGGGCAATGCGCTCACGACAGCTTTCTTCCGATTACAAAAACAAACAACGCAGTTTTAGCCTTCAAGGAACAAAGAAAAGACAAGCAGACCGCTTGTATAAGATGCGCAAGCTGTATAAACGCCTGTCCGTTAGGTCTGATGCCCTGCGAGATTGAAAAGGCTTACAAGAGCGGCGACCTTGACGCTTTAAAGGCTTTGAAGGTAAACCTTTGTATGAATTGCGGAAGCTGCACTTATGTTTGTCCTGCAAAAAGAGATCTCGCTGAAACAAATCAGCTTGCAAAACGGCTTTTGATGCCAAAGAACAAGGGGTGAGATAATGGAAAATTTAAATGTATATTCTTCTCCGCACAGAGCTTCCTCACGAACCACTCAGAGCGTTATGCTTCACGTTATTATAGCTCTTATACCAGCAATCGTTGCGGCAACTATAATTTACGGATTTCGTGCGTTGATGCTCGTGCTTGTCACAACTGCCAGTGCTGTCGTCTGGGAAGCGCTATGCTGTATTGTAATGAAGAAAAAAACCACAATTGACGACCTGTCAGCTGTAGTTACGGGAATTTTGCTTGCGCTCAATCTTCCTGCTACCCTGCCGTTCTGGATGGCAGCGATAGGCTCGTTTGTTGCAATCTGTATTGTAAAGGAGCTTTTCGGAGGCCTTGGCAAGAATTTTGCTAACCCCGCCATTGTCGGAAGAATCGTTTTGATGCTTTCCTTTACAAGCGCTATGACAAATTGGGTACAGCCGTTTTACTACAAGGACGCAGATGCCGTAGCGACAGCAACTCCGCTTGTTACAAAAAGCGAGGGCTACCTCGATTTGCTTTTAGGTAACTGTGGCGGAACTATCGGCGAGGTTTGCGCTCTGGCTATTTTAATCGGCGGAATTTATCTCGTCGCAGTAAAGGTTATATCGCCAGTTACGCCGATTGCGTTTTTAGGCTCGGTTATGATTTTCTCATTTCTTGTCGGCGAGGACCCTGTTTACCAGATTCTTTCCGGCGGCGTAATGCTCGGAGCTGTATTTATGGCGACAGATTATGTTACAACTCCTGTTACAAAGCTCGGTAAGCTTATTTTCGGTCTTGGCTGCGGAATTATCACCTGCGTGATAAGATTTTACTGCTCAATGGCTGAAGGCGTATCCTTTGCGATTCTGTTTATGAACATTGTAACGCCGTTTATTGATATGGCTACAAAGTCCAGGCCTTTCGGTGCTAAAAAGGCTGAAAAGAAAGCAGGTGGCGCTGATGACTAAAAAGGAAATGTTTATGCCAACCATAGTGCTGGCTATAATCTGTATAGTGATTTCAGGCGCGCTTGTTTTTGTAAACTACATAACAAAGGACGCTATTGCGGAAACTAACGCCAAAACCTTAAACGACACGCTAGTTTCCACCTTTGGCGACGGAGAATATAACGTTTCCTCCCGCACATTTGAAGGAATTACAAGCATAATTGACGGCGAGGACGGTCTTTGCGTTTACGAAATAACAACCGACGGATACAGCTCAGACGGTATTCACGTTCTTATAGGAATCAGGGACGGAGAGGTTGAAGGAATTTCTTTCGTTTCCTGCGGAGAAACTCCGGGACTTGGAACAAAGGTAAACGACGCTGAATATCTGAGCAGCTACGAGGGCATTTCAAGCGATACTGAGGTTGACGAAACTGACGCTGTAACCGGCGCTACATTTTCTTCAACAGGACTTAAAACCGCTGTAAAGCTGGCTCTTGAAGCAGACAAGGAGGGTTAATATGAGCAATTTAAAGGAATTTACAAAGGGCTTTATAAAGGAAAACCCAACGCTTGTTACACTTTTGGGAATGTGCCCGACGCTTGCGGTAACAACTCAGGCTTCAAACGGAATCGGAATGGGTCTTGCGACCACATTCGTACTCCTCTGCTCAAATGTTGTTATATCGCTGCTTAAAAAGGTTATACCCGACACAGTCCGACTTCCCTGCTATATTGTAATAATTGCAGGCTTCGTAACGCTTATAGAATTTTTACTCGAAGGCTTTTTGCCATCCCTTTACGACAGTCTTGGAATCTTCCTGTCGCTTATCACAGTAAACTGTATAATTTTAGGAAGAGCTGAAGTGTTCGCAAGCAAAAACAAGGTTTTGCCGTCCGCTCTTGACGGACTTGGAATGGGACTTGGCTTTACTCTTTCGCTTACTCTGATGGGCTCGGTAAGAGAAATTTTAGGAAGCGGTACAATCTTCGGCCTTGAGATTCCATTTCTGGTGGACTCTCCGATGACTGTATTTATTCTTCCTGCTGGAGGCTTTTTCACGCTCGGCGTTATAATTGCCGTCGTCAACAAGCTAAAGCACAAAAAGCCGCCGAAGGAAATCGGCTGCAGCGGCTGTCCGAATATGAAAAACTGCGAACGCTTAAAAAAGGGAGGGGTAACCAATGGTTAAGCTTATAGTTATAATGCTGTCGGCGGTACTCGTCAACAACGTAGTCCTCTCACAGTTTATGGGAATTTGTCCTTTCCTCGGCGTTTCAAAGGTTTTAAAGAACTGCCTTGGAATGGGCGTGGCGGTAATTTTTGTAATGCTTTGCGCTACTGCCGTTACATATCCTGTATATCAGCTTTTAGAATACTTAAACGCTGAATATCTTAAAACGGTAGCGTTTATTTTGCTTATCGCTTTATTTGTACAGCTCGTAGAGATTGTTTTAAAGAAGGTTATGCCGCCGCTTTACAAGGCGCTTGGAGTTTACCTTCCGCTTATTACGACAAACTGCGCTGTACTCGGAGTTACAATTACAAACATCGACGAGGGCTACACCTTTGCAGAAGCTATGGTAAACGCACTCGGCACTGGCGTCGGCTTCACATTAGCTTTACTGCTGTTTTCAGGCGTTCGCCAGAAAATCGACTCAACAGACAGCATTCCTGAAATGTTCAAGGGAGTTCCGTCTACTTTAATCGCCGCAAGTATAGTTTCGTTAAGCTTTATGGGCTTTGGCGGACTTTTCAGCTAAATCAAGAGGGGAGTAATCTGAATGGAATATATTCTACCGATAATATTATTTATCGCTCTGGCGATACTTGCAGGCGTTTTGCTGACTGTCGCTTCAAAGGTCTTTTACGTCAAGCAGGACGAACGACTCGAAGCTTTGCAGGAGGCTCTTCCTCAGGTAAACTGCGGAGCCTGCGGCTTTACCGGCTGTAACGCTTATGCTGAGGCAATACTCAAAAACGGCGAAGCGCCAAACCTCTGTCGTCCTGGCGGCGAGGAAGCTGCCAAAAAAATTGGTGAGATTTTAGGAATTGAAGTCGAAGCGAAATCACGTCAGGTGGCGTTTGTAAAATGCGCTGGCGGACGGGATCAGGCAAAGAGAAGATTTGAATACGACGGAATGCAATCCTGCCTTGCAGCGGCACAGTTTTTCAGAGGAAGCAAAATGTGCACAAACGGCTGTCTTGGCTACGGCGACTGCGTAGAAGTCTGCGACAACAACGCTATAAGCATTGTAAACGGCGTTTCCTTTATCAACAAAACTCTCTGTACAGGCTGTGGAAAGTGCGCTGCCGTCTGCCCGAAAAACATTATTGAGATTCGCCCCGCCGAGCTTCGGTACGAGGTTAAATGCTCCTCGACAGCTATCGGCAAAATCACCCGAAGCGTCTGCAAGAGCGGCTGTATCGGCTGTAAAATGTGCGAGCGAGCTTGCGAAACGGGCGCGATAAAGGTTGAGAACAACTTCGCTAAAATCGACTACACGAAGTGTATAAACTGCGGAAAGTGCAAGGACGCCTGCAAAATGGGAGTTATACACGATTTATGTGAGGATCTCGGTATGTCGCCAGCACTCCAATAAAATAACATTAAACTTAAAATGCCGCCTTCGGGCGGTTTTTTTATACACAAGATATTGTGGTCTGTTAAATCTGACGAGCATTAGGGCGAAAAAGCGTACAGTTGTTGAAAAATCCTTTTAAAGTGTTGAAAACTCACCCCAAAATAGCTCAGTTTTAAACGGTTTCAACAGAGTTTTAAACAATTTTCAAAAGCTCGCACTCCAATTTGTTTAAAAATTGCCAGGTTTTAAACAGCTCTGACTTTGCAAATTTCTGTTGAAACTGCACAAAAAAAACACAAATATTTGTGTATTAAGCCTATTTACAAATCCGCTTGTACGCATTTAAAATACAAAATATGGGGGTTTGTCCTTGTTCTTCGGGAAGCTCCGGCAAAAACCCTTTTAATTGTGCAAAAAAACACCCTGCACGACTCATCGTGCAAGGTGTTTTAGCATTTTCAGTAAAGTGTGAGTAAAATCTAACCCATTACAACCTCAACGCAAGCTTTGCTTCCCTCAGAAAGCACAGGCAGAATATTGCCCTCGATTGCTTCGCCGTTGACGCTTACCGACTTTATTCCCTTTGAAATATGCTCAGGGTTTTTAACTGTTATGCTATACTCTGCGCCCCTGAACTTTCTTACTGCTGTAAATCCGTCCCAGTCCTTTGGAATCGAAGGGTCGATTTTAAGTCCGTCGTAATCAGGAATAATTCCGAGAATATACTGTGAAACAGCTACAAAGTTCCACGCTGCCGTTCCTGTCAGCCAGCTGTTTTTAGCTTCGCCGTGGCGCTTTGCATCCTTTCCAGCAATCATCTGAGCGTAAACATAAGGCTCTGTACGGTGAATGTCTGAAATATCCTCAAGATAAGCAGGAGCAATCTTTGAGTAATACTCATAAGCCTTATCTCCTCTGCCGACAAACGCTTCTGCACAGATAATCCATGCGTTGTTGTGACAGAATATTCCAGCGTTTTCCTTGTATCCGCCAGGGTAGGTAGAAATTTCACCATACTCGATATAATACTTTGTAAACGGAGGATTGTTAAGCACAAGTCCGTACTTTGAATTTAAATACTTGTCAACGCTGTCGAGAGTTTTGATATCAAGTCCCTGCTCCTTGCCGATTCCGCTAAGAACGCAGAAGCCCTGAGGTTCGATAAAGATTTTGCCCTCCTCGCATTCGTGAGAACCCATTTTTCTTCCGAAGTCATCATAAGCTCTTATAAACCACTCGCCGTCAAAGCCGTACTCAAGCAGATTCTTTTCCATTTTATCAATTTCAGCCTGAGCCTTGTCAGCTTCGTCGTTCATTCCCAGATGTCGGCAGATTGAAACATATTCAGGTCCTATAAACGTAAACATTCCGCCAACCATTATGCTCTCTGCAACACGGCTGTACTTTTGCTCTCCGTACTTTGGAGATGTCGACGTCTGGAAGCTCTCGCCTGGAGTATCCGAGAAGCAGGAAAGATTGATGCAATCGTTCCAGTCAGCTCTCATAGCAAGAGGTAGTCCGTGAGGGCCTAAATTGTCGACAATATGGTAAAACGACTGTGTAAGGTGGTGCATCATCGGCTTTGCTCTCGCTTCGTCGTTATCATAAGGAACCTGCTCGTCGAGCAATCCCCAGTCGCCAGATTCCTTGATGTACTGCGCAACCGCTAAAATCATCCATAGCGGGTCGTCTGAGAAATCTCCGCCGATCTCGTCGTTTCCTCTCTTTGTAAGCGGCTGATACTGATGGTAGCAGCCTCCGTCCTCAAACTGCGTTGCAGCAAGGTCGATAAGACGCTGTCTTGCTCTGTCGGGAATCTGATGAACGAAGCCTAAAAGATCCTGGTTTGAATCCCTGAAGCCCATACCTCTTCCGATACCGCTTTCAAAGTAGGAAGCCGAGCGGCTCATATTAAATGTAACCATACACTGATACTGGTTCCAGATGTTTACCATTCTGTTCATCTTGTCATCAGGTGTTGAAACGCAATATTTCGACAAAAGCTCATTCCATGTGCTCTTTAAGTCCTCTAAAGCAGCGTCAGCCTTCTCTACTGTATTCATAGCTTCGATCATAGAGTAAGCCTTACTCTTGTTCATTCCGCCGTTTTCATCCCACTTGTCCTTGCCGTTTTCAACATAACCCAGAAGGAATACAAACGCCTTTTCCTCGTTCGGCTCAAGGGATACGTTAATCATGTGCGAAGCGATTGGCGACCAGCCGTCAGCTACTGAATCTGACGCTTCTCCTGCTACTACGCATTGTGGATTTTCAAAGCCGTTATAAAGACCGATAAACGCTTCTCTGTCGGTATCGTATCCGTCGATTGGCGAGTTTACAGTATAGAAAGCGAAGTGATCTCTTCTTTCCTTATACTCTGTCTTGTGGTAAATTGTCGAGCCTTCAATCTCAACCTCGCCCGTATTAAAGTTTCTCTGGAAGTTGGTAGAATCGTCCTGAGCGTTCCAGAGACACCATTCAACAAACGAGAAAAGCTTCAAGCTCTTCGCCTTATCGGAATTGTTTTTGATTACAACCTTCTGAACCTCGCCGTTAAAGTCCTGAGGAACAAAGAATGTAGCCTCTGCGCTGACGCCGTTCTTTTCGCCCTTTATAATGGTATATCCCATACCGTGGCGGCAGCAGTAGCTGTCAAGCTCGCACTTTACAGGGCTCCAGCCAGGATTCCAGATAGTATCTCCGTCCTTGATGTAAAAATATCTTCCGCCAACGTCAACAGGTACGTTATTATAGCGGTAACGGGTTATTCTTCTTAGTCTTGCATCCTTGTAAAAGTGATAACCGCCTGCTGTGTTTGAAATAAGTGAGAAAAACTCCTGAGTTCCGAGATAGTTAATCCACGGATATGGGGTTTTAGGGTCGGTGATGACATACTCCTTATTTGCGTCGTCAAAATGTCCGTACTTCATAGTGATTTTAAACTCCTTTATAATTTATTCTTCAAAATCCGAAACGCTTACCGTTTTCGGTGTACCGTCTGATCTGATAAGCGGCGTCATAGTTGAACTATATCCAGAAGTCAACACCGCATATTCTACTCCTGTTTCTCTGTCGACTAAAGTCACAACTGTGCTGAGACCAATAGAGCTTGACGAGGTTTTGACAAATCTATTGTTTTTATTCTTCATCGTCTACTCCTTTACAATCTCAAAGCTCTGGTGGCAGGAAAACTCCTCGCCGCACAAAAGCTCTCTGTAGCCTGAAACCTCTCTGTCAAGGGATAGGTTCGGCGAGTTTATCATAGCCGTCATCGGCTCAGGGCAAAAGTAACCCTTGTCGCCCAGGTCGTTCCACATATTAAAGAACTTAAACTCCTCGCTTACTTCATTTCTGAGCGACAGCTTGTTCTCATCATCGTAAACTATAGTGCCGTAAAAATCAGCCTTTGAAGCGGTATACATATCGTTTTCAATTACCTGTCCGGTCGGAACCTTTTCGCCGTTTTTGTATTCCTTATCCCAGTCGGAAAGCTCGTTAAGCTTCTCGGTCGGCAAAAACCTCTCGCTTAGCTCGCACTTTTTATCAATTGGCACAAGAAGGCGAAGATTTTCTTCCTTTGCGCCTGTTACGAGCGGCGCGTTTATACAGGTGTGCGTTGCAATTGATACAGGTAGCGCCTTGTCTGACAGATTTTTAAGCGTAATCTCCTGATAAAGTCCATTATCTGACAGGACAAACTTTATCGTCATTTTAAAATCAACGTCAAAATACTTATACATCTCATCCCGCTTGTCATAAACAAACGACGCTGTCAGAGAAGCGTTATTCTCATCAGCCGCCATCTCTTCAATTTCAAACGGGCGCTTATAGGTAAAGCCGTGAATGTAGTTGCCAAAATCCGGCTCGTTTATCGGAAGCTTATAAACGCTGTCTGATGTTTTTATAATTCCTCCGTCAAAGCGGTTTGGCAGATACATTGTCGGAAGTCCCCAGATTGCAGGAGCTTCTTTTATAGTATCAATACTCACCTTGTCGCTGTACCTGAAAATCTCACATACAGGTTCCGGCTTTATCCGTCTTAGCCTTAAAACCTGATTTCCAAGCGACGGACAGATTATCGCTTCGTAGCACTCTGTTTTAAGCTTAACACACTCGGTGTCTTTAAAAATAATTTTTTCTGTACCAGTCAATTCATTACCTCCCTGGAAATTTCTTGTTTTACCTATAGAAGTATATCATATCTTTTGCGGTTTATCAAGAAGAGAACAGACAATTCTAAAATTCCTACAAAAAAATACCTCAATAGTTGTGAATATTGCCAAAAGAATGGGGCAGTATAACTTGTGAAAGGCAGCGAAAGCTGACTAAAAACTCAAAAAGGAATGATTTGTATGCTCGATAAAATTGCGCTCTTTTTGCTTATCGTCGGAGGACTTAACTGGGGGCTTGTCGGAATTTTTCAGTTCGACCTTATAGCCTTTCTGTTCGGCTCGTCAGCTTCCCTCATAAGCAGAATAATCTATATCGTAGTAGCCGTTTGCGCTCTGTGGTGTATTTCTCTTTACTTTAAGGAGCGTTCTCTTGTAAAAAACGAGGAGTAATTCACTCCCGACCCTTTCAGCAAGAAGGGGTTTGAGAAAAGGGAGCTTTTGCATAAATTGTGTTGAGATCGGGTTTTAAGCAATGCTTTTTATGCGACAAAGGCTCTCTTTTCTTAAATCCCTCAAAGGGTGTGTTTTGCGAAATTTGTCGAATGGTATAGGAAATATTGGCGTTTTACACAAAAAATCACCGCCAAATTTGGACAAATTGACAATTTCTTTTTAATAAAAAATGAACATTGCCCGAAATCCTTGACTTTTAAAGTTTAATATACTATAATTCAAATGGTGGTATTTTAGATATAAAATATCATTCGTTTTGTTGTCTCCTTTCTTTTGTTCTACACAAATTGTTTTTTTATTTTATCTTTGCAGTATCGTTTTCGGTGCTGCTATTTTTTTTTGCAATTTTTAAGCCGCCTTAATTGTCACCTGTTTTTGAAATTTGGTTGACAATCTTCAAAAGGCGTGGTATTATTTATTGGTACTTAAACGAGGTGCACGGTTATGAGTATAAAATCCGAGCTGTTGTCGGCTCTTATAAAAAATGACAAAAGCTTCATATCGGGCGAAAAGCTATCGAAAGAGCTTTTCTGCTCACGAAATGCTATATGGAAGGCGGTTAAGTCGCTTGAAGCTGACGGCTTTGAAATTGAAGCTGTAACTAACAAGGGCTATCGCCTGAAAAATCTTGAAAACGTACTTAGCGAGGAAGTTATCCGACATTATATGGGTAATACTGACGACCTTCAGATAGAGGTTCTCGAGTCGGTTTCTTCGACCAACGACTACTTAAAGGAGCTTGCCGCAAAGGGAGCGAAGGATAAAACGATTATAGTTTCCTCCCACCAGACAAAGGGCAAGGGCAGGCTTGGCAGAAGCTTTTATTCGCCGGAAAACACAGGCGTATACTTCAGTATTTTGCTTCGTCCGATGTTTTCGCTTTCCGAGTGTCTTTTGCTTACTACATCCGCTGCTGTTGCCGTAGCGCAAGCGGTAGAGGAAATAACAGGCAAAAGAGCTTTGATAAAGTGGGTAAACGACGTATATATTGGCGACAGGAAAATTTGCGGAATACTGACAGAAGCTTCCGCAGACGTTGAGAGCGGAGGACTTTCATTTGCTGTAGTCGGAATCGGTCTTAATATTTTTGAACCGAAGGGTGGCTTCCCCGAAGAGATCAGGAATATCGCAGGAGCTGTTTTTGAGCGTGACGAAACCGCTTCGAGAGCAAGGCTTGTTGCAAGCATTCTTGATAAGTTTCTGGAGTTATACAAGCATCTTCCCGAAAGGACGTTTTTACCAGACTACATCGACCGCTCGTTTCTGCTCGGCAAAAGGGTTCGGGTTATAAGCGGCGACAAGGAAAGCGTTGGCACTGCTCTTGAAATTGACAGCGACTGCCGACTTCTGGTAAGACTTGAAAGCGGCGAAGAGCGCTGGCTTTCATCTGGCGAGGTTTCCGTCAAGCTTTAGCGTTGAAGCTTTTACAAGGAGAGAATATGAATCAAGCTTTAAAATTTTCAGTTAAAAATATTTGTATCGCAGCTGTGCTTACAGCTCTTTGCTGCGTATTAGCGCCAATGTCCGTTCCGATAGGTCCAGTTCCTATTTCGCTCGGAACCTTCTGTATTTTCCTGACGGCGGCAATTCTGCCATTTAATTTGTCCTTTATGTCGTCGCTCGTTTACATTCTTATCGGTGCTGTCGGACTGCCTGTATTTTCAGGCTTCAAGGGCGGATTTCAGGTTTTGGCAGGCCCTACAGGCGGATATATTGTAGCATACCCTATTATGGCTATCATCGTTTCGCTTATCACGAGAAGCTTCGTTAAAAAGGGTACAGCCTACCACATTGTAGCAATGGTAGTGTCAATGATTATTGCGCTCGCTTTTTGCTACCTGCTTGGAACTGTCTGGTTTGTAATTTCAATGGGAACAACTTTCGGCTATGCGCTTTCAGTCTGCGTAATTCCGTTTATCGTAGTTGACCTTATAAAAATTGCCGCAGCGACAATTTTAGGCTTCTCGGTAACCAAGGCGCTGAACAAAGCAGGACTTGCTGTTTAATCTTTATTTGCGGAGAATCTTATACTGACTGATGTTATCAATCCCTCTCCCCCAAAACAGGGAGAGGGATTTTTATTAGGATATAAAGGGTACGGAATGCAATCAAATTTGATAGATGAGAATCCAATAAGAACTAATTTTGACATTCTTTTTTACGCTTTGTAAAACAGGATGGGCAACACGCATTAAGCTAAGCATAATGCGTTAAGAATTACGAATTAAAAGACACCAGATACTCTCCTCGCAATCTCTCTATAAGTTGAACCGCAAAGTTTCCTCCAGCACCCCAATTAAGAATGGGCATATTTTCTACACAAAGAAGTTTTCGTTAATCCCGCTAAAATGCCAAGAGCTGTTGCAAATTTTAATGTCCTCCTCCTTCGCCGAAGGCGAAGAGGATGGGCATATTTTCTACGCAAAAAAGTTTTCGTTAATCACTCCCGCTAAGATGCCAAGAGCTGCTGCAATAAGAACCATAAATATCGGGTGAAGCTTTTTCATTATCAGCACAAAGCAAATCGCAAAAATAACTATCGCCGCCCAGAAGTTAAAGGAAAGCATATAGCTTGCACTTACTCCCAGCGGGAAGAAAACGCCGCTTGCAAGGCTTATAAGAGCCGCTGCAATAAGACCTATTACCGTCGGGCGAAGTCCATACATCAGACCCGACACTACAGTGCTGCTTTTAAACTGCTTGTAAAACTTCGCTACCAGCAAAATTATTATAAACGACGGCGTAATAACTCCGAGCGTTGCGCAAGCGCCGCCGATAATCTTTCCGACAAGTCCGTAATCTGCGCAAACCTGAGAGCCGATATAGGTTGAAATATTTACTGCGAATGTTCCGGGAGTTGACTCAGAAACTGCAATAAAGTTAATAAGCTCCTCGCCAGACATCCAGTTGTTTGCGGCGATTTCGTCCTGTATAAGCGGAAGCATCGCATAGCCGCCGCCGATTGTGAAAAGTCCGATTTTTGCGAACGTCAGAAATAAACGAAGGAAGGTCAGTATCATTACTTATCCTCCTTTGTTTTCTTATTTCTTGTAAGCGACGCTACAAGTCCTATAACGGCGCAAACCACCAATATTATTATCAGGTTTACGTCTAAAAAAACCGAGGCTACAAGCGATACTGCCATTAAAATATATGCTAAAATATCCTTCGGGCATTGCTTGAACATTGTAATCATTGCCTTTGCAATAAGCGCTAAAACGCCCGCTCTTATTCCCATAAAAGCGTACTGCACGTACTTTTGCGTTTCAAACCAGCCGAGTATTCCCGAAATTATAAGAATAAAAATATACGGCGGTATGATAAGTCCGACGGTTGCGGAAAAAGCTCCCCAGAAGCCTGCTATCTGCTGACCTATAAAGGTTGCGGAATTTACTGAAATTGCTCCCGGCGTCGACTGACTTATCGCCATAATATCAAGTATATCGTCCTTTTCGATATAGTGGTGTTTGTCGACAAATTCCCTTTGCATAATCGGTATCATTGCGTATCCACCGCCAAAGGTAAACGCTCCGATTTTCATAAATTGCAGGAATAGTGACAGGCACTTTCTCCATTTGCTTTCTTTCATACTGGTTCTCTCCTTTTAGTTGCTAGTTGCTAGATACTAGATTCCTGCTATATTACTTTTGTGGGAAACACGCTCTAGCTTCTAGCCTTCTAGGCATCTAGTCACTAGTAGCTAGATTGCTACGTGATGTTGTGAGTCGTTTCTTTCTCCGCCCCTTCGGGGTTGGAGAGGAGCAACTTTACCAATCGCTTTTTCCGCCTCGTAAATAGAATGGGCAACGAAGCGTTTTGCGTAGAATATTGCGACAAGCATTTGGCAACAAAGTTGCCTAGCGTTATGCGAAGCATAATGCGTTACGCATTACGAATTACGAATTACGAATTGCTCTGCCCTGAAAGGGCGAGCTTCCAGCTTCTAGTATAACATAATTTTTTCCAATTACAAGAGAGGTCGGGAAAATTTTACGTTTGATGAATAAGTCCCTCACCGCCCCACATATTGCGTGCTGTCTAAGAACTGATTTTAATCAAGTTCATTTTAAATCATACACGGCACGCAGCAGGATCAATACGGCGGGAGCAAGCCCCCGCCCTACAGATGGTACTATAAAAATAGAGGGCGACAAGCATTTCGAAGTTTAATGCGTGTTACTGCGAAGCATAATGCATTACGAATTGAATTAGCCGAAGGTTTTTATATTTGACAAAAATGTTTCTCTCTCACCCCGCCGCCGGCGGGGGGGAGAGAAACAAACTTCCTGATCCCTTTACTAAAAATTTAAAATTGCATTGCAAAGTCGCCTCCAGCACCCCAATTACGCATTACGAATTACGAATTATGAATTGGCTTAGCCCTGTTTTTTACATTATGCACAAAAATCCCGCTCATTTCTTGTGCATTTTAACAGTAATCTCGTTCTTGTAATTTTCACATAAATTTACTATAATATATATAGAACCCGTTGGGAGTGTAAAATCTTCCCGATGGTGGTATAACTGCTTTACAAAATTTTATAAAAAGGAGATTTTTAAAATGGCAAGAATGATTTTAAACGAAACATCCTATTTTGGCGCAGGCTCAATAGGCGAAATTGTTGGCGAGGTTAAAAAGCGTGGCTTTAAGAAAACTCTCGTTGTTACAGACCCTGACCTTGTAAAATTCGGAGTAACACAAAAGGTTACCAAGCTTCTTGACGAGGCTGGACATCCTTACGAAATTTTCTCAGACGTCAAGGCTAACCCAACTGTAACTGTTGTTAAAAACGGAATCGCAGCTTTCAAGGCAGCAGAAGCTGATTCACTTATCGCTATCGGCGGCGGCTCAGCAATGGATACTGCCAAGGCTATCGGAATTATTATCGCAAACCCTGAATACAGCGATGTAACATCACTTGAAGGCGCAGTTGATACAAAGAATCCTTGCGTTCCTATTATTGCCGTTCCAACAACAGCAGGAACAGCCGCTGAGGTAACAATCAACTACGTTATTACAGACGAAGAGAAGAAGAGAAAGTTCGTTTGCGTTGACCCACACGACATTCCAGTCGTTGCAGTAATCGACAGCGATATGATGTCTTCAATGCCAAAGGGACTTACAGCTTCAACCGGTATGGACGCTCTTACTCACGCTATTGAGGGTTACACAACTCTCGCTGCTTGGGAGCTTACAGATATGATGCACTTGAAGGCTATTGAAATCATTTCAAGATCGCTTCGCTCGGCAGTAGCTAACGAACCAAAGGGCAGAGAGGATATGGCTCTCGGTCAGTATGTTGCAGGAATGGGATTCTCAAATGTAGGACTTGGAGTTGTTCACGGAATGGCTCACCCACTCGGCGCATTCTACGACACACCTCACGGAGTTGCAAACGCTGTTCTTTTGCCTTATGTTATGGAGTATAACGCACCATATACAGGCGAAAAGTTCAAGGACATCGCTGAGGCTATGGGCGTTGACACAACAGGTATGGATCAGGACGCTTACAGAAAGGCAGCAGTTGACGCTGTTAAACAGCTTTCAAAGGACGTTGGTATTCCTGAAAAGCTTCACGAGATAGGCGTTAAGGAAGAGGACCTTCCAGCTCTTGCAGAGTCTGCTTTTGCTGACGTTTGCACAGGCGGAAATCCAAGACCTTGCACAGTAGAGTCAATCTTAGAGCTTTACAAGACAGCATATTAAAAATCTGACTTAAATCCCCCGACTTCGGGGGATTTTTAAGTTTTACACAAAATATTTAGGATTCGTATTTCAAAATAAATAAAAAAGAGAAAATACAGAGAGTCAAACCATATCATTTCCGCCGCCGGCGGAAACAATATGACCGGCATTGTATTTCAAAATAAGTAAATTTGAGAAATCGCAAAAGAGCTTACTATACGGGCGGCGAGAAAACACCCTGCTCGCCTTGTATTAAAACAAACAAAAATCAAATAAGAGGAGGAATTTATATGAAAAAATTACTGAGCATTATTTTAGCTCTCGCTCTGACAGCTTCTTTGGTCGCTTGCGACAGCGACGACGACACGGACGTTAAAATGCCCGACGTTTCAAGCGAAAGCGAAGCGCTTACTTACGAGGAAGCCATAGAGCCGTTTGTTGCAAGCGAGGAAATTCAGACACTTCAGCAAAAAGCAAACGAGCTTTATGTTCATCTCGAGTGCATTATCGCTTACTATTGCGGCTGGAATCCGTATTCAGCTACCGACGACAACGGCGTTACTATTACCACAGAGGACGGCATTTCCGACGACTTAAAGGTAATTGAAGATTATCTCGACTCAAGCGACCAGTATGTAACTACTGCGAGCGGACTTTCCAACGCTATGGTAAGAGATGCCTACATCTCGTTTTCTGACACTACCCGTGAAATGTACAGCTCTCTTGCAGACAGAAACGGCGAAATCTCATCAGATGAGGGAACTATGGAAGAAGCGTTAAGCCTTACAAAGCTCGGTCTTTACAATATGGTTCTGCAGTCCGCTGCTGTTGATGAGAGCAGAGCGAGCGACTATCTTCACGATTACGTTTACGCCGTTCAGCAATTGTTCACTGTTGCCGAAGCGTACTGTATGCTTTCGACTGAAGAAGCTATTGCAAACACTACTATGGGTCTGGATTCCACAAGCTTTTCAAGCAGAGCGTTGTCTTTGATGAATTCGTATCTTAGCGCTGTAAACTTTTCTAATGATGCATCAGGTATTGACATTTCCTACATAACCACTACCATTAACTCGTTCCTTGTCTATCAGCCAAACATTGAAGCGATAGAAGCCGAAGCTTACGAGGGCGATTCGCAAAAGCAAGCACAGCTTGAAGACTTCTTTGAACAAGCTACAAAGCTCTATAATACTCTTGTTGCGACACCACCGTCATTTGGCGACGAAAGCTATATTGAGAAGAACGAGTTTGATGTAGACTCTCTCGGCGCATCGAATTTCTAACGCTTTTACCGTGAACTAGTCGTTAATTACGCATAATGCAGGATAGAATATGGCGACAAGCATTTTGAGATGATGACAGGGGCAACGAAGTTGCCAAGCGTTATGCGAAGCATAATGCGTTACGCATTACGCATTAAGAATTACGCATTAGATAAAGGGGGTCTTTATATGAAAAAATTACTGAGCATTATTTTAGCTCTCGCTCTGACGGCTTCTTTTGTCGCCTGCGACAGCGAAGAAGCGGACAAAGAGGTTAAAATACCCGACGTTTCAAGTGAAAGCGAAGCGCTAACTTACGAGGAAGCTATAGAACCATTTGCAGAAAGCGAAGAGATAATAGTTCTACAACAAAAAACGCAGGAACTATACTTTCGTTTTGAATGTATCCTTCACTATTATTACGGTTGGGGTCTATTTTCTTTTACCGACGAAAACGGCATTACTATTACCACAGAGGACGGAATTACCGACGATATGAACGCTATCTCTGAATATCTGGATTCCTGCAACCAGTATGTGACTGCTGCGAGCGAAATTTCAAACGCAATGTTCAGGGACGCATACATTTCATTTTCAGATGCCTCTCGTGAGCTATACGATATGCTTGCTGAAAGAAACGGTGTAATTCCCGCAGACAAAGAAACCATTACCGAATCGGCTATCTTTACCAGTCTTGGACTTTACAATTTGGTGCTTAACAGTTCCATTATTGACGAAAGCAGAGCGATCTATTATATTTCAGATTATTCTCATACGCTTGAGAATTTGTTCGCTATTGTTGAAGTATATTGCAGGCTTTACGACGAAGACGATTATGAAAGAGTTTCTGAAGACAGTGAAACGTCAGTCTTTTATCATAGAGCAAGCCAACTTCTCTGGATTTATCTGGACGGTGTTACCCTCTCTCACGACGCATCTGAAATCGACATAACTTATATTACTTCCACGCTGGGTTACTTTTTAGCCTACAAGCCGAACATTGAAGCGATAGGCATTGAAGCTTACGAGGGCGATTCGCAAAAGCAAGCACAGCTTGACGACTTCTTTGAACAAGCCACAAAGCTCTACAACACGCTGGTTGCGTTTCCGCCTACCTTCGGCGACGAGAGCTATATCGAGAAGAACGAATTTGATGTGGATGTGATCGAGGAGCTTGTAAAGAAGATTAATGAAGATTAACGGATAAAAAACAACCCCGTCAGGGAATTTTACGATTTCCTTGACGGGGATTTTTCTACTTTAATACTTCAAGCGCCTTTGCCAGCGTTTTTTCGTTTTCAACATTAAGCTGAGTTACGTCCTTTAGCGTTTTTCTGACAAGTCCTGTCAGAACCTTGTTAGGTCCAAGCTCTATAAACGTATCAAAGCCTGCTTCCTTCATACATTCAAGCTCGCTTACAAATTTAACAGGCGATACTATATGCTTTGCCAGAAGCTCAGGCATATCTGAAAAGCTTGTCAGGCGAGTGCCCAAAACATTTGAATAAAATTGAACGCTTGGCTGGTTAAAGGTTATCGTCTGAACGGTTTTGATAAACTCGTCCGCAGCCGATTGCATAAGCTTTGAATGAAATGCGCTTGCAACATTAAGGCGCATACATCTTGCCTTTAGCTCGGTAAACCTTTCAACCGCTTTGTCAACAGCGCTTACCTCTCCTGCTATTACCGTCTGAACGAGAGAGTTGTAGTTTACAGCAACTACATAGCCTTCCGTTTCAGCGCAAACCTTTTCTACCTCGTCAGAGCTAAGTCCGATAACAGCGCACATTGCACCCTCGTTTTCTTCTGCCGCCTTTTGCATAGCCTCTGCTCTTGCCTTGATTAGCTTAAAGCCGTCCTCAAAGCTTACCATACCGCTCGCAACCATTGCTGCATATTCTCCGAGCGAATGACCAGCTACCGCTTCAAACTCCACTCCCTTTTCTCTTACCGCTTCAAAAGCTGCAAGAGATGTCGCCATAATAGCAGGCTGTGAATACATAGTTTTGTTAAGCTCCTCCGCCGGGCCGTCAAACACTATGCTTTTTAAGTCATAGCCTAAAATCTCATTGGCGGTATCAAAAACCTTCTTGGCGTTGTCGCTTAAATTATATAGCTCGCTTGCCATTGAAACGTACTGCGAGCCCTGACCCGAAAACAGAAATACATTTTTTGACATAATAACTCTCCTTTTTAATTGCCCTTTCAACAATTTGGCAATTAACACTTGATATTTGACCTAATTTATTGTATAATAGTAATGTGATGCACCATGTCTTAAAAGACTGGGTTTCATCTTGTATTTCAGTATAACACAACTTTATTTTTTTGACAATAGATTTGTACTTGAAAACGCAAAAATTAAAGGAGCGGAGAAAATGACCGGAGTTAAAATTCTTGGCGTTGGTAAATGTGCGCCGGAAACTGTTGCGACAAACGAGGATTTTTCAAAAATTGTAGAAACAAACGATGAGTGGATTACCACCAGAACAGGAATCAAAAAGCGTCACATTTCAAACGGCGAGCCTACCTGGTATTTAGGTGCCGAAGCGGCAAAGAACGCAGTTGCGGACGCAGACGTTTCGCCGGACGACATCGGACTTATCATAGTTACCACTATCACCAACGACTATTCAACGCCGTCGGTATCCTGTATTGTTCAGCGTGAGCTGGGCGCAAAAAACGCTATGACGATTGATGTAAACTGCGCTTGCTCAGGATTTGTATACGGCTTCGATATGGCAAAGCGTTACCTTCAGACTGACGAGAATTTAAAATATGCGCTTGTAATTTCCGCAGAGGAGCTTTCAAAAATTACCGACTATACCGACCGTGCAACCTGCGTTTTGTTTGGCGACGGTGCAGCAGCTGTAGTTTTAGAAAGAAAAGAGGACACCGTTTACTCTTCATTTTTAGGAGCTGACGGAAACGGCGCAAAATTCCTGCTCGCTAAAAGCTACGATTCGCACACTCCTTTTTCAAACGGCGAGGTTGTAATTGAAGACGATATGCCAAAGAGAGATAACAATTGCCTTTATCAGGACGGCAGAGAGGTTTACAAGTTTGCAACGAAGATTTTACCGTTCGCTTGTGAAAAAACCTGCGAAAATCTCGGCATAACTCCAAATGACATAGATTGCATAATCCCTCATCAGGCCAACAAGAGAATTATTGAAACAGCGGCTAAGAATTTATCACTCCCGCTTGAAAAGTTCTTCTTAAACCTTGAGGAATACGGAAATACCTCTTCTGCAAGCGTTCCACTTGCGCTTTGCGACGCAGTTCACAGCGGCGCTGTCAAGCGAGGAGATAAAATTTGTATAGTAGGCTTCGGAGCGGGACTTACCTTCGGAAGCGTTATATTTGAATATTAAGGAGAATTTGCTATGACAACAAGAATTACTGAGCTTTTAGGTTGTAAATATCCTGTCATTCAGGGCGGTATGGCATGGGTTGCTGAATCCACTTTGGCATCAGCTGTTACCAACGCTGGCGGCGTTGGACTGATAGCTGGCGGAAGCGCGCCAATCGACTACCTCAGAGATGAAATCAGAAAGGCAAAGGCAGCAGTCGGCGACAAGCCGTTCGGCGTAAACATTATGCTGATGAGTCCGAACGCTGACGATCTGGCACAGCTTGTTATCGACGAGGGAGTTCCCGTCGTTACAACGGGTGCTGGAAACCCTGGAAAGTATATGGCTGCCTGGAAGGAAGCTGGCATCAAGGTTATTCCTGTTGTGCCGTCGGTAGCTCTCGCCAAGAGAATGGAAAGAGCTGGGGCTGACGCTGTAGTTGCAGAGGGCACAGAATCAGGCGGACATATCGGCGAGAATACAACTATGTGTCTGGTTCCTCAGGTTGTAGACGCTGTAGAAATTCCTGTTTTAGCGGCTGGCGGAATTGCCGACGGCAGAGGAATTGCAGCTTCGTTTATGCTCGGAGCAGAAGGAGTTCAGATCGGAACTCGTTTTCTTGCGGCTGAAGAGTGTCAGATTCACCCGACCTATAAAGAGCTGGTAATAAAAGCAAAGGATACAGATTCTATCGTTACAGGAAGAACAACAGGACATCCTTGCAGAAACGTAAAGACAAAGTTTTCAAAGCGTCTTGCAAGCGGCGAAATGAACGGTTCTATAACTCCTGACGAGTTTGAAGAAATTACTCTCGGCTCGCTTCGCAAGGCAGTCAAGGACGGAAATCTTGAAGAGGGTTCGTTCCTTTGCGGAGCTATTGCAGGTATGGTTACAAAGATTCAGCCTGCTGCTGAAATGATTGAAGAAATGATGACTGAAGCTGAAAAGCTTCTCAACAGATAACGGAGGGTATAATATGGCAACAGCATTGATAACAGGCTCTGCAAGAGGAATAGGCGCAGCGATCGCTTTAAGACTTGCTAAGGACGGCTACAATATTGCGCTTAACGATATAAGCGAGAAGATGTTCGAGGACAACGACATTATCGACAAAATCAAGGAAACTGGCGTTGAGGTTGAAAAGTTCATTTGCGACGTTTCAGACCACGCAGCTGTAGAAACGACAGTCAAGGCAGTCAAGGAACGCTTCGGCACTATCGACGTTCTGGTAAACAACGCTGGAATTACCCGTGACGGCTTAATGGCAAGAATGAGCGAGGAGCAGTACGATATGGTAGTCGCTGTCAACCAGAAAAGCGTCTTTAATATGATGAAGTTTGTAGGCTCTGTTATGATGCGTCAGAGAAAGGGCAGAATTATAAACCTCGCTTCCGTTGCAGGACTTTACGGAAACCCTGGACAGATAAACTATTCGGCTACAAAGGCGGCTATTATCGGTATGACAAAAACTGTCGCTAAGGAGCTTGGCTCAAGGGGAATTACCTGCAATGCAGTTGCACCGGGATTTATCAAAACTCCAATGACGGACAAGCTAACCGACGCACAGCGTGAAATGATGCTCGGTCAGATTGCTATGAAGCGTTACGGAACTGTTGATGAAATTGCAGGCGTAGTTTCATTTTTGGCGTCGGACGATTCAAGCTATGTAACAGGTCAGGTTATTGAAATCTCCGGCGGACTTTCAATGTAAAAAAGGCTTTTGGAAAGGAAAATTTATATATGAAGAGAGTAGTTATAACAGGAATGGGTACGGTAAACCCGCTCGGCTTGAATGTTCCGGAGTTCTGGGAGAACATAAAGCTTAACAAGCTCGGTATCAAGCCGATTGACGAGTTTGAAACAGACGACATTCCTATAAAGGTTGTCGGAAGCGTTAAAGGCTTCGACCCGACAAGCGTTATCGAAAAGAAGGAAACCAGAAGAATGGACCGCTTCACGCAGTTTGCTGTATGCTCAGCTAAGGAAGCGCTTGACGACGCTGGAACTGATTTTTCAGACGTTGACCCTTACAGAGCCGGCGTTATTATCGGCGCTGGAATCGGCGGACTTCACGAAACAGAAAAACAGCACTCCAACTTCCTGGAAAAGGGACCTGACAGAATTTCAGTTTTTTACATCCCGATGATGATTACAAATATGGCGGCTGGAACTGTCGCTATGAAGACAGGCTTCAGGGGCGATAACTTCTGCACTACTACTGCCTGCGCTTCGGCTACTCATGCTATTGGAGAAGCTTTCAGAAAGATAAAGGACGGCTATCTTGACATCTGCTTAGCGGGCGGTACAGAAGCTTGCGTTACGAAATTTGCTGTAAGCGGATTTAACAATATGAAGGCGCTTTCAAAGGCTGAAAAACCTGAAGAAGCTTCAACGCCGTTTGACTTAAACCGTCAGGGCTTTGTTCTCGGCGAAGGCTGTGGAATCCTGGTTCTGGAGGAGCTTGAACACGCTAAGGCAAGAGGCGCTAAGATTTACGCTGAGCTTGCAGGCTACGGAGCTTCCTGTGACGCTTATCATATGACAAGTCCTTCCCCTACTGGCGAAGCAGCAGCAAGAGCTATGGTTGACAGCTACAAGGAAGCTGGACTTGAAGCTTGCGATATAGATTACATTAACTCACACGGAACTTCAACAGGTCTTAACGACAAGTACGAAACGACAGCTATCAAGCTTGCTCTCGGCGACGAAGCAAAGAACACTGTTGTAAACTCTACAAAGTCGATGATAGGACATCTGCTCGGAGCTGCCGGCGGAGTTGAAGCTATCGTTACTGCGCTTTCGGTTCGTGACGGACTGATTCACCGCACTATCGGCTACAAAACGCCTGACCCTGAATGTGACTTGAATTACGCCACAGAGGGAAATATTGAAAAGCCAATCAAGGGAGCGCTTTCAAATTCTCTAGGCTTTGGAGGACACAACGCTACCATTTGTATAAAGAAGTACGAAGAATAGACAACCCTTCACGCAAAAAGGAGCGATTATTATGGGTAAGAACTTATTTGATTTTGAACTTGACGACATCAAGGAGCTGGCTGAAATAGTAGCCGAAAACAAGCTTGAGGAAATTACTCTCGGCGACGGCGAAAAGATCATTACGGTAAGAGGACGCGCTTGCCCTCCGCCACCGCATCACGCAATGCCACCAGAGGGTATGCCTCCGATGGGACCACCTCCACAGGGAATGCCGCCAATGGGAGCGCCACAGGGAGCGCCTGCACAGGCTATGCCTGCTGCACCAGCAGCACAGACTCCACCTGCAACACCTTCAGGAAATGTTGTAAAGGCGCCGATTGTCGGAACATTTTACTCTGCGCCATCGCCTGACGATTCTCCGTTTGTAACGGTTGGAAAGACGGTAGCCAAGGGCGACGTCATCTTCATTGTTGAATCCATGAAGGTTATGAGCGAGGTTACAAGCGACTTTGACGGAGTTGTCAAGGAAATACTGGTTAAAAACGGCGACCCGATTGAATACGATCAGCCGATTATGATAATCGAATAACGGAGGACAAAATGGCTGTACTACTTGATAAGGAACAGATTAAGGAAATAATTCCACACAGAGATCCATTTTTGCTGATCGACGAGGTAAACGAGCTTGAGGTCGGAAAAAGGGTCGTTGCGACAAAATACATAAAAGAGGACGACTTCTGGTTTAAAGGGCATTTTCCACAGTACCCTGTAACCCCAGGCGTTTTAATGGTTGAAATGCTTGCGCAGGCAGGAGCAGTAGCTTTGCTGTCCTTGCCTGAAAACAAGGGTAAGCTCGGACTTTTCGGCGGAATCAACAACTGTAAGTTCCGTCAGCAGGTAGTACCGGGCGACACTCTTACTCTTGAGGTTGAAATCATCAAGGTGAGAGGGCCTTTAGGCGTTGGAAAGGGAATCGCTACTGTCAACGGCAAAAAAGCAGTTTCCTGCGAAATTACCTTCGCCATTAAGTAACTAACCGAAAGGGGCAATTTAAGTGCTTAAAAAAGTATTGATTGCAAACAGGGGCGAGATTGCAGTAAGAATAATCCGTGCCTGCCGAGAGCTTGGAATAAAAACTGTAGCTGTATATTCAACAGCCGACCAGCACGCACTTCACGCTAAAATTGCTGATGAAGCTGTATGTATAGGCCCGCCAAAGAGCAAGGACAGCTATCTGAATATGCGTGAGATTATAGCTGCTTGTGAGCTTACAGGAGCAGACGCTATTCATCCTGGCTTTGGCTTTTTGTCTGAAAACGCTCACTTTGCGAGAACCTGTCAGAAATGCGGAATTACATTTATCGGCCCGCTGCCTGAGTCTATTGAAATGCTCGGCGACAAGGCTACCGCTAAGGAAACCATGAAAAAAGCTGGAGTTCCTGTTATTTTAGGTTCGGAGGGAGCTATCAAAACGCTCGGCGAAGCAAAGGCTTTAGCTAAAGAGATCGGCTATCCTGTGCTTGTTAAGGCATCCGCTGGCGGCGGCGGCAGAGGTATAAGACAGGTAAGAAGCGAGGACGAGCTTGAAGCGCAAATGACTGCTGCGAAGCAGGAAGCGTTAGCCTGCTTTGGAAACGACGAGGTCTACATAGAAAAGTTTATCGAAAATCCAAAGCATATAGAAATTCAGATTCTTGCTGACAATTTTGGAAATGTAATATATCTTGGCGAGCGTGACTGCTCTATGCAGCGACGAAACCAAAAGGTTCTTGAGGAAACTCCTTCTCCTGTTATGACCGATGAGCTTCGCCGTAAAATGGGCGAATCGGCAGTAGCCGCAGCTAAAGTTTGCGGATACAGAAACGCAGGAACTATAGAGTTTCTGGTTGACAAGCACTTAAACTACTACTTTATGGAAATGAACACCCGTATTCAGGTTGAACACCCGATTACCGAGGAGGTTACAGGCGTTGACCTTGTAAAGCAGCAGCTTCTGATTGCTGGCGGCGAGCCGCTTTCAATCAAACAGGAGGACATAAAGATTCAAGGCCACGCTATAGAGTGCAGAATTAACGCTGAAAACCCTGAGATGAATTTTCTTCCATCTCCCGGAGTTATCAAATCGCTTTACGTTCCAGGCGGTCCTGGAATAAGAATAGACAGCGCTTGCTATCAGGGGTTTGAAATTACGCCCTACTACGATTCGATGATTGCAAAGCTTATCGTTCACGCTTCTGACCGTGAAACGGCTATTGCGAAAATGCGCTGGGCGCTTTCTGAATTTATCGTTGACGGAGTGTCTACCAACATTGATTTTCATCTGCGGCTTATCCGCCGTGAGGAATTTTTACGAGGAGATTACGACAACGGCTTTTTGGGAAGAACCGATATTTTAAAGTAGCTTTTTAGGCTACCGACTTACTGTTTGAATAAACGGATAAGGGGGATAAGATTTTGCTTGAAGATTTATTTTCAGTTGTAAAGACACGTTTTAACGACGACGACAAGTCGCCGCAAAAGCCGAATAAAAAGGATATACCGTCAGACCTGATGTTTAAATGTCCGAGATGTCGAAGCGTATCGTTTATGGACGATTTTGTCGCTAACGCCAAGGTTTGCCCGAGCTGTGGGTATCATTCGAGAATTTCCGCAAAAGAGCGGCTTGACCTTACCGTCGACAAGGGCAGCTTTATTGAGTTTGACAAAAATATGATTTCAAAAAACCCGATAGATTTCCCTGATTACGAGGAAAAGCAACAGGCTCTTCGTGAAAAGACAAAGCTTAAAGACGCTATCATTACGGGAGAGGCTAAAATCAGAGGACTCAGAGTTGTTATCGCTATTATGGACTCAAGGTATATGATGGCTTCTATGGGAAGCGTCGTCGGCGAAAAGCTTACTCGTGCGTTTGAGTTTGCAACAAAAGAGAAATTACCGATTATAGTCTTTACGGCATCAGGCGGCGCCAGAATGCAGGAGGGAATCGTTTCTCTTATGCAAATGGCAAAAACCAACGGCGCAGTCGCTCGCCACAACGAAGCGGGTGGCTTGTATATAACCGTTATGACCGACCCGACAACCGGCGGCGTTACCGCTTCGTTTGCATCGCTCGGTGATATTATAATCGCTGAACCGAAGGTTCTGATAGGCTTTGCCGGAAGGCGAGTAATTGAAGGAACTATAAAGCAAAGGCTTCCTGAGGACTTTCAATCTGCTGAGTTTTTAATGGAAAAGGGCTTTGTGGATATGATTGTTGAAAGGCGAAAGATCAGACGAACTATCGCCCACCTCATAAAGCTTCACGGAGGTGTAAAGGAAGATGAGTGAGCTAAGCGCAAGTCAGAGACTTGATCTCATAAGAAATAAATATCGCCCGACGGTAAGGGATTATATCCCGCTTATATTCGACGACTTTTTTGAACTTCACGGCGACCGCCATTACGGCGACGACGGAGCTATAATCGGCGGAATATGCTACTTCAAAGGAACTCCCGTTACCGTTTTAGCTCAGGTCAAGGGCAGAAATTTAAACGAAAATAAAGCGTCGAACTTTGCGATGCCACACCCGGAGGGCTACAGAAAGGCTTTAAGGCTTGCCCATCAGGCGGAAAAGTTCCACAGACCTGTAATCTGTCTTATCGACACTCCTGGTGCATTTTGCGGAATTGAAGCCGAGGAACGTGGCCAGGGCGAAGCAATTTCAAGAAGCATTATGGAGTTTATGACATTGAAAACTCCTGTTATATCAATCGTTTTAGGCGAAGGCGGAAGCGGCGGAGCGTTGGCGCTCGGCGTCTGCGATGAGCTGGCAATGCTTGAAAACGCAATTTACAGCGTTATTTCCCCTCGTGGCTTTGCTTCTATTTTGTGGAAGGACGCTTCCCGTGAGCGTGAAGCCTGCGATATAATGAAAATAACCGCAGAGGATCTGGTTTCACTTCAGGTTTGCGAGTATATAATTCCTGAGCCTGACGGCGGAGCGCACAATTCAGCCGAAGAAACTGCCGAAAACATTTCTAAGTACCTCGAAGGAGCTTTAGAAAGAAAATTGCAAAAAAGTATTGACGAATTGCTAAATGAACGCTATAATAAGTTTAGGAAAATCGGGGAGTTCGACGAGTAAGTCTATTCGCCGTTTTCACAATTCAAATTTCAGTGATAGGAGGGCAAACTAGAAATGACTTTTGATAAGGTTAAGGAAATTATCATTGATCAGCTTGATGTTGACGAGGACAAGGTAACTATGGAAGCTTCAATAGTTGACGACCTTGGCGCTGATTCACTCGACATAGTTGATATGGTTATGACACTTGAGGAAGAATTCGATGTTAAGATTTCTGACGAAGAGGTTGAAAACGTAAAAACTGTCGGCGATATTGTTAAAATCATTGAAGGCTAAGAAAAAATTTATGGGTCTGCTAGATAGGCAGGCCCATTTTTTTATTTTCAGATACTTTAAAAAAATTGCCCGAAAACTAAAGACAAAACGAAAAAAATATGCTATACTTAATACAGTATATCTTTCAGAAAGGAAAACGCTATGGAAAACGAAAAATCCTGCGGCGCTATTGTCTATAGAAAGTACCATGGCAACACCGAGATACTTTTGATTCGCCACATAAACAGCGGCCATTGGTCGTTTCCAAAGGGTCATGTTGAGGGCAACGAAACGGAAATCGAAACAGCTCATCGTGAGGTTTTAGAGGAAACCGGGATTGACGCTATTATCGACCCGACCTTTCGTGAAACCACAACCTACTGCCCGAAAAAGGATACGGTAAAGCTTGTAGTTTATTTTATCGCAAAGGCTAAAAATACCGACTATGTTCCTCAGGAGGAGGAAATAGCCGACGTTCGCTGGGTTGAAATAAATCTTGCGTCAAGCATTTTGGCTTACGATAACGATAAGCTGATTGCAAGCCGCGCCAAAGCCTATTTACAGCAAATGTAGCAAATGAAAAACACCCCCTCGCCGAGCTTGTCGGTTGAGGGGGATTGTTTTAGCTGTCTGTCTTTTCAAGCTCTTCCCTGTAAGCCTTCAGAATTTTATTTTCAATCTCCTCACGCACCTCGCTTGATATAGGGTGAACTATATCCCGAAACACTCCGCTTGTGTCCCGTCTGCTTGGCATTGCGACGAAAAGGCGGTTGTCGCCTTGAACGACCTTAATGTCGTGGACTGCGAATGCTCCGTCGAAGGTAACGCTTATAACGCCTTTAAGCCGTCCGTTTGGAATTAACTTTCTTACTTTAATGTCTGTGATTGTCATTTTAAATTCTCCTTTGTGCTTTTTATTTTGTTTTGCTGTCATTCCACCCCGCCCACAGCGGGGCGGAATGGATTGGTGCCTGACTCTTCTTGAGCTTTTGTTTGGTGCGGTCAGATTCTCCCCAGGCAGGAGAGCTTAAATTACAAGCTCATTCTGAACTTTGCCCAAAATTATTATTGCCTGATTTGTGGGAAATATTCGCTTGATTTTTTTGAGGGGCAACCCCCATATTTCGACAAAATCCAGCGAACACCAGCTTTGCAGCGAAAGCGAAATCAACCCACATATTTCGACAAAATTTTAAGTCCTGATGTTTCTCCCCCACGCCGCAGGCGTGGAGGGGAAACTGCTCTTTCCCCATTATTCGACAAAAGTTTTTCGGATTATAATCGGAAAAGTGTGGATATTCCAAAAGTTTTTCGGGTTATATTCGGAAAAGTATTGATTTTTTCAAAGCTTTGCGGTATACTATATGGTATCGGGGGTGTTTATTATGATTTACAGACCTTTATATGTTAATAAAATTATGGCGTACACCGACACGCCGTTTGTCAAAATTATTACTGGCGTTCGCCGAAGTGGAAAATCCACAATATTAAAAATGATTATCGAAAAGCTTCAAATCGAAAGAGGAGTTTCAAAAGAGCAGATTGTGTCCTGTCGTTTTGACTCTATGGAATACGACAGTATGACAGCAAGCGGAATGTTTGAAATGCTGAAAAGCCGGATATCAAAAAACGGTAAAACGTATTTTTTCCTTGATGAGGTTCAGGAGATTTCAGGCTGGGAAAAGGTGGTAAACTCTTTAGCGTCCGACTATGACGTTGACATTTATGTGACAGGCTCTAATTCACGGATGATGTCGTCAGAAATTTCAACCTATCTGACTGGTCGCTATGTGTCGTTCAGAGTTTACACGCTGTCTTTCGAGGAGTATCTTGACTTCAGATCACATTATGGCACCGTCGGCGATACAAAATCAGAGTTTGCAAACTACGTTCGTCTCGGAGGTTTTCCCGCAACGCATCTGCAAAGCTATTCGCCGGATGAGGTATACACTATTGTTCGTGATATTTATAATTCCACAATTTTCTCAGATATTGTAAAACGAAATCAGGTTCGTAAAATCGACCAGCTTGAACGAATTGTAAAATACACCTTTAATAATCTCGGAAACACCTTTTCGGCAAAATCAATTTCCGACTACTTAAAATCTGAGAACAGGAAGCTTGACAGCGAAACGGTTTACAGCTACCTGGAAAAGCTGGAAAAAGCATACCTGCTGCACCGTTGTTCCCGCTACGATTTACAGGGTAAGGAAATATTGAAAACTCAGGAGAAATTTTACCTTGCAGACGTTTCTCTTAAATACAGCGTTTTAGGATATTCAGAAAACGACGTAGCTGCAAGCCTTGAAAATATAGTGTATCTGGAGCTTTGCCGCAGAGGTTATACTGTATATATTGGCAAGCTCGGAAACTGCGAGATTGATTTTGTAGCCGAGCGACAAAACGAAAGGCTTTATATTCAGGTTACGCAAGAAATCAGCTTGGAAAAAACCAGAAGCAGAGAATACAAACGGCTTTTGCAGATTGACGATAATTATCCGAAGTATGTGCTCAGAACCGACCCGTTCGCCGACGGCAATTACGAGGGTGTCAGAACTATGCACATTGCAGATTTTCTTCTTAGCAAGGATTTTTAGGTGATGTTCCCGCTGCACAAAAAGCAGACATTAAGCTTTATGAGAAATCTATTTAATACCCTCCGCGGTTGGCGGAGGGTATTATTCTTTGATTTGATGTTCGGCACAAAAGGTATCTGGCAGAAGGCAACCCCCATATTTCGACAAAATTTTAAGTCCTGATGTTTCTCCCCACGCCGCAGGCGTGGAGGGGAAACAAAACTCTTTTGTTCTTACTTACCCTCTATTGATTATTAT
>JAJQIH010000007.1 GCA_021199305.1 Ruminococcus sp.
TTTTTCTGTCAACTATCTATTGTAACATAACATTTTGCGAAATTTTTTGGGGTTTGGGGAAAAGTTTTTGGGGTGGAATAAAATAAAAAGCAGCAGGTGTGGTGCCTGCTGCTTTTGAGTATTGAGCTTTATGCTAAGTTATTACCAAAGTGCTACTACGCCCTTTGAGTGTGAGTTAATCTTACCAACGTCAGCTGTTGAAACCTTGCCGTCAAGATTTACATCAGCGCATACAAACTCGTAATCTTCAAGAGTTGTAACGCCCTTAGCGTGTGAATTTGCAAGTCCGACATCGGCTGTTGTAACCTCACCGTCACCATTGATGTCACCATAAGGATTTAAGTAAACATCCTGAGTCAGATTTCCTGCAACTTCAATTTCGTAGCTTCTTGGAGCGTACTTGCCGCCGCTGATTGTGATTGTGTATGTACCAGCTTCAAGGCCTTCGATTTCATACTCACACATACTTTCAGTATCAATCGAAGTTACTACTTCCTGGCTTTCGTCTGTTACAACTATAAGCATTGCAGTTTCTGTGTCGGAATCTGAAACATAAACCGTACCTGAAATTGAGTATTTTTCTGCGAGATTCTCCATTGCTTCCATAAGAGCGTCTACTGCTGCATTAACTTCGTCCTGTGTTGCATCTGCATTAGCAAGAACAGTCTTTGCATCTTCGATAGCTGTTGCCAAAGCTGCTACGCTATCATCTGTGTAGAGAGAAGTGTCAACTTCTTCTGCTGTTTCGATTGTTCCAACAAGGTCAGATGTATCAGCGAGTTCAACAAGAGCATCAATAGCTGCTGTCAGAGCGTCTACTGCTGCGTTAACTTCGTCCTGTGTAGCTTCTAAGTTTGCTAAAACTGTATTTGCATCTTCGATTGCAGCTTCCAGAGCAGCTACACTTGATGGAGTGTAGAGAGTTGTATCAACCTCTTCAGCTGTTTCGATTGTTCCAACAAGGTCAGATGTATCAGCGAGTTCTACAAGAGCGTCAATAGCTGCTGTCAGAGCGTCTACCGCTGCATCAACCTCAGCCTGTGTTGCATCTGCGTTAGCAAGAACTGCATTTGCAGAATCAAGAGCTGTTGTTAAGTTAGCAACTGTTGAAGGTGTGTAGAGAGATGTGTCAATTTCATTTGCTGTTTCTACTGTTCCAGCAAGGTCCGAAATGTCAACAAGTCCGTTGATTGCTGCTGTGATTGCCGCTACTGCTGCATCAACTTCTGTCTGAGTTGATTCTGAATTTCCAACAACTGCAATTGCAGAATCGAGAGCTTCAGTTAATGCTGCTGCGCTTGTAGCAGTATAGTTTGTTGTGTCGTAGCCGTCAGCTTCAACGATAGAAGCCTTAACCGCTGTAACATCTACATCTGCAGCTACAGGGATTGTGATTGAAACTAACGACATGCTAGTAACATAATCTCCAGTGTTGTATGATGATCCGTCGTATTCCTTAAGGTCAATACCTAAAAATGTGAAAGTACCAGGCAATGCGTCACCTGAATAAGTAACTGTATATGTTCCGTCCTCTGGAATTAAAGTTGCAGGAGTAGTTTCGCCAGGAGCCCAACTTGTCAAATTATAGTCACCGTCACTAAATGCAATGTACGCCGCCTTAGTTGTGGTAGTAACACCAGTAATTGTAAATGTAATTGAAAATTCTGTTGCTCCAGCAAGCTCTGAAATTGTAGTACCCGGAGCAGTCCAGTTCTCGATTATTTTAAACTGATTTGTGCTACTTGAAGTGGACGCTGTCAATGAGGAAATATCAGCCTCTGAGTCAGATCCAAAGGATGCAACGTAAACTACTGTTGCGTCTGTTGCTGCAGCTGCAACTGTGTCACGGAGTTCCTCAGAATCAACATAAATAACGCCCGAAAGTCCAGCAATTGCTGTGTTTACTGCTGCTGTTGCTGCATCAACGTCGTCCTGTGTTGCTGTTGAGCTTTCTGCAGCTGCATTTGCATTATCAATAGCAGTTGTAAGTGCTGAAGCGCTGTCGCTTGTGCAATATGTTGTGTCAATAGCTTCTGCTGTAGCTAAAGCTGCTGTAAGGTCAGTTCCGTCAGCGAGTGCTGCGATTGCTGCTGTGATAGCTGCAGCTGCTGCGTCAACGTCGTCCTGTGTCGAGCTTGCTGTTGCCAAAACTGTCTTTGCAGCTTCTACAGCTGATGTCAATGCAGAAGCAGTACCGCTTGTGCAGCTTGATGTATCTGTAGATGATGCTGTTTTAATAGCAGCAACCAATGCAGATGTATCAGCAGTTGTTGCAACATAAACTACTGTTGCGCCTGTTACTGTGGAATTTGCAGAGACTGCATCATATGTTTCCTGAGAATATACATAGATTGTACCAACAACATTTGTAAATAAATTAGTGCCAAGAGTTGGTGCAGTCGTCATTTCGAGATCAATTATCAGATCTTCGTTTGTACAATTATAGAAAGTATAATTGCTTAATGCTGTAACGCCTGAAGGAATATTTACATATGTAAGAGCTGTGTCGCCGTAGAATGCATATGTTCCCAGAGATGTAAGAGTTTCAGGAAGTGTTACGCTCTCAAGAGCTGTACATCCACGTACAAAATAATTGCCTATTGTTGTAACGCCCTCCGGAACTGTTAAGCTAGTAAGTGCTGTACAACCATAAAATACGTAATTACCCAATGTTGTAACAGTTTCAGGAATTGTTACACTCTCAAGAGCTGTACATCCACGCAACAAGTAATTGCTCCAAGATGTAATGCTTGAAGGAATAACTACACTCTTAAGTGATGTGCAGTTCATAAATACACCAGTACCCAAAGTAGTGATGTAATCAGGAACTGTAATGCTTTCAAGTGATGAGCAAGCATTGAACATATAGTCACCTAAGCTTGTAAGACCTTTTCCGAATGTAACATCAGTAAGAGAGGTACAATTATAAAAGAGATAAGTACCAACAGATGTTACAGAATCCGGAATAACAACGCTCGTAATTTCCTTGTTATACTCAAATGCATAATTTCCAATAGTAGTTACAGAGCTTGGGATAGTAAGGGTCGGTTCGCTAGCATATGCAAATGCATAATTTCCTATAGATGTCAGTGTTGATGGCAAAGAAATACTTGCCAAATTAGTTGCTCTATAGGTAGTGCTGGAGAAGAATGCGTAATTACCAACGCTTGTTACGCCCTCAGAAATAGTAACGCTAGTAATTGCTAAATAATAAGTAGAGCTAGCAAGCCAAGGCGCTCTGGTGCTTGTTGACGAGCTGTAATCCGCCATAGCACCAGTACCGGAAACAACCAACGAACCGTCGTCATAAAGTGTAACGGTTGTATCGCCGGAAGTCCAGGAAGCTGTTTCTTCAGCTGCGACTGTCGTCGTAAAAGCTGAAATTGCAACGCTTGAAATAGCAACTGCTGTTGCTAAAACGCCGCTAAGAATTCTTTTCAACTTCATTTTTTAAAACCTCCTAAAAAATAGTTGACGCAGAACTTGAAATCCACCAAAGAAGCGTCTGCTGACCTCTTTGGCAATCCACTAGTTTTCCTTATATATTGTACCACCCTTGCTTAGCCAACGTCAATTTGAAAAATACACAAAATTTCCTATCATTTTTTGTGCAATTTGAACAAAAGTGTAATTTTTGGCAAGAAAAATGTAATGTTTGGAGAGGGGGGGATGTGATGCGTAATTCGTAATTCGTAATGCGTAATTATGTGCTGGAGGAAACTTTGCGATTGAATTTAAAAAAATCATACAAATTTCATACAAGCAAAAAAGAAAACCCCGAAAATTCGAGGTTTTCTTTTACTTTGGCTGGGGTAGTAGGATTCGAACCTACGGAATACCGGAATCAGAATCCGGGGCCTTACCACTTGGCGATACCCCATTATACAACGCCGATTGTTCAGCGTCGTTTGGTTGGGATAGATGGATTCGAACCATCGGAATGACGGAGTCAAAGTCCGCTGCCTTACCGCTTGGCTATATCCCAATATCTATACACCACTCAAACAGCTATATTAGTTTACCACAACCGCCTTTTTTTGTCAAGGGTTTTCAGGTAAGTTTTTCAAATAAATCTGCGCGGTTCTTTACAAACCTTTTATAATAGTATATAATAAGTAGTGGCAAACAACTTTGAATCACTCTATTCTGATTGTTTGCAAAAATTTGGAGGAAATACATTTTATGATAATAATTAACGAGCTTAAAACTGAGCTTAAAGGCTACAAGCCGAAAATTGAAGAGCTTTACAGCGTCTTAGATGTTGAAAATGCTAAGGTTGATGTAGCTGAGCTTCAGCAGCAAACTAACGACGCTGAGTTCTGGAGCGATTCTGTAAATTCACAAAAGGTACTGAAGCAGATAAGCTCACTTGAGGGCAAAATAAAAAAATACGAGCACCTTATGGCTGAGTACAACGATATAGAAGCACTTCTGGATTTAGCTGAGGAAATGGACGACGAGGAGACTGCTAAAGAAGCAAAAGCAGAGATGGCAAGCCTTGTAAAAGAGCTTGACGAGGTTACGCTCTCAACTTTACTGACAGGCGAGTACGACAAGCAAAACGCTATTTTGTCATTTCACGCAGGAGCAGGAGGCACAGAAGCTCAGGACTGGACAGAAATGCTTCTGAGAATGTACAATCATTGGGCGGAGGCGCACGGCTACAAGATTACAACGCTTGATGTTCTCGACGGAAACGACGCAGGAATAAAAAGCGCTACTATAATGATTGAGGGAGAAAACTGCTACGGATATTTAAAGAGCGAAGCTGGCATTCATCGACTTGTCAGGATCTCCCCTTTTGACAGCTCAGGTTCAAGGCACACTTCATTTGCTGCGGTTGACGTTATGCCAGAAATTGACGACACAATAGAGGTTAACATTCGTCCTGACGATATTGAGGTTGCAACCTACCGGGCGAGCGGAGCCGGCGGACAGCACATCAACAAAACCGATTCAGCAGTAAGAATTACCCACAAGCCGACGGGAATCGTCTGCGCTTGCCAGACTCAGCGTTCACAGCACCAGAACAAGGACTACGCTATGAAAATGCTCAAGGCGAAGCTTATTGAGATAAAGGAAAGAGAACACCTTGAAAAGATTGAGGACATAAAGGGCGTTCACAAGGAAATAGCCTGGGGTGCACAGATAAGAAGCTATGTTTTTATGCCTTATACGCTTGTAAAGGACCACAGAACAGGCTTTGAGCAAGGCAATGTTGACGCTGTTATGGACGGCGACTTAGACGGTTTTATTGATGCATACCTTAAAGCGTTGTCGCAGGGAAAAATTGAAAAGTAGCGAGTTTGTACACAAAAAAGCGAGAGCGGAAATCCGCTCTCGCTTTAAGTTATTATTTAATTACTCTGCTTTTACTCTTTGGAGCTTTGATTGGTGCTTCCTGACCGCCCTTGTCCTCAAAAACAGCTTCCTTCTCAGTTTCCTCAGCAAGTCTGTTTTCAGGGCTTGTTTCTCCCCTCTTTTCGTAATATGGGTCTATTACATATTTACGAATTACAGGGAAGCTGTTAAAGCAAATTAAAAAGCATATAAAGCTAAGCGGCCAGAACGGAAGTATGAAGAACGAATAGGGGTACAAGAACGCAAACAGCAAAACTATAAGCACTGTAATAACAAGCGTTATAAGGCACTTTTTAAGGCTTGCTCCTACCAGTAAAAACGAATTCTTCAGAATATTTTTAAGAGATAGATTTGTGGACACGATAAGCAGATATATAAAGAAGTGCATCATTATAAACATAAGCATACAGCTTAGCGTTATTATAAAAGGTATGTATATAATGCTGCTTTCAGCCGCCCACGCATTATAGCATACAATCGCTACCACAAAACCAACGGTGAAAACAATATCTACCGCTCCCATTATTACAGACTGAAAGTAGTTTTGCCTGAAAGCTTTTGCAAAATCGCTCCACAAAAATGCGTTTCGCTCCTGCGAAAAGTTACGAACTACCTTTACAAAGCCGCTCGTTGCAGGCCCGAATGTCAGAATAGCGACAAGCAAAAGCGCTACTATGCATACTACCTTAAGATTTGACTGAATGCTGTCTGACGCCGCTACCGAAAGAATCGCAAAGAACGGTATAAAAAACAGAAAATACAGAATATTCATTGTCAGAAGCTTCCAGAATCTTCTGAAATAAATTTCAAAAAATCTTGCTACTACAGTTTTTTCCTCTGGATTTTTTGGAACTCCAGGTCCAGCGTTTTCATATCCTCCGCCGAATAATCCCATTTCAACACTTCCCTTTTAAAATTAAAAACAACCAATTCCCTGCTTCTTGCAGAGAAAAATTAAGTGTATATATTATAAACCAAACTGCAAATGCTGTCAATAGTTGCCGAAATGGACAATATTGCTTCGAGAATTAAAAATTTTACAAGGTAAAGCCTGGCGTTTTCTGAAACGGTGTAAATCTTGCTTTTGAAAATTGCGCCAAAGCATTGAGCGCTCATTCGGTAAGCTTCCCTTGTTCCAATCATCAAAGCATAGCAGCTTATAACTGCTGATGGCAATATTAAAACAAGCGCATATATAAACCCCTTTTGCCCCATTGAAGCGTAAAGCTGAGCCACGCTACAGCCAAGTCCCATACCTTTATATACAGGGACAAGCAGCACCACCGGAAAAGCAACTGCGCAAAGTCCGCCTAAAAACAAAATAACAAGCATTAAAGTTGAATTAAATAAAGACGAGAGCATAACGCTCATATAGGTGGAGTTACTTCTAAGGCTCAGATAATCGGTATTAAGCTCGTTTAAGCTTCCTGATAAAGCGTTACTATTAAATATGTACACCAACGTTCCGATAAAAACTCCCAGCAAAATAAGCAGCATTATCGGTCTGAGTGTTTTAAAACGCTTCTTTTCATCCGTTGATATTCTTGAAATTTCCTGCATAAATCTTACCTCCTGCATTTTTACTTTTTAAAGTATATGCAAGAGGACAAGGTTTATTCTTATTTTGAAAGCTCGTAAGCTCTCTCTGTACAAGCCTTGCAGGCGTTCTTTGCTGTCTCCTCTAAATTTCCCTCGTAAAGCTTTTCAAGACCTGCTATTGTAGTTCCGCCCTTTGAGGATACCATTGTAATAAGCTCGTCTATGCTATATCCGCTGTCGGTAAGCATTTTCGCAGAGCCGATAAGCGATTGCGAAAAGAGCGTTTTTGCGACCTCGCCGTCAATTCCAACGCTTACAGCATAATCTACAAATGCCTTTGCGTAAAGATAAATAAAGGCAGGAGATGAACCGTTTATAGCAATTATTTCCTTCATCTTGTCACTTTCTATTACCGCTATTTTTCCACAGGAGGAAAATATTCTGCAAACGAGGTCAAACTCGCTGTCACTTGTCGGCTCGACCTTAGAAAGGGCAGTAGCTCCCTCGCCCAGCAAAAGCGGAGTATTTGGCATTACAAGCACAACGCTTGCAAAGGGTTTTGTCTTTTCCTTTATATATTCGCCTGAAATTCCAGCGCAGATAGAAACCAACACGCTTTGTTCATCGACGCTGTCCTTGATACTTTCAAGAACCTCGTCTAATTGCTGAGGCTTTATACTCAGAAATACGTACTTGCAAACACTTGCAAGCTCAGCCGCACTTTTACAGGCGGTAACGCCAAAAGACTCCAGCCTTTTAAGCTTCTCGCTGTCTAAATCAAATGCGTAAAGCTCGATATTGTCAGTCTTACAAAGTCCGCTGTCGCAAATCCCCTTCATAATGGCAAAGCCCATATTTCCAGCGCCTATAAATCCAACACTAATCATAATAATTTCCTCTCCTTTTTAACCAACGCTGCTTGCGAACGCTCTTTTATACATCACAAGTGCAAACGGAAGCAGAATAAACAAAAGCGGAATGTCAGCCGCAAGCTCGACTACATTTTTAATAAGCCTTGCTGCCACAGCTTCCCAGAAAGCCGTTTCGGGAATAAATCCGTAGTGCATATTTGCTTTAGTATTGAGCAGCAGGTTTATTATCGCAACGTCTAAAAGCCTTGCAATAACAGCGCAGATATAAATTGCGATATTTGCGCCCTTTTTCTCAGCTCGTTTCATCATCCACGGACTTTTCCTGTAAAGGCAAACGCCGTAAATAAGTCCCTGAAGCATTGCTATTAAAATATAAATTGGCAAAAAGCCGCCGTCGGGGTGAACTATAAAGCCTACAACGTCGCACAAGCCGCCAGCAATAAAGGAAACTGTCGGTCCGAACAGCATTCCTATTACGGCGATTGCTAAAAATGCGAAGTTGAGCTTAGCGTAAGGGATTTCAATCGTGAACGTTTCAATCAACATTGAAATAGCGATAAAAATTCCCGTGACTGTTAAAGAGCTTACCTTTTTAAGCTCGGCTGCTGAATCCTTGAACAAATACAAAAAGCTTTTCATTTTATAACCTCCTTAAAATATGCCTTGTGCATATTGGAGCAAAAGAAAAGCTTCGATATGCATTCAGCGGGATGCGAATACCAAACCGCAAGCTTTTTAAGCTTTTCGTTTAAACAGCAACTCCCCGTCTGTTTATCACTTAACGCTTGGCATTCTACTCTGTAATGCTCATATTTGTATTTTGTAAAGGCTTTCGCCTTGTTACCTTTAGTACGCTGTGTCGTTTAAAATCTGATAAAGGTCGTCTTCAAACGGCTTTGTCATCGAAAGAGCTTCCTGAATATCGACATCGTAAATGTGATTATCCTTAAGTCCTACAACCCTGTTTCCGATTCCCTTTTCCAGAAGCTCTACAGCGTGGTAACCCATCTGTGTAGCTACAACTCTGTCTCTCAATGTCGGCGAACCGCCTCTCTGAACGTGACCTAAAATAGTAGCTCTCGACTCGATACCAGTTCTGGCTTCAATATCCCTGGCAATCTGCTCTGAATTACCGATTCCCTCAGCTACAATCAAAACTGAATGAGATTTTCCAGCAGCACGGTTGTCAAGAATGTTTTGAATAATTTCTTCAATATCAAATCCCTTTTCAACGACAATTGCCGCTTCTGCGCCAACTGCTACTGCAACGTTAACTGCTATGTAGCCTGCGTTTCTTCCCATAACCTCAACGACTGAACATCTGTCGTGCGACTGGGTTGTATCCTTGAGCTTATCGACCATTTCCATTGCTGTGTTCATTGCGGTATCGTAACCGATTGTATACTCGGTACAAGCAATATCGTTGTCGATAGTTCCAGGAAGACCTATACAAGGAATACCGTGAGCCGAAAGGTCAGCAGCACCTCTGAATGAGCCGTCGCCACCGATTACAACAATTCCGTCAAGTCCCAGCTCGTTGGCTTTTCTTACTGCCTTCATAACGCCTTCCTCAGTCTTGAACTCAAGACATCTTGCGCTATAAAGAATAGTTCCGCCACGCTGAATGATTCCGGAAACGGTACGAGCGCTCATTTCCATAATTTCGCCCTTGATAAGTCCGTTATATCCTCTTAAAATTCCTATTACATTCATGCCCTTGTTAAGTGCTGCTCTTGTTACAGCTCTTACTGCGGCATTCATTCCCGGAGCGTCTCCTCCGCTTGTCAAAATTCCTATTGTCTTAGCCATACAATCATCCTCCAAAAAGCAAAATCATACATATATATAGTACCATATTTATCGAAAAAGTCAACCTAAAATCCGCTGATTTTACATTTTTTCTACAAATCAAACAGCTTTCCGTAAGAAAATTTACAGAAAGCTGTGTATTTTTTTGAGTGTTTACTCGCCTGTTCCAAGCGAGATATAAACTACTACCTGCTCGCCGTTGGCGGTGTTGATCTCATCGCCTTCGTTAAGCTCTGTGCCGTCTGAAGAAAGGACTCTTGAAACTACTCCATATGAAACGGTGTCTGAATACTCATACTGATAGCTGTATGAAATTCCGTTATCTGAAAGAGTTGCGAGATAGTCGCTTGAAACAACGCCCGTATAAGACGGAAGCTCGGTCTTACCGCTTCCTGAACTGATCTCAAGCTCAAGCGTCAAGCCGCCAGTCGGGTTATATTCAACGTCGGCAGGAATGCTCTGACTTACGATAACGCCCTCGTCGTACTCATCGCTTGTAACATAAGTTGTAACAATCTCAAAATCGCTTTCTATTGAGCTTATGACGCTCTCGTAATCGTAGCCTACAAGATTAGGCATTACAGCGCCAGTTCCGTAGTCGACAGTTGTGGTTGTTGTTTCATCTTCCTCTGACGAATCGTCGCTTTCAGTTGTCGTTTGTTCGGTTGCCGCTTCGGTTGTTGTGGTGATAGTTGTAGTTGATGACGAGCTGTCGGTAGCAGGCGTAAACATACTTGCTAACAGATACAGTCCGACACCTACAATAATTGCGAGAATTACAGCCGTTATAACAGTTTTTACAAGGCTAACTCCGCCCTCTTCGTCTTCTTCCCCGTCGTCAGTTTCGTCAATCGTTTGTGCCGTTTGCTTTGCGTGAAGCTGAGTTGAACCCTTTTTGTGCTGAACTAATTCCGGCTGTTCAAAAAGACCTGTTACCAGCTCTGTTATCGTTTGTATTCTTTCGTTATGGTCAACGGATAAACCCTGCATAATGACGTTTGAAACGTTCTTTGGTACGTCAGGATTTACCTGCCACAACGGAACGATTCTGTCTACGTCCTGTCTTTGAATACTGCTTGGCGGTGTGATTCCCGAAAGGATTTTATAAAGCACAGCGCAGATTCCAAAAACATCGGTATAGGTTCCGAGCCACTCGGAACCCTGATACTGTTCGGGAGCGGCATAACCAGGATTCAAGTCGGCTGTTATATCCTCGTTAAATACCTTGGTAGCTGAAATTGAAAAGCCGACAAGCTTTACCTCACCGTTTGTTGTAACAACGATATTTTCAGGGGAAATTCCTCCGTGAATAACGCCGCCGTTATGAATAAGGCTAAGGGTTGTAAACATCGGTGGGAAAAGCTTTTTAACCTGCGCCCATGTAAGCTTGTTGCCTGAATTTAAAAACTTCTTGAGTGAAATTCCTTCGATATACGGCAGTACCGCATACATTGTATTATTTGCGGCGAACATATCAGTTGCAGGAACGATGTTTGACAGATTCCTCATTCGGGAAAGAACCTTGTTAAGCTCTGCAAATTCCGCCATATACGTTTTATACTTGTCAACTCTTGACGCTGAAACTACAACACCAGTTCCTTCAGCACTTCTTGTGCAAAGGCTTTCGGGCATATACTCTCTTACTACTACCTTTTCTTCCCTGAACATATCGTAGCCAATGTAAGAAGCACCCTCGCCGTTGTACGATAAAACCTTACCGATAAGATACCTTTCGTCAAGTACCGTTTTCGGCGGAAGATATATTTTTATATACGGTGAATCCGCTGTGTAGCTGCAATGGGAACAGGTTTTATCTTCGTTTAACTTGTTCATACAGCCCATACATAGATCGTTTGAATAATCCATAATACCTCCAGCCTTACTCTTTCGTTGCCACCAAACGGCAACGCATTCTTTGCCAATTTAAAATCATCAGTAGAAATATTGTAGCAACTATAATTTTCAAAGTCAACAATTTTGCTAAAACTGTATACTTTTAGCAACAATTTGTCTTATTTTTGTAACTAAAAAATGCAGTTTGTCATATTTGCTGACGGGTTTCGACAGGATATTTTGTGTTTTGACAAAGTGGCTTTAACAATACTTATCGCCCAGTAAAATGGTATGTGCCAACATAGCCAAAACCTTGAGAGAAAAGTCAGGGTTATTTGTTAAAAATTTTAATTGACAAAGCGGCTTGTGCTATGATATAATCTTAAACGGAATCAGAGTTTTTAGCACAAACCATTTCTTTAATGTCGGGCGGAGAATATTTTTAGCTGTATTACACAAAAACAGCGTACCCCCCCCCCTGCGAAATTTTGGCAGATTTGTCAATTGAAAAGGGATAAGAAATGGTGTATCATTTTAATGTTAATTTCGGCAGTAGCTGCCGACTTAATATTTCCAGAAAATACAGGAGGAAGATTTTATGAAAAGCAAAAAGACAATAGCGCTATTAGCTGCGCTTATGTTGTCAGTTACAATGCTTGCTTCTTGCAGCGACGATGATGATAAGCTAAGCAGCACGACAGCTACAACTACAACTACTACTGAGGCTCAGACCGAAGAGGACACAACTGAGGAAGAAACGACAGAAGCAGAGACAACCGAAGAAGAAACTACCGAGGAAGAAACAGAAGCAAACGCTTCAGGCAGTGATATTGACGCTGTTGACGGTTCTTCAAGCACGGAAGAAAATCCTATCGCACTTGGCGAGTGGTGTAATGTTGCACTATACTCAGCAGTAGATCAGGCATACCACAACGTTCAGATCAGAATTACAAAGGTAACAACTACTACAGAGGACCCTGACTACATTCAGGATTGCATAGATACAAACAACAAGTACGCTTCTGAATACTACCAGTTTACTGTTGATGATTTGGAGCTGCCGAGCGACTGTGAGCTTTGCGTATTTGAATACGAAATGAACATTCCTTCCGACTTCCCTGTTGCTGAATATGGTCTTTCGCTTCCAACAGTTCTGATTTCTGTAAGCAACATATCAGGCGGCGGTATTCCAAACGCAGAAGGTACAGCGACATACATCGGACTTTCAACCACATATTCTCTTGAAACAGGAGAAGAAATTGAATACGAGGTCGGAAACACATACCAGTTCAAGAAGTATTTCGCAATGGTTCAGGGATACGAGGATTATGTATTTGAAACCTACAACTACCCTGACGGAACAACAGATACATCAGACGCTGAATTTATCTACGCTTACTTTGCTTCAAGATAAACGATAAGTTAATACAAACTCCGCAAGTGTAAAAAGCTTGGCGGAGTTTTTTATTTGTCGAATCTGGTAAGAAAACAAGCACCCGATTTGTAACCTGCCTATATACTGAATATAGGAGGTAGAATATGAATAGTCTTGTAATTATGGCGCTTATTGCAACGCTTCTGACGTGGTTCGTTACGGCTCTGGGGTCGCTGACGGTAGTGTTCTTTAAGTCGCCTGATCAAACGCTTTTGAATCTTATGCTGGGATTTGCATCGGGTGTTATGATTGCCGCAAGCTTCTGGTCGCTTCTTCAGCCGGCAATAGAGCGAGCGGCGGAAGTTTCCCCCGTTCCGGCGTATCTTGTCGCAACCTCAGGCTTTTTGTTCGGCGCAGTATTTATGTGGATTTCGGATAAGGTAGTTACATTTGCTAGAAAAAAGGCAGACGCCACACAGGGCGAGCCGAACGAGCGACTTAACAGAGTGATTATGCTTGTGCTTTCTATAACTCTTCACAACATTCCGGAAGGCTTAGCTGTAGGTGTGGCGTTTGGAGCGCTTGGGAGCGGCAGCTACGACACGGAAAGCTTTATGGGAGCGGTAAGCATTGCGCTTGGAATTGGCTTGCAGAATTTTCCTGAAGGAGCGGCAGTTTCATTTCCGCTTCGCAGAGAAGGATATTCAAGAAAACGCAGCTTTCTTATCGGGCAAGCATCAGGTCTTGTTGAACCGATAGCAGGAGTCTTAGGCGCAATACTGGTTGTATATGTAGAAAGAATTTTGCCTTATGCTCTGTCATTTGCGGCAGGAGCTATGATTTTGGTTGCTGTTCACGAGCTTATTCCAGAATGCCAGAGAAATCAAAAGGCAAGGCCGTATTTTGCGACAATGGGAATCGTTTCAGGATTTGCGGTTATGATGCTTCTGGATGTAATGCTGGGGTAAAAAAATCGGGCTGGTGTGTTTTTACTCACCTGCCCGATTTAGTTTTATATTTAAAAATTTTCTTCCATTTGTCTTATAAGATCAACTCTTCTTGCGTGGCGGCCGCCCTCAAATTCGGTATTCAGGAAAACGTCAACCAGCTCCTTGGCAAGTCCTGCGCCGACAACTCTTGCGCCGAAGCAAAGAACATTAGCGTCGTTATGAAGTCGTGTATATTTGGCGGAAAAGTAATCTGAACAGCAAGCCGCTCTTATTCCCTTTACCTTATTTGCGGCGATTGAAATTCCAACGCCTGTGCCGCAGATTAAAATTGCCTTTTCGGCTTCTCCGTTTACAACCGCCTTACATACAACCTCAGCGGCATTCGGATAATCACATTTTTCGCCCTCGCCGCAGCCGAAATCCTTGTACTCTATTCCCTTTTCCTTGAGATACTCTACAATTTCGTTTTTAAGCTCCACCGCAGCGTGATCGTTTCCTATTGCTATCATTTTAAGCTTCCTTTCAAATATCAGTCGTTTACTTTATTTACAGGCTTGTTGTCGATAAACGCCTTTAAGTTTTCGGCAACCTTTTTTATAAGCCTTATTCTTGTTTCAATCGGCGCCCATGCGATATGAGGGGTCATTGTTACATTTTCAAGTCCGAAGTATGGACAATCCTCTCTCATCGGCTCGTAGGTCAGTACGTCAATAGCTGCATGAGCGATAGTTTTATTCTTAAGAGCGTTTGCAAGGTCCGCTTCGTTTATAACTCCGCCTCTTGAGGTGTTGACAAGCAGAGCCGTACTCTTGCAAAGTGAAAGCGTTTTTTCATTGATTATCTCCTTCGTTCCCTCGTTTAATGGACAATGAAGCGTAATAACGTCGCTAAGACTCAAAAGCTCGGGGAGGTCAACCGCCCTTGCAGGAGGCGTAACCTTAGAAGGAGTTCGGGTAAAGGCTAAAACATTCATATCAAAGGCAGCTGCAATTTGCGCAACCTTTTTCCCAATATCGCCGTAGCCTATAATGCCTATTGTCTTACCGGCAAGCTCGTGAATCGGGATATAAAAGTAGGAAAAATACTTGTAGTTTATCCAGTCGCCGTTTTCTACGCTCTTTTTATAATCAGACGTTTTATTGAAGTAATCCAGAATAAGAGCGAAGGTGTGCTGGGCTACAGAATTTGTAGAATAAGACGGGACGTTTGCAACCACTGCACCGTGTTCGCTTGCGGCTTTTATATCAACATTGTTGTAGCCTGTTGCGAAAAGTCCGACGTACTTTAAGTTCTTACAGCTTTCAAAAACCTCTCTCGTGATAAGGCATTTGTTGCAGATAACAGCGTCAGCATCGCCGATTGCCGAAGCTACGTTTTCGTTTTCTACAAAGCCGTAAACCTTACTCTCGCAAAGATCGGTTATCGGGGAAAGCGAAATGTCGCCGTTTTGGGAAACTGTTTCGCTGTCTAAAATAACAAGCTTCATTTAAAGGTTCACCTCTACGCCGCCGTGCGGTCTTACAGTCAGAACGTGGCAGGAGCCATCACCGAAGGTTTTATCCATAACATCAATAAAGCCTGAAAGCTTTTCATCAGGAACGAAAGCCTGAATAGTTCCAGCAAATCCGCCGCCATGAACTCTTGCAGCGCCGCTTCCCTGCAAAACGCTTTGAGCTAAATACAGTCCGACGCTAAGTCCCTGCTCTTCTGGCGACTTGTTAGCGTAAATGTTCTGAAGATATTTATATGACGAATCGCCCGAACGATTTACAACATTTAAAAACTCAGCAAAATTTCCATTAATCAAAGCATTAGCTTCAGCGTCAACCCTATCGTTTTCATCTACAAAATGAAGTGCACGCAAAAGCGCTCTGTCGCCGCATTTTTCTCTTATTTCAGATACTCTTTCCAAAAGCTGTGAGCGTGAAATACCTCGAAGCTCGCTCTTTCCAAATAGCTTCGCTACGCTTTTCATTTCGACAGGAATAGCTGCATACTCCGGAGTTAAATCAGCGTGGTTGCCCTTGGTATCCACAATACAAAGAGAATGTCCGCTTGAAGCGAAGTCAAAGTCGAGCTTATTTATAACAGGATTTTTGACGTCCTTGAAATCAATAGTAATAAAGCCGCCGACGCTTGAAGCCATCTGATCCATTAAGCCTGACGGCTTGCCGAAAAATTCGTTCTCAGCAAATTGAGCAATCTGTGCGATTTCAACGTCAGACACCTCACCGTCATTGTAAAGGCAGCTAAGAATAGTTCCAATCAGAACCTCGAAAGCGGCCGACGAGGAAAGTCCAGAGCCTTTTAAAACATTTGAAGTAGTGTACGCCTTAAAGCCACCAATCTTATAACCTCTGTCGGCAAAGCCACGGCAAACGCCTCTTATAAGAGCAGCAGAGCTGTTCTTTTCGCTTTTCACGGGGTCAAGGCTCGTTATATCAACAACGTCCTTTTCAAAGCCAGCGCTTTTGACCTCGATAATGCTATCGTCGGTCTTTAAGGTTGCGGCAATAACGTCAAGAGAAACGCCAGCTGCCAGAACCTTTCCTAAATTGTGGTCGGTGTGATTTCCGCCAACTTCAGTTCTTCCAGGGGCGGAAAAGAACCTCTCGCTCTTGCAGGAAAAGATCTCCTCAAAGCTCTTTGCCGCCTGTGCGTATCTATCCTGCTGAAAGCTTATTTTATCCTCTGTATAAATGTCAGAAAGCTTGTATGTTTTCATAAACTCCTCCCAAAAAGTAATAGTAGTTTTCAATATCCATTTTACTGGTTTTAATTATACTATATTCATAGCGGTTTTTCAAGCAAAAGACGATTGAAATTTTAAAGTTTTAAAAAACTCATCAAAAGAAGACAGGGCGGTAAACTATTTGCATAGATTTAAAATACCCGGAAACAATACTTTTAAAATCATTTGAGAGAAGATGAAAAGATGTCAAGACAAGGCTTAAAAACCTATATTCACGACAAGCCGCCAAGCGCAATTTCTTACGCCTGCGTCGGCGGCAAAAAAGAGGGAGAGGGTCCAAAAAGAAAATACTTTGATAAAATTTCAGACGACCCGTATTTTACAACAGACTCCTTTGAAAAGGCAGAAAGCGAAATGCAAAAGCAGGCTATTATGATAACGCTTCGGAAGGCAGGACTGAAGCCTTGCGATATAGACTATATTCTCGGCGGAGATCTGTTAAATCAATGCGTCGGTACAAGCTATTCGACAAGAGATATTGACATTCCGTTTCTTGGGATTTATGGCGCCTGCTCGACTATGGCGGAAGGACTGCTCATATCTTCACTTTTGCTTTCGGGCGGAGTTGGAAGGTTAGCGCTCGCAGTTACCTCGTCCCACTTTTGTACAGCCGAGCGGCAGTACAGATTTCCGCTTGAATACGGTTGCCAGCGAACGCCTACTGCGCAATGGACGGCAACGGCGGCGGGAGCGGTATTATTGTCAGCGGCAGGAAATGCGCCTTACATCCGTGGAGCGACAATAGGAAATATAGTTGATTTGGGCGTAACGGACGCTAACAATATGGGAGCAGCTATGGCGCCAGCCGCCTGCGATACGATAAAGTCGTTTTTTAACGACACAAAAATGAAGCCTTCAGATTTTGACCTTATAGTGACTGGCGATTTAGGATTTGTCGGCAGTAAAATTCTCTATCAGCTTACAAGCCTTGAAGGGATAAACATAAGGCCTAACCACAAGGACTGCGGTCTTATGATTTACGACAGAGAAGCGCAGGATGTTCACGCAGGAGGTTCAGGCTGCGGGTGCGCAGCAAGTATGCTTTCAGGTTATTTTCTTCCGAAGCTTCAGTCGGGCAGGCTTAATAACATTCTTTTTGTAGCAACTGGAGCGCTAATGTCGCCGACGATAAATCAACAGGGCGAGAGCATACCTTCGGTAGCTCACGCAGTCTGGATTTCACATTCTAAAGGAGTTTGAAATTATGGAATATATTTATGCTTTTTTGGTAGGCGGCGCATTTTGCGCTATCGGGCAGATTTTAATTGATTACACTCGTCTTACGCCTGCAAGAATCTTAGTAGCTTATGTTGTGGCCGGCGTATTTTTAGGAGCAATTGGTGTATACAAGCCGCTTGTTGATTTTGCTGGTGGCGGAGCGACAGTTCCGCTTACGGGGTTTGGGTATCTCTTGTCAGACGGAGTTAAAAAAGCTATTGACAGCGACGGCTTTATCGGAATTTTTACAGGAGCTCTGACAAGCGGTGCAGCAGGAATTACGGCAGCTATGATATTTGCGCTATTAGCGGCGCTTATTTTTAAAAGCAAAAACAAGGATTAGCTGTGGGGACAAATAGGCACGCTTTGGCGACTATAAATTTGTACAAAATCGGAAAAATGTAAATTCGATATGAAAATTGCGGCAAAGCACTTGCAAGATTGCCTGATAATTGGTATAATATGTTCGTACAATTTCTGGCATCTGTCAGATGTTGTTTTTGACAGTACAACGATATTTACAAAAAAATCAGAATAAATTGACAGCTTTTGAGGTGATAACTATGACAAATGAACAGCTTTATAATCTTTGGTGCGAAAAGGCTACCGACGACCCGGATATTTTAAACGAGCTTAAAGGTATTGAAGACAACGAGGAGGAAATTGCAGAGCGTTTTGCGGTTTCTTTAAAATTCGGTACAGCAGGACTCAGAGGAATAATCGGCGCCGGAACCAACAGAATGAACGTATATACTGTAAGGCAGGCAACCCAGGGGTTAGCCGACTATTGTAATGAGGACTTTACTTCCCCTAGCGTAGCAATTGCATACGACTCAAGAATAAAGAGCGACGTTTTTGCACGTGTGGCAGCAGCTTGTCTTGCGGCTAATGGAATAAAGGTTTACATCTATCCTGAGCTTATGCCGACTCCAATGCTTTCTTACGCTGTAAGAGCTTTAAACTGCGACGCTGGTATTGTTGTTACCGCTTCGCACAACCCAGCTAAATATAACGGCTACAAGGTTTACGGCTCTGACGGATGTCAGATGACAATTGACGCTGCTGACAGGGTTTTAAGCAATATAGAAAAGGTCGATATGTTCAGCGGAACAAAAACGATGGATTTCGACGAGGGTATTAAGAGCGGTATGATTGAATACATTTCAGACGATGTATACAATGGATATTTAAACGCTGTTAAAGCCTGCGGCATTCATACAGATTGTGTTTCAACCAGCGGAATGAAGGTTGTTTACACACCTTTAAACGGCACTGGCAACAGACCAATCAGAGATATTCTCAGAATGATTGGCGTAAAGGACGTTGTGGTAGTGCCAGAGCAGGAAAAGCCTGACGGAAACTTCCCTACCTGTCCGTTCCCGAATCCTGAAATCAAGGAAGCGTTGGCGCTTGGTATTGAGCTTTCCAAAAAGGAAAAGCCTGACCTGCTGCTTGCAAGCGATCCTGATGCTGACAGAATGGGAATTGCTGTTCCTGACAAGAACGGTGAATTTGTTCTCTTCTCAGGAAACGAGGTCGGCGCACTTTTACTTGAATACATCTGTAAGGAAAGAACCGCTCTTGGCACAATGCCAAAGAACCCTATAACGATAAAGACTATAGTTACTACTGATATTATCCAGAAGATTGCCGACGAATATGGAGTTGAGATGATTGAAGTTCTGACAGGCTTTAAATTTATCGGCGAGCAGATAGGATTCCTTGAAGAAAAGGGCGAAGAGGACAGATTTATCTTCGGCTTTGAGGAAAGCTACGGCTACCTCGGCGGCTCATATGTAAGAGATAAGGACGCTGTTATTGCTTCAATGCTCGTTTGTGAGATGACGGCTTTCTATAAGACAAAGGGAATTTCTCTTATCGAAGCGAGAGATAACCTCTACGCTAAGTACGGCAATTTCGTTCACACGCAAAAGAGCTTTGTTTGTGAAGGACTAAGCGGTATGGAGAAAATGGCTTCTATTATGGATGAGCTGAGAAACAATCCACCTGCTGAGATTTCTGGCTTTAAGGTTGTTAAATTCGCAGATTACCAAACAAGCAAATCTCTCGATTGTGCAAGCGGTCAGACAAGCGATATTACCCTTCCAAAGAGCAATGTTTTGTCATTCGTTTTGGAAAACGGCGCAAAGGTAATTTTACGTCCTTCGGGTACTGAACCAAAAATCAAGGCTTACTACACAACAATCGCTGAAAAGCGTGAGGATGCTTCTGCCTTAGAGGAGCAGATTTCAAAGGACTTCGCTTCGATTATCGGATTTTAAAATTCATGCTGTAAAAGCTAAAATACAAAAACGGTACAGCTGATTAAAACTGTACCGTTTATTTTTTGTGTATTTTCTGATTACTCTGCTGGCTTAAAATACTTGTAGAGCATATAGAAGATTGAATTGTACCTCTCGGTTATGTCGGGACTTTCAAAAACTGTGGTAGGAGTAACGTCTACTAAAATTCTTGAGCTTTTAAGATATACCACGTTAAAGGAAGCGCCTTTTATGAGAATCGACTCGCTCTTTAGCTTTTTGCTTCCCCTTCTTCTTTTTTCAGAAAGCAAAAACTCGCCTTTGTCGGTAGTAAGAATATACTTTACGTTTCCGCTCAAGCCGTCGCCGATATATAAGTTAGCTGCCTTGTCACGGCGGACGCTAAGAATCGTTATCTCGTCGGCTACAAACTGCTCAGAGGACAAATCCTTGTCGGACTTGAAATAAGCTATAAACGGTTTTATCATTACGGCCATCAGCAGAAGATAAATTGCGACCAGCAGCAGATTCCAGACCTTCATTCCGTTGATTATAAACGCAAGCACTGCGCACAGCACAAACATAACTGTCAGGATTATTACATACTGCACCACGTCGGCAAAATATTCGTTTGCGACCTTTGTATACTTTTCCTTCATTTTTGCCCTCCTGTGTTGAGAAATTTTGTGTTGTGATTAGTATAACATATATCGGGATGATTTTCAAGTGAAAGAGTCAAGGCTCTTTTCCGCCACTTTGAGGAAAAGCTACGGCTTTTCCTCAGCTGCGAGTGGAGCTACTTCTTATGCTATCTTAACTTTCTCACAAAGTGCCAGACAACACAACTGTATTTTTCTTATCCGAAAGCGGAGGGAAAGCTACTTTTCGGCTATCTTAAATTTCTAACAAAAATGCCTTACATCTCAACAGTATTTTTTTCGCCTAAAGCGGAGGGAAAATCACTCCACCTGTCTTAAACTATCTTGAAAATGCTTGACAACTCCTACCACCAAATTTTTCTCCCGCCAGCGGCGGGAGAAAAATAATCTCTCTGCTATGTAAAACTCCCCTCAAAATGCTTGACAACCGCCAAAAATTAGTGTATACTATTTAGGCAATGCTGCTATGGCTCAGTAGGTAGAGCACTTCCTTGGTAAGGAAGAGGTCACCGGTTCAAATCCGGTTAGCAGCTCCACACCGCAGAATTTTTTTCTGCGGTTGTTTTTTTGTCAAACGCTTCACTTTATGTTATGTTACAATAGATAGTTGACAGAAAAAGAAGAAAAACAACTCCAAA
>JAJQIH010000009.1 GCA_021199305.1 Ruminococcus sp.
GTTATTGGGTGGTAATTCTTATGATGTTATGGTGCCAAGTGAATATATGATTCAAAGATTGATTAAAGAAGACCTTATTACAACAATTGATTGGTCATATATAACTAATGCAGATAGTTTGGATAGTTCTATCTTAAATCAAGACTTTGATCCAAATAATGATTATTGGGTTCCTTATTTTTATGGTAATGTTGGTATTTTATATGATACAACAAAAGTTGATGAAAGTGATTTAGAAGATGGATGGGAGATACTAAGAAACACCAAATATAAAGGTGATATTTACATGTATGATTCAGAAAGAGACTCATTCATGGTTGCTTTAAAAGCATTAGGGTACTCTATGAATACTACTGATGAAAGTGAAATAGAGGATGCATATAATTGGCTTGTTGATCAAAGAAATACAATGGATCCTACATATGCTACTGATGATGTTATTGATGCAATGACAAATAGTTCAAAAGCCATGGCAGTCATTTATTCAGGTGATGCTGCAGCAGTCATGGCAGAAAATGAAGATATGGCATTTTATATGCCTAAAGAAGGAACAAATTACTGGTTTGATGGTTTTGTTGTCAGCAAGGATTGCGAAGATGTTGAATTGGCTTATGAATTTATTAATTATATGATTAGTGATGAAAATGCATTAAGTAATACTTTAGCAGTAGGTTATTTAACATCTAATGTCAATGCCGCAAAAGAAGCTTCAGAAACAGATTTTTCAGGTATAAGTGCTTATTCTATTAGAATAAATGATAATGATGAAGTGTTTGATTATCAGGATCAGGAAACTAAAGAATTATTTAGTGAATACTGGACAAAAGTAAAGGCATCATAATAAAAGCCCTCTTTTTGAGGGCTTTTACAATGATTGATAAAAAATAAAAAAAAGTGTTGCAATGTTTGTCAAAATATTATATACTATTTGAGCAGCGAGGAAATATGGTTCCATAGCCAAGTTGGTAAGGCAGAAGACTGCAACTCTTCGATCGTCGGTTCGAGTCCGGCTGGAACCTCCATATCTTGCCCAAGTGGCGAAATTGGTAGACGCACAGGACTTAAAATCCTGCGGACCTTAAAATCCGTGCCGGTTCGACTCCGGCCTTGGGCACCATTCTTTTTAAGAAAAAATTAAAAAAAGTCTTGAAAAGCTTGGATGATTGTGGTATTATGTTTGAGCGCTGTGATGATGCGCTAGTAGCTCAATTGGATAGAGTGCTTGACTACGGATCAAGAGGTTGTGGGTTCGATTCCTGTCTAGCGCGCCATTTGTTTTATTAAAAAGTTTATATCGGGAAGTAGCACAGCTTGGTAGTGCACCTGGTTTGGGACCAGGGGGTCGCAGGTTCAAATCCTGTCTTCCCGACCATTTGATGGGGCTTTAGCTCAGCTGGGAGAGCGCCTGCTTTGCACGCAGGAGGTCAGCGGTTCGATCCCGCTAAGCTCCACCATTATTGCGGAGGTTTACCCAAGCCCGGCTGAAGGGATCGGTCTTGAAAACCGACAGGGGATGAAAGTCCCGCGGGGGTTCGAATCCCTCAACCTCCGCCATTCTTTAAATTCTATATCGCGGAGTGGAGCAGTCTGGTAGCTCGTCGGGCTCATAACCCGAAGGTCGTTGGTTCAAATCCTTCCTCCGCAACCAAAGAAAAAAGCACTCGAAAAATCGGGTGCTTTTATTTTACCTTAAATCTTTAAAATCCAGCTTTCTTTTTAAGTTCTCGCCTTATGCTTATGTAGCTGTATATGAATGCCGCTATTTCGGAAACCCACATAGCGTACCACGTATAGGAAATTTCCAGAAAATTCGTCAGAAGCCATACGAGCGGAACCAGCACTATAAGCTGACGGATTGCACTGCCTATCATATTGATAATTCCGTTGCCAAGACCTGACGCAAAGTAGCCGAAGATGATAGTCAGCGTTGCGAAAACAAACGTCAATGATATGATTCTCAGAGCAGGAATTCCGATTTTCAGCATTTCATCACTCGCCGCAAAAAGTCCAAGAAGCTGGCGAGGGAAGGCAAAGAAGATAACCGTACCGATCAGCGCCATTATTATTCCTGCAGGAAGTATACCCTTCCATGCCTGCCTGATGCGTTCTTTGTTCCCGGAGCCGAAATTAAATCCTACAATCGGTATTGCTGCCTGTCCAAGTCCGTTCATCGGCATCATCAGGAAGTTCTGAAGCTTGTAGTAAACTCCGAAGAAGGCTACTGCTGTTTCAGAAACGCTCATTAAAACAGCGTTTACAGCGAATGTCATAACGCTGCTGATGGCTTGAGTTATAATTGTCGGAATGCCAACCTTGTAAATTGCAGCTACGTCGCTTGCCTTAAAGCGGTATCCTTTAAAGCGAACGTGGACAATCGGGTTCTTCAATTTGTTTAAAACGAGAGCTACAACCGCCCCGACGCATTGTCCGATTACCGTTGCGATTGCTGCCCCCTTTATTCCCATTCTCGGGCAACCCAAAAGTCCGAATATCATAATCGGGTCGAGGATAATGTTTACAACCGCTCCTGAAATCAGAGAAATCATACTTAAAACTGTGTCTCCGACCGCTTGAAGCATTCGCTGTCCGTAAGTCTGAAGAAATGTACCGTAGCAAATTATCACGCATACCTGCATATACTGAGTGCAAAGCTCTCTGAGCTCTGAATTGTCAGTCATCAAAGACGCAATAGAGTCTGAAAAGAACACCCCGACAAGCGAAAATATAAGCGCTGTCGCAAGATTTATAAAAAGACCTGTCGTTGCAACCCTACAAGCATCGTCATTTTTCTTTGCGCCAACATATCTTGCGAGCAAGGAGTTCAAGCCGACGTTGGTACCCACTCCAAACGCTATCATCAAAAATTGAACCGAATAAACCAGCGACGTTGCTGTCAGAGCCTGCTCACTATATCTTGAAACAAAAATGCTGTCGACGATATTATAAAGCGACTGCACAAGCAGCGAGAGCATCAGCGGCACAGACATAGTAAGCAGTAGCTTGTTCATTGGCATTACCGCCATTTTATTAGGCTGTGCCTGCTGTGAATCGTTTGCGGCGTTTATTTCTTTGTTTTCTTCTTCCATTTTTCCACTTCTCCTCAGATACTAATTTTTTAAATTTTCAAAACCATACAATTTTACCACTCTATTTATGAACTTTTCTACACCTATTTGCAAAAAATGTGTTTGCTGAAAATGCATAATGCCTGAAAACCTGCACATAATACTGTTAATCAGTTTTTCGGGGAGGCTTTGAAATGATAGGCTTTATAGTGGGATTTTTTGTCGGCGGAATGGTGGGCGTTATTACAATGTGCCTGTGCTTTATGGCGAGCCGAAGCGACGATAACATACAGCAAATACATCAAAAAAATTCCCCCACCAAGTGAGGGAATTTTGTTTTATTCTATTTATTTGTGTCTGAATTTTACCTTCAGCTTTCTTTGAATTTCGTGATAGCCTCTGTAAATCTTCTCAAATATCTTTACAACCCTTTTCTTGAACGGCGAGAAGCAGTAGTAAAACTCTCCGGCGTAGGTTACAACCTCTCCGTTAAAGCCCTTCTTGAACTTGTAAACTCCGTAATTCGGGTGAGTTTCGTCCTTGTAGAAAGGAATACCCTGAAAGTCGTAAATGAAGTTGTTGTTTTTAAGCGCCCATTGAATCATCGTCCATTGCATCAGGTAATTCGGCATGGTGTTTCTGTACTGATTGGACGAAGCGCCGTAAACATAACAGGTTTTTCCTGCGTATTGAGTTGTAACAGCTCCCGAAACGGCAACGTCCTTTCCGCCTGTGTCATCGTTATTTACATAGCACACAAACAGTCTGCAATGCTCTTCGCCAAGAGCGTCAAGCATTCTTGCAAAATACTCCTTCGGTCTGATTGCAAAGCCGTCACGTGTTCCGGTTTCCTGCATCATCGGATAAAAGTCGTCGAGTGCTTCCTTTCCGCAAGCCTTACAAACAACGCCCTTTCTTGTTGCCTTTCTGATTCGGTTTCTCCAGTCAGGCTTAAAGGTCATCATAACCTCGTCCTCTGTTTTGCCCTCAATATTTCTCAGCATATAGTTGTTTCTTGCCTGAATTGTTGAAAGCTCCGGTGCATCTTCTATAAAACTGAAGCCCATTGATTTAATAAGCTCTATTACCTCTCTGCCTCCCTCTTCACAGCAGGGATCCCACATAAACTCGTAGCTCTTGTGCTTTTTAGCCAGAACCTTTACGCCCTCGAACAAATCCTCCATAACAGCCCTGTCGCTCCAATCGCAAACAGGACCGTGCGGCGCATACAAAAACGTACAGCCGAACACAGGTATTTTTCTTATCAAAACAAGACAGGTTCCTATAACCTTTCCGCTTTTATCTCTGGAAATTATTCCTTCCCAACCCCATTGGGTTTTAACCTTCGGCCAGTTTATAGACTGCAAAAAGGTACCGTTTTTATGTGTGCTCGCAAAGCTTTCAAATTCCTCGCATTGTGCGACATTTGATTTATCCAGTATTTCCAAGTGAAACTACCACCCTTTACCCATTTTTTCTTTCGGGGTACCCCGATGTTGTTACTAATTATCATACCACAGAACAGGCAAAAAAGCAACCCCGATAAAGAGAGTTACAGTAGTTGTTTTGCAGAAAGGTTTACAAATAAGACAATTTGTAGTATACTTAAAGAATACAAACTACAAAGGCAGGAAGTTAAATTGGAACACAAGGAAATTGAGAACTACGAGGATATAAAGGAACGCCGCCGAAAGGCTGATTTAAAGAGAAGGAAAAAGGATATGAAAATCCTTTGCATTGTAATATTTATAGTGCTTTTAATAGTTATAGCTTTGATTTTTGCTTTTAAAGGCGACGATGAAAGCGTACCCGCTTCAGCGTCTGTTTCTGAAGAAACCATCACTACCACAACAGCAAGCACAACTCAAAGCGATGACACAACAGACGAGGCGGAAGCCACAACCGAGCAAACCGCTCACGTAACTGAGGTTATCGACGGAAGAACATACATAGACGGAATTTTAATTGTCAACAAAACCTACTCGCTGCCGTCGGATTACGACCCTGGAATGGACGAGGAAACTATGGCGGCATTTGAACAAATGCAAGCTGCGGCGTCTGACGACGGATTGTTTTTGTATATTCGTTCGGGATATAGAAGCTACGCCGACCAGGAGTATCAATATAACGTCCACGTTGAAAACAAGGGCAAGGAGTACGCTGACGAGGTTTCCGCAAGACCTGGATATTCAGAACACCAGACTGGACTTTGTATGGACGTAAATTCTACAGAGGACAGCTTTGCTGAAACGGAGGAAGCCAAATGGTTGGCGGAGCATTGCGCCGAGTACGGCTTTATTATCCGCTTCCCCGAGGGCAAGGAGGATATAACAGGCTACAAATACGAATCGTGGCACATAAGATATGTCGGCGTTGAGGTAGCCAAAGAAATTACTGAGTCTGGTCTTTGCCTTGAGGAATATTTAGGCGTCACCTCAGAATATGCAGATTAAATGGTTATGAGCGAATGCTGAATGCAGTAAAAATTTTCATAGAAACCAAAAAACCGCCCTCGTTTTGAGAGCGGCTTTTTGTATTAAGGATTTTCAAACTAGAAGTCAATTTCGGTATCGTAATAGCAAGCCTTAAGAAGCTTTTCCATTTCTTCCTGTGTAGGAATTCTTGGATTTGAGCCTGTGCAAGCGTCGCCAATAGCGTTCTTAGCGATTTCTGGAAGTCTTTCAAGGAATACTTCCTCAGGAACAAATCCCTGCTCGCACGGATAGCTGTCAGCACCGTAATTCTTGATGCAGTGAGGAATATTAAGCTTGTCGTTCATTCCTCTCAGATACTCAATCAATAGAGTAACCTTTTCGTCGTCGTTATTTCCGCCGAGGTGCATATAATCAGCAATTACGCCGTAACGCTTTTTAGCTGTTTCGTCCTTAGCGTTGAATGCGATAACCTTTGGAAGGTACATAGCGTTTGCAGCACCGTGGATAATGTGTGCGCCATAATCGTCAAATGCAGCACCCGTCTTGTGAGCCATTGAGTGAACGATTCCGAGAAGAGCGTTTGAGAAAGCCATACCAGCAAGGCACTGAGCGTTGTGCATTCTTGCACGAGCGTCCATATCGCCGTTGTATGAGTCAACAAGGTCTGCCTGAATCATTTCGATAGCGTGAATTGCCAACGGGTCTGTGAAGTCGCAGTTAGCTGTTGAAACGTAAGCCTCGATAGCGTGTGTGATAGCGTCCATACCTGTGTGAGCTGTAAGCTTCTGTGGCATTGTTTCAGCAAGCTCAGGGTCAACGATAGCAATATCAGGTGTGATTTCAAAGTCAGCGATAGGATACTTGATACCCTTGTCGTAGTCTGTGATAATTGAAAATGCCGTAACCTCTGTTGCTGTTCCTGATGTTGAAGGAATAGCGCAGAAATGAGCCTTCTTTCTCAGCTCTGGAATGCCAAATACCTTGCACATATCTTCAAATGTGCAGTCCGGGTACTCGTACTTGATCCACATTGCCTTAGCAGCGTCGATTGGTGAGCCGCCGCCCATTGCAACGATCCAGTCAGGACCAAATTCAATCATCTTTTGTGCGCCGTTCATAACTGTGGTAACAGATGGGTCAGGTTCAACGCCCTCGATGAGCATAACCTCCATACCTGCTTCCTTGAGGTAGTCCTCAGCCTTCTGAAGAAAACCGTTTCTCTTCATTGCGCCGCCGCCGACAACTATTACGGCTTTTTTACCTTTGAGCGTTTTAAGTGTTTCGAGCGAGCCTTTTCCGTGATACAAATCACGAGGCAGTGTAAATCTAGCCATTTTTTCTTCCTCCATAGTATGTAAATTTTTAGGGTTTTATTCGGGAAAGGGTGCATCTCTTTCCCTTTGTTAAAATTTTAACACACTTTTCCCGACCCGTCAAATATAACTTTCGCATAATAATATATCAAAAAACATATACGACACAGGTCAATCTGACAAATCTGACACAGAAATTGCAAAAGTGGTGAAAATACTTCTTGACAAACGAATTTTCGCATTGTATAATAAATATGTTGAATTTCAGAATTGAAGCTCGACTAAATCAAAAGATGAATATTTTGACCGAAGCAAGGACGCTCCATTTAATATGCGAGCGTCCTTTTTCTTTTGTTTTTAAGACGCTTACCGACAAGCTATATTTTGGCTTCTTGGAAAATAGAATTTCTATGATAGGATGTGATTTTTATGACAGATACCGTTTTAACGCCCGAGCGTGCTACGCCTGTTGGAAACGCCGATGAGATAAACGAGCTTTTAAGACGTTACGGCGTTAAGTTTGGAATTTACAAAAACGGAACCTTTAAGGAACAGCTTTTTCCGTTTGATCCGATTCCGAGGATTATTACCGCCGAGGATTTCAAGGCGATGGAAAAGGGATTGATTCAAAGAGTAGACGCCCTTAATATGTTTTTGTACGACATTTATCACGATAAGAATATTATCAAGGACAAGGTAGTGCCTGAGGACTTTGTTTACATTTCAAGCGGCTATCTTCCTCAATGTGAGGGCGTTACGCCAAAGAACAACATTTACAGCCACATTTCAGGAATTGACCTCGTTCAGGCAAAGGACGGAGAATGGTATATCCTTGAGGATAATCTGAGAATACCGTCGGGGGCTTCCTATCCGCTTATCGCAAGGGAGCTGACGAGAGTTGCATCTCCTTCTGCTTTTTCAGGAAACGACATTGTCGACAACAGAAATTATGCGAAGCTTTTGAAGGACACAATGGATTATTCAAACTGCGGAGGAATAAACGCTATTTTAACTCCTGGAAGATATAACGCTGCATACTTTGAGCATTCATACCTCGCTGAGCTTACAGGCTCTGTGCTTGTTTCAAACGACGAGCTTTTTGTTGAGGACAACATTTTATACCACAAAACCTATTCGGGCGGAAAGACAAAGGTAGGCGCTCTTTACAGACGTATTTCTGACGAATACCTCGACCCGCTGACCTTTGAACCAAAGTCGCTTATCGGTATTCCAAATCTGATGGAGGCGTATAGAACGGGCAATGTCGGAGTTATAAACGCTCCTGGAAACGGCGTTGCCGACGACAAGGGAATTTACTATTTCGTGCCGAAGATGATTAAGTATTATCTCGGCGAGGATCCGATTCTTAAAAATGCGCCGACATATCTTCCGTTTTACGAAGAGGATAAAAAGTACGTTTTGGAAAATCTAGAAAAGCTTGTTATCAAGGACGTTGCTGAGGCGGGTGGCTACGGAGTAGTTTTCGGAAGCGAGCTCAGCAAGGAAAAGCTAGAGGAGTTTAAAAACACAATCATCAATGAGCCGCGCCGCTTTATTGCGCAGGAGGTTATCGACTTTCTGGATCTTCCTATTCTTGAAGGTGGCGAGCAGGTTATGCGAAAGGCGGATTTAAGAGCGTTCGTTTTAAGCGGAGAAACAACAAGAGTGTGGGCGTCGGGACTTACAAGATTTTCCAGAAACCCAGATTCGTTTGTAGTTAATTCATCACAGGGAGGAGGCTTTAAGGACACATGGGTACTATCTCGTTAGAGCATGGCGATCATCTCTTCTGGCTTGGAAGATATACCGAAAGAGTGCATACGACCTTAAGAGCATTGGAAAAATTATACGATAATATGATTGACGTAAATTCAGAAAAGTATGTTGAGTATTTAGCTTGCTTTTCCTTGCCGAATACATATTCAAGCAAGGAAGAGTTTATGACAAGCTTTATTTACGACCCGACAAATCCAAATTCTGTAGCTTATAGTCTTGAAAAGGCTTACGACAACGGAATTGTCCTCAGAGAGGAAATTTCTACCGAAGCGCTGTCGTTTTTACAAATGGCAATAGATATTCTGGAAAAGTCAAAAAAGAGCAAGCAGGGACTTCGCCTGGCGCTTTTGCCGCTTGAAGACATCTTGTTTGGCTTCTGGGGTTGTATTGCCGACTACATATATGACGACGAAATCAAAACGATTATCTATTGCGGAAAATCCGTCGAGCGTCTTGACCTTTATTTAAGGCTCAGATTTCCGTTCGAGAAGATTTATATGGAGTTTGAACGCCTTTGCAAGCACCTCAGAGGGGTTCCTAAAAACACCCCGTACCGCTACAACACAAAGCAGCTCTCAACGCTTGTTGAGCTGATGGGAATGGGAGATGATTACGTCTCTGATGTTCCGCAGGCGGTTGCCGCTTTGGATGCGCTGTTTGCATCATAGCTTTGAAAGGAGATTTTGGTATGAAAAAATTGAACTTTACTTTTACGACCCGACTCACCTTCGACAACTATGTGCATGACCATTCCTTTGCGTTGAGGTGTATGCCTGTCGAAGCGGAAAATCAGCATATTATTTCCTGCGAGCTTGACATTTCTCCGTTTGTAACTACAAAGCAAACGGTTGACGCTTTCGGAAACAACGTCACAAGCGGCTATTTAAAGGGCGAGCATAGATTCCTGGATTACGAAATAAGAGGTGTGGCGGAGATTGACAACAGCTTGCACCGCACAGATTATATGCCCTGCTATCTGTATCAATCAGGCTATACAAAGCCGAGTGCTGAAATTGCAGAGTTTTACAAGAGCATAAGTGCTGATTGCGATTGCACCACGCCTTACGACAGAGCGGTTTACTTTTCTGCTCGATTGTCTGAAATTATGAGGTATGAAAAGGATACGACAGACACACATACGACCGCCGCACAAGCGTTTGAGCAAAAGTGCGGAGTTTGTCAGGATTTTTCGCATATTATGCTGTCGATTTTACGGCTTGACGGAATCGCTTGCCGCTACATAGCAGGTCTTGCCTGCTGCGACGGCGAAACTCATAGCTGGATTGAGCTTTGGACAGGCGACTGCTGGACAGGCTTCGACCCGACGAACAATTGCGATGTAAACGACGACTATCTTGCACTATCTCAGGGCAGGGATTTCAGCGACTGTGCGATTGACAGAGGAGTTATGTTCGGAGCGTACACAAGACAGCTTCAGCTTATTTCCTCGCAGCTGCTGACAAGCTTGTATTAAAGCTTTATATTTTGTCACCCTCAGCAAGGGAACAGATCTGTGTTCAGCAAAAATAAAAAATTTGGGATGAGAAAATTACCCCTCATATTTTTCACCTTCAGCGAGGAAACAGACTCAGCTTTTCGCAGAAATAAAATATATGGGATGGGAAAATTACCGCCCATATTCCTCGCCAGCGGCGAGGGAATAAACATCCTGCTTTTTCGCAGGAACAAAAAAATATATAGGATGGGAAGGAACTTACGCCAATGATAAAAACGGTAACGCAGGCGTCGCTTGCGGTAAACGAAAATCTAACTATCAAGAAAAATGTAATCAAAAACGGTAGCAGCAGCAAACGTATTTGCGTTGTTACCGGAATACACGGAGACGAGCTTGAAGGGCAGTATTTTGCTTATCTTCTGGGAAGCTATATAAAAAAGAATATAGACTGCCTTGACGGAACGGTAGAAATTTATCCTGCTCTTAATCCGCTGGGAGTTGACTCGATAACAAGAGGCATTCCGCTTTTCGATCTCGACATGAACAGGATTTTTCCAGGTTCAAAGGACGGAACTATGATGGAAACGGTATGCTCGGCAATAATCGACGACATTACAGGAGCGGATATTTGCCTTGACGTTCATTCGAGCAACATCTACTTAAAGGAGCTTCCTCAGATAAGAATAAGCGTACCGACTGCAAAAACGCTGGTGCCGTTTGCAAAAATGCTGAACGTAGACTTTATATGGGTTCACGAGTCAGCTACTGTTCTGGAGTCGACGCTTGCTCACAGCTTGAATATGAGAGGAACCAAAACGCTGGTTGTTGAAATGGGCGTTGGAATGCGAATTACCAAGGAGTATTGCATTCAGCTTTTTAAGGGTGCTTTGAATCTGATGAAGAATCTGGGAATGTGGAGCGGTGAAACAAAACCTGTCAGAGAGCCTATAATTTCAGTAAACGGCGCTGTTGGTTTTGTAAATTCCCGTGCTGCAGGAATTTTTGTGCCTACAGCTAATTTTGGCGATCACGTTCACGAGGGCGACCATATAGGAGATGTTTTAAATCCTCTTACAAGCGAGGTTGAAGCGGAAATTACTGCTGTTTGTGACGGAATGATTTTTACCCTTCGTGAATACCCGATAGTTTACGGCGGCTCCTTGCTTGCGAGAATACTCAGCGATACGCCTGAGGAAGCGGTTACAAAGGGAGGCGATCAGCAATGGTAAAGGAGATAATTTATTCGCTGAAATCGCCTTATCGTGAAAGCTTAGATGTGACTGCATTTAACTTCGGCGAGGGAAAGAAAAGCGTTGCTGTAGTAGGTGCTTTCAGAGGAAACGAAGTTCAGCAGATGTATGTTTGCTCTCAGCTTATTCAGGAGCTTAAAAGGCTTGAAGCCAAGGGTGAAATTTCACCAGACTGCAAAATAACGGTAATTCCTTGCGTCAACTACTATTCTATGAACATCGGCAAGAGATTCTGGACTATGGACAATACCGATATAAACAGAATGTTTCCAGGCTACAATCTCGGCGAAACAACTCAGCGTATAGCAGACGGAGTGTTTACCTCTCTTCAGGGCTACGAATACGGTATACAGCTTGCAAGCTTTTACCAGACAGGAAAATTCCTGCCGCACGTAAAGCTTATGGAAACAGGCTTTACCGACAAGGAGCTTTTAAAGCTTTTCGGCATGGAGTTTGGAATTGTGAGAACCCCTCGTCCGTATGATACAACAACGCTTAACTACAACTGGCAGATATGGGGTACCAAAGCGTTTTCCATTTATGCTAACGAAACTGATATAATTGACGACAGGTCGGCGAAAATTGCGGTACAGGCTATATTGCGGTTTATGTCAAAATTGAAGATTATCAGCAAAAAGGTTCACGCCGCATATAATACCGAGATTATTTCCGAGTCGAGCATAAAGCAAATACGCTCTGAAACAGGAGGAATTTTTGTAAGCTGTACTGAGGTTGGAAATACAGTCAGCGAGGGCGAAACAATCGGTAAGATAATAGACCCTCTTGACGGAGAAACAAAATCGGAAATCAAAGCTGAGTTTTCAGGCATTGTGTATTTTGAATACAACAAGCCGCTTATCAACGAAAACACAGTTTGCTTTAAAATTATCAAAGACTAAACAAAAGCACCCGAAGCGAAAAACTTCGGGTGCTTTTTTGGTACGCCTGATGCGATTCGAACGCACGGCACATAGCGTCGGAGGCTATTGCTCTATCCAGCTGAGCTACAGGCGCATAGATTCCCCCTGTCGTCTGGCAAGGGGATTTAATTATCTTATTTTGGAACCGTTTGGCAGCGATTGGTCAGGGAAAATTACGCTTGCTGCACCATCTGGCGTATCAGCAGCACAAATCATTCCGTTTGACTCAACTCCGCATAGCTTGACAGGCTTCAGGTTTGCAACTATAATAACCTTTTTGCCGACAAGGTCCTCAGGCTTATACCACTCGGCAATTCCTGAAACTACCTGTCTTCCGCCCATTCCGTCGTCAAGCTGTAAGCAAAGCAGCTTTTTCGACTTCTTTACCTTTTCGCAGCTTTTGACAAGAGCTACTCTGAGGTCGGATTTTGCAAAATCGTCGATGCTTATCTGCTCACCGACTGGAGCTGGCGTAAAGTCGTCTGCTGGTTTCTCTTCTTTAGCGTTGTTTCCGATGATTTTGTTAAGCTCGTCAATTTCCTTTTCAACATCGATTCTTGGGAAGATAATTTCTCCTCTGCAAACCTTTACGTTTGTCGGAAGAACTCCCCATTCAGCGGCGCTTTCGTAGCTTATATCGTCGTCGCTCGCTCCAATCTGCTCCCAGATTTTCGGCATTGTCTTTGGCATAAAGCAGCTTAGCAGAGTAGTTGAAATTCTTATCGCTTCCAGAAGGTTGTACAAAACGCTTGCAAGGCGAGCTTTTTTGGTTTCGTCCTTACCTAAAATCCAGGGCTCTGTTTCGTCGATATACTTGTTCGCACGGGAGATAACCTTGAAAATTTCAGCCAGGGCGTTGTTAATCTGTGTCTGGTCGATAAATTCGTCAACCTTATCTCTGAGACCCAAAGCGCAGGAAATAAGCTCCTCGTCAAAGTCGCCTGACTCACGCTCGGAAGGAATCGTTCCGCCAAAATACTTGTCAACCATAGCGACTGTTCGGGAAACGAGGTTTCCCAGGCCGTTAGCGAGGTCGGAATTTATTCTGTTTATCATAATTTCGTTTGAGAACGAGCTGTCTGCGCCGAGCGCCATTTCACGGAGAATGTGGTATCTTATAGCGTCCGAACCGTAACGCTCTCCCAGGATAAATGGGTCTACGACATTACCGAGCGATTTCGACATCTTCTGACCGTTAAAGGTAATCCAGCCGTGAACGGCTAAATGCTTTGGAAGCGGAAGATCAAGCGCCATCAGCATAGCAGGCCAGATAATAGCGTGGAATCTCATAATGTCCTTCGCTACCATATGAACGTCCGCTGGCCAGAACTGGTCAAAATCGTTGTGAGCGTCATTCTGAAAACCCAGCGCTGTGCAATAATTGAAAAGCGCGTCAACCCAGACGTAAACGACGTGCTTCGGGTCGAAGGTAACAGGTATTCCCCACGTAAATGAAGTTCTTGACACGCACAAGTCCTCAAGACCTGGCTTGATAAAGTTGTTTACAAGCTCGGTAGCACGGGTTTTTGGCTGAAGAAAATCAGTTTCTGTAAGAAGCTTTTCAATTCTGTCAGCAAACGGCGAAAGCTTAAAGAAATACGCTTCCTCGCTCGCTTCCTTAACCTCACGATGACATTCCGGGCAGCAGCCGTTTTCGTCAAGCTGTGATGAGGTCCAGAAGCTCTCACAAGGGGTACAATACATTCCCTTATACTCGCCCTTGTAAATATATCCTCTGTCGTAAAGCTCCTTGAAAATTTTCTGAATAGCTTCAACGTGGTAGTCGTCAGTTGTTCTGATGTATCGATCGTAGCTTATATCCATATAGCTCCAGAGCTTTTTGAACACCTTTACAATTTCATCAACGTATTCCTGCGGCGTAACGCCCTGCTCCTTGGCTTTTTCCTCAATTTTTTGGCCATGCTCGTCTGTGCCTGTGAGGAACATGACGGAGTAGCCCTGCATTCGCTTGTACCTCGCTATTGAATCGCACGCTACCGTTGTGTAGCAATGTCCGATATGCGGGTTGCCCGATGGGTAATAAATAGGCGTGGTGATGTAAAACTTTTTGTTCGTCATATCTTTTCCTCCTTGAATTTCTGACAAGCTCTGCCTGCCGTGAATAAGTATAGTATATCACCAAATGTAAAATTATTCAAGTCGTAAATCAGGGATTTGGCGAAATAGTTTGTTCACACAGCAAGATAATCGTCAAAAACTTCGTTCGGTGTTCTGAAATCAAGACAAACTTTTGGCTTTTGGAATGTTGTCTGACTTCCTGTTGTATCGTTCCAGCTGCTTTCTGCCGTCGGCAGGATTGCACATCTTAATCTTGTTGAAAATATCAGCAAGTGTCCAATAAAACGTACGCAAAACCAGGATTTCCTGTTGACTTTTCTTTCGTATATTGGTAAAATATAGTCAGTGAGAAAGAGTTGTGGATTTTATTCAGCGAAAATGCAACAACGAACGGCTATCTCAAATCCATTCAGCAAAATACACTATTAAAAATCTGATTTAAGGCAAGGTGGTAAATATGATAAGAATTTTTCAAACTGGCGATAATCACATAGGATTAAAATACGCAGGTCATGAGCAGGCTGAAACGCTCGTGGCAGCCAGAATCAATGCATTTGAAGGTATGGTTTCTACTGCCAACAAAGAAGGCTGCAACCTTTTTGTAATTACAGGAGATTTATTTGAAAAAACTTCTGATATATCCGAAAAGGACATAAAGACTCTTTTGGGTATGCTTTCTGATTTTAACGGTACAGTAGTTGTGCTACCAGGAAACCATGACTACTATCAGAAGGAGTCTGAGCTTTGGCAGAATTTCAATAAGATTGCAAGGGATATGGACAATATTTTGCTGCTGACTGAATATCGTCCCTACCCATTGAATGTTGGTGAGGATAAAGTGGTTCTGTACCCGGCTCTTTGCACCTCGCTTCACTCTGAACCTGGAAAAAACAATCTGGACTGGATTAAAAATGAAAATATCGTTCCGGATGACACATACAGAATTGGTATTGCGCACGGTGCAGTTGATGGAGAAACAATTGATAATGAGGGCGCGTATTTCCGGATGACACGTTCTGAGCTTGAAAGTATTCCGCTGGATGCCTGGCTTATAGGTCATACTCATGTTCCGTTTCCGTCTGACCTTACTGATGAATTTTCTGCGTGTGACAAGATTCTTAATGCTGGAACTCACGTACAGACTAATGTTAATAATAACACGGAAGGACTTTGCTTCATAGTAGAAATTGATGAGAACAAGCGGGTAAGAGCAAAGAAGTTTCACTCTGGCTCTATTCGTTTCTACAGAAGAAGCATTTCCCTCACAGCGAATAATATGAGCGAGGATTTAAAGCGAGAGCTTGCAGATATTGACGACAACAGCGTTGTTGACATTACTCTCTCAGGTGCTGTAAGCATTGAGGAGTACGACAACAGAATATCTATAATTGAGAATGCTCTTTCTCGGTTTATAGAAAAAACTTACGATGAGAGTTCTCTTAGCAAGCTTATTACCAAGGAACTGATCGACGCAGAATTTGCTGAAACATCCATCTCAGGCAAGCTGATTACAGAATTGCTTGACCAACCGAAGGAAGCACAGCTGGCTTATGAACTTCTGAAATCAATAAAGGGGGACAAATAATATGAAAATCCAAGAAATATCCTGTGAACAGTTTGCTGGAATCAAAGACAAGGACCTTTCGTTTGACGACGGCATAAATCTTATCTACGGTAAAAACGAGAGTGGCAAAAGCACACTTGTAAACCTTATATCACGTACATTGTTTCAAAATGCTCGGATTGACAAGCGAAGCGACAAAGACTTTAAGAATATTTATTTTCCTAGTGTCAGCAAAGACGGCAACAGCAGCGGCGATTTTGTCGACGGAAAAATAACTCTTGATACTGAAAACGGAAAATACACGCTGTCAAAAGAATGGGGCAGCAGAGAAAGTTGTACCCTTAAAACTCCAGATGGAGATACTTTTGGGGATCCGGATCAAATAGCTTCCATTCTGAAGGAGGTTCTCCAATATGGCGAAGGAGTATACTCTGATATGCTGTTTTCTTCTCAACGCAACACAGATATTTCCCTGCAAACGATTCTGGACGCATCAAAAAAGACGGATACAAAACAGGAAATAACTAACGCTGTTTCCAAAGCCTTTACTGAAAGCGACGGTATTACTGCTGATGCAATTGAGAAGGCAATAAATGAGAAAATCACCGAACTTGACAAGCATTGGGATGCAGACAGAAATCTTCCTGCTCGTAAATCATCAGGATCAGGACGACGGGAAAAAGGCCTGGGTGAAATATTAAAAGCTTATTATGAGTGGGAAGACGCTGAAGCTGATCTTAGTGAATTAACTCAACTTGAAAACAAGGTTGATGTTGCTACAGCTGATTATACAGAAAAGGACAAAATGGTACGTGCAGCTAAAAATGAGTATGAACGTTTTTCCTCTGTGGCAAATAAGCTGGCTATGCGAGAAGAGCGCCGCAAATCGATTGATCGCCTTGAAAAGGAGAGTGAGAAATTCAAGAAAGTATTGTCTGAATGGCCTGATCTTAAGCGCAATCTTGAAAAAGCTGTAAAGCTAAAGAACGAAAAAGAAAATCGTGAGATCATAGATAAGTATGAATCTGCTAAAGTATTGAATTCTGAAATCGATGTTCTGCGCAGCGAAATTGAAAATCAGGCTTGTCCTTCAGACACAGAAATCAAGAGTGTCAGGAACGCACAAAAGAAAATCACAGAGCTTGAAAACCAGCTATGTGGTATGAACTTGAACGCTATGCTTAAAATGTATGGCGGCAACAGCGTAAATATTACCTCTGTCCGCACAGGTCAACCGCTTGACATTGTTGAGAATATGGTGTCTATAACAGAAGCTGTAAAAATTACAATTCCTGATGTTATGGAGATGCAGCTTAGTCCTGCAGATGTAGATGTATCAGAAACAGAACGAGCTATTTCTGAACAAAATAAAATAATCAACGATATTTTTGCCCTTTACAATGTTGAAGACGTTGATGATCTTGAAAATCTTGCAAGGAAAATTTCCGACGGCAAGCAAAAAATTGAAATGCTCCAGGAGGTGCGTTTGCCTTCTATACTAGGCACAATTTCTTATGCTGAGCTTGAATCAAAAGCAAAAACAATTCCCCATGATGTTCGCCAAATGGAAGATATTGAGAAAGATATTATTACAGTATGTCGTGGTAAGGATGTTGCGAGCTATAAAACTGAAAAAGAAACTATTGACAGAAGCTACGCAGGCGAGTACGGTAGTATAGACCAGCTAAGAATCAAGGAAAAGGAAAATGAAGCTGAACTGACGAAGGCAAAAGATTCGATGAAGGATTTGCAGAACATTCCGGAGGAATATATTAATATATCAGATTCGGAAGGGCATCTTAGACAGCTGCAGAATGAACTGAAATTCAAGCAGGATCTTCGTGAGGAGGCACTCAAGGAAAAGGTTGCAGCGGAAGAAAGACTAGAACAGGAAAAGAAAAATCTTCAGGAAGATCCTGAAGATAAGGTTAAAAATGCGAAGCGGAAATTTGAGGAGCAAAAACAGCTTTTAGACCATTGGCTACACATTTCCAAAGTGTTTACAGAGCTTAAGCGAAACATACAGAACAATCCAATGCAGGATATATCTGACAGCTTTGTACATTATCTTGATGTGATTTCAAATGGTAAAATTACTTCTGAGTTTCCTGATTCGGAGAAATTAAATCCAAATATTTACAGCGGTAATAAATTGCTGGATTATGGTAAGCTCTCCGAGGGTTCAAAGGAAACTGTATCTCTGGCATTCCGCCTGGCTGTGCTTGATCATCTGTTCCCTGACGGAGGCGTGATTGTGCTCGACGATCCGCTTACGGATATGGATAATGATCGCACCGCACAGTCTTGTGAATTGATAAAAGAATGCGCAACTCGTCACCAAGTGATTTTCCTTACCTGCAAGGAGGAATATTTGAGCTTGTTTGATGGGAAGAAAATCAGGTTGGACGATTAGTTTATTTATAATACGAGAAAGGAGGATAAGACTATGGATATCGATTACAGAAGACTGAGACGAGATCTGAAGGACTACTACGGCACAGCAATGTTTAGCGCAAGTCCGTTGGCAATGTTTGAAGAGTCAAAGGTTGAAAGAGCGAGTGACCGTGATCTGATTCGTTTGGCACAGGAAGCTGGATTTGACCTGAACGATTATATGGAGTAGGGGAGGAGTCACAGCTTAAAAAGCAAATATACTCAATTTTCTCCACCTGACCTTTCCTATAACTATCCGTTTTCTTATTGCAATTTGAGGAGGGAACCCCCTCCTCAAATTTTTTTGCAAAAAAGTGTTGACAAAACAAAAAACTTGCTGTATAATAATCAAGTCACTTTAAGAGTGATTATGCGTGGGAGCATAGCTCAGCTGGGAGAGCATCTGCCTTACAAGCAGAGGGTCACAGG
>JAJQIH010000028.1 GCA_021199305.1 Ruminococcus sp.
TGCTATATATTTTTTTGGAGTTAGTGTAAACTATCATTGACAAGTGGACAAAGCCAAATGAAATAATTCTCCTCCACCCCTTGAAATTTCATTTTTAATGTGTTATACTATTCTAAACGCGATGACTGAGAGAGTAGGCGATGCGTTTAAAGCCGACAGAGAGAAGGGCAGTTGGTGGAAGCCTTTTGACTTTTGTTTCGCTGAAGTTCACTCACGAGCGGTCTTGCCGAAGTTTTTAGAAATTGTAAGTGAGAACGGCTGATTTAAGATTCCGTTATAAATCTTTGAGAGTGTTGGCTCTTTTGACTAATAGGTGGTATAGCAAGCTTTAAGTCTTGTCCTGATTAGGGCAGGATTTTTTATTTTTTAAGAGAGGACGGTTGATGATGAAAGAAGCATTGGAAAAAATTGAACAGAGCGCAAAGCAGGCGCTGAGTGCGGCGACAGACGCTAAAATGCTTGAAGAAATAAGGGTAAAGTATTTGGGCAAGAAGGGCGAAATCACCGCTATTTTAAAGCAAATGGGCAAGCTCTCGCCGGAGGAAAGGCCAAAGATAGGTCAGCTTGCAAATAAGGTAAGAAGCGATATCGAGGAGGCTATTACCCAGGCTCAGGGCAGTATCAAGGCGAAAATGCGTGAGCAGAGCTTAAAGAACGAAACGGTAGACGTTACGCTTCCGGGAAATAAGAAGTCCTTGGGCCAGCTTCATCCGCTTAATATTGTAATGAGCGAGATTGAAGACGTGTTTATGGGAATGGGTTTTGATATCGTTGAAGGACCTGAGGTTGAAACAGATCATTACTGCTTTGAAGCGCTTAATATGCCGAAGGATCACCCTGCGAGGGATACTCAGGATACCTTTTATATTGACGAAAATACGGTTTTGAGAACCCAGACCTCCAGCGTTCAGATAAGAACAATGGAAAAAACAAGGCCGCCTATAAGAATTATTTCTCCTGGACGTGTTTATCGTTCAGATACAGCAGATGCTACGCACACACCGATTTTCCACCAGATTGAGGGATTGGTAATTGATAAGGGCGTTACAATGAGCGACCTTGTCGGAACACTTGATATGCTTATGAAGCGTTTGTACGGAGAGGATTGTAAGATAAGACTTCGCCCGCACCATTTCCCGTATACCGAGCCGTCAGCGGAGGTTGATATTCTCTGCTTTAACTGCGGCGGAAAGGGCTGCTCTATGTGTAAGCAGGAAGGCTTTGTTGAGCTTTTAGGCGCTGGTATGGTTCACCCGAAGGTTCTGGAAGGCTGCGGAATTGACCCTGAGGTTTATTCAGGCTTTGCGTTTGGATTGGGACTTGAGCGTTTGACTATGGGAAGATTTAACATCAACGATTTAAGACTTCTGTACGACAACGATTTAAGATTCCTGAAGCAGTTTTAGAGCAGGGAGGTACCAAAATGAATTTATCAATAAAATGGCTTAACGATTATATAGACGTGTCGGATATTGACATAAAAAAGCTCTGCTACGACCTTACAATGACCGGCTCTAAGGTTGAGAGATACGACGTCGAGGGAGCGGAGATTTCAAAGGTAGTAGTAGGAAAGCTTTTAAGCGTAGTACCGCACGAAAATTCCGACCATCTGGTAGTGTGTATGGTTGATGTCGGAGCTGATACACCTTTGCAGATTGTAACGGGTGCGCCGAATGTAAGCGCAGGAGATTATGTGCCTGTAGCTCTTGACGGCTCAACTCTTCCAGGAGGAGTTAAAATCAAGAAGGGCAAGCTCAGAGGAGTAGAAAGCAACGGAATGCTTTGCTCGCTCGGAGAGCTAGGGCTTACAACCCATGATTTTCCTTATGCTATTGAGGACGGAATATTCCTGCTCGGAGATGACTGCGATTTAACGCTCGGCAAGGACATCAGAGAAGCTATCGGACTTAACGATACGTCGGTCGAGTTTGAAATCACTTCAAACCGCCCTGACTGTATGTCAGTAAGAGGACTTGTAAGAGAAGCTCATGCTACATTTAACAGAGAAGCAAATCTTCCTGAGCCGACTTATAAGGGCGTTGAAGGAATCGTACATGATTATCTGGATGTGGACGTTCAGAACCAGAAGCTTTGCTCAAGATATATCGGCGGAATTGTAAAGAACGTAAAAATCGGACCTTCGCCGAGATGGATGAGAGAAAGACTTCGTGCAAGCGGAGTAAGACCGATAAACAACTTTGTAGATATTACAAACTATGTAATGCTCGAATACGGCCACCCGATGCACGCATTTGATTTAAGATATGTTGACGGCGGAAAAATCGTTGTAAGAAACGCTAAAGAGGGCGAAAAGATTACAACCCTCGACGGAGTTGAGCGTGACCTGACTGAGGATATGCTTATAATTGCCGACGAGAATAAGCCTGTTGCAGTAGCTGGCGTTATGGGCGGCGAGTACAGCGGAATTATGGACGACACAACTACTGTTGTGTTTGAAGCTGCTTGCTTTGACGGACCTACTGTAAGACGTGACGCTAAAAAGCTCGCTATGAGAACCGACGCTTCTTCAAGATTTGAAAAGGGACTTGATTCGAGAAACTGCTATCCCGCAATTATGAGAGCGTTTGAGCTTGTTGAGCAGCTTGGCTGCGGCGAAGTTTTAAACACTATAATCGACAGGGATTACGGCGAAAACAAGGAGCGCTCAGTTCCATTTGACGCAGATTGGATCAATGGCTTTTTAGGAACTGATATTCCTGAGAGTGATATGATAAAGTATTTGAACAGCCTTGATTTTGAAATCCGTGACGGAAAGGCAATAGCACCTTATGACAGAATCGACATCGAGTGCAAGGCTGATATCGCCGAAGAGGTTGCCAGAATTTACGGCTACAACAACATTCCTTCAACTATTATTACCGGCGTTGCAAACGCAAAGAGAACGCCAATGCAAAAGCTGAAGGCTAATATCAAGTCTGCAATGATAGCGCAAGGCTTTTACGAAATTCAGACCTATTCGTTCGTTTCACCAAAGGGTTTGGACAAGATAAATCTGCCTGAGGACAGCGCGCTTCGCAACCCTGTAGTGATTTCTAATCCTCTCGGTGAGGACACATCTGTTATGAGGACCTCGGCCCTTCCGAGCCTTTGCGAGGTAATGGCAAGAAACCAGAACTACAGAAATATGTCCGGCTCGATTTTTGAAATCGCAACAGAGTATATAAAGACCGACGACGTTTTGCCAAACGAGCTTTCAAGACTTGTAATTGGTATGTACGACGCTGAAAATGGTGTGGATTTCTTTGACCTCAAGGGCGTTGTCGAAGAGGTTTTGGAGCGTATCGGAATTTCAGATTACGAGGTTTTAAGAGCGTCTGAGAGCAAGTGCTTTGACGAAAAGGCCGCTTTCCATCCAGGCAGAAGCGCTGTAATTATCAAGGACGGCACAGAGCTTGCAATTTTAGGCGAGCTTCACCCTGACGTTCTGGAAAACTACGATATGAGCGTAAGATGCTATGCGGCAAAGCTTAATGTCGATGAAGCACTTGAGCTTGCAAAGGACGAAAAGGTTTATAAGCCGCTTCCTAAATTCCCGGCAGCAACGAGAGATATTTCCTTCGTTTGCGACGAAGCTATTCCTGTAGCCGAGCTTGAAAAGGCTATAAAGAAAGCAGTCGGAAAGATTTTAGAGGAGGTTCATCTGTTCGACGTTTATCAGGGCGAGCAGATTGAAAAGGGCAAAAAGAGCGTTTCCTATTCGATTACAATGCGTTCGCATAACGAAACCCTTACAGACGAACAGGCTGACAACGCAATGAAAAAGGTGCTGAAGGCACTTGTTGCAATGGGAGCTCAGCTGAGAGGGTAGCCTTGTTTCTTAAATAGCAACCCCCTGCAGAAAAATCTCCGCAATTTGTCGAAAAACCGTGTAAATGCGGCGAACTACCGTGAAAATTCAATGAATTTTTTTAAAAAGCACTTGTTATTTCTGTTTTAATGCTGTATAATAAGCATAAGATGTAACTTGTCTTGCGACAAGTTCCATTCTGAATTTTATCAGGGATTTCATCCCCTTAAAATTCATCGGAGCTAACGCTCCAAAATGCTTATTGAAAGCTGTTCCTTGCGAGCTTAAGCAAGCTTACCTCGCTTCGTCACGCTTTGAACAGCATAAGATGCAACCTGACTTATTGGCGGGTTATATTCAAAACATTTGAATTTCAGCGAAAAATTTACAAGGAGGATGAGCTTATGTATGATCAGACGATGACCTTTAATGTAAAGGAAGATAAAGAATGTGAGCTTAAACGCAATCTACAAACTATCTATTCGGCTCTAAAAGAAAAAGGTTATAATCCGATAAATCAGATTGTAGGATATATTCTTTCAGAAGATCCAACCTACATAACTACTTATAACAATGCCAGGAGCTTGATCCGCCATATTGACAGAGATGAGCTTTTGCAGGTTTTGGTAAAATCCTATTTAGGCGAATAACTGGTTTAAATTTGTAGACACAAACGACTTACTTCGGGCAAAATCCTGAGTAGGTCGTTTTTGGTTTTCAGAATATTTTTGCCTTTCCCGAAAACACTAATTAGCACAAGGCGATTTCGCCAAAAAGAGGAGGGTAAATATGAAAAGACTAATAGCTTTAGCGCTTATGTCAGCACTATTGTGCAGCTGTTCAGCTCAAGGCTCAGGCGATACACAGGCGGCAAAAAATGTAGATAACGCTGTATTATCTGAAAGCGAGATTGAGTCGCTTGACAATACGCTTGTAGGCTTCGGTCAGGGAACTGAGGTAAACGATGAAAATATACCGACAGGAGCGGTAATGTTTAATGACGAGTACGGCGAGCTTTCAGCTTGCAGCTATAACGAGGACAGCGAAAAAATAACGCTGACCTTCGACCAAGGCTATGAAAACGGCTATACCTCGCAGATACTTGATACTCTGAAGGAAAAGAACGTCCACGCAGTTTTCTTTGTGCTTCTTGATTATGCTGAAAAAAATCCTGAGCTTATAGAGCGTATGATCGACGAGGGGCATACTGTTGCAAACCATTCAGCAACGCACGCTTCCTTCCCGTCAATTTCAACTGACGAGATGATAGAAGAGGTAATGACAGTTCACGATTATATGCTTGAAAATTACGACTACGAGATGACCCTGTTCAGGTTCCCAAAGGGCGAGTTTTCAAAGAAAGCTCTGGGAGTCGTAAAAAACTGCGGCTATGAGTCGGTGTTCTGGAGCTTTGCTTATGAGGACTGGAATGTAGACAGCCAGCCCGACGAAGCGCAGGCGCTTGAAAAAATAGTCGGTGCGGCGCACAAGGGAGCAATATATCTTCTGCACTCTGTCTCCAAAACGAATGCAAATGTTTTAGGGCAGGCGATAGACGAAATCCGAGCTAACGGATTTGAGTTTGAATAGAACAAAAAAGCGTGACTGATTCTAAAATCAGCACGCTTATTTTTTATCAATAGTAACTGCCTTTGTCACCCCCGCATTCAAGCAAATGTATGTAATTTTCGGGATTTTACATACATTTACTCAAATAACTCCTGCAATATAGTGTGCCCGAACGAAATTTTCTGATTCGCAATTGATTTTCTACCGGTTTTTATTGACAAAAAAATAGAAGTATGCTACAATCTGTTTGTAAGGAGGAGCAAACTTATGAAAAATTTAATCAAAAGGGTGACGGCTTGCGCTGTAAGCATTTCATTGGCAGCTGGAATGCTGTGCGGCTGCGAGGATACAAGTGAATCTGGAGCTAAAGAAATGCTGCTCACAGCACTTGATTCAATCACTTCAAGCTCAGAAAATACTATTGCTGCCTTCGTAAACGATACCAGCGTTCAAAGCGGTTCAAAAACTACTGTAACTTTAGAGCCTGGCGAGTATCTCGACGACTTAGCGGGAGTTGACATCAAGGAAATTGCTATGAGCGCAGACGTTAAGGTAAAGGGCGGAGTTTTAGGAACTGATTTAAACGTGTCTTATGATGACAGCTCGCTTTTGACAATCAACGCTGTTGTTGACGAAACGAGCGACACTCAGTACATAAAATTTGCTGACTTTATGGACGAGTACGTCAAATTGACTGACGATGAAGCAAGCGAGTTTATGGACCTTTCCGATTTAGGCTCGTTGTTTGGAACGGATGATACTTCAAGCGGTGTAACGCTTGACACGGACGACGCTTTGAATGCAGTGAGCGAATTTGATGTAAGGGGAATAGTCAGCGACATTGACAGCGTTATTGAACAAATCGGCGAAAGCATTCCGGAAGCTGACAGCGAAAGCACAAGAACAATCAAGGAAAACGACGTTGAAGCTTCGTTTGTTACAAAGAAAGTAACGCTTAACGAAAATGATAAGGATAACATATCAACCGTTGCAAGAGAGGCACTTGAAAACGCCGACAACATAAAAGCTTGCATTTCTGATATTTACGATTACGACCAGTTTTTATCTGATATGTTTGATTCGCAAGACACCGATGCTGATGACGAAGACGAAGAGATTATCTTTTACTATTACGGCGACAAGCTTGTAGGCTTTGGCGAGGACAACAGCAATTATATGCTTTCCGCCGATACTAAAAACGGCTATATCACAGTTATAAAAGCGGACGATTCAAGCGATAAGGTGAGCTTGATAATGACTGCTGTTCCTGACGGAAAAAAGCTTGATATGGAGCTTAATTGCAGCCTTACAACCTCGTCAGACGGGGAAGTAAGCACGCTTCTTGGAACCGACAGCGGCTATTCAGGCACAATTTCTCTTAAAATCAACGACTTTGAGGTTGTAGACGAGGATACTGGAGCTTTTAATGCAAACGCTGAAGCGGAAATTCCAATTACCACTTCCGACGGTGAGGACGTAACGCTGAAGCTTACAGCCGATTATACAGGCGACGACAGCAAGCAGCAGCAAAACGGCGAGGTTACTGTCAGCGCAGACGGCGAGGACAAGTCGTTTGTCAGGTATTCCGCAACTGTCGAGCAGACGGATGCCAGCGACATCAGCGTTCCTGCTGAAAGCGAATGTGTAAGCTATGATGATATGGATTCAGCAATAGACCTCAACTCGCTTGAGGATTGGTCGCTTAACTTAACCAATGCGCTCGGCGAGGAGCTGGTGACAAAATTAAGCGAGCTGTTTACAGATACGTCAGACGACTACTATTACGATGATTACGATTATGACTACGACTACGATTACGGCTATGACTATGATTCTGAAGATTATTATTCTGAGAGCTATCTTGACGACTTATATGAAAACTACGGCATAGACTTTTTTGACTACTATAACGACTCGTATACCGAGTTCGATATGGACGGCTTTTTAAGCGATGCCGAAAAGGTTTACCCAGCTGAGGACTTTGAAGCTCTCAAGGAAGAAATTGAAGAGGAGTACGAGTATTACCTTTCAACCACACCGAACATCGACATACTCTATTACGACTACGATATAGATATTGATTCCTATTTCAGCGACGACTACCTGAGCTTTGACAGCGACAGCTTCTGGGCGGACGTAAAGAAGGTTTACCCTGAGGATAAGCTCGACGAGCTTGAAGACGAGGTAACTGAATACGTGCTTGCAATGGAAGAATATATGTCTTATTATGTAGATGATAGCGTAGAGGCTTAAAAAAATAAGATAAAGTCAAAACACACCGCCGGGATGAATAACCATCCCGGCGGTGTGTCCGTTCAATAAGGGTTTTGTCCCGTTATTCAACGTTTCAGTTATTTTAGCATATTCTAGAGTATTTCGTAATTTTGAGCAGCGTCCTCTTTCCTTGCATATTCTACGACGCTTAAAACTTTGATTTTCAGCGGCTTTTGCCCCATATTTATTTCAATTATATCTCCCTCTTTTACATCATAGGAGGCTTTTATAACTCTGCCGTTTACTGAAATTTTTCCAGCGTCGCAGGCTTCGTTTGCAACCGTTCTGCGCTTGATTACCCGAATTATTTTAAGATACTTGTCTATTCTCATTCTGTCACCTTTAAAAATGTAAAAAAAGCCTGCCGCTTTTGTGAAGTGACAGGCTTAAAAGATTCAATTACTTGTTAACTGCGTCCTTGAGCGCCTTACCAGCCTTGAAAGCAGGAACCTTCTTAGCAGGTACAGTAATCTTTTCTTTTGTTCTCGGGTTGATTGCTGTCTTTTCAGCTCTATCTCTTACTTCAAATGTTCCGAATCCAACGAGAGAAATCTTCTCGCCATCTTTTAGTAGTTCTGTGATTGTTTCGATAACTGCTGAAAGAGCCTTTTCAGCCTCCTTCTTTGATGCGTAGCCACCGTTAGCTGCAATAGCAGCTACTAACTCTGTTTTTGTCATAATAAAACCTCCTGAAAAAATAAACATCTTGACTGCTATACAGTCTGATCTATGCTAAGGGTGTATAAGTTCTTCCCCCCAAGCTCATTATTATTCTCCGACGAAACAAATTTCTCAATAAAGCTGTTGTTGAAGGCTTGCAGTGCGTCCTCTGGCTTTACACCGTTTAAGCGCGCTAAGTTTGCAGTGTAAAAGAGAATTTCTCCGAAAGCTTCTTCTTTCGTTTCGTCTGAGCTGTTAAGGCGTTTTAATGCTGAGTTTAAAGCTTCAAGGCAAATTTCCTTGCTCTCGTCAACTCCTGCCCGTGACGAACGCTTTCCAAGCTTTTCAGCTCTCAGCAAGGCAGGGAACACCTTTGGAACTGCCTTTAGCGTATCGCCATAAGTTTTTTGCTCTTTGGTTTCTTTCTTTATATGATCCCAGTTTTTCAGTACGTCGTCAGCGCCGTTTACCTTTACGTCGCCGAACACGTGCGGGTGACGTACAATAAGCTTCTGGCAGATGTCATTTGCTACGTCAGAAAAATCAAATCCGCCGTTTTCCTCTTCAATCCGGGAATGGAAAACAACCTGAAGCAACAGGTCGCCAAGCTCTTCCTTGAGCATATCGGAGCTATCAAGATCAACCGCTTCGTAAGCCTCGTAAGCTTCTTCAATCAGGTCAGCTTTTATCGAGGAATGAGTCTGAACCTTGTCCCAGGGACATCCGTCCTCGCTTCTGAGTATTTCCATAATTTTAAGCAAATCATCTATGGTGTATCTGTCTTTGAATTGAAAATCTATCATAAATCATTAACCTCGGATGTGAAGCTATTTTAGTGCTTGTTCAAAGCCGAACGAAGCTTAGTGCATTAGAAATGAACCAGTTCACATTTAGTATAACATTTCTAAAAAGTTTTTTCAAGCGTTCTAAGGCAAAAACCTCAATTTCAAGCTGTTTTTTGTCATTTTATATAATATTCCCACGCTGAAAATGTATATAATGACCGATGTAATTAGACAAACTAAAAAAGCAGAAGTAGAACCGATGCGAGGCTTTAAGCAATTATTACTTAGAATCCCGCCCATTATGCAATTTATTGAAGCGTATAACGGCTTGATAAAGTTCTCAAAAAATTGGATTTTGCAGCCTATCACCTTGAAATAATAGGCGGTAGAAGTAACAGCTGTAATGATATAGAATGCGACCGTTGAAATTGCCGCACCACAGATTGAAAGAGAGGGGATTCGCACAAGTATTAAATTAAGTACGATTTTTATAACGACCGCTGACAGCAGAATGTAAATCGGAGCTTTTTCCCTGCCAATGCTTTGTAAAAGAGAAAACGAGGTTACAGTAAGCGAGATGAATAAAACGCCGAAGCCTAAAACCGAAAGCGATTGACAGGATGCTTCGACCTCCGCTTCACGACCTGAAAACAAAAGAGTGAGTATTTCCTTTGAGAAGATTGCAATTCCTAGTCCCGCTGGCAGGGATATTAAATTTGTAATAAACAGTGTGTTTTGAGATTGCTGACAGACGCTTTTTAAATCGCCCTGTGCAAAGTAGTGTGAAATGTTCGGAAGCGCTGATTTCCCAAGCATTGAAGTAAGCGACGGCACAAGAGAAAAAACTGTAAGCGCAAGTCCTGAGAATGAGCCGTACAGAAAAGCTGGAATGCTCTGAGAGTCAACACCTTCGCAACCTTTAAGCTGAGATATACTTTCTGGATTTTGCTCAATGGTGCTTTTAATAATCGGCTGAATTGTCAGCATATCAACAATTGAAACTATATTTGTTATAAGACAGCTAAGCGCCATCGGAATTGCAAGAGCTACTATAAAGCTTATAATGCTTGTAGCTTTGTCGGTTGTAGGGTCTGAAAGCTGTTGGCGGAAGCTTATTTTGTTTGATTTGTGATGAGAAATAAACAGCAAATAAAGCGTAGCGATTGCAGTAGACAGTGAAACGCCCAAAAGAGAAGCCGCAGAAATGTACGGCAGGGCGACTTTCAGGACCTCTTCGCTTGTTTCGCAGGGAATACCAAAAACGGTTCTGCCCTGTAAGAATTGCTTGTTTGCAACAAATAACGCTAAGTACGCTCCGCCGATTCCGAACAGAACCTTGAGAATTGACTCGATAACCTCTGAAACACAGGTTGGAATCATATTTCTGCCGCCCTCAAAGAAGCCTCGTTGAACCGACATTACGCTTGCAAAAAATATACTCGGACTTATTGCCGCAACCGACAAAAACGCCTGCCTGGAGTGTAAAATATAAACGCAGATGAGGTAGCCTGAAACAAGCGAGAGGAGAGTAAAAACAATTCCCGACAGCAAAAAGAAAACCGTAGCGCAGCGTTTTATCTTTATAGCGTTTGAGTATCTTTTAAAGCTTAAATTCTCAGAAATTATTTTCGAGAGCGCAGTTGTTATTCCCGTAACGGAGATAGCAAACACTGGCATAAAAATAGAATATGCGGACGAGTAGTAGCTCATACCTTCGCCGCCTAAAATATTTGTCAGCGGAATTTTATAAATAAGTCCTAGTACCTTAGTAATCAGCATTGAAATCATCAGTATTGCCGAGCCGAGTAAAAAGCCTTGCTTTTTCATATTTTCCTCCGTTCAGAAAAACAATTTTACAGCGAGCGAGCTTATGATAATGCTTGCTATGTCCGCTAAAAGACAGGCAACTATTATTTTGCCGTCAGGCTTTATCTTTGCGGCTGAAAAGTAAACGGCGATTGTGTAAAAGGTAGTTTCGGTAGAACCCATCATAACGCTTGCTGTCCGCCCGATAGTGGAATCTGCTCCGTAGTCCTTTATAACCGAATCGAATATCGCAAGCGCTCCGGAGCCTGAAAACGGTCGCATTATTCCAAGCGGCAGGCATTCATTTGAAACGCCAAGAAGTCGGGCTATTGGAGAAATAAGCGTGGTAATAAATTCAAGCGCACCCGAGCTTTTAAGCATTGAAATCAAGGCTATCAGAAGTATCAGAGAGGGGAGTATATCAAACGCTACCCTGATGTTCTCTTTAGCTCCCTCCAAAAAGGCTGAAAAAATATCCACTCTTTTCAATAATCCGTAGCCGCAAACTATAAGCAGGCAGATGGGCAGAATAAAATCAGTTGCGCTCATTGCGGTTTCTCTTTATGTAAAAAAGGTTTATAAAAACAATTCCCGTGCCGAGGGATAAAGCTGATGTTAACAGCACAGCAGGTATAATTTCCATCGGATTTTCGCTGCCGTATTTGCTTCTTATCGCCGCTATAGTCGTTGGAATTATTTGTATTGAAGCGGTGTTTAAAAGGGTAAGAAGGGCAATGCTTTTGGTTGCCTTTTCCTTGCCGCCCTCCTCGCTTTTAAGCTCCTTCATAGCTGAAATTCCAAGCGGCGTTGCAGCGTTTCCGAGTCCTAAAAGATTTGCAGTAACATTAAGCGTAATTGCAGAAAACGCAGAGGAAGTCTTGTCGATCCCTTTAAACAAAAGTCCGAGCAAAGGGGAGAGCAGCTTTGAAATTTTCAAAGTAAGTCCTGACGACTTTGCAATGTTCATAATTCCGCCCCAGAAAGCCATAATTCCAAGAAGTGATAAAAAGAGCGAAACTGCCTCCTCGCAGGAGGAAACCACAGAAGATGAAAGCTCGCTTACATTACCCGTTGCCGCAGCGCATATCAGGGAAAGAGCCAAAAATAAAACTATCATGTATTTAATGAGAACCACCGCCTTTATAGAAGTATATTAAAAAGCGTGGCAAATAGAACAAGCATAAAAAAAGCGGCTGCATTTTTTGCAACCGCTAAGCTTAATCAAAAAGCTCGTAATATTCTTCCTCTGATTTTAAAATCGTAATCTTATCCATATACTCGTCAGTTTCACAGCCGTTGACCTTGGTTTTCGGATTGAACAGCCAGAACATAAAGCTGTCGTTATCGGAAGGCTTTGAATAAACGCTGCGAATACACATCGGATAATCGGCGAAGTCATCGCTTAAATATTCGTCATAAAAGTCCTCATCCGCCATTATTACAGGAGTTAAGCCGTATTGCTCGTAAACCGCCTCTAGGAAATCGCTAAGCTCGCTTACAACATCTTCCTTATCAGGCGGCACAGCTACAAACTTTCCGTACAGTCTTAGCTGAACTACAGGCGGAAGCTGCCTGTCCCGCTTTTCACCGACTGTTTCAATAAAAGCTGCTGCCTGATCCTTGCCGCTTGAAGTGAACGTAAAGTCGTGCAGGGGAGCCGCTTCAATTCCAGCTGACAAAGCGTCGTCAAAGCTCGTCGAAAAATATTCGTCTACAAGGCTTTCTCCTTCGGTCGCCCGAATAAAGGCAAAGTCGATATTCTGCATAGCGACAGCGTCCCAAGAGATAGAGCCTTGCTTTGAGCTTACGCTTATTCCCATCAGCTTGTATTCCTTTTTCATCGGGTTTACAAACCAGATTTTTCCAAAAAAGAATAGCAAAACGACATCTGTAATTATAAAAACCAACGACACGAATATACACCAGAACGCAAGCTTCCTCATTCGCTTTTTAGGCTTTTTGACTTTTACGTCCTGTTCGTCTGAATTGTCGTGAATAATTTTATAATCGGTGTTATTGTAACTGTTCATAGAATTTCCCAAAGACTGATATGTACTTTATTACTATCAGTCTATAAAATCCTTTACCTTATTGGAACGATTAGGGTGCCTTAGCTTTCTGAGCGCCTTAGCTTCAATCTGTCTGATACGCTCTCTTGTAACATTAAACGTCTGTCCTACCTCTTCGAGCGTTCTTGACCTCCCATCAACAAGACCGAAGCGAAGCCGTAATACCTTTTCCTCTCTGTCGGTAAGGGTTGACAAAACCTGATCGAGTTGTTCCTTTAAAAGAACCTGCGAAGCGGCTTCTGCTGGAGCTGGAGCGTCCTCGTCCGGAATAAAATCTCCAAGGTGAGAGTCCTCCTCCTCGCCGATCGGCGTTTCAAGAGAAACAGGATCCTGAGCTATTCTCATAATTTCTCTTACTCTATCAACCGGCATTCCAAGCTCCTTTGCAATTTCCTCAGGGCTCGGGTCGTGGCCGTTCTGGTGAAGAAGCTGAGAAGAAACCTTTTTAACCTTTGTGATGGTTTCAACCATATGAACAGGGATTCTGATTGTTCTCGCCTGGTCGGCAATAGCTCTGGTTATAGCCTGTCTTATCCACCATGTAGCATAAGTTGAGAACTTAAAGCCTTTGGTGTAGTCAAACTTTTCAACAGCCTTGATAAGACCTAAATTTCCCTCCTGAATAAGGTCCAGAAAGCTCATTCCTCTGCCGACGTATCTTTTGGCGATTGAAACGACAAGTCTTAAATTCGCTTCAGCAAGACGCTTCTTAGCTTCGCCTGCCTGCTTTTCGTTTCCGTTTTCAATCTGCTCGGCTAACTGAATTTCTTCCTCTGCGGGCAAAAGCGGAACCCTACCTATTTCCTTGAGGTAAATTTTAACAGGATCGTCGATAGAAATTCCTTCGGTTGACATTGAAATATCAACGCTGTCGTCGATTGCGTCGTCCTCAGGCGTCGATAGCACAAGTGCGTCGTCTGGGTTTATGTCGTCAATAATTTCAATGTTGTTTGCAGAGCAAGCGTCATAGAACATATCCATTTGCTCAACGTCATAGTCAAGCTTTTCCAAAACGTCGGTAATTTCCTTAGCTGTCAGCTTTCCCGATACCTTTCCATGTTCTAAAAGACTGTCAAGCATCGCTTTTTTATCGTTGTTCATATTTTACTCTCCTTGAATTTATAATTCTTTTATTTTAAGCTGTTCATATATTGAAGCAGCTCTTCGTCGTTTGAAATATCCATTGGCGTATCGTCTGTTTTTGTGTTCTTTATAACTTTAATAAAGTCAAGCACAGTAGCGTTGTCAAGCGTTACCTTTTTGCCGTCGGCAATTATCTTAGATATTTTACCCATTTCGTCCGCTGAAAATTCGCTTCCGAGAGAAAATGTCGAATAATCTATCCCCGCTGAAATTTTCGAGCTGACAGACGAAAAGATTCGCTTGTTTAAGTCGGTAACAAAATCGTCTGCGCTTATCATTGAGCATATCTCAGCGCATTTGTCGGGGTGAGCGTAAATGTAGGAAATAATTCCCTCCTCAGCCTTCGCCGCCTTCGGGTATTTGACCGAAAGGGGATTAAGCTCGTCCTTTCTGACAACCGTTGAGTTTACCTGATTTCGCCAGCTTCGCTTTTTGTCAGCCGCTTGTCTGCTCTTTAAGTGCTGATTTATTACGTTTTTGATTTCGTCCTTGGAAACTCCCGTTTCAAGTGATACGCTGTCGATGTAAACCTCTCTCTCGACAGGATCTGAAATCTTTTCAAGAACAGGATAGCAGCCTTTGAGGTAGTCAATTTTATCGAGCGGATTTTTAAGGTCAAGTCCGTTTTTAGCCTTTGAAAGCTCGTATAAAATTGCGCCCTCAGATTTATCAATCAGCTTTTGAAATCTGACGCTTCCGAATTTGTTTATAAACTCGTCAGGGTCTTTAGCGCCCTCCATATTTATAACCTTGGTTTTTAAGCCAACCTCGGACAGCGTGTTTATCGCCTTTTTGCTTGCCTTCTGACCGGCCTCGTCCGAGTCGTAGCAAATTACTACCTCGTCGCAGTATTGAAGAAGTATTCTTGCGTGGTCGGAGGTTAAAGCCGTTCCGCAGGTAGCGATAGCGTTGTCAAAGCCAGCCTGGTGAAGCGAGATAACGTCTAAATTTCCCTCGCAAAGCAAAATCTGCTTTTTCTTAACGCTTGAATCCTTTGCAAAATTAAGCGCAAATAGCGTTTTATTTTTTTTGAAAACTGCTGTTTCTCTTGAGTTCAAATACTTTCTCGAATCGCTTTCGTCAAGCCGCCTGCCGCCAAACGCAACGACATTTCCACGAATGTCAAAGAAGGGGAACATAACCCTGTTTTTAAAGAAGTCAAATGTGCGTCCCTGCTGATTTTTAGTAATAAGCGACGCTTCAACAAGCTCGTTTTCATAAAATCCGAGCGAGAGCAAATGATCCCTTAAAGCCGACCAGTTATCGAGCGCTACGCCTAAACCAAACTTTTTGATTGTTTCAAGCTTTAGTCCACGCCCCAGCAGATAGGTAAGTCCCTTTTTGCCCTCAGGTTTTTTTAAATTGCTGTAGAAAAAGCGTGCAGCCTGCTTGTTTATCTCGTATAAACGCTTTTTCTTGACGTCTGCGCCGTTTCCACGGTAAGAATCCTCAGGCAGTGGTATTCCGCTTCGCTCAGCTAAAAACTTAACTGCTTCGTAGTAGTCTAAGTTTTCCGCCTTCATAATAAAGGTTACAACATCTCCGCCAGCGCCGCAGCCGAAGCAATAAAAGCTATCAGTTTCAGGATAAACTGTGCAGGAGGGAGTGCGCTCCGAATGAAAAGGGCAAAGGCATTTAAACGTAGAGCCTGCCCTTTTTAAGGAAACATAGCTTCCCATTACATCTTCAATTTTATTTGCATACTTGAGTCGGTCTATAAAATCCTGAGGAAAAGCCATGTTACACCTCCTGCCCCTTGCCATTCATTTACTTATTCCACTTGTTCCAATGCGTAACCAATGGTTGTATCTTCGCTATAATATGCTTCGTCTTCTGCAGACAGTCTGACAAAGGTTATCGTAACATCCTCACGCTCGTCGCTGTCAGAGGTCGCAAAAAGCGGTCCTTCAATTGTAATATATTCTTTGTCTTCCTCGTCTTCTTCATCGTAAACAGTCTGGTAGGTGCAGGTCAAATCAATCTCGTCTGAGCCTGTAGCGTTAGTTAAAACAAGCGTTTCAGCATCAGGATCGTGCTCAAAATATCCTGCAACATTAGCGTATAAGTTTTCAAAGAAGTAGAATGTTCCGTCCTCCTTGAACTTATAAGCGATAACCTCGCCTTCGGTATCTGAGGACTTTAAAATCGCTTCCCAGACTCCGCCGACAATAAACGTGTCGCAGACTACTTCGTTTTCTTCGCTGTCTTCACTTGAACTGTCATTATCATTGCAAGCTGTAAGAACAGAGCCTGCAAGCAGCAGCGACAGCATAATAGCTGTAAATTTTTTCATATTGATTCCTCTTCGTTTTTATGAAATTCCGTTCCAACCCTTTGGAATGAACAGCTCTTCAAATGTGTTTATCGCAAATGAATCTGTCATACCGGCAATATAGTCGCAAACGGCAGTATCTATGCCAAACTCCTCAGAAAGCTCCTGATATTCAAAAGGTAGTCTGTCAATATCTGAAATATAATACTCGTAAAGCTTTTCAATCAGACCCTTTACCTTTCGCTCCTCCGATTTGCAAAGCGGGTTAGTGTAAACGAAGTCAAACATATACTGGTGAAGCTTATCATGAGCGTTTTTAACGTCTTCGTCCATTTTGATTTCTTTGGCTCCGTTTTTTACAATCGACGACACAAGAGTTGTAATTCTCTCGCTTTTTGAATGTCCTAAAACCTCTGTTACGTCCTTTGGCAGGTCGTCCTCAGTTATAACCTTCGCTCTGATTGAATCGTCAATGTCGTGGTTTATATAAGCTATAACGTCAGCAAGTCTGACTATATAGCCTTCCTTGGTGCTTGCAATCTCGTTTGTATGCTTTACAATTCCGTCACGAACCTCATATGTAAGGTTGAGCTTGTCTATATAGTCGACAACTCTGAGGCTTTGCTTGTAATGCTTAAAACCGTCAGGGTTAAGCTCGTTTAAAACCCTTTCTCCCTCGTGTCCGAATGGCGTGTGTCCTAAATCGTGGCCTAATGATATAGCTTCTGTCAAATCTTCGTTCAGCCTTAACGCTCTCGCTATTGTTCTTGCTATCTGCGAAACCTCAAGCGTGTGAGTAAGGCGAGTTCTGTAATGGTCGCCCGTCGGGTACAAAAAAACCTGAGCCTTGTGCTTTAAGCGACGAAAGGAATTTGAATGAAGTATCTTGTCCCTGTCACGCTGAAAGTCGGTTCTCAGCTCACATTTTTTGACATCACGCTGCCTGCCCTTTGTGTCCTTTGAAAGACAGGCGTATTCGCACAAAAACTGAAGCTCGTTTTGCTCGGTAATTTCTCGTGGATTCATATAATCAGTCTCCTGAAAATGGTACTCAGCCATAGCTTTCTAATATAATATACCTTTTTGGACGTTATTCACCTTTATTTTTCTCAATTGTTTACAAATTATTCACAAATTTCAGGCAAAATCCCCGTAATACTCGTCTGAAATCCTGAGCTTCGCCGTTCCGAACGTTTCGTCGACAATTTTCTTTCTTAAAGCGTCTGCCTTGTCCGACATAACCATTATAGAAATTGTAACGTCGTTTGAAAAATCGGTTGCTAAGACCTTAGCTTCAAAAGAGGGGAGCAGTGGCGAAATCTTTCCATACAGGCTGTAGTTTGTCGTGACAGTCAGAGTGTACGCTTTGTGCATTTGCATAATCTGCGCCGCTTCAATCGCCAGCTTACAGCCTTTTGAGTAGGCTCTTGTCAATCCGCCTGTTCCCAGCAGTATCCCGCCGAAATATCTTGTTACGACAACGCACACATCGTACAGTCCTTCCTTTTGCAAAACCTCAAGCACAGGCACTCCGCCCGTACCCTGAGGCTCGCCGTCGTCGCTGTAGCGAGTGATGTTTGAATCTCTCAATATGTATGCGTATACGTTGTGCCTTGCCTTTCGGTTTTCAGCCTTTATACTATTTATAAAAGCGACCGCCTCGTCGTTTGTCCTGACAGGGGAAATGTAGCCGATAAATTCGCTCTTCTTTTCAATAAAGGAGGCGCTTGCAAACGCCTTTACAGTTTTGTAGCTCATAAAGCCTCCCTAAAAAAATAAGGGCGGAAAAATACCGCCCTTTCGGATTTTAGTCAAGATTGTATCTCTTCTTGAATCTGTCAACTCTTCCGCCTGTATCAACAAGCTTCTGCTTACCGGTATAGAACGGATGACACTTTGAACAGATTTCAACCTTAATATCCTTCTTTGTTGAACGAGTCTTTATAACGTTTCCGCAAGCGCAGGTGATTGTTGTTTCCTCGTAATTTGGATGGATACCCTTTTTCATTTGAAGCTTCCTCCTCTCTAAACGAAATTTATGACTACATAGAAGCCCATCATTTCAGTTTAGACAGTAGTTCTATGGTAATATCATTTCAGCTCATCTAGTATAACACATCAAAGAACAAAAATCAAGCATTTTTCAAAAATTTACGAAATTGCCAGTGTCCACTTGTCAATGATAGTTTACACTAACTCCAAAAAAATATATAGCAAGCT
>JAJQIH010000031.1 GCA_021199305.1 Ruminococcus sp.
GCCGTCACTTGTTACAAGCTCGCCGGAATCTATATCTCTGACAGTAAATTCGTCCTCTGAAATATCTCCCGTTTCATAGCTTTGAGCTGTTGCAATTGAAGAAACGTAAGGGTCTGAGCTTGTCTCACCCGTTATTACAAATTCAAGATCTGTAGTGGTTGTTGTGGATTTCTTTGTCGTGGAAGAGGTAGTAGTCGTGGTTGTTGTAGCGGTGGTTGTAGCTTTCTCAGTTTGCTCCTCTGTCGACTCAATTACCGACTCGGTAGAAACTATCTCCGCTGTAGGGTGAACAACCTCAGACGAAAATACAACGCCTACTATTCCCACAACCACAACAGTTACTGAAGTTGCAGCAATAGCAAGTATTCTTCTCGCCTTTGTAAGCTCCTCTGTTTTTTCCTTGCTGAAAATATCCTTTAGTTTTACCACGTCAAAGTCCCTTCCCAAAAAAGAAGTCAGGTAAAAGCATAGCCGCTTACTCCCCAACTTCTTTTATCACTTATCCTACTAAATAAACCTCGCAGTAACGAACGCCCCAGCTTACAGCTTCTTCGTGGGTGTCAAAGTAAAGGTCGATTACGTTATCGCTTACCGAGCCACCTCTGTCCTCAACTGTATAAACTGTACCGTTGAACATCAGCTGTGTTCCGAAAGCGTAATCGGATGAAGCAGCAATCGTTCTGCCCTCTGTAGCCTTAGTTCCGCTCGATGTATAACCGCTTGAACTTCCACAGCACTTTTCACAAGAGCAATAGCCTGTAACCTTGAAGGTTCCGAGATATGTCACCTCTTGAGTTGTGGTAGCCTTTGTGGTTGTGGTTGTTGTAGTTGTTATAACAGTTGTTGTGGTTGTCGGCTTTGTTTCCTGAAGATAATCGCTGTGAACGTATCCGCTCTTGCTTCCGTACTTTACCGGAAGCCAATTTCCGTCAGCCTCGCCGGTTACTGTAACCGACTTACCGCTCGGAATAACCGTTACGCTCTCGTAGCTTGTACCAGCTCCGCTTCTTAAGTTGAGCTCGGTATTTGTGTACATTGTGTAAGTTTTAAATGTTGTTGTCTTTTTCGTTGTTGTTTTTTCAGCGGTAGTTGTCGTCGTCTTTGAAGTCGTCGTTGTAACCGCTGCCTGCGTTGTTTCCTCCGCCGCAGTTACAGTAGTAGTTGTTTTCTCTGTGCTGCTGGCTGTTGTGCTTGTTGTTGCCGCTGTAAGCTTTTCAGTCTGAACCTGCGTTGTCTGCTCAGGTGCCTGTGCTTCATAAACGTCAATGCTTGCAGAATTTTCCTGCGTCTGCTCCGATTCATTTTGAACTAAGCTATCAGTAGCTTCAATATTTCCTGTTATTGCCGATATCGAAATTGCGCCAGCCGCTAAAATCATTGCGGCGCCAACGCACAGCTTCGTACCGATTCCCTTTGAAGATTTTACGCTTTTAAGCTTGCGCAAAACCTCTGAGGACAAGTCCTTCAGCTTCATTTCAATCACTTTGCCTTTCCGACAGCAAAAAGCTGTCTTTCATTCAAAATGTCCTCTCCAAGACTTTTTGAAAATTTAAAAATTTGGTTTTTATTTAATCCCTATCCCGCTTCTCTGTTTTTCAGGATTAAGGTTAAAAGCATTTGCTTTCAGGCGAGCTACAGTTTCTTTTTTATATTTTAGTAGTCCCAACCCTTATACATTGTAACCTGTCCCCATACGTTAACCCATGAGGAAGGTAATCTGATGTCTTCATCGTCCTTCTTTTCATACGACTCTATCATTGCGTCAACGTCTTCCTGAGTTTCGTCATCTCTTATCTTTCTTGCTGTGATGACCCATCTCAAGCCCTTGACTTCGTTTGAGCAGGTTGAAAGAGTTATATACTCGTCGTCTGCGGTGCAGTCTATATCGCTTGAATACCAGCTTCTGTCGATAATCTGCGAGTAGAAGTTTTCAAAGCTGTAATGAGCATCCTCGTCCTCGTCAAAGTTACCAAAACGCCAATAGTCGAACATTTCACCGCTGTCCTGACTTTCTTCACTTGTACCTATAAAAGCGGCGACGATGATGTATTGATCTCCGCTTGTATATATCGTATCAAAGTCGATAATAGCATTTTCCTTTAAGAAGTCAACGCCACGCTTGTACTCATGAAGGTGAGTAAACATAACGCCCAGGCTTCTCATATTATGTCCGTAAATTACTATATTGTCGGCTCTGTCGTAGCCTGTTATCGGGTAGTAGTAATCCGCAAACAGCGAACCCCACTGGCAATACTCCTTGTATGCGTTCTTATATAGATAATATTCATTGTCTGTATATTGCAGAACAGGATAATTTATATAGCAGGTATTTTCATCGTCAGGATCTGATCTGAAAGAATCAATCTTCAGCCATCCTACAACGTCCTGATTGAGCGAATACAGGTCGTACCATTGTGGAAGCATATCGTCAGGCACTTCAACGTCCTCAGGAAGAGTAGTATCCTCCGCTTCCGCCTTTGGAGCTAAATCCTGGATTGCTAAAATATCACTTTGAGTTTCCTCGTTTCCATAGTAGAATTCGATAAGCTGTGAAACTGATATAGCGAAAACTACCAGCGAAACTACAAATATAAATTTTCTGAAAAGATCACTTATTGTATCTCCACGCCACGGAACAAAATATTTAAGAACACGTACAAAAAAGTTTGTATCATCCTTAGCAGGGAGAACTTCAAGCTCATTTTTTATTGACATATTCTTACCTCAATTCTCAAGTTAAGCCCCTGGCGCCTGCAACACCATTTCAAGCGCCTCGTAAGTTGTATACTGTCTTACGGTTTCCCGCTCAAGCTTTACTCCCCTGTTATAGAGCATAAGATTTTTTGCAATAGTTTTTTCCTTGGTCGCTACCGAAACCCAGACTGTTCCGACAGGCTTTTCCTCAGTTCCTCCAAGAGGTCCTGCAATACCTGTTACGCCGACTGCTATGTCGCTTTGCGAAAGACGCAAAACTCCGTTTGCCATCTCACGAGCAACCTGCTCGCTTACCGCACCATATTTTTCAAGGCTTTCGCTGTTAACGCCAAGTATGCTTTGCTTTATTCGATTTGAATAAGAACAGATTCCACACTCGTAAACCTCACTTGCGCCGCTGACGGAGGTTATCGCTTCGCTCAGCATTCCTCCTGTACAGCTTTCAGCTAAGGATATAGTAAGCCCATGCTCTGTTAACCATTTTACCACTTTTATAGCGGTCCTGTCAATAGTATTTGTAATCAATTTGTCATTTTTGTCATTTTTCACTGGTATTCCCCGCCTTTTTACTCAATTTTGCACATACTTTTTCATAAAGTTATTGCCGTTATATAAATTTGTTAATTCAGTTTATCAATTAGATTCTGTGCCTGATTTCAGCTTCTGACAGCGAGATTCAAAATCAGCGACTAATACGATTTGATTATATACGCCTTTGTGCTGTTTACTGCCTCTTGAATAAGCGGCTCAAAATCGTATGCTGCTTGCGCCGCTTCAACGTCTTTCAACTGCGGTCTGGTTTTAGGATGCTTTGGCGTAAATACCGTACAGCAGTCCTCGTAAGGCTCGATAGAGGTTTCATAAGTACCTATTTTTCTCGAAATTTCAACTATCTCTGTTTTGTCCATTCCGATAAGCGGACGAAAAACAGGAATACTGCAGGCAGCGTCAGTACAAACCATAGCGTACATAGTCTGGCTTGCGACCTGACCTATACTTTCGCCAGTCACTAAGCAGTTTGCCTCCTCTTTTTTTGCAAGCCTTTCGGCAATCTCCATCATAATCCGGCGCATAATAATTGTAAAAAGCTCCTCAGGACATTTTTCCTTGATTATCTCCTGAATTTTTGTAAACTCAACGCAATGGAAATTTATAGCTCCCGTATATTCGCTCATAAGCTTTGCAAGCTTTTCGACCTTTATTTTTGCTCTCTCCGAGGTGTACGGCGGCGCTTCAAAATGAACGGCGTCAATAATAACTCCTCTTTTTGCCATCATATATCCAGCTACCGGCGAATCTATTCCGCCAGATAACAATAGCATAGCCTTTCCCGAAGTACCTACTGGTATTCCTCCTGCTCCGTTGATTTTATAAGCGTGTACGAAGGCGTACTCCTCTCTGATTTCAACAGTTACAGTAACCTCGGGGTTATGAACGTCGACCGAAAGATAAGGATATGCAGAAAGAATATCTGCGCCAAGCTCTCTCTGAAGCTCCGGCGACTTCATCGGAAAGCTCTTATCGCTTCTTCTGGCTTCTACCTTGAAGGTCTTTGCCGTCAGCAAAGCGTCCTCTAAGTACGGCAGAGCTGTGCTTACAATTTTATCGTAGCTTTTTTTGCAGATTACCGCCTTGCAGATTTTTGCCACTCCGAAAACCTTGGAAAGCCTTTCTGTTGCAAGCTCAATATCCACCTCTTCAAGCGGCTTTATATAAAGCGTTGACTGCGCTCTGCTGTATTCAAATTTACCTAAGCCTTTAAGCCTTCTCTTTGTATTCTTGACAAGAATGTCCTCAAAGGTCTTTTTGTTTTGCCCCTTTAAAGCCATTTCGCCATATTTTAAAAGCAACATTTCATTCATAAAAGCTCTCCTCTATCGTATTTTTACAAGTCTTTCTCTGGCGTCCTTTAACGCCGCTACAAGCTCGTCTATCTGCTCTTTGGTATCTGATGTGCAAAAGCTTATTCTTAGCGTAGAATCAAGCTGAGAGTCGTTATAACCAAAAGCCTTTAAGACCTCGCTCTTTTTGCCCTTTGAACAAGCGGAACCCGAGGAAACGTAAATCTCCCTTTCCTCCAAAAAGTGAAGAAGCGTTTTGCTCTTGTATCGCTCGACTGTAAGGCTGTTTATATACGGCAGCGCATTATCAAATTCGTTGAGATAAACGCCGTCCATTCCTTTGATTTTTTCTTTTAAATGCTCTCGTAAAGCGTTCACCTTTTCAAGTCTTTCGGAAATATCATCCTTATATGCGTTTACGGCGGCACCAAAGGCGCTTATAAGAACTGTCGACTCGGTACCAGAGCGTTTACCCTTTTCCTGACCTCCGCCGACAATAAACGGCAACAGATTTACTCCCTTTTTAACGTAAAGCGCGCCGATTCCCTTTGGCACATAGACCTTATGCCCGCTGATTGAAATCATATCAGCGTACATCGTCTTTGAATTTATATTCATTTTCAAAAAGCCCTGAACGGCGTCGGTATGGGTGTAAATTTCCTTATCTCTCGCCTTTATCGCTTTGAATATTTTTGATACGTCGGTAATAACTCCCGTTTCGTTGTTCACAAGCATTAAAGAAACAAGCAGAGTGTTGCTGTCAATTTGTGACAAAACCTCGCGAGGATCAATTTTTCCGGTCTTGTCGGGGTAAATCCGCACCACCTCAAAGCCCTTTTCCTCAAGTCTTTTTACAGGCTGTGAAACGCTCGGATGCTCAAAAGCTGAGGTGATAATCTTCTTTCGGCGTTTTCCTCTTGTCAGGGCTGCACTAAAGACGGCTGTGTTGTTGCTCTCGGTCGCTGAGGAGGTAAATGTTATCTCGCCAGGCTCAGCGTTTAAAACGCTTGCTACCCTTTCTCTTGCGTCGTTTACCATTTTTTCCGCCCAAACGCCCATTGAGTGTAAGCTCGACGGATTTCCCCATTCGGCTTCAAGCGCTTGATTTGCCGCTTTTATTGCCGCATCGCACGGCTTTGTAGTTGCGCCGTTGTCAAAATATATCAATCCATTAACCCTCTTTCGTAAAATGCCTGTGTAAAGAACATTTTATCACAAATGCGAGCTTTTTTCAATCATAAAGCAAGTATATTTTTCGCAAATTATGTTAATACTACCTTTAACCCACAAAATCTAATCTATTTCGGGAGTTGATTTTTTTGAAAACCAGAACAAAGGTACGGCTTACAACTTTTATCATAGCAATAGCTCTTGTGCTTGTTATACAAAACTTTTGCCTTATGAGCAAGGCCAACAAGGCGGAGCTGGCGCTTGAATACGGATATTTACGAGCAATCGAAGACCTGTCGCTGAGTGCTGACAACATCAGCGTAAACCTCGAAAAAAGTATGTATTCAAACGATGCTGTAATGCTGGAGGAGATTTCAAATTCTCTTTCTCGTGATGCGTCAACTGCAAAAAGCTGTCTTTCGCAGCTTCCTGTCGGCGAGCTTAATCTTGAGGACACCTACAAGTTCTTCTCACAGGTTGGAAACTACTCAGCGTCGCTTGCCAAAAAGCTTGCAGACGGCGACGAGCTTACAAACAAGGAGTACGACAATTTAAGCACTCTGTATGAGCTTTCGGTAACGCTTAAAGATAAGCTCTGGGATGTAGAGCAGTCGATAAACAACGGCGAACTGCTGACTTATGAAAAATTTTCCTCGATAAGCGAAAGGACATTTGACGACACAGATACCAGTAGCACAAGCTTTGAGGAGCTTGACTCGACCTTCGACAACTACCCCACGCTTATTTACGACGGGCCGTATTCCGACCACCTTCTGACAAAGTCGCCTGAGCTTATAAAGGGCGAAGCGGTTATAACAAAGGAAGAAGCTAAGGAAATAGCGGCTACTGTAGCTGGCGTTCAGGCACAGAACCTCGTCTACTATACTACCGAGCAAAGCACTATGCCGTCATATCTTTTCAGAACCTCAGACAACACGACCTGTGCGATAACAATGAACGGCGGCTTCTGCTCGTATATGCTGAAAAATCGTGACGTTGACGAAAGCAATATCCTGAACGAAGAAGCTGTCAGATACGCAGAAAGCTATCTGGGCGAGCTTGGTATTGACAATATGACTGAAACCTATTTTGAAGCGTACAACAACATTCTCACCGTAAATTTTGCATATTGTAAGGACAACGTAATTTACTACGCCGACCTTGTAAAGGTGTCGGTTGCGCTTGACAACGGCGAGATTTTAGCCTTCGATGCAAGAGGATATATAACCAACCACTATGACAGATCGTTTGATGAGGAGCAAATAACAGCTGATGAAGCGGCAGACAAAGTATCACCAAAGCTTGAGGTTATTTCATCTCAGCAAGCGGTAATTCCGACAGATTCAGGCAGCGAGCTTTTATGCTACGAGTTTAAAACAAAGAGTGAAACAGACGCCGACGTATTAGTTTATATAAACTGCGAAACTGGCGCGGAGGAGCAGATTCTGATACTCGTTGAAAGCGAAAGCGGAACGCTTACCATTTAGTGAAAGGACTTTAAAAATGAGAATTAAAGAAGTTTATGCAAGAGAAATTTTAGATTCCAGAGGAAATCCCACAATTCGCACAACCATAACCCTTTATGACAACACAACCTCCTCCGCAAGCGTTCCGTCAGGCGCTTCAACGGGAAAGTTCGAGGCAGCAGAGCTTCGGGACAACGACAGGAACAGATACGGCGGAAAGGGCGTTTTAACGGCAGTTTCAAACGTCAACAACGTAATTGCTCCGCAGATTTGCTCCTGTGAGTTTTCGCAAAAGGAGCTTGACAGCACGCTAAAAGCAATGGACGGCACGGATAACTTAAAAAGCCTTGGAGCAAACGCTGTGTTGTCTGTATCCCTCGCCTTTGCAAGAGCCTCGGCAAAGTCAGATGAACAGCCGCTTTTTCAGTATTTGGGAAACGGCGCAAAGCTGCCTGTACCAATGCTTAACATTTTAAACGGAGGTGCTCACGCCGCTAACAATCTCGATATTCAGGAATTTATGATAATGCCTGTGGGCTTTACTAAATTTTCAAACGCTCTTGAAGCCAGCGTTTCGGTCTACCACCATTTAGGCGAGCTTTTAAGGCAAAAGGGACTTTCCTCGACCGTTGGCGACGAAGGCGGCTACGCACCAGACCTTAAAGACGAAAGAGAAGCAATAGAGCTGATTTCAGACGCTATAAGGCTTTCAGGCTACAACACCGAAAAGGACTTTAAATTAGCGCTCGATATGGCGGCGAGCGAATGGACAGTCAAGGGCGGATATTTTCTTCCGAAAAAGAAGGTTTCGCTTACTTCAGACGAGCTTATAGAATACGTCGAAAAGCTCACCGCTGACTACCCTATAATTTCGGTTGAGGATCCTCTTGGAGAGGAGGACTACGAAGGCTTTAAAAAGCTCACTCAAAAGCTTGGCGATAAGCTTCAGATTGTCGGAGACGACCTGTTTGTAACTAACAAATTCCGACTTCAGGACGGAATTAAAGAAGGCTACGCCAACGCAATTCTAGTAAAGGTAAATCAGATAGGAACGCTTACCGATGCGCTTGACGCTATTCACACAGCTAAGGGAGCCGCCTACAAAACTATAATCTCTCACCGTTCGGGCGAAACGGCGGACACCTTTATTTCAGATCTTGCCGTTGCTATAAACGCAGGTCAGATAAAAACAGGCGCACCCTGCCGCTCGGAGAGGGTTGAAAAATACAACCGCCTTTTAAAAATTGAGGAAATACTTTCGCCGTTTTCCTTCTACGGAGATTTGTTCTAAAAATAAAGCCCTCGCATCAGTTTGCGAGGGCCTTTATTATATTCTCGGTTTCAAAAATTTCATTTGTGTAAAACTCAAACAGAAGATTTTCTAAATTTTCTTCGTTGTATTCGACTTCCTTGGAATACATATGAGCTATATTTATCCTGCGATCTTTATTCTTGTTTACAAACAAAAGCCGAAGCAGTATAACGCTTACCGCCGCTAACTTTACCGCTCCCATCATATCACCGTCAAGCGAATATGAAACAAAGTAGCGGTACAAAAAGTAGTTAAAAATCCGCTTTAAATTTCTGTCATATGCGGTTGACTTACTGTTAACTCTCGCTTTACTGAGAACCTTCAGCCACCTTTCATCAAGTATTTCAAGACCTTTGAACACTTCTATAAGCTCATTTACGTTTTGCGGCTCGGCGTTTTTTGTAAGCCTGATTTCCTGAAGTCTGATGCTTTCAGCGGCCTCATATTCCTCATTTGCGTAAAGCGGCGCAATCTTTTGAATGTACTCAAGCATTCCTGCAATCTTGTCATTCAATGCACCGTCGCCTGTAATAAAGTACATAAGATTTTCTCTGAGTTCAATCAGCCTTTCAGCCTTCTCGTTCTTTTCGCCCTCGCCGTTTCCTGCGTCGGTGCAGCTATAGGCTGGACACACATCAAACATTATAAGCCTTGCCGCTTCCTCACAAGCAAGACCCAGTCCGTACTCGGTTCTGTCAGAATATTCGTTTATAAATCGGGGGTGCATTCTGCAAATATAGCCCAGCTCCTCGTCGCCATATTTTTTTGCAATTTCGCAAAGTCCGTCTTCTGAAAGAGCGGGGCATTCGCCGCCTTTTATGTAGTACCCCTCGTCGTCAAGCTTTATAGCGCTGCAAAGCTTTTCAAATATCGGCTCGTGGTGACAGGAAAGCGAGGCGTACGACTGCTCGTCCACCGCTATCCGCCAGCCTACCCTGCAGCAATTATCCTGACACGCCTGTGCTTTACAGGTAAAATCCCGGTAATATGTCGGCTTTACATATTTCATATCTCTCACCTCTTAAAACAAGTATACCAAATAAGTCGCCTTTTGTCTACAAAAAACGCCCTCCGGGTTTTCCCGAAGGACGTGTGTTTTTAATTTTCTTCTTTTTCTTTCTTTTTGTAGCAGCTGAATATGACGTCAAGCTTTTCCTTGTCCATTCCAGGCGTTACCATACTTACAATCGGCACAACAATCAACGACAGAAGCATTACTATCGCTCCGCAGTTAATAGCCGAATGCACTTCAATTCCAAAAATGGTAAGCGTATTTCCGCAGATTGTAAAGTAAATCATATGAGCTATTACCAATACCATACTGAGTATGAAGGATGTCCAGACAGAAGCCTTTGTGATTTTCTTTGAGAAAAGTCCGTACATAAACGGTGCTAAGAATGCGCCCGCTAACGCTCCCCAGGAAATAGACATCAGCGTTGAAATAATAGTTTTCGGGTTGGTGATTGTAAATATTGCAATACCAACAGAAATAATCAGGAAGACTGCAATGAATATTCTCATTATAACGACCTGCTTTTTCTCGGTCATCTTCTTGCAAAACGGCTTGATAAGGTCGATTGTAAGAGTTGACGACGAGGTTAAAACCAAGCTCGAAAGGGTTGACATAGAAGCTGACAGAACAAGTACAATAACAACTCCTATCAGAATATCAGGCATTGTTGATATAATTTGTGGCACTATGTAGTCGGTGCCGTTTGCTGCAACATCATCTGCCGTTGCGAAAAGACGACCAAAACCGCCGAGGAAATAGCTTCCGCCAGCAACGACCAAAGCAAAGAGCGTTGAAATAATCGTTCCCAGCTTAACTGCCTTTCTGTCCTTGATTGCATAGAATTTCTGAACCATTTGCGGCAGGCCCCACGTTCCAAGCGAGGTTAAGATTATAACTCCGATAAGGTTTATAGGATCAGGGCCAAAAACAGTATTATACTCGCCCTGCTCGCCAAGGCTCTTAAGAGCTGTGAACAAACCGCCCTTTCCGCTTACAGCAGTAATAACAACAGCACTTATTCCGAACAGCATAAAAATTCCCTGTAGGAAATCGTTCATTGCGGTAGCCTTATAACCACCGACAATTACATAAATCGCCGTAAATACTGCCATTCCTATAATACACCACTCGTAAGGAATATCAAACGCCATATTAAACAGCCTTGAAAGGCCATTATAAACAGATGCTGTATACGGAATCAGGAAAACGAAAATAATGAGCGCAGACATAATTTTAAGTCCCTTTGAATCGTAACGGCGCTCAAAGTATTCTGGCATCGTCTTTGCGTCTAAGTATTTTGTCATAATTCTCGTTCTGTTGCCCAGAATAAGCCAGGGCAAAAGAGAGCCTATAACTGCGTTTCCGATTCCTACCCAGGTAGAAGCTACTCCGTACTTCCATCCGAAGGTTCCTGCGTAGCCTACAAAAACAACCGCTGAAAAGTAGCTGGTTCCATAAGCGAACGCCGTCATCCACGGCCCTAAAGTTCTTCCTCCTAAAACAAAGTCGGAAACGGTGTTAGAAAGATGTCGGCAATAAAAGCCGATTGCAAGCATTACCACAAGGTAAATTGCTAAAACTATCCACATTACCATAATTCATATTCTCCCTCTGAAATTCTTCAACGCTTTAAAACTTTTATGGTTTTATCTGCTAAAGCGCTACTATTATTATACAGGCTATCAGATGGTTTGTCAATACTCTTGTTGCAAAATCGAAAAAAATCGGTTATACTAAAAAAAGGCAAGAACAAAGGGAGATTTATAATGAACAGGTTCAGCTACAAAAAATCAGGCAAAGATATAATACTTACCTGCCCGGATTTTGATTTAGACGAAACTCTCGACTGCGGTCAGGCGTTTCGCTGGGAAAAGATAGCAAGCAACACCTACAGGGGTTTTGCATTAAATACACCGCTTACAATTTCGCAGAACGAAAATACATTCACCCTTAAAGACACCGACGAAGAGAAATTTCTTACCGTCTGGGCAAATTATTTTGACCTTTATACCGATTACGGCGAGATAAAGCGTCGGTTGTCAGTCGACAAAACGCTGGCAAGTGCTGTTTCGTTTGCTGGCGGAATACGCCTTTTAAGGCAGGATAAATGGGAAGCGCTATGCTCGTTTATAATTTCCCAGAACAACAATATTCCTCGGATCAAGGGAATTATTAGCCGTCTTTGCGAGCATTACGGAGAATTTCCAGGCTATCTGACTCTCAGCACAGAAACTACTGAGTCGCTCGGATTTTTGCGGGCAGGCTTTCGGACCAAGTATATTCTTGACGCCGCTTATAAGCTGTCGACAAATGAATTGTCGCTTGAAGAAATTTCAAAAATGCCGCTTGACAACGCAAAAAGTGCGCTTATGACGATAAAGGGCGTTGGGCCAAAGGTCGCCCATTGTGCGCTTCTTTACGGAATGCACAAAACTGAAGCGTTTCCGATTGACGTCTGGATAAGCCGTGTAATGGAAAAGTATTATCCAGACGGTCTTCCCGACTGCACAAAGGGAATTGAAGGAATTGCTCAGCAATACCTGTTTCACTACATAAGAAATCTGGAAAAATAAAGTCGCCGACGTAATAGTCAGCGACTTTTTTGCTTAAAGCTCTATGGGCGTAATGTTCCAGATATTTTCAGCGTAGTCTTTGATAGTTCTGTCGGAGGAGAATTTTCCAGCGTTTGCAATATTAAGCCAGCACTTTCTGGCGAAGCTAAGCGTATCCTTGTAATCCTGGTTTACGTCCAGTTTTCTTGAAACGTAAGAGCTTAAATCACCTAAAACGTAATAGTGGTCGGGCTTATGCCAGCTTGCGCCGTCGCAAAGCGCCTTATAAAGCTCCTTGAAGCTTCCCTCCTCGTTTGAAGGAACTCCTCCGTCGTCAAAGCTTCCGTCGATAAGTTTATCAAGCACTCTCTTTATCTTCTCGTCCGAGCTTACAATCTCTCGTGGGTCATACTCAGGCAAAATTTTCTCAAGCTCTTCTACCTTAGCGCCGAAGATATAGTTGTTTTCCTCGCCCGCTTCCTCGACTATTTCAACATTTGCTCCGTCGAGCGTTCCGAGCGTTACTGCGCCGTTCAGCATAAGCTTCATATTTCCCGTTCCTGAAGCTTCCGTACCTGCTGTTGAAATCTGCTCAGAAACGTCAGCCGCCGCGACAAGCTTTGCAGCGTAAGAAACATTGTAGTTCTGAACGAAAACGACGTTCAGCAAATCCTTTGTGTCTGGGTCGTTGTTTACAAGCTTACCTACCTCGCCGATAAACTTGATAATCGCCTTTGCCCGTCTGTATCCAGGAGCTGATTTTGCGCCGAAGATAAAGGTTGTCGGCGTAAAGTCCTTCAGATTTCCGTCCTTGATCTCGTAATAAATATAGAGAATCGAAAGTGCATTCAGAAGCTGCCTTTTGTATTCGTGAAGCCTTTTGATCTGAATGTCAAAAATCGTGTTCGGGTTTATTTTTACATTGTCGTGCTTGCAAATGAAGTCTGCAAGCTGACGCTTTTTCTCGCCCTTTATTTCTATAAATTTTCTCAATACGCTTTCGTCGTCTGCGTATTTTTCAAGTCCCTTCAGGAGGGATAAATCCTTTTTCCAGCCGTCGCCGATAAGTGACGTGATAAGACCAGACAGCTCCTCATTACAAAGCGCTAACCAACGACGCTGAGTAATTCCGTTTGTCTTGTTCTGAAACCTCTCAGGATAAAGCTCGTACCATTCCTTCAGGCAGGAGCTTTTAAGAATTTCCGTGTGGATTCTGGCTACTCCGTTTGTGTAGCTTGAAGCGTAAACGGCAAGATTTGCCATTCTCACCATATTATCTCCTATCGGCGCAAGCTTTTTGATTGTAGCCTTATCGACCTTTCTCTGGTACATCTCCTTGATAAACTCCTCATTTATCATAAGCACAAAGTCGTAAACTCTCGGCACTACCGACTCAAACAGCTTAGCACTCCACTTTTCAAGAGCCTCCTGCATAATGGTGTGGTTTGTATAGTTAAATACCTTCTTTACGATTTCAAAAGCCTTGTCAAATTCCATCCCCTCGTTGTCAACCAGAATTCTCATAAGCTCTGGGATAGAAATAACAGGGTGGGTATCGTTAAGCTGAATTGTTACAAAGTCAGCAAGCGTTAACAGGTCGCCGTGATAACGCTTGTGCTTTTTTACTATATCCTGTAAAGATGCCGAGCAGAAGAAATACTGCTGCTTCAGTCTCAATCTTTTTCCCTCGTCAGTATTGTCGTTCGGATAAAGCACACGGGAAATATCCTCAGCATAGATTTTTTGCTTGCTGGCATTTAAATAGTCGCCCGAATCGAAAGCCTTGAAGTCAAACTCAGTCGCTGCGTGAGCTTCCCAGAGGCGAAGATTTCCGACATTTTGAGTCTTATACCCAATAATTGGCATATCATAAGGAACTGCCAGCACACAGCCGTCAGAATACTTAACCTCAACGGCGTCCATATCGCTCTTTTTGCTCCATGCGTCGCCATACTTTGTCCAGTCGTCCGCCTGCTCAACCTGAAAGCCGTTTTCGATCGTCTGTCTGAAAAGTCCGTACTTGTATCTTATTCCGTATCCGTCAAGCGGCAGGTCGTGGGTTGCGGCGGAATCCAGAAAGCAAGCCGCTAATCTTCCAAGGCCGCCGTTTCCCAAGGCTGCGTCCTCAATTTCTTCAAATTCGTCAAGTGAAGCTCCCGCTTCGCTTAAAGCTTCGGCAACCTCGTCTTTTATTCCAAGGCACAAAAGGTTGTTCTGAATCATTCTGCCCATTAAAAATTCCATTGAAAAGTAGCAAGCACGTCTGCCGCTAAGGTGCGACAACTTGCTTTTCTTTATATTTTCAGACAGGCTGTCCATAACAACGCTTGAAACGCTTTCGTGAAGCTGATAAGGCAAGGCTTCTTTAATGCTTGTATCATACTTGCTTTCAAGGTCCTGCGTAACACTATGTAAAAATTTATTCTTATCCATTTGCTTGTTTCCTTTCTGTCAATCTTCATATCGGTTTCTGTCAAAGGTGATGGTAAGCTGTGCGATTTTTTGGGCAAGAGGTTCTGACAAGCTGCCCTCCTCCATTCGCCACTTCCAGTTATCTCCAACAGTTGACGGAGTATTCATTCTTGCTGTGTTATCAAGCTCTAAAAAATCCTGCATCTGAGCGATTGCAGTATCGCTGACAGAGCCCCATGCAAGCCGAATCATTGCCCAGGGTATATCCTTGTTTCGCTTGACGCCTAAATATCTCTTGCAAAAATCAAGGTCAGCCTTTTTCTGGCTCTTGACCCAGCCGGCGATTGTTTCATTATCGTGGGTTCCAGTATAAACCACGCAGTTTTTATCTTTAAAATTGTGAGGGAGATAAACGCTCTTGCCCTCGTGGTCGAAGGCAAATTCAATCACCTTCATTCCCGGATAACCGCTTCTTTTCAAAAGCGATTCTACGCTTTTTGTTATAAATCCTAAATCCTCAGCTATTATATCGATGTCGCCGAGCTTTTCTTTAACCGCTTTAAAAAGCTTTATGCCTACTCCCTTTCTCCACTCGCCTATTGTTGCATCCTTATTTCCAAACGGAATAGCATAGTAGCTGTCAAAGCCTCTGAAATGGTCAATTCTTACCGTATCGTAAATGCTCGTTGCGAATTTGATTCTTGCAATCCACCACTTAAAGCCGTCGCTTTCCATTACATCCCAGCGGTACAGAGGGTTTCCCCAGAGCTGACCTAGCGGTGAAAAGTAATCGGGCGGACAGCCTGCAACGTCAATCGGCTGTTTATCCTTATCAAGCAGAAAATACTTCGGATTTCTCCAGACGTCAACGCTGTCAAGCGCCACGTAAATCGGAATATCTCCAATAATCTTCACGCCCTTTTTATTAGCATACTTTTTCAGCGCTCCCCATTGCTCGTAATATTCAAACTGTAAAAACTGCCAGAATGAAATCTCGTCGGCGTATTTCTCCTTTGCGCTATCAAGAGCAGCTTTCTTACAAAGGCGAAGGTCGTCCTCCCACTCGTACCACGCTTTACCGTCGTGAGCAAATTTAAGCGACATAAAAAGTCCGTAATCGTAAGTCCACTTGTTTTTTCTCAAAAATCTGTCAAACGCTTTGTTGTCTGTCTTCTTAAAGCGATTATAAGCCTTCCTCAGAACGACAAACACGTTCTGGTAAATTGCCGAATAATCAACCTCTGTCTGAAGCTCGCCCCAGCAGATACCCTCATAATCGGATTTTTTTAAAAGTCCCTGCTCTTCAAGCGTTTCAAAATCTATAAAATACGGATTGCCTGCAAACACCGAAAAGCTCTGATATGGCGAATCACCATAGCTTGTCGGACTTACAGGAAGCACCTGCCAGTAGCTCTGCTTCGCCGAAACTAAAAAATCAACGAACTTATACGCTTCCCGTCCGAGCTTTCCTATTCCGTACTCACCCGGCAAAGAGGATATATGCATTAAAATTCCGCTGGCTCTCATAAAAACTCCTCCTATATTGAAATTCAAACTCTTCTAATTATACAACACTCTTTAAAAATATACAAGTGAAACCGCCTGAAAATGAAAAAAGCCACGCTATTGCGTGACTTAATTCCTGGTGCCTCCGGACGGAATCGAACCATCGACACGGGGATTTTCAGTCCCCTGCTC
>JAJQIH010000017.1 GCA_021199305.1 Ruminococcus sp.
TGCAGGCGGCGTCGGTTCCGATAAGGATTTCTGTTGCCGCAACTCGACCCTTGCCGTTTAGCGTAGGAATCAGCGACTGGGTTATAACGCCCTTTAAAACGCTTGAGAGCTGGGTTCTGATCTGGTTTTGCTTTTCGGGCGGACAGGAGTCGATAATTCTGTCAATCGTCTGAGCGGCGCCGATTGTATGAAGCGTACTCAGTACCAGGTGACCTGTTTCTGCGGCGGTAACTGCTGCTGAAATAGTTTCGTAGTCACGCATTTCGCCGACTAAAATTATGTCAGGGTCCTCACGGAGCGCCGACCTTAAAGCGCCGGCAAAGCTTTTGACGTCGCTTCCAACCTCTCGCTGGTGAATTGTCGCCTTGTCAAGCGTATAAACATACTCAATCGGATCTTCTATTGTCAGGATGTGCTCCGCTCTCGTGTGATTTATGTGGTCAATCATAGCCGCTAAGGTGGTTGATTTACCGCTTCCTGTAGGGCCGGTAACAAGTATTAACCCTCTCGGCTCGTCTGCAAGCTTTTGCAAAACGTCAGGCAGATTAAGCTCGCTCAGGGTTGGGATTTTATCGTTTAAAAGTCTGATGGTAGCGGCAAGCTTTCCCTTAAAGCGAAAGACGTTTACTCTCTGTCTGCAAAAGTCAGGCGTTTCAAACGCAAAATCAAGGTCGTTTCCGTCCTGAAGCTCGGCTAATTGTTCATCATTCAAAAGGGATAAAATCATTTCCTTGGCGCTTTTGCTTGAAATTGTATAGCCACAGTCGTAAAGGGTTCCGTTGATTCTCCAGGTTGTGGGAATTGAAGCGGATATATGAATGTCGCTTGCGCCCCTTTCTCTCGCCTGCATTACAAGCTCGTTTATAGTCATTGCCTTCTCACCTTTCGTTCAGCTTTAATCTGAGTAATATGTAACCTTCAGAACCTCTTCGGGAGTAGTAATTCCCTGTCTGACAAGGTCGATAGCACTATCGCCGAGCATTTTCATTCCCTGCTCCTTCTTGCAATATTCAAGCATATCCTCAGTTTCTGCGCCGTTTGAAATCATTCGCTTTAATGTTTTGTCAACAAGCACCATTTCGTGAATCGAAACTCTGCCCCTGTAGCCTGTGTTGTTGCAAAGGTTACAGCCTCGTCCTTTTCTGATTTTCGGAATATCGTTTCCGATTATCGCTTTTTCCTCCTCTGTCGGCTCGCAGGTATAAGCGCAGTTTTCGCACACCTTTCTGACAAGCCTCTGAGCGACTATTCCGACAACGGAATTTGCAACCAGGTATGGCGCAAGTCCCATATCCTCAAGTCTGACAATTGATGAAATAGCGTCGTTTGTATGAAGGGTTGACAGAACCAGATGTCCTGTGATTGCCGCACGAACGGAAATTGAAGCCGTTTCAGAGTCACGGGTTTCACCAACCATTATAATATCAGGGTCCTGTCTTAACAGCGCACGCAAGCCTGTTTCAAAGGTAAGACCTGCGGCAGTATTTACCGACATCTGATTTATTCTCGGAAGCGCCTTTTCAACAGGGTCCTCAATAGTTGAAATGTTTACCTGTCCTTGTGAAATACTTTCAAGTATCATATAAAGGGTTGTGGTTTTTCCGCTTCCTGTAGGACCTGTTATGTAAATGATTCCGTTCGGCGCACTTAGCATTTTCAGAATCTTGTTGTAAGCGTCAGCCTCCATTCCAAAATGACCTGCTTTGTCGATTTCAGTATTTGACGACAGGAACCTGAGAACAGCTTTTTCGCCGTGAACTGTTGGAATAACTGAAACTCTGACTGAAATGTCATAGCCTTCAACAACCGCTCTGAAGTTTCCGTCCTGCGGAACTCGCTTTTCGGCAATGTCTAAGTTTGACATAATTTTTATTCTTGCGATAACGGATGCGTGAAGCGATTTTGACAGCGTTACATAATCAATAATCATTCCGTCAACTCGCATTCTGACCTGAGTGTAATCCTCAAACGGTTCGATGTGAATATCCGAAACATTGGTTGTATATCCTCTTGCAAGCAGACTGTTAATAAGATTGATAACAGGAACGTCGTCGTCATCATCGGTTGTATCAAGAGTTGGAATTTCAATATCAGCCGCTGAAATGTTAGCCTTCTTTGCGGCGATTTTTGCGCCAACCTCAGAGTAGTTATGCTCAATAGCTGAATCTATAACGCTTTTTTCCGCAAGTAAAATGCGAAGCGGCATTCCAGCAATTTGCTTTAAATCCTCCTGAGCGTAAAAGTTAAGCGGGTCGCTCATAACAACAGTCATTCTGCCGTCAGAAATTTCCGCCGCCAGAGCGTTATACTTTATAGCAAGCTGCTTTGGAATTTTAGCTGTAACGTCGGTATCAACCTTCAGGTTCGCCATATCGGCAAGCTCGATTTCAAGCTTTTTGCCGAGAGCTTCCAGGACCTGACGTTCGGTAACAAAACCCAGCTCCTTTAAAAGGTCGCCTAAACGCTTACCCTTTCCAGCCTCAGTCTTCTGATAATCCAAAGCTTCCTTTATATTTTCCTCGGTAATATACCCGTATTCTTTAAGCACCTCTCCGATAGGTACGTTTTTCAAGGTAATTCACTTCCCTTTATAAATAGTATATTCATTGTGCCAGACTATAGTTTATGTACAGGTTGCCCGCTTCGTTTGAAGGAGATAAATCAATTCCCTCAATTTCACAAGCAGAATTTAAAAGCTCGATCGAAGCGTCCTTTGTATACATCAGCTCATCGTCTGAATATATTGAAATTTTTACGTTTAAAAGCGTCATATTGTTTTTGCCGTTTGTGGTTTTTGTAACCCCCTCAAGGGAAAGCAGGATGTCAAAGTCACTCGTTTCACAAACGCTATCAAAGTCCGAGCTGTTTTCCCGACGAATAGAAACCTTTGCATCGCTTGACGAGCTGCCATTCTTTTCAAGTCTGATACACTCGTTATATCCGTCGCCGTCGGGCGAAAACTCGTCTTTAGTTAAATCTATACTTGTTGCAAAGGACAGCCTTTCATTTAAAATATCGTATACACTGTCAGCAGTTTCGCTTGCGCTAATTCTGTTTGTATTCCTTGCAAAAATATTCGAGCCTGAAATTATAATTCCAGAAGCGAGCGTTACCAGAATTGCAAATACTGCCAGCGCAACAGTCACTTCGACAAGCGTAAAACCTTTATAATTTCTTGTCACGCAGCAGCTCACCTCCTGAAAAAAGAACAACCGCTTTACTTGATTGCGTAATAATAAAAGCTTCCGATTATGCTGTCTGAATCAGCGTCCGTTTTAACCATGTTAAGCGTTATCTCACCCTGCTCGTCGCCGTCAATTGAAACTGACACGCTTTTGTCGTTTGAAGAGGAATCATCGAGCTTTGTTACCATATCTTCAAGCGCGCTTTTATATTCAGAGAACACCTCATCTCCCCTGTCCAAAATCCTCAGGGAGAAAGAAATTGCAGAAAAAGCAACAGCTACAGTCAGCGCTAAAATTGCCATTGAAACGACGACCTCGATGAGCGTCATTCCGGATTTATTTTTTCTCAACTCAAAGCGCCTCCTAATCTATGTACACCAAGCTGTCCCATATCGGAGTGCTTTCAAACGGCTGTTGCTCAGCCTTCGCCATCAAAACGCACTCGTCAGATGAGGCGTTGCTGGTTGAGGTCAAAATAAGAGTAAGCTCAGTTTCTCGCTTTACGTTCACAGTTACATACTCTCCATCGTCGCTTGAAGAAAAAGAAATATCAGTTTCGTCGCCGACACTTAAAGCTGAAATTTTATCGTATATCATCCGTTCGGTTGAAGTGCTGTCAGGAACGGAGGAAATACAGGAATAAACCGTTTCTATTCCGCTTTTTGCGTTTAAATAGCTTTGAGTAATGTCCATCGAGTCGGCTTTCTGGCTGTTGTAATATGAAAGTGAAATAGCTATAAGGCCTGCTGAAATTACTGCCATTACGCTGGTAGCAAGCACTACCCATATAAGAGCAGCGCCGCGGGCATTGCACTTTTTCATATTGTCACCTCTATCTTTTCCAAAAAGCTTAAAAGCTTAACCCTCAGCTTCCTCCGCTTCGTCCTCCTGCGGAGTGTAAACAAATGAAACTATCGAAAAATTCATAGTTATTTCGCTGTCGTCTTTATTGTCATCAACCTGCATGGTAAATGTAAGGTCGGTCATATACATAGCTTCCTGCTCGCCTACAAGCTCGATAAGCTTTACAAGCTCATCATAAGTGCCTGCGGTTGTAACGCTTGAAGTAATTGATTTTACTGTGCTTGAGGTTTGTGCTTCCTCGCCCGATTGAGTTTCAGTTTCAGCAGCAGAATCAGCAGATAAAGACGCGTCTGTTACATCAACTGGGTCGTTTACTGTAAGCGAAACAGCGGAAAGTCCGCTTTCCTTTATAAGCTCGCTTATTTTAGCGTCGATATTGCTTGTTTTCAGGTCGCTCTGAAAGCTCTCGCTTACCTCAGCAATATCCGCTTCAAGCTGCTCGTTTAAGGTTTCATAAACAGCAGACTGCTGACTTTCGATAACAAGGCTGTCGTACTCGGACATTTTAGCCGTAAGCTCTGTATTCTTTTCAGAATTTGATTCCATCATCGGGATTATTGCGTACCTTATTGCCAAAACCGCTACTAAGAAAGCTACCAGCACATACAAGAGTATAATCTGTCTTTTGGTTACGCCTTTAAGCATTACTCTGTCGCCTCGCTTTCTTCCTCGAAGCTGCAAATAACGCTGAACGAATAAGCTTCGTCAGATACCTTTGAATATCCGGTATAGGTTACCTCGTTAAAATATTCAAGCTCCTCGATATTTTTAACAATTACGTTTATGTCGTCGTAATTTAAAGCGGAGGTCTGGAATGTAAACAGGATACCGTCTGTTGAAAAGTCCATCAGCTTAACCTCAGCCTTATTGTCGCAAGCGGCAGTTATATCGCTTAAAAGCTTTGAGTCTAAATAATCGTACCGTGAAGCTTCGCTGCTCGCCTTTTCCTTCGACTCGGTAAGGATTTTCAGATCCGCTGTGAGGGAAGAATTTTTCTCCTGCAAAGCAAGCGCATCGGTTCTCGCCGCTTCAAGCTCAGCAATTTTATCTTCGTAATCGCTTATCTGATTATCAAGGTTTATTCCCTCGTACAGGTTATACCCGATAAGCGCAAGCAGCAAAACCACAATCAATGCACCTGGCAGAACGTACGAAAGTATTTTATTTCTTTTATCCCTCTTTGCGGGGTCGTAATTATATCTTGCAAGCAAGTCTATGTTGGCTTTTGCGCCGCCAAATAAGCTCATTGCCTTCTCCTCCTGATGTATTTTTACAGATTTCCAAGCGTGTAAAACAGCTTGTTAAACTGATACCTGTCTTGTATATTTGATACGTCTTTTGCGTCAAGCGTACCCACCTTAACCTCAAGCGCACGTGAAAGCTGCGCTCCGATCTGTGTTGACTGCTCGTTTATGTCGCCTGTAAAGAATATGTTTGTAACATCAAAGCCTGTCTTTTGCGACTTGTTAAACTGAATCAGCGAGCTTAAAATTCTGTACATCTCATTGTCGGCGTCCTCAGTTCCAAAGTCCTCCAAAAGTCTTGACCTTGAAGAGTAGTAATACTCACCGTTTACGAAAAGCGTATTTGCAAGATTGTTTCCGTCAAGATTTGCAATTACATAAGTTCCGTGCGAAAGGTCCTTATAAAGCGAGGTGGTGTTTATAATTGACGAAAGCGCCGGAGTTATTGCTTCAAGCGTAATGCCGCTTTTTTCAAAAAGGCTTATGTAGCTTTCGATAAATTCCCTTTCGCAGGCGCAGGCCAAAACCTCCATACCGCCTTCCTTGACCTTAGGATTCAAAACCCGGTAGTCATAAACCAGGTTGTTGTAATTTTCAACCTCTGAATACTCGTCTTTTATTATATCCAGAAGCTTTCTGTCGTTGACTGCTGGAACTCTGAGCTTCTTTACCAGAACGGAGGTAGAGGAAACTACAAGCTTTGCGCTTTTTGCAAGTCCGCCGTTGTCCGCCCAGATATTTTTCAAAGCGTCAGCCAGGCGGTCCTCGTTCATAATAATTCCGTTTATAACCAGGTCTTCCTGTATAGGCGTCTTTATGCACTTTGTAACATTGAGCTTATTTTTCTGCAGGCTGCCTGCTGTCACATTTATGAAATTGTTTGAAATAAAGATCGAAACCGCCATTTTCAAAACTCCTCTGTATCATTTTAAACGCCAGAATTTACGCTAAACATTTCCCATCTGCTCAATCTGACTGTACATTCCGAATATTGGCATCAATACGGCAAGCATTATCACTACTACAAAAAACGCAAGTATTATTATCATAAGCGGTTCTATCATAGTCATCAGTCTTTTGATTGCCATATCAGAATCATAATCATACGAATCAGCAATGGAAACCAGAAGCGAATCGAGCTGTCCTGTTTCCTCGCCAACGGCTATTGTATCAGAAAGCTTCTTATCAAAGCCGTCTACAGCTGCAAGCGTTGCGGAAAGTGAATTTCCTGCTCTTACCGAGCGAACGACCTCGTCAAACTGCTGGGTTATATACCTGTTGCCTATTGTGTCCTTTGAAATTTGCAATGCATTTATAATTGAAAGTCCGCTTGAATAAAGCGACGCTAAGGTCCTTGCAAAGCGAGCGGTATAAATGATTTTTAAAAGCTTGCCAACTACTGGCATTTTAAGCTTCAGCTTATCAATTCCGAAGCGCACCTTTTCAATCTGCATTATAAAATATACCGCTATGCAGACAATCGCCACTACGATTACTATCTGAACAAAGTTATCGGTCAGGGCGTTTGAAATTGTCATAACTATTCTGGTTACGAGCGGCAGTGTCATACCGTCGAAAATATCCGCAAACATCGGCACTACAAATGTCATAAGTCCGACCGCTACGCAGACGGTTAAAACTGCTAAAATTATAGGGTATGTAAGCGCACTTCTGATACTTTTGTTAAGTCTGTTGTCCTTCTCATAATAATCCGCCATTTTTTCCATTGTTTCGTCAAGGCGACCAGAAGCTTCTCCTGCCTTAACCATATTTATAAGCATTGGCGGAAAGGTTTTTCCTAAAAGCTCCATAGCATCAGACAAGGCTATTCCCTTTTTTATAGACGACAAAAGCTCGCCGAATGCGTATTTAAGCTTCGGAGTGAGATCTCTGTTATTTATAATATTCATCGCTCTTACCAGCGAAATACCGCTCGCAAGCATTGTTGATATTTCACGGCAGAAGGTAGATATTTCTTCGGCTTTAAGCTTTTTGCCTTGGTTTTTGTCAACCTTTTCGGTAAAGCCAGAAAGATAAAGACCAGTTTCCCGAAGTCCCTTTTTCAAGGCTTCAGGGTCGGCGGCATTAAGCGCGCCCTTATGGACCTTTCCAGAAATATCCTTTGCAGTATATTTGTATAATGGCATACTTGCCTCCACGAAATAATGAAATTTGGGCATAATAAACCTAATTGTAATTATTAGTATAACACACGCCTGCACTTTTTGCAACAAAAATTTGTGTTTTATTTGCTTTTTCGTTGTGCAAGCTGTACAAATAAAAGTATAGCACCCCCCGCCGCTGGCGTGAGGTGCTATAAGAAATATTATTCTGTTTTTACTTTCCAAAATATCTGTCGTAAAGTCCTTTGAAGCCACAGCCGTGACGAGCTTCGTCCTTAGCCATTTCGTGAACTGTATCGTGAACTGCGTCGTAGCCTAACTCCTTCGCACGCTTTGCAAGCTTCATTTTACCCTCGCAAGAGCCGTTTTCAGCCATATATCTGAGCTCAAGATTCTTCTTTGTCGACGGAGTAACAACCTCGCCTAAAAGCTCTGCAAACTTAGCTGCGTGCTCCGCTTCCTCGTAAGCTGCCTTTTCGTAATAAAGACCAACCTCAGGATAACCCTCTCTGTATGCAACTCTCGCCATTGCCAGATACATACCAACCTCTGAGCATTCGCCGTTAAAGTTATCACGAAGACCTTCAACAACCTCTGCGTCAAGTCCCTGAGCCGAGCCTACCTTATGCTCGTCAGCCCATACGATTTCTTCGCTTTCCTGCTTTGTAAACTTCTCACCTGGTACTCCACACTGTGGGCACTTCTCTGGTGGTGTATCTCCTTCGTGAACATATCCGCATACCGGACAAACCCATTTTGCCATAATATTTACCTCCTGTAATTTTAAATTTCCTCTGAATTTTTGAAGCTCTTTAGCTTAATAGTAGTATAGCATATTCCTTTGTCAATGACTGTTGCATTTGCAACTATTTGAAAAATTATTGATACAAAATCTCAATAACCAGAAAATGGGTGGAAAGATATATGAGTCATCTATGCCGATTCCCTTAATTTCGGCCACATTTTAAGGGAAAAGTCAATTTTTTAAGGGAAAATCCCTTGTAATATTATTTTGCTCTCTGATGCGATGATAATACATCTGTAATTTTGCTCAAAAAATAAAGGCAGGCGGCTTTATAAAAACCACCTGCCCTGTTTCTTTAAATTCAAGACAAATTAAAGATCAATCTTTCCTGAAACCTTTGCGTTTACAACATAGTAAGCAGCATTGTCCTCAGGCTTAACATAAACGTCGATTGACTTTACAGCTTCCTTGTTCTCAGCCTTATACGCTGCAATGCAGTTGTCAACAACGTCCTTGGCGATAATCTGCTTGCCGTAAAACTCTACAACAACGTTCTTCTTTGGCTCTGCCTTCTTAGCAGGAGCCTTCTTAGCTGCTGGCTTCTTTGCAGGAGCTTTTTTAGCAGCAGTCTTAGCCGGAGCCTTCTTTGCGGTAGTCTTAGCAGCTGCCTTTGGAGCCTGCGCTTCGATTGCCATTTGTTCTTCAGTTTTTTTCGTAGCCATAATAAACCTTTCCTTTCTGGTATCAGATACTAAGCAATAGTATCTTTCAGTCCCTTTCCTGCTTTAAAGGTAACAGCCTTCTTTGCAGGTACGTTTACAACTTCCTTGGTCTGAGGATTCAAAGCAGTTCTTGCAGCTCTTTCCTTGACCTCAAAAGTTCCAAATCCGACAAGAGAAATCTTTTCACCCTTAATTAGTGAATCGGTAATTGTGTCTATAACGGTTTTAACAGCTTTCTCTGCGTCCTTCTTTGAAAAAGCGCCGTTTAATGCGACAGCTTCAACAAATTCAGCCTTTGTCATAACTTTTCCTCCATTTTTGTTTATGCCTAAAGTATACCCCCGAAAATTTTAAAAGTCAAGCTTTAAAAAATATAATCAACTTTTTAACTAGCAAACCATTAAAATAAACGAACATTACTATGCAAATAGCACAAAAAATTTGCGTGATTTCAGCTTCTTTCCGCTTACGATGCAAATAAAGAGCTTTGCACCGTCATTCAACGTTTTAATGGCGGATTGATCCGCTACTGAAAAAAGATGGCTAGTCGCTTAGTCGCCAGACACTAGATTTTTGATTTATACTTTTTGCGGTAAACACTTTCTAGCTTTCTGGCTTCTATGTTATCTAGCCTTTTAGTAAGCAAAACCCGCCTCACTTGAGTTACTTCTCACACTTTAAGACGTAGCTTGTGTATGGGGCTAAGCGCGAGCCGCCGCCGAAGTCATATCTTTCGCCGTTTAGCATATTGACCGCTTCGCCGCAGCCTGCGTCAAAGTGAGCTACATACTCCTCGGCATCAGCATTTATTGCAATTAAAATTCTCTCGTCCTCAAAACGCCTTTGAATGATGCACTGCTTGTTTGTCAAAACAGGAATGGTAATATCTCCATAATTCAAAGCCTTTGAAGCCTTCTTTATCTCACTGAGCTTTGCGATATGCTCTGTAAGCTCATTGAAAACGGGCTTGTCAAACGAAGCTCTCAGAGCTTCATCCCCCTCGCTTTTTGAAGCCTTCGCTCCCCACTCGCTTCCATAATAAACGCAAGGCATACCAGGCATTGTAAACAAAAGCGTGTAGATAAGCGGCAGATGTCGCTCGTTTGTAAGCGTGCTTGCAATTCTTGAAACGTCGTGGTTGTCGACGAAGGAAAGAAGATGCAAACCTCTGTAGCGGCACCAGTTTTCAGGACCGAACTGATTTTTCAGCGAGTGGCAAATTTCAAACATATTCATACTGTTAAAGCTTGAGTACAGGCCCTTGTAGCATTCGTAATTTGTTGCGCTGTGAAGCATTTGCTCGTTGACTATCTGATTGTAATCGCCGTGAATCATTTCGCCGATAAGTGCAAAGTCAGCCTTCAGACTGTCGCAGTAGCTTCTCAGGCGGCGAAGAAAATCTCTGTCTATCATATAGGCTACGTCAAGGCGCAAGCCGTCAATTTCAAATTCGTCAATCCAAAGCTTTACACACTCGAAGATGTGATTTACAACCTCTTCGTTTTTCAGATTCAGCTTTACAAGGTCGTAATGGCCTTCCCAGCCTTCATACCACAAGCCGTCATTGTAGGGCGAGTTTCCGCCAAAGTCAATATTAAACCAATAACGATACGGCGAGCTTTCCCTGTTTTTCAAAACGTCCTGAAACGCCCAGAAACCACGTCCTACATGGTTGAAAACTCCGTCAAAGACGATTTTTATACCCTCGTCATGTAACGCCTTGCAAACGTCCTTCAGATCGTCGTTTGTGCCGAGTCTTACATCTACCTTTCTATAATCTCTTGTATTGTAGCCGTGCGTGTCAGACTCAAAAAGCGGCGAAAAGTATATAGCGTTTGCGCCTACCTTTTTAATATGTACTATCCAGTCCTTTACCTTTTCAATTCTGTTTGTTAAAACTCCGTCGTTCTCAAACGGCGCGTCGCAAAAGCCGAGCGGGTAAATCTGATAAAATACACTCTCGTATGCCCACATTTTATTTCTCTTCCTTCCATTTTGTATTGTGATCTTAAACGCTTCGCTTAAAATTCACCCGTGCTTTAGTATACCATTTCATTTTCTATCCGTCAAGCAAAATTAACCTGCTTTAAAGCTTTACTGTGTTGACTTTTCGCTTTCTAAAAGCTATAATAAATACATAACAAAGCCTTTTGACCTGGAGGTAAAAGATGTCTAAAAAACTGAAATGTAAAAATTGCGGTGAGGAAATTACTGAGAACACCAGAATTTGCCCCTACTGCGATACTGAAATAAATCCGAAAAAGCCGAAGAAAAGACGAGCTATGAAGATTTTTGTAGTTTTGATATGGATTATCCTTATTCTGGCAATTATAGCGTCTGCACTCTGGACGGTATATACGTTTGCTTTTCGCTCTTACGACTGTGAGGAGCTTTTAAGCGTAAATTTTGACGGAAGCAACAAAAGCGCCATCGGCTACGTTACACTAAATGAGCAAAACAGCCTGTTTACCGCTACAGAAACGGGAAAAGACAACACTCCGCTTCTGTCTGACGTATATAACACAGATACAGATAAGGCGAGCGAGCTTCAGACGCTTCTTGTAGACTCAATTTATATTGCTGACGATCCAAGAGATGAAATGTATAAAACTGAGGTAAACGGAAAGATTTACACAGGCACTTCCCTTTCAAAGAGAGAAAATATCAAAAACGGCGATGTTATAACAATTACTGTAAGCTATGACAAGTGGGGGTTATTTTTCAAGGGAATAAGGCTTGAAAACACAGAATTTGACATTAAGGTTTCGGGACTTACCACCTCGTCTACTATAGACCCGTTTGACGGATTAAACTACATATTCACAGGCGTTGAAGGCTACGGAAAGGTAACGCTTGACACGTCAGGCTGTTCAAGTCTTGTTGCTAACAATTTTGAGTACAGCGTATCGCCTTCTACATATTTAAGTGAGGGCGACGAAATAACGGTTACCGCTACCTATACCGGAAAAACCTACGACGATGAAAGCGGAACTATCGAATATGACGGAAAGTATTATTCCTGCCAGAAGGAATCTACAAAAACCGTAACGGTTACCACTCTTAGCTCGACGGAGGTTCTCGATCCGTTTGAAAACGTAACGATAGAGTACGACGGAATCGACCCGTTCTTATCAATTTCAGGCTACGACACCTCTCAGGCAAACAAGGTAATTTCCACCTATTTTGAATTTGAGGCAAGCAAGAGCGAAAACCTCAAGGCAGGAGATGTTATAACTGTAACCGCAGTATACAAGACGGTTGACGACAAGCAATATACCGACAAGGATTTAGAAAGCGCAGGATATACGCTTCTTAAAACGGAGCGCACGTATACAGTTCCTGACGAGGTTGCAAAGTACGCTAAAAAGAGCAGCTCGTTTAATCAGAACAAGGTTTCAAAGAGCTTTACTTCTGCGCTGTCAGCATATATGACAGACGAAAATAAAGTCAAGCTTGTAAGATGCTATTTCGGCTTGAGGAAAAGCAGCGATACGTCACTTGCATACAATAAATATTACGAGATTTATGAAGTTACAGTAGACTCAAGCAAGACGTATCTTGTGTTCTCAGCGGAAAACATCTACACAGACGAAGACGGTAATCTTAACTTCTCGGTTAACATTTACGATGAGTCGAGTCCTAATATAAGCGTTATGAAATCAAAGTACGTAGATACTGACAAAACGGACTATAAGATAAGCGAGGTTGACGTACCGGAGTCTCCTGTCAACAACTTTAATATAACAACTACAACGACGACAACGCCAACCACGGCGACAGATGAAAGCTCATCAGATGATGACGATTCTGACAGCTCGGAAAGTGAAGAATAAGTCAAGAGCAATAAGAGCGAGTGAGAAATTCTCATTCGCTCTTGTTTTTTAGCTATTTTCTTCGATATATTCAATCGGATTTATCCACTCTCCGTTTTGCTTCATAGCAAAGTGGAGGTGAGTTTCTTCCTTGCTTTCAATCTCTGCTGTATCGCCGACAAAGCCGATTCTCTGCCCTGTTACGACTAAATCTCCAACAGAAACTTCAATGTCCTCGCCCAGTCCGAAGTAATAGCTGAACACTCCGTTTTTGTGGTCGATTTCAATACAGACGCCCCAGCGTGTATCGTCGTAAATATCAATTACTTCGCCCTCTCCGGCGGACAGCACATCCGCTCCGTCTTCCGCTTGTATATCAACTCCGTCGTGGGTTATCCAGTAGCCCAGCGTTTTTGACTTTACAAGCTCGCCGTCAGAAAACTCGTTTATTATCTCACCCTCTGAAGGCAGTGCAAATCCCATATTGTCAGATACCTGTGTTGCCGGCTCAGCTTCGGTTGTTTCCTCCTCAGTAACATCCTCCTTGGTTGTATCTGCGGCAATGCTGCTGACGCTTGTTCCGCTTAAAATTCCGCCGTCTAAAAGCTTTTGCATTGTACGCTGGTACGACCAATAGCTTATAAATCCTATCAGCAAAAACACCGCTAAAATAATAAGCAGCACCCTTTTCGCCTTGACCGCTTTCAAAACTCCGCTAAACACGTCACTTGCTTTTTTCATATTTAAAACTTCCCTTCGGTTTTATTCTCCTAAAGGTAGTTTTAGCCAGATTTTCAATTATATTCACCAAAGCCGCCGTTTTTCTCAAATTTTTCTCTGAGCTTCAGCAGCGCCTTTTTCTCAATTCTTGAAACGTAGCTTCTTGATATTTTAAATCTGCTCGCAACCTCTCTTTGGGTAAGCGGCTTTTTTGAAAAAAGTCCGTACCTCAGAATTATAATTTCTCTTTCCCTGCTATCAAGCGAGTTATCTATAAATTCGTAAAGCTGCTTTGTCTTGATTGAAAGGTCGATTTTGTCAATAACATTGTCGTCCTTCGCAATTATATCCATAAGGGTAAGCGTATTTCCGTCCTTGTCCGTATCAATCGGGTCGTCAAAGTAAACCTCGTTGCCGGTTTTCTTCAGGCTTCTGAAATACATAAGTATTTCGTTTTCGATGCACTTGCTCGCATAGGTAGCAAAGCGGGTTCCCTTCAGATAATTAAAAGTAGAAACCGCCTTGATAAGTCCTATTGTGCCGATTGACAAAAGATCCTCGGAATCAACTCCCGACGACGAATACTTTTTAACAATATGCGCTATCAGCCGCAAATTGTGCTCTATCATCTTCGCTCTTGCAGCCTCATCTCCATTTGCAATCTGCTCGAAGCATTCCCTTTCCTCCTTTTCGTTAAGCGGCTTTGGAAAAGACATACTCTTTTCCAGATGAAGCGCTAAAACCAGGACGTTAGACAGCAGAGTTTCCAAAAAAGAAAACATAAAAAATCCTCCTCATACCTTTTTAAAAGAATATGAGAGAGGACAGTTTGTTAATGCGAGGTTACTCCAAAATAACCGTGAACGGGCCGTCGTTTACAAGCGAGACCTTCATATCTGCGCCGAAAATTCCCGTTTCTACTTTAGTGCTTGTCTTCTGGCGGCAAAGGCTTACAAAATATTCGTAAAGCTCGTTTGCACGCTCAGGCTTTTCAGCATTTACAAAGCTCGGTCTATTCCCCTTCCTGCAATCTGCATAAAGAGTAAACTGCGACACTATCAGAAGCTCTCCCGAAACGTCCTTCAGCGACAGATTTATCTTATCGTTTTCATCCGAGAAAATTCGCAAATTCACAAGCTTCTCCGACAGCCTTTCGCAATCCTTTTCGGTATCCCCTGCCCCTGCGCCAAACAAGACCAGATACCCTTTTGAAATTTCACCAACTATTTTCTTGTCAACCTCAACGGATGCTGACAGAACTCTTTGCACTACAAGCTTCAAAATATCATCTCCAGAATCGTTTTGTGTTTTCTTGATTTTAGCATAGCGGGGTGAGGGTGTCAAGGGGGAAAAAGATGTGGAAGTTAGATATTAAAAAATAAAACAGAGCAAACTTATTAGCTTGCTCTGTTTTCTGGCGGAGAGGGTGGGATTCGAACCCACGGTACGTTGCCGTATCACTGGTTTTCAAGACCAGCTCCTTAAACCACTCGGACACCTCTCCAGATATTGCACTGCTCAAAGACAGCTTAAACATAATAGCACAAATTGTCGACCTTGTCAACCCCTTTTTGCGAAAAAGTTAAAGCTACATGTAAGTTTGTCAATGATGTGTTACACATTTTTCAAAAAACCTCACCATCATTGAGATAAGCTTTGATGTAGTCAGCCGGAGATTTCCAGTTTA
>JAJQIH010000027.1 GCA_021199305.1 Ruminococcus sp.
GGGTAGGGAGGGAGAAACCTATATTTTCAATCCCATTTTACAAAGTTTAAAACAGAACGTCAACGCATTAAAAGACATCGCATACCTTCCTTGCATTCTCCTATTAAATTCAACCGCAAACGTTCCAATCGCAGTTTACGCCTAATATTACGGGCAACGAAGCGTTTTACGAAGTATAATGCATGCCCAGCGTTAAGCGTAGCTTAATGCATTACGCATTACGAATTACAACGCAACCCTACCCCATCACACATAAAACTTTGATTATTTTAACCTCCCTCGGCATTCAGGAAATAATACGGGCGTTGGCGAAAATACTATTGACATTTATTCCTCTTTGTTGTATACTAAAAGTGCAAATCAGCATCGTATATTGTAAATTCTGAAAGGGGGAAATTTTTAAAAGCTCAGGGCGAGGGCGCGAGGGTGACTTGCCTTGAAGATTTGTTCCACCCCGAACACTTTTAACTTATTTTTCATTTTTCTCAAAAGGAGGATTTTTAAAAATGAAGCTTAGAAAACTATTAAGCGGCGTTCTTGCGGCGACAATCGCCATATCGAGCGTTGCGATGTCGGCGTTTACGACAGTTAATGCTGACTATAGCGGAACCTGTGGCGATAACGCTACCTGGACGCTGACTGACGACGGCTTGCTGACCATTTCGGGTACTGGTTCAGCAAACGATTATACAGGATTTGACCCCTACTATACTTCTATTTTAAACATAGTTGTAGAAGAAGGAATTACTGATATTGATAATTCTTTGTTCTGGGGATATAGTAACGTAAAAACTGTTAGCTTACCTTCAACGCTCACTAGCTTAGGTACTCAGATTTTCTATAACTGTACATCTCTTGAATACATAAATATCCCAGAGGGAGTTACAGAACTGAAAACAAATTTGTTTTACAACTGTAGCAACGCAGACTTGGTTATAGATATTCAGTCAACATCATTAACCAGCATCGCTTCATTAGCTTTTGGTAGCAGCGTTGTTGGCACTATTTACGTTTACTCGCAGGATATGTATGATTTAGTATCAGCCAAAGCTACATCTGCTACCGTTGTTTTGAAGTCGACAGGTAGCACGGTAGTAGCAAGCGGAACCTGTGGCGATAACGCTACCTGGACGCTGACTGACGACGGCTTGCTGACCATTTCGGGTACTGGTTCAGCAAACGATTATACAGGATTTGACCCCTACTATACTTCTATTTTAAACATAGTTGTAGAAGAAGGAATTACTGATATTGATAATTCTTTGTTCTGGGGATATAGTAACGTAAAAACTGTTAGCTTACCTTCAACGCTCACTAGCTTAGGTACTCAGATTTTCTATAACTGTACATCTCTTGAATACATAAATATCCCAGAGGGAGTTACAGAACTGAAAACAAATTTGTTTTACAACTGTAGCAACGCAGACTTGGTTATAGATATTCAGTCAACATCATTAACCAGCATCGCTTCATTAGCTTTTGGTAGCAGCGTTGTTGGCACTATTTACATTTACTCGCAGGATATGTATGATTTAGTAGCTACCAGAGCTTCAGCAGCTACTATTATTTTGGTAGGCGCAAGCACAGTAGATACCACTTCTCTTGAAGCGGCTATTACAAGTGCAGAAGCAGTAGACACAACTAATTACACAGACGACAGCGTAGCTGTTTTAACTGCAGCTATTACAGCAGGTAAGGCTTTGCTTGATGATTCATCCGCTACTCAGGACGATATTGATGCGGCAACAACAGCTATCACAGCAGCAATAGACGCACTCGTTGAGCAGACAACAGCAGCAGAAGCAGCTTATTACTGGACAGGTTCATATTCAAGAAGTGACGGCTTGACAACAACCACTATTTCTGACAGCTGGACAGTAACAAAAAGCTCTGGTTATATTACATTCAAGACTATTGATTTAAGCAGTATGACCGAGCCTACATTAGAGGTTATCTTTGATTCAAACAGCGGCGCAGACACATTGTATGTTGCAAATCAAAGCTGGTCGGCAATTATTTCAGCAGGTTCAGACGAAACTAATACCGTTTCACTTTCAAGCTGGACGGCAGCTACACAGCTTATTGTAACTACAAACAACCAGTCAGGAACTTACGGAACAATCACATCCGTTAAGATTTACGATGCGGCAGCTTCCGCAAGCACAGTAGATACCACTTCTCTTGAAACGGCTATTACAAGCGCAGAAGCATTAGATACCACAAACTATACAGACGACAGCGTTTCAGCATTGACAACAGCTATTACAGCAGGTAAGGCTTTACTTGACAGCTCAAGCGCTACACAGGACGATATAGATTCAGCTACAACAGCTATCACAGCAGCAGTTGATGCCCTGACATTAAAGAGTGCAGATTACACAGCAGTAGAAGCGGCACTCGCTACAGTACCTGCTGATTTAAGCGGTTATACAACCGACAGCGTAACAGCACTTAATACCGCAATTGCGGCAGTTGATTACACAAAGAATATAACAGAGCAGTCGGACGTTGACGCTATGGCGGCGGCTATCACAGCTGCAGTAGCAGCACTTGTTGAGCAGCCAGCTTCTTCAGCCGTTTACTACTGGTTGGGAACATATTCAAGAAGCGACGGCCTTTCAACAACTTCGATTACTGACAACTGGAGCGTAACAAAGAGCTCAGGCTACATCACATTCAAGGGAGTTTCCCTCTCGGATATGTTAGAGCCAACAATCGCAGTTACATTTGATTCAAACAGCGGAGCAGACACATTGTATGTTGCAACATCAGGCTGGAAGGCAATCATTTCATCTGGCAGTGACGAAACAAACACAGCTTCATTAGCTGATTATACATCAACTACATCATTTATCGTAACTACCAATAACCAGTCTGGCACTTACGGAACAATCACCTCCGTTAAGATTTATGATGCGGCTTATACTGCAACGACCGATACATCAGCATTGCAGACAGCCATTTCAACAGCCGAGGCTCTTGACACAACAAATTACACAGACGACAGCGTATCAGCACTTGATGCCGCAGTTACAGCAGGACAGGTAGTTCTTGCAATTACAAGCTCATCACAGGATGATGTTGATGCGGCAACTACAGCAATCAACAGCGCAATCAGCGCACTGACATTAAAGAGCGCAGATTACACAGCAGTAGAAGCGGCAATAGCAAGCATTCCAGTTGATTTAAGCTCTTATACTGATGCGTCTGTTACAGCGCTTAACAACGCAGTAGCAGCAGTTGATTACACAAAGAATATAACAGAGCAGTCGGACGTTGACGCTATGGCAACAGCTATAACAGAAGCGATCGCGGCACTTACAGACGTAGTAGCAAGCGGCTCTTGCGGCGACAACGCAACATGGGTATTAAAGACTGACGGCTCGCTTACAATTTCAGGCACAGGCGCAGTTACAAGCTACAGCGGCTGGTCAAGCTACACCTCACAGGTAACAAGCGTAGTAGTTGAAGAAGGAATTACTTCCCTTTGCGAAAGAGTTTGCCAGACTATGTCAAACCTCACAAGCGTAAGCCTTCCTTCAACTCTCACAACAATGGGCAATTACATATTCCGTAACTGCACATCACTTGAGAGCGTAGTAATCCCGGACAGCGTAACAAGTCTTGGAACCAACACATTCACTGGTTGTTCATCATTAAAGAATGTAACGCTCCCGGCAACGCTCACAACTATTCCGAAATCGACATTCTATAATTGTACATCACTCGAAAGCATTACAATTCCTGATACAGTAACATCTATCGGAAGCGGTGCGTTTGAAGGCTGTACATCACTCAAGAGTGTTACAGTTCCAGACGGCGTAACATCAATAGGCACAAGCGCATTTTATGGTTGTACAGCTCTTACAAGCGTAAATGTTCCTACAGGAGTTACAACCCTTTCAAGCTCAACATTCAGAGACTGTACAAACGAAGATCTTGTAATTGACATTCAGTCAACATCAATTTCAACCATTGATTCATTGGTATTCTATAACGTAGCAGGAACTATTTACGTATACTCAATGGACGTTTACAATTTAGTTTCAGCAGCAGCACCAACAACAGCTACAGTAGTTTACGCAGGTCCTGTTGACACAACAGCACTTGAAGAAGCAATTGCTACAGGAGAAGCTGTAAAGACAGAAAACTACACAACCGAAACAGCAGATGCGCTGACTTCAGCAATTACAGCTGCAAAGGCAGTTTTAGCAAACGAGGATGCTACACAAACTGAGGTAGACGAAGCGGCGGCGGCAATTACAGCAACTATCGCAGCACTCGTTTCGACAGTTGATACCACAGCGTTGTCAGATGCAATCACAAACGCAGAAGCAATCAGCACCTCAGCTTATACAAGCGACAGCGTAGCGGCACTCGCTGCGGCTATCACTTCCGCAAAGACAGTTTTAGCAGATTCAAATTCAACTCAGGCTGAGGTTGATGCGGCAACAGCGGCACTCTCAGCGGCAGTAGAAGCACTTGTAGAAAGAGAAGCTTCATCCACAGTTTACTACTGGGAGGGAACATTCTCAAGAGCTGACGGCCTTGCAACAACAGAAATTACTGACAACTGGACAGTAACAAAGAGCTCAGGCTATATCACATTCAAGAACGTATCTCTTACAGATATGGTAGACCCTGTAATTGAAGTAACATTCGATTCAAACAGCGGAGCAGATACATTGTATGTTGCAACGTCCGCTTGGAAGGCAATTATTGATGCCGGCGAAGGCGAAACTATTACAGCTTCGTTAGCTGACTGGACATCTACAACTTCGTTTATCGTAACTACAAACAATCAGTCAGGAAGCTACGGTACAATAACATCCGTTAAGATTTACGATGCAGCTTATGTTGATACAGCAGAGCTTGAAGAAGCAGTAACAGATGCTACCGCTATTGACACTTCACTCTACACAACAGACAGCGCGGCGGCTCTTACGGACGCTATCACAGCAGCACAGGCTGTACTTGCAAACGACGATGCAACTCAGGACGAGGTAGATGCTGCGGTAGCGGCACTTGCAGATGCAGTAGCAGCTCTTATCGAAGCGGCAGACACATCAGATCTTGAAATTACTCTCGATGCAGCAGAAGCGCTTGACACTACAAATTGCACAGCTGACAGCGTAGCGGCATTAGTAGCAGCAATAGAAGATGCAAAGACTGTTCTTGCTGACGGAAACGCTACACAGGAAGATGTTGACAAGGCTCTCGCTGTTCTTACAGCAGCAATTGAGGATCTTGAAGAAGAGGTTGACACAACATATCTTGAAACAGCAATTGCAGATGCAGAGGATGTTGACACATCAGCTTACACAGCTGACAGCGTTGCAAACCTGACAGCAGCACTCGAAAATGCTCAGACTGTACTTGCAAACGCAGATTCAACCCAGGACGAGGTAGATGCAGCGACTGCACGCTTAAACAGTGCAATCGCAGCTCTTGAAGAAGCTGTAACCACCTACAGTGTAGCAGGAACAATCTACGTATCAGATTCTGACACAGAAACCACAATGACTGTAACTGTAACACTTGACGGTGATGAGATAGCTTCAGTTGAAGCTCTAAGCATGGGAAAATACACTATCGAAGGCCTTGAAGCTGGCACTTACACCTTCACAATCAGCGGCGGAAAGTATGCTCCGAGAAGCTACGAAGTTGAAGTTTCCGAAACTCTGTCACAGGACGTTTACTTAAATCCTTACGGCGACGTAAACGGCGACGGCAAGGTTACAACAGCAGACGTTGGACTTGCAAACAGCCATGCAAAGAACGTTACACTTCTTGAAGATTACGAGTTTATCTGCGCAGACGTAAATCTTGACGGAAGCGTAACGACAGCAGACGTTGGAAAGATTAACAGCCACGCAAAGGGTGTTACGGCTCTTTGGTAAATTAAATTTCCCAGATTCTTAGAGGTTTTTAATCCTAAGAAAATAGTTGCGAAAGGCGGCAGGCATTTATTGCCTGCTGCTTTTTGTTTATGGGTGGCGGCACGCATTTAGCTTCGCTAAACGCTAGGCAGCTTCGCTGCCACATCCTATTCCACAAAGATAAAGGCTATTGGCAATATTAGTCCTTAGACTGCAGGCAGTAGAAGGTTCTCCGCAAATAAGGTTGAGTGCATTCAGCCCCCTCTATATCCATATAAAATAATGCTTGAAAAAGGGGAATATCTATGGTATTATATGAGGGGAAATTTTTGGTGTGGGAAAAATGAAAAAGGAGAATTGTCAGGTGAAAGGTATTATAACATCAATCGGCGGATTTTTAATGGCGCTTGCCGACAGCGTACCGGGAGTTTCGGGCGGAACTATTGCGTTTATAATGGGAATTTACGACGAGTTTATAGGCTCGATAGACGGCCTTATAACTGGAAACAAGCAGGAAAAAATCAAGTCGCTTAAATTTTTGGTTAAGCTCGGAGCAGGCTGGATAATCGGCTTTATAGCAGCAGTTTTAGTGCTGTCAAGCGTTTTTGAATCGCATATTTACGTTGTATCCTCACTGTTTTTAGGCTTTATAATTTTCGCTGTTCCTGTTATTGTAAGGGAGGAAAAGGAAACTATAAAATCGTCAAAGTGGTGGCAGCTGATTTTCCTGATTCTGGGAATTGCAATAGTTGTGCTTATTACTTATTTTAATCCTGCAAGCGGCGACGGCGGAATACAGACAGATTCGTTTAGCGCAGGACTTGGCATGTATTCTTTCGTGTGCGGAGCAATCGCCGTTTCAGCAATGGTTCTGCCAGGAATTTCCGGCTCAACCCTGATGCTGATTTTCGGCCTGTACGTGTCAATTATTTCAGGAATCAAGGATCTTCTGAGCCTTGACTTTCACGCAGTTCCTATGCTTTTGTGCTTTGGAGTGGGCGTGATAATCGGCTTTGTGACAGTTGTAAAAATCATAAGAAAAAGCCTTGTGCGCTTCAGACCGCAAACGATTTACCTGGTTCTGGGAATGATGATAGGCTCGCTTTACGCTATCGTTATGGGCCCGACAACACTCGATACACCGCAGGAAATGCTGTCGCTTGATAAGGTGACTGTAAGCTGCGTCGCAGCGTTTGTAATCGGCGGCGTTGTAATCTTCGCCCTGCAGCTTTTAAAGCGGCTGATAAATAAACAGGATAAAGCTAACTAATAAACCTCCTGATGTCCAACTGCAGGAGGGATATTGTATCAAATTTTCTGCTTGATGATTGAAATTAAATATTAAAAAATAAAGGAGAGAAACCAATGACACAGCATTATGACAGCGCAACACCCAAATTTCCTCATATGCTTCACGGAGGAGATTACAACCCTGAGCAATGGCTTAAGTACCCGGAGATTCTTGAAAAGGATGTAGAGCTTTTAAAAAAGGCTAATATCAACTGCGTCAGTTTAGGAATTTTTTCGTGGGCAAATTTAGAGCCAAGCAAGGATCATTTTACGTTCGAGTGGCTTGACAAAATAATCGACAGGCTTTACGAAAACGGAATTTATACCGTCCTTGCAACCCCTTCAGGCTCTCGTCCGCAATGGTTAGCGGAGGAGTACCCCGAGGTTTTAAGAGTTTCAGAGGGTGGACAGAGATTTCTTTACGGAAACCGCCACAACCACTGCCTGACTTCTCCTGCCTACAGAGAAAGGGTAAGAATAATTGACACAAAGCTCGCCGAAAGGTATGCTAACCACCCTGCGGTAATTTTGTGGCACATTTCAAACGAATTCAGCGGCGACTGTCATTGTGAGCTTTGCCAGCAGGCTTTTCGTGAATGGGTTAAGGATAAATACAAAACGCTCGACGATTTAAACCACGCCTGGTGGTCGCATTTCTGGTCGCATACATATACCTCGTGGGATCAGGTTCACAGTCCTGGATATATGGGCGAAACCTCAGTTCACGGACTTGACCTTGAGTGGAAGAGATTCGTAAACCACCAGACGATTGACTTTATGAAGGAAGAAATCAAGGCGGTAAAATCTGTAAATCCTGATATTCCTGCAACGGCAAATCTTATGGGAATCTACTTTGAGGGACTTGACTATTTTGAAATGGCGAAGGAACTCGACGTAGTATCGTGGGATAGCTATCCTGAATGGCACAAGCCGAACGAGAACGAAATAATAGCCCGAAACGACAGCCTGGCGCACGATATGATGCGTTCAACAAAGAAAAAGCCGTTTTTGCTTATGGAATGTACTCCGTCAACTACAAACTGGCGGTCGATAAGCAAGCTTAAAAAGCCTGGTATGCACTGCCTTGCAGCTATAAACGCAATAGCGCACGGCGCAGATTCTATTCAGTATTTCCAGCTAAGACAAAGCAGAGGAAGCGCTGAAAAGTTCCATTCGGCAGTTATTTCCCATACAGGAACTGAAAACACAAGAGTGTTCAGGGAGGTAACAGAAGTGGGCGAGCTTTTGCCGAAGCTTGAAAGCGAGGTTTATTCTACTCTTACTCCTGCAAAGGTAGCTCTTGTAGTTGACGTTCAGAACAAGTGGGCGATTGATAAGAGCTTAGGCCCTCGTAACCAGTATATCGACTACTACGGCTTGATTCAGAAGTGCTACAACTATTTCTGGAAAAACGGAATATGCGTGGATATTGTAAACTGCGACAGTGAGCTTGACGGCTATAGCCTTGTAATTGCGCCAATGCTTTATATGTTCAGGGGAAATATATCGGATAAGCTAAGGAGCTTTGTAGCCGACGGCGGAACGCTTGTAACTACAGTTTTCAGCGGAGTAGTAGACGACACCGATCTTTGCTTCCTGGGAGAGGCTACAAAGGAAAAGCTCTCGGATGTTTTAGGTATGTGGGTTGAAGAGATGGACAGCCTTTACGACGAGGACGAAAACGCTACCGACTTTAACGGCAAGGAGTATAAGCTCTATGAGCTTTGCGAGCTTTTACACCCGACCACCTGTGAGGTTTTAAGCACCTATAAAAAGGACTTCTATAAGGGACTTCCGACCATTACAAGGAATAAATTTGAAAAGGGTACCGCCTACCACCTTGCAGCAACAGGCGAGGGCGAGCTTTACGACGACCTGTTTAAAATGATAGCTGACGAAGCTGGCGTCAGGGCGCCTCTCTCATCAGTTCCAAAGGGCGTCAGCTTAACTGTCAGAGGGGATTTATACTTCCTTCAGAACTTCGACGAAGAAGAGCGAACAGTATCGCTTGATAATAAGTTTTCAGACCTTTTAAGCGGAGAGAGCGTAGAAGGGGATGTAGTAATCCCTGCTCTTTCGGCGAGAGTTTTGAAGCCTTGTGAGAAACAGTAAAATTAACAAAATCAAAGCGCTTTGCTGTATTTTTGCAGCGAAGCGTTTTTGCTTTACTTTTTATGCGAATTGTGATACAATTATGTATATGCTTGGTAAACTGAGCGGAGTATACCTATCTGACAGGCTTCATCGCCGTAAATTTTCCAAACGACATTAAATGAGGAGATTTTGATATATAGAGAAAGCGAAAGACCATATATCACGAGATAAATAAAGTAAAATTCCCGTTTAAAAAGGAGAATGTTTTATGAATAACTACAGAATTAAAATCTTTAACAGGGAGCTTAACATCACTACCGATGAAACGCTTGAATACACACAGGCGCTTGCTGACAGGCTTAATGAAAAGCTTGCGGAAATAGTGTCGGGAGTCGGAAACCTGACGCTTACCGACGCTACAGTTTTAGTGTCGCTCGACTGTCTTGACAAGGCTGTCAGAAGCGAGGAGAGCGCACAGAACATCCGTCAGCAGATCAAGGCTTATGCCGACGACGCTTCAAAGGCACGGCAGCAGGTAGTTGAAAAGGAAAACGAGATAGCGGCTCTTCAGAAGAAGATTAAAAAGCTTGAAGAAGCGGCTACGGCATCTGGAACACAAAGCAACCCAAAGCCTGGCGGCAAGGTTTTTGTAACGCCAAAGGCTGAAAATGCGCCTGAGACGACTGATGTCAAAAAGAACGAGCAGACCTCGTTTTTCAAATAATGAGTGAAATCCTATCCCCTGTCGGAAGCTATGAAACGCTGCTTGCGGCGCTTGACAGCGGAGCGGACGCAGTGTACTTTGGTTCAAAACACTTTTCTGCAAGGCAAAACGCAACGAACATAAGCGAGGAAGAAATCCCTGACCTGGTTTTTGAATGCCACAAGAGAGGAGTGAAGGCGTATCAGGCGATAAACACGCTCTTTTTTGACGACGAACGAAAAATGGTAGAAGCGGAGCTTGAGCGAGCGGCAGCGGCAGGCGTTGACGGACTTATAATCCAGGACGCAGGCGTTTTGCGGCTTGCAAGGGAGTGTATTCCCGAAATGCCGCTTCACGCTTCAACGCAGCTTACCATTCATTCGCCGAGCGGTGCTAAGATAGCAAAAAGGCTCGGTTTTAAGCGAGTGGTTTTGTCAAGAGAATGTACTCTTGGACAGATTGAGGAAATAGTCAGGACGGGAATAGAAACGGAGGTTTTTGTTCACGGTGCGCTTTGTATGTCCGTTTCGGGGCAATGCTATTTGTCGGCTATGCTCGGCTCAAGAAGCGCTAACAGAGGTCTTTGCGCAGGAGCCTGCAGGCTTCCGTTCAGCGTTGATAAAAGCAAGGACGATTACGCTCTTTCGCTGAAGGACTTGTGCGCACTGGACAGACTTGAAACGCTCAAAGAAATTGGCGTTACCTCGTTTAAAATTGAAGGGCGAATGAAAAGGCCTGAATACGTTGCTGCGGCGACTGCCGAGTGCAGGCGTTCGCTTTATGAAGGTCGTTTTAACAAGCAGCTTTTGAGAGATGTGTTTTCAAGGGACGGCTTTACAAACGGATATATTGAGAATAAAATAGACGGCGATATGTTTGGTCATCGGCAAAAGGAGGACGTTCTGTCGGCAAAGGATACCTTTTCCGCCATTCACGAGGAGTATAAAAATCCGTTCAAGCGAAACGTGGTAAGCTTCAGCTTTAAAGGTTATGTCGGTGAAAACGCTTCACTTCAGGCGACCGACAGCGAGGGTAAAAGCGTTACCGTTTATGGCGAAAGACTCGAAAAGGCCCGGAGAAACACCCCAAATTCGGATATAATAAACAGACAGCTTTCAAAGCTCGGCGATACTATTTATTCCCTCGGTGAGGTTAAAATTTACACAAGCGACGATGCGTTTATCCCTGTGTCTATGATAAATTCCCTTCGTCGCCAGGCGGTAGATGAGCTTGATAAAATAAGAGCTGAGCAAATTACTTTCGTCAAGCGATTTAAAAACAGCGATATAAAATTGCCTGAAAAAGTTGCTTCGGCACATACTCTCAGAATAAGAGCGCAAAGGGCGCAACAGCTTGAAAGGATTGATTTAAGCCAGGTTGAGCTTGTTTGCCTGCCGCTTTCTGAAGCTCAGCACAGCGGCATTTCAAAGGAAAAGCTGTGCGTTACGCTCGATAGATTTATGGTAGATGAGAGCGTTACAAAAGCCGAAATTGACAAAGCGATAGCTGCTGGAATTACCCATTTCTTAGCGCAAAATATCGCTCACCTTGAGCTTTTAAAGGATAAGGACGTAACCGTTCACGCAGGCTTTGGTATGAACATTACAAACTCTTATTCGCTTGATGAGCTTTCAAAGCTCGGTGTAGCGGATGCTGAGCTGTCATTGGAGCTGACCGACAGGAAAATATCCTCGCTGAAGGGAAATATAAGGTGTGGCGTTGCCGTTTACGGTAAGCTTCCGCTGATGCTGCTAAGAAATTGCCCGATAAAGGCAAAGAAAAACAGCTGCAAAGGCTGCCAGAAGAAGCTTGTTGACAGAAAGGGCAAGACGTTTACAATTTCCTGCCACAAGGGAAAAGGGTATTTTGAGCTTTTAAACGCCGACACGCTTTATCTGCTTGACAAAAGAATTGACACCGATTTCAGCGTGATTTTTCTAAGCGACGAAACGGACGTTGAAGCAGCAGAGATTGTCGACCGATATTTTTCAAAGGAGCTGCCAGACGGCGACTTCACACGAGGACTTTATTACAGAGGGATATTTTAATTCGTAATTCTTAATTCGTAATCAGGGTTCTGGAGGGAACTTTGCGGTTCGACTTACAAAAGGATTGCGAGGAAAGGTATGCGATGTTTTTTAATGTTTAATTGATGCATACTGATTATGAAGTGGTTTTGGCGTTTCGTTTTCAGTCGGCTGTATGATGAATCGGCGGCACGCATTAAGCTTCGCTTAACGCTAGGCAACCGCATTAACTTCGTTAAAGCTTGTTGCCACGTTCTATCACCATATAGGCAGTAAAAAAGGATGTCAAAATTAGTAGATAGATAGCAGGTAGCAAAAGATTCTGAGCGAATGAAAATGTCAGATTTCAGTTTCATCTATATCCATTTAAAAAAGGAGAGGAAAGATTATGAAGCTAGTATTTAAAAAAGTAAAAGAGGACGCAAAGGTTCCAACGCTTGTAAAGGGAAAGGCTCCGTTTTTTGAGCTTTACGCATATCTCGATGAGGATAAGATACTGTTTCCAGGAGATATTAAGCTTATCAGAACGGGAATAGCCTTTGAAATGAAGGAGATGGAGGTTCCGGACCTGTCCGCTCTTATTCTGCCTTCAAACGAGATGATAAAGGATAAGCAGATTTATCTCGCTAATAATATCGGCGTTATCAGTGGAACCTATAAGGGAGAAATTGCAGTTGCTCTTGTAAACGGCTCAAAGGTTATGAGAACAATAAGCAATGGAGAAAAGATTGCAAGACTTGCAGTTACAAGAGTTTCCATTCCGAATATGACTGCCGGAGAGATGAAAAAAAGCTAGGGTAAGTCCGGCAGCTTATTAAAGGAGAATCAGGCGCAAATGAAAACATATAAAATGAACAAAGCGGCATTAAATTTTATCAGAGCGGCGCTTATTATAGTGGCGCTTGTTATCATATACCTGAGCTTTGTTTATCTGTCCGACTACCCTATTATTATGTGGCTTGTAATCGGACTTGCGGCGGCAGTAACAATTTTATATACCTGCGTTTTTCTGCCTATTTACTTTAAGTCGTCAAGGTATACGATAGGACCTAAAGATATAAGGAAGCAGGCGGGAATGTTCTTTTTCTCAAAGCAGTATATGAAGCTTGAGTCGATACAATATGTGTCGTCGATAATTTCCCCGCTGTCGCAGTTCACAGGACTTAATTTTGTCACAATAAACGCCTTTGGCGGGCGTATAGTGTTTATGTTTCTGACAAGAAACGATGCGCTTGAAATTATAAACTATCTTGAGGACTATATCAAAAAACGTGACGGCATAGAATAACGCATTATGCTTTCGCACGCATTAAACTTCGTTTAACGCTGGGCGACCGCATTAAAATGCTTGTCGCCCTATCCTATATTACAAAGCGAAAGTAGAATGACAAAAATTAGTAGAAACAACAGTAGATAGCAATAGATTCTGAGCTATTAATAACGTCAGATTTCAGTCCCCTCTCTATCCTGATAAAAAAGGAGGTTTTCTGAATGGGAGAAAAAGGTTTGTTTTCTTATATTTTCAAATATCGTCAGCACCCGCTCACGATTTTTAATTATATCACCCGAAGCTTCTGGCTGTTGCTGATTCCTCTCACCAGAAGCCTTGTCGCTATGAAGTTTAATATCGCCGAGTGGCTGAAGGGTGCCTGGCTTGATATCCTGATCGTTTCATTAATATTCGGCTTTGCGTTTCTGAGGTGGTTTTTTATTTCTTTCAGGATCGAGGACGAATATATTCAGACAGGAACAGGCTACTTCGGACTTATAAAGTCGAAGATTTACTATAAGGAAGCTTCCTCAATTACCTGCTCACAGGGGCCGATTTTACGCCTTTTCAGAGCGTATAAAATCAATATCGATACAAACTCAAACGCTGCACTTTTTTCAAAGCACAACATAACGCTGATAGTCAAAAGGAGCGAGTTTGAAAAGCTTTATGGAATAATAAGAGGTCACGGCGAAGGATTGGCAAAATTTTCCTACCAGCCAAAGAAAACCCAGCTTTTTATCTTTTCGTTTTTGTTCTCGTCGACAATCTCGGGCGTGGTTCTTATCGCAACGTTGCTTTATCAGGGCTCAAGAATTGTCGGCAGAGAAATCGAGCAGCAGCTGCTTTTAGATATAAATAATCAGGTGGCGCAGTTTGTGACGATAAGTCTTCCGCCGATAACAATCGCCATAGTGCTGGTTATAGTAGTAGGTTGGCTGTATTCGTTTTTTGTAAACCTTATCAGGCATTGGGATTTTACCGCCGTCCGACAAGGCTCGAATATTATAATTCAGTCGGGAATTGTAACCCGCCAGATCAATATTATCGACATCGACAGAATAAACTTCATAGATACCCGCCAGAGCTTTTTAATGCGAATTTTCAAGATATGCTCGGTGAATATAAACTGTGCCGGATATGGCAAGAGCAACGAGCAGATCTCGGTATTGGTTCCGATTACTACGAACGAGGAAATGCTGATGTCGCTTAAAATTCTGGTACCGAAATTCCCCCGCCCGAAGCTTACGCTCAGGAGCAGGATTTTGTCAATGCTCTCGTTTTTGATGCCGCCAATAATAATAGTATCACTGTTTCCTGTTGCGGCGTATATACTCTCGTGGATTTTCCCCGAATGGGAATCAATCATAATGTTTGCAATGCTGATATTTCTGATTCCGGGATTCTGGTTTATAGTGGTTAAGTTCGCTGCAATTTTCACCACAGGAATTGGCTTCAGCGACGATTACGCAACGCTTAGCTATTGCCGCTTTTATACCTTCCACACGGTAGTGGTTCCGATTAAAAGAATCAGTATGGTGGCGACAAGACAGACTATTTTTCAGGTTTTCAATAAGGAATGCGAGGTAAAGGTTTATACAAATTCCGAAAAAACGACCTACCACCGAATCAAAAACTTCCGCCAGAAAAACGCATTGGAGGAGCTTGCGGCGCAAGGATTTGATTTGCATTAAAATTTTAGGGGAAATGTTATGTTACAATAGATAGTTGACAGAAAAAGAAGAAAAACAACTCCAAAT
>JAJQIH010000015.1 GCA_021199305.1 Ruminococcus sp.
CCCCCCCCCCCCCCCCCCCCCACTATAATAAATAAGAAGTTGAAATAAATTGAACTTTGTTGAATCAGTACGCAGGCGCTTGTTCGGCAGTAGGGAAGACTAGTTATAATAATTGAGAGGGTGTACTATGGAAAACTCTGCTGTAATTAAAGCAAAGGAGAAATATGATTATCTATTTTCTTCGGCGGACAAAGTTAAGGCGTTTGACAAATTGGCTGAGAAATACTATTTTGCTAATTTTGGCTCTACTTCTAAATCAGATTTGGATACCTTGATGTTTTCATTCTATATAGAACGGATATTAGAGGCTTCTGAAAATGAATCTGCTACGATTACACTTTCGATAAATGACGTAGAATCTACAATATATGAAGACAGGGAGTGGTAAAATGAAATACTTTGGCACAGCATATTTAGGAAATATCGATGCTTATGATATGAAAAAATTGAGTATTTATAACGATCCATATGAAGCTTTAACGATGGCAAACTCGGAGTGGGATTCAGACCCTGAAAAGCAGATAGCTCGCCTTCTAATAGTATTAAGGAAAGGAGAAACGCCTAAAGAAAGTGTTAATGAAGACAAGGCGTATTTTCAGTTCACGGATTCTCAGGCATGTAAGCAATTCGTTGAAAGCAAAAAAGAAATAGTATGGTCAAGACCAGAAAACCAAAAATGGAATGGAAATAGTAAATTGATGAGGTAATACTAATTGAAAAATATTTTGGACCAATATACAACGGAGGAAACATTATGAAAAAGAAATTATTAAGTTTATTCACAGCACTCGCTATGGTAGTTGGATTTACCATTTGCCTGCCCACAATTTCAGTTGGAGCGACGACCTTAACGTCGGGTGACTACGAGTACGAAATTCTCGAAGACGGAACTGCGGAAATTTCTTTCTACGACGGTACCGCTTCGACCGTAAATATTCCGAGTAAGATAGGCGGCTATACTGTTACAAGTATCGGCAATCGAGCTTTCTATGCTTATGATACTTTGACTAGCGTTACTATTCCAGACACAGTCACAAATATTGGCGAATATGCATTTGCTTGGTGCGATGGCTTAACTAGTGTAACAATCGGAGATTCTGTTACAAGTATTGGAGCTTCTGCATTTTTAGAGTGTGAAAGCTTGACTAGCATAACAATACCTGACTCTGTTATAATCATTGGAGATTATGCATTTTATGACTGCTATGGCTTAGAAAGTGTAACAATCGGAGATTCTGTTACAACTATAGGCGATTATGCATTTTGTGGGTGTATGTACGGGTTTAAAAGCATAACTATCCCTGACTCTGTTATAACCATAGGCGAATATGCTTTTTGGTGTTGCGTTGGTTTGACTAAAATAACAATTCCAGACTCTGTTATAACCATAGGAGCTTATGCATTCAATGGTACACCTTGGCTTGAAAACAAGCAAGCCGAAGATCCATTGGTTGTAGTAAATGGAATACTAATTGACGGAACTACTTGTAGAGGTAATGTAACAATACCTGACACAGTTACCAGCATTGCAGATTCTGCATTTGCAGATAACGCTGTTTTAAGAAGCGTTACTATCCCAGATTCTGTTACTACTATAGGAGATGAAGCATTTTGTAATTGCGACAGCTTAACAAGCGTAACGATTGGAGACTCTGTTATAATTATTGGAGATTTCGCATTTTTTTATTGCGACAGCTTAACAAGCGTAACAATTGGCAATTCTGTTACAAGTATAGGAGAATATGCATTTGCTGGATGTAGAAACTTAGTAAGCATAACAATCCCTGATTCTGTTACAAGTATAGGAGGTGCGGCACTTGATGCGTGTGATAATTTAGTTATTTACTGCTATTCAGGTTCATATGCAGAAGAGTACGCAATTAAATATGATATAGAATATGTTTTGCTAGATGACCCAGGCGAGGAAACCACAACAGAGGAACCAACAACAGAAGATCCAACCGAAGAACCTACTACAGAGCCAACAACTGAATTAACATACGAGTATGAAATACTTGATGAAAACACAGTAGAAATCACAGCTTACACGGAAAGTGCTACTGAGATTGAAATTCCTAGCGAAATTGACGGATATACTGTTACAAGTATAGGAGATTCAGCTTTTGCTAATACAAGTCTTACAAGTGTAACAATCCCTGAAACAGTCACAAGCATAGCAGCTAACGCCTTTGATGGCTGTGACAACCTCGTAATCTATTGTTACTCTGGTTCATACGCAGAAGAGTATGCGACAGTTCACGGCATAGAGTATGTTCTGATTGAAGATGTTATTTTAATGGGCGACATAAATTCTGACGGAAAGATAACAACAGCAGATGTCGGTCTTGCAAACAGCCACGCAAAGGGCATAAAGCTCTTATCAGATGAACAGTTTGAAGTCGCTGATATGAATAGCGACGGCAAGGTAACGACAGCAGACGTCGGAATAATCAACGCATATGCCAAAGGGATAAGATAAATTTACTTTCGGTTAACCGTACAAAGCAGCAGGCACCACGCCTGCTGCTTTGTTCTATAGTGAAAAACAAATAAAACCTAATAAAAAGTTCAATACATCCACCCCCAAAAAACCACCCCTTATTTTCTCCATTCTCTCTACTCCGCTTACCTCTTCACCCACATCACAACTATTAACCCAAAAACCAAAAAGCAGACCGAAAAATCAGTCTGCTTGTTTTTTATTTACTTAAATTCTACTCCGTTTTGAACCGGCTTTGCAAGGTGAACAAACGGAAAGCGCCCCGAAAGCTCGCTGTAAGCCTTTTTTGCGTCGGACTGATTGTCGAATAGTCCGAAAACTGCACTTCCGCTTCCGGTCATTATAGCGCCCAGCGCACCGCTTTCAATTAGCGCCGCCTTAGCTTCATTGATTACTTCCTTTGGCGTTACAAGCTCAAATACGTTGTACAGATTTTTTGAAAGGGTAGATATATCTCCCTGAGCGATAGCGCCTGAAAGCTCGTCCTGATTGAAGCTGCTGCTGATGTTCGCCTCATCGCATCGCTTGTAAGCGGCGTCTGTTGGCGACAGAACATCTGACTTTACAATAAGCGCATAGAAATTGTCAAGTGGTTCAAGCGGGGTAAGCTTCTCGCCAATTCCCTCGCAGAGAATAGTTCCGCCGCACATACAAAACGCTACGTCTGCGCCGACCGACACGCCAATCTTTAAAAGCTCGTCCTTTGAAGCGTTAAGCTCAAAAAGCTCATTGAGAGCGAGGAGCGTAGCTGCTGCGTCTGCGCTTCCACCGGCAAGTCCTGCGCCGTGCGGAATTTTTTTCTCTATGTGGATTTTTACACCCCGCTCGCCGTACCGCTCAAAGAGCTTTGCCGCCGCTTTGCAGACGATATTTTTTTCTCCTGTCGGAATACTGTCGTCGTCGCAGGTTATAAAAATGCCATTCTGGTTGCTCTTTTCAAAGTAAAGCGAGTCGCAAAGTGAAACGCTTTGCATAACAGTTGATAAGAGGTGATAGCCGTCGTCACGCCTGCCAGTAATGTCGAGCGAAAGATTTATTTTGGCAAAAGCCAAAGCTTTGATTTTATCCATGCCCTTTAAGCTTTAAGCTCCTCCAGAAATTCGCCGATACATTTAAGAGCAATCTTCAAGTGCTTGAGCGAATAAGCGTAAGAAACCCTAACGAAGCCTTCGCCGCAGTCGCCGAAAGCGTTTCCAGGAACGACAGCAACCTTCTTTGAAAGCAAAAGCTTCTCGCAAAACTCTTCGCTTGAAAGTCCGGTTGACTTTATACAAGGGAAGACATAAAACGCTCCCTCAGGCGTAAAGCAATGAAGTCCAAGCTTATTGAATCCGTCAACCACAAACCTTCTGCGCATATCGTATTCTTCAGCCATCATTTTGACGTCGCTCAAACAATTCTGAAGTCCTTCGATCGCCGCATATTGAGAAACTGTAGGCGACGACATTATAACGTACTGGTGAATTTTAAGAACCTGCGAAACTATCTCCTTTGGACCGCACAAAAATCCGAGTCGCCAGCCAGTCATAGCAAAGCCTTTTGAAAAGCCGTTGATTAAAACTGTTCGCTCTTTCATTCCGTCAATTTCAACTATTGAGGTGTGCTTTCGTCCATAAGTAAGCTCAGAATATATTTCGTCTGACAAAACCATTATGTTGGTTCCTCGTAGAACCTCAGCTATAGCCTCCAGGTCCTCTCTTGTCATAATAGCGCCTGTCGGATTGTTAGGGAAGGGAAGAACCAGCGCTTTGGTTTTGTCGGTTATTTTTTCTCTTAGCTCATCAGCAGTGAGCTTGAAATTATCCTCTTCCTTGGTTTCGATAATTACAGCCGTTCCGCCGCAAAGCTCAACAATCGGACGATAGCAGACAAAGCAAGGCTCAATAATCAAGACCTCATCTCCCGGCTCTATCATTGCACGAATGGATAAATCAATAGCTTCCGAGCCGCCGACAGTTACAATTATTTCGCTTTCGCTGTCGTAATGCGTGTGAACTGAATTTTCTATATATCTGGAAATTTCAGCTCTCAGATCTGCAAGTCCTGCGTTAGCGGTGTAGAAGGTTTTTCCCTGCTCAAGCGCCGTAATAGCAGCTCTTCTTATCGGCCAGGGCGTCTGAAAATCAGGCTCGCCGACGCCGAGAGAAATCGCTCCCTCAGTCGTTGCGGCAAGGTCGAAAAACTTTCTTATTCCCGAAGGCTTCATCACACGAGTTGCCTTGTTTATAATCTTGTTGTAATCCATCATGGGCTGACAAACCCTCTCTCGTCAACAATTTCTTCGTTAAGGTCAACTCCGTTGTCCTTGTACTTTTTCAGGACAAAATGTGTGGCGGTTGATAAAATTCCGTCAAGCGGAGCTAAGCGTTGAGAAACGAAGAGAGAAACGTCCAGAAGCGTTTTGCCCTTTACTGTAACGCCAAGATCGTATGCGCCTGACATCAGCCATACATTTTCAACCTCTTCGTATTGACCTACTGCTCTGGCAATAGCGTCAAAGCCGCTTTGAGCCTTCGGCGAAACCTTTAGCTCGATATAAGCGGTAACAGGATTTAAATCTGCCTGCTCGTCTATAACGGCGCTGTATCCCTTGATAACGCCTTCACTTTCGAGTCTGGCAATTTCATCGTTTACCTCTTGTTCGGTTTTTCCGAGCAAAACCGCAAGCTCTGCGCTCGAAGTACGGGCATTTCTTTTTAATAGATTTAAAAGAGCGTCCATATTTACGCCTCCTTGAAAAATTGTTACTACTAATTATACAACAATTTGTATTTTCAGTCAATACAAAAGATTTCGCAAAAACCAAGGGCGAGCAGCACTTACGCTACCCGCCCTCACAAGTTTGTTTTTTAGTCAATTAGTCGACGATGAACTTCTTGATTTCTGCAAGAAACTTATCAGCATCGTCTGTGTGAGCAACCAATTCGATTTTGTTTGAAAGGTCAAGGCTGAAAATACCCATAATTGACTTAGCATCAACAGCATATCTTCCTGAAACAAGATCGACATCAAAGTCGTACAGGGTTACTGTGCTAACGAATTCCTTTACATCGGCGATTGACTCGAGTAAAATGTTTGTCTTTACCATAATTTGTTCCTCCTCTAAAAAATTTAAGAAGACCCTTAGGAATTCTTGTAGAGCTTTTCTCTACATCTCAAATATATCACATTAAAAAAATTTGTCAATGGGATTTCTGTAAAAAATTTGAAAAAACGCAAGATTTGTTGTATACTATTTACGAATGGCGAAACCAGAGCCTGAATTTTGTGCAATTTGCACAAATGCAAACAGCATATTTTGTGCAAAAAACCGAAGGAAATTGTGAAATGAACATATATTATATCAACTTTGGCTGCAAGGTCAACGCTTATGAGCTTGAAGCGATAAAGGAACTGGCGGAGAGCCTGGGACATAGCGAGGTAAGCGACGTTTCGCTTGCTGACGCCGTAATAATAAACAGCTGTACAGTAACAGGTGAAGCGAGCCGAAAGTGTAAAAATGCGGCGAAGTCAGCAAGACTTCACAACAAGAACGCCTGCGTTGCAATTATTGGCTGCTTTCCACAGGCGTTTAAGCAAAGCTTACTGTCGCAAGGCTATTTTGATGTGGCGGTCGGCACTAAAAACAAAGCGAGCGTAATAAATTACATCGAGCAGTTTTTAAAAACCCGCAAAAGAATAATTGCAGTAGACGAGTTTGCGCCTTCCGATACGTTTGAGCAAATGCGCGTTTGCAGGAGCGATTCAAAGACGAGAGCAGTTTTGAAAATCGAGGACGGCTGCAATATGTTTTGCTCCTATTGTATCATTCCGTTCGCAAGGGGCAGAGTCAGAAGCCGAAGCCTTGAAGAAATCAAAAGCGAAGCTATAAAGCTTGCCGACCACGGACACAAGGAGATTGTCCTCGTCGGAATTAACCTTTGCTGCTACGGAAAAGATTTACAAAACACAACCCTTGCTGACGCTGTAAGAGTTGTCAACGATATACCGCAAATTGAAAGAATAAGGCTCGGCTCTATAGAACCTGAGATGCTTGATGATAATGAAATAGCAAAGCTCAAAGGCTGCGAAAAGCTTTGCGGACATTTTCATTTGTCGCTGCAAAGCGGCTGTGACAAAACGCTTAAAGCTATGAACAGGCGATACACCACGAAGCAGTATAAGACGCTTGTAAAAAAGCTCAGAGCGGAATTTGAAAACGCATCGATTACCACCGACATTATGGTGGGTTTTCCGGGCGAAACGGACGAAGACTTTAACCAGTCGCTCGAATTTGTAAAAGATATAAGCTTTGCCTCGGCGCATATTTTCCCTTATTCCGTAAGAGAGGGAACCAAAGCGGCGGGAATGCCAGGGCAGGTGTCGCCTGAAATAAAGAAACAGCGTACGGCAAAGATGAAAGAGATAACGGACGCCTGCAAAAATGAGTTTTTACGCTCTCAGGTTTCAAAGCTCCAGAGGGTGATTTTTGAGCGTGACGAGGGACTTGATTACCATAGAGGACATACCGAAAATTATACGCCTGTAAGAGTTCCAAAGATAGATATTCAAAGTAATTTGCACAAAAAAAGTTTTTGTGTTAGAATAGTGGAAGCGAGAGACGATTTTTGCTTGGGCGAAATAGAGGACGACAAATATTAAACGAAGGGCGGATTGGAATACAGAAAGAATTTCCAACGCTTGTGATTAAGCATTTAATTTTTGAAGGGAGTTTTATAAATGTCAGTTTATCGAATTTATGCAGAAAAGAAGTCTGGTTTTGACGTAGAAGCGCAGTCACTTTTAAACGGAATCAAAAACGTGCTGGGAATTTCACAGCTTGAGGGCGTGAGAATTATAAACCGCTATGATGCAGAGGGCTTGACAGAGGAGAGCTTTAAGCTTGCAACACCTGTAGTTTTTTCAGAGCCTGCTGTTGATACCGTTTATGACGAGCTTCCGAAAATGGCTGAGGACGAGCATATTATTGCAGTTGAATATCTTCCCGGTCAGTTTGATCAGAGAGCAGACTCCTGCGCTCAATGTATATCTCTTCTGACGGGCGGAATGCGTCCTACTGTCAGAAGTGCAAAAATAAACGTTTTCAAGGGAGATTTATCAAGTGTTGAGCTTGAAAAAATAAAGCATTATATTATAAACCCTGTTGAAAGCCGTGAAGCTGAGCTTAAAAAGCCGGAAACTCTCGATACTGATTATGCAATTCCTGATAAGGTAGATACAATCGAAGGCTTTATCTACGCTTCGGATTCTGAGCTCAGAGATTATATCAGCTCAATGGGACTTGCCATGGACTTTGACGACATTAAGTTCTGTCAGGCATATTTCAGAGATGAAGAGGGCAGAAATCCAACTATAACAGAAGTCAGAATGATAGATACCTATTGGTCTGACCACTGTCGTCATACAACATTTTCAACGATAATCGACAACGCTGAAATCAAAGCTCCTTATATTGAAGATACCTACAAGGATTATGTAAGGACAAGAAGACGTTTGTATTCAGGTCGTAAGGACAAGCCGATGACGCTTATGGACTTAGCGGTAATCGGCACTAAAAGATTAAAGCAGGAGGGCCTGCTCGACGCATTGGACGAGAGTGAGGAAATAAACGCTTGCTCGGTTAATATAAAGGTTGACGTTAACGGCAAGGAGCAGGACTGGCTGCTGATGTTTAAAAACGAAACTCACAACCACCCGACTGAAATCGAGCCGTTCGGTGGCGCAGCTACCTGTCTTGGCGGAGCGATAAGAGATCCTCTTTCAGGAAGAAGCTACGTTTATCAGGCTATGAGAGTTACTGGCGCTGCTAATCCGCTTGTTCCTTTTGAGGACACAATTCAGGGTAAGCTCCCGCAGAGAAAAATTACAGTCGGCGCCGCTCAGGGTTATTCCTCTTACGGAAACCAGATAGGTTTAGCAACAGGTCACGTCAGCGAAATTTACCACTCTGGATATGCAGCCAAGAGAATGGAAATCGGCGCTGTTATTGCTGCCGCTCCAAAGGAAAATGTAAGAAGAGAACGTCCGGCTACCGGTGACGTTGTAATACTGCTCGGCGGAAAAACGGGTCGTGACGGCTGCGGCGGAGCAACAGGCTCTTCAAAGTCGCACACTTTATCATCGCTTGAAACCTGCGGAGCAGAGGTTCAGAAGGGTAACGCTCCGGAAGAAAGAAAGCTTCAGAGATTGTTCAGAAACCCTGAGGTTACAAAGATGATCAAGCGCTGTAACGACTTCGGCGCAGGCGGTGTTTCCGTTGCAATAGGAGAGCTTACAGACGGACTTATTATAAACCTCGATTCTGTTACGAAAAAGTACGACGGACTTGACGGCACAGAGCTTGCAATTTCAGAATCTCAGGAGAGAATGGCAGTAGTTATTGCAAGAAGCGATATTGAAAAGTTTATGGCAAAGGCTGCCGAGGAAAACTTAGAGGCAACCTTAGTTGCAGTTGTAACAGATGACAGACGACTCAAGATGAACTGGAAGGGAAATGAAATTGTAAATCTTTCCAGAGATTTCTTGAATTCCAACGGCGCTGAAAAGCATACAAACGTGCTGGTTCCAGAGCCTATATTTAACAAGAGCGAAGAAATTGACGATTCTGCTGACAAGTGGGAGGCTATGATTTCAAACCTCAACATCTGCTCGCAAAAGGGACTTGTTGAGTATTTCGATTCCACTATCGGCGCAGGAACAGTTCTTATGCCGTTTGGCGGAAAGTATCAGAATACGCCTACTCAGGCTATGGCAGCGAAGATTCCTGTTTTAAACGGCGATACTACTACTGCTTCAATTATGGGCTGGGGCTTTAACCCGTTCCTGTCAGAACAAAGTCCTTATCACGGAGCAATGGCGGCGGTTGTAGAATCCGTTTCAAAGGTTATAGCAACAGGCGGCAGCTATAAGGAATGCTGGCTTACCTTCCAGGAGTATTTTGAAAGAACTCAGGATAAGCCTGAAAGATGGGGCAAGCCTTTCGCAGCACTTTTAGGAGCGTTCAAGGCTCAGACTGAGCTTGGCTGCGCAGCAATAGGCGGTAAGGATTCTATGAGCGGAACATTTGAAAAGATTGACGTTCCGCCAACGCTTGTGTCCTTTGCAGTTTCAAAGGCTTCCTGCTACGACATTATTTCTCAGGAATTCAAAAAGACAGGAAGCAAGGTTATACTTATCCGTCCTGAATACGATGAAAACGGCTGTCCTGTATGGGATAGCATAAAGAGCGTATTTGATAAGGTCGAAATGCTTATCAAGGAAAAGAAGGTTCTTTCCTGCTGGAGCGTAGCTTATGGCGGAGTTGCTGAAGCAGTCGCTAAGATGTCCTTCGGTAACAGGATAGGCTTTAAATTTACGACAACTCTTTCCCCGAAGGAGCTTTTCAGAGCCTGCTACGGAAGCTTTGTAATCGAGCTTGACGAGGGAGTTGAAACTGACGAGAGAGTAATCGGTGAAACGACCGAAGAGTACAAGATTATAACTGCAAGCTATACAATCGACCTTGTTCGTCTTGAAAGACTCTGGTCGCAAAAGCTTGAGCCTGTTTTCCCGATTAAGGCAAACGTTCAGAACGAAATCGCTGAAAAGTTCAGTTACAGAGCCGACAAGAGAAAGGAGCCTATTTCTCCTATCGCCAAGCCTCGTGTTCTGATCCCTGTTTTCCCTGGAACAAACTGCGAATACGATACCGCAAAGGTATTTGAAAAGGCGGGAGCAATAGCTGATATATTCGTTATAAAGAACCTTACTCCGTCGGCTATCGAAGAGAGCGTTGTCGAAATGGAAAAGAGAATCAGACAATCTCAGATTATTATGATTCCTGGTGGATTTTCAGGAGGAGACGAGCCTGACGGAAGCGGAAAGTTTATCACCTCGTTCCTTAGAAATCCAAGCCTGACGCAGGCTATCAATGAGCTTCTGACATACAGAGACGGACTGATGCTCGGAATCTGTAACGGCTTCCAGGCGCTTATCAAGCTGGGACTTGTTCCTTATGGCGAGATAAGAGATATGAGAGATGATTCTCCAACTCTTACCTTCAATACAATCGCAAGACACCAGTCAAAAATGGTTAATACAAGAATTGCTTCAAATAAATCTCCGTGGCTTGCGCAGACTGAGGTTGGCGATATTCACACAGTTGCTATTTCTCACGGCGAAGGACGTTTCGTTGCAACCGAAGAGGAAATAAGAGCACTTGCTGAAAACGGACAGATTGCAACGCAGTATGTTGATTTCAATTCTGTTCCTACAATGGATATTCATTGCAACCCGAACTCATCTATGTACGCTATCGAGGGTATAACCTCTCCTGACGGACGAGTTTTCGGTAAAATGGGACACTCCGAGAGAATCGGCGAGTGCGTTTGCAAAAACGTACCAGGAAACAAGGATCAAAAGATTTTTGAAAGCGGAGTCAAGTATTTCACAATGTAGAGCTTATTTATCCGCCTGCAATAATTTGCAGGCGGATTTTTTGTGTCTGATTTTACTACCTGTCATTTTCTATTCCTGCTTTTCATATTTATTAAAAAACGAAAGCAAGGAGAGAAAGCTATGAAAAGAAGGATATTTATCTGTCTTGCGACGATGATTTTTATGATGAATTTCCTGAACATTTACTGTCTGGCTGACGGCGGGGAGGACAGCGTTTACGCTTTAAAAGGCCAGGATACTCTTTCGGTGTCTGCAAGCAGCTATGTGATACTTGAAACCAGCACAAATACCTTTCTGGCGGGGCAAGGCTCTTATGAGGAGTTTCCTGCTTCTCATTTTACAAAGCTTATGACACTCACGCTTGTCTGCGAGAAAATTGACGAGGGAAAGCTGTCGCTTGACGATACGGTAACTGTAAGCGAGTACGCAAATTCTCAGCAGGGTACGCAAATCTGGCTTGATAAGGGAGAAAAGATAACGGTTTCAGAGCTTATAAAAGCGGTAACAATAGGAAACGCTAACGACGCTTGCGTAGCACTAAGCGAAACGGTAGACAAGAAAATTTCCGATTTTGTTGAGCGTATGAACAAGCGAGCGGCCGAGCTTCAGATGATAAATACAGTCTATGTCGATTGCACGGGCGTTTCAAACGACAATATAACGACAGCTCACGATACGGCTCTTTTAGCATCGGAGCTTTTAAAGCATGAGTATCTGGCAGAATACTTAACTGCGTGGAGGGATTTTGTCGGCGAAAAGCAGTCGGAGGTAGTAAATCAGAATACGCTTGTCAAAAGCTACGACGGAATTACAGGGCTGAAGGCTTGCATCAGTTCCACGGGAGTTAATATGACAAGCGTCAGCGCCAAAAGGGGAGAGATGAGCGTTGTATGCGTTGCAATAGGCTCAGAAAGCAGTGAGCAAAGAGCAGCTGACGGAGAAAATATGCTTGACTACGCGTTTTCGCAGTTTCAGATTTACGAGCCTGAAATTGACAAAGCTCTGCTTGATGATATAAAAATTGTTCACGGCGAGGATGAGAGCGTTAAGGTTTCTCTTTACAAGCCTTTGCGACTTGTCATAAAAAGAGGTACCTCCCCGGAACTTGATGTTACAGCAACCAGAGAGCAAAGCGTCACTGCGCCAAAGAAAAAGGGCGATAAGGTTGGAAGCGTAACCGTTACAAACGGCGAAAAGACAGTTTTTTCAACAGATATTGTGCTTTGCGACGATGCTGAAAAGATAACTGTCAGCAAAGCGTTTTTCAAGCTTATATATTCTCTTATTGGAGAAATATGAACAAAATAATAACAATTCTCAAAAAGGACTTGAAAAAAGGTCTGAATTATAGTATGATAAATATGTATAAAAGGATGCGTTTTGCCCTTTGAGGGTCGCTTAAGAAAAAGACGTAATTTGATTTTCAGAAAGGATGTTTTCAAGTGGCTGTAAAGTTAAACACAAAATATCTTGAGGGAGTTATTTCAGCTCACGAGCTTGACGGAGTCAAGTCGCAAATAACTGCTGCTCATAATTTGATTGAAACAAGATCAGGACAGGGGAATGATTTTCTCGGCTGGGTTGATCTTCCAGTAGATTATGACAAGGAGGAGTTTGCAAGAATCAAGGCTGCTGCCAAAAGGATTCAGGACAAGGCTGACATTCTGATTGTTATCGGAATCGGCGGTTCCTATCTCGGCGCAAGAGCTGCTATCGAGCTTTTGAAATCCCCGTTTTACAATAATATGAAGAAGGACACGCCTGACATCTATTATGTTGGTAACAGCATCAGTCCTACCTACTTAAACGAAGTTCTTTCTATCTGCGAGGGCAAGGATATTTGCGTAAATGTTATTTCAAAGTCAGGAACTACTACTGAGCCTGCTCTGGCATTCAGAATTTTCAAAAAGCTTGTTGAGGACAAGTATGGCAAGGAAGAAGCAAAGGAGAGAATCTTTGCTACTACCGATAAGGCAAGAGGAACTTTAAAGGAGCTTTCCGACAAGGAAGGCTATGAAACCTTTACTATTGCCGACGACGTTGGCGGAAGATTTTCCGTTCTGACTGCCGTTGGACTGCTGCCGATTGCAGTTGCAGGCTGTGATATTGACAAGATTATGCAGGGCGCAGCAAAGGCAAGAGAAAACTATTCAAAGGACGATTTGAACGACTGCTATAAGTATGCAGCTATCAGAAACATTCTTTACCGCAAGGGCAAAAGCGTTGAAATGCTCGTTTCTTACGATCCAAGCTTTACAATGATGGCTGAATGGTTCAAGCAGCTTTTCGGCGAGAGCGAGGGCAAGGACAACAAGGGTATCTTCCCATCCTCCGCTACATTCTCTACCGACCTTCACTCTTTAGGTCAGTTTATTCAGGACGGCTCAAGAGTAATGTTTGAAACGGTTGTTGACATCAAGACTCCGAAGCAGGATTTGTTCTTAGAAAGCGACGAGCAGAATCTTGACGGCTTAAACTTCCTGTCAAACCAGAATATGTCCGTTGTAAACAGAAAGGCTTTTGAGGGAACTATTTTAGCTCACACAGAGGGCGGAGTTCCAAACATCGTTATCGAGGTTGACGCATTAGACGAGGAAAACTTCGGAGAGCTTGTTTACTTCTTTGAAAAGGCTTGCGCAATTTCTGGATATATGCTTGGAGTTAATCCATTCAATCAGCCGGGAGTTGAAAGCTATAAGAAGAATATGTTCGCACTTTTAGGAAAGCCTGGCTATGAGGATGCCAAGGCAGCACTTGAAGAAAAGCTTAAATAAGGCGCAAACAGGGCAACCTGTAAAAATATTATCGGGATTATTCCCTAAATAAAAAATGCCCGAAGGGGCGGATTGGAGCGTAATTATGATTAAAATTATCACTGGAAAAAGAGGAACGGGAAAGACCAAGATCTTGGTTGATAACATTGTAGAGGCTGCTGAAAACGCAACAGGAAACGTAGTTTGTATCGAAAGAGGAATGAAGCTTACTTATGATATTCCTCACAAGGTAAGACTTGTTGACACCGAGGAGTATGGAATTACTGGATACGACGCATTTTATGGCTTCGTTACAGGAATGCTTGCTGGAAACTATGATATTCAGGAAGTTTTCGTTGACGGAATTTTAAAAATCGGCGGAAGAAATTACGATGAGCTGGGCGCTATGTTTGAAAAGCTCGCTATGGTTGCAAAGGACGTAGTAGTTACATTTACTGTATCTGCTGACCTTGATGAGCTTCCTGCAAAGGTAAAGGCGTTTATCAAGTAATACATCTGAGTTTTTACGAATTTAATCAAAAAACTATTGACAACGGTTTTTGAATTGGGTATAATAATCTTTGTGACATTTGAGGAGTGCGAATTGATATGGAGCTTATGCTTAAAGAGTTGTTTGAGGGAGTCTCAACTGAGCGTGAGTTTGACGGATTCGTCACTTCAGATGAGCTCAGGCTGCCAGCAGGCTTATCCTTTAACGAACCTTTAAAGGTAGTCGGCAGGGTATTTAACCGTGCTGGTATCGTAACGCTTGAGTACAAGCTTACCGCTAAGGCGCAGCTTGTGTGCGACAGATGTCTTGATGAGTTCGGGAAGGTTTTTGAATACGATTTCAGTCATATTCTTGTTACAAACTTAAACAGCGAGGACGATTATGACAAATATGTCGTTTGCGAAAACAATATTCTCAAACTTGATGATTTGGCTATTTCTGATTTATTGTTGCAGCTGCCTTCAAAGATTTTATGTAAGGAAGACTGCAAGGGCTTATGCTTCGTCTGTGGGCAGAACCTTAACGAAGCGACTTGCGAATGCTCAAAGAGTTAATAGCCGCAGCAATAATTTGTTTTAAAGTAACCTAAGAGGAGGTGCCCGAAAATGGCAGTACCAAAGAGAAAAGTATCTAAGGCAAGAAGAGATAAAAGACGCTCTAATGTCTGGAAGCTAAACCCACCTGCACTATCAAAATGCTCGCATTGCGGAGAGCTTACGGCTCCACACAAGGTATGCAAAAATTGCGGATATTATAAGGGTATTGAAGTAATTCACAAAGAAGAAGCGTAATGCTTTAGGCGGAGGTGGGAACGCTCACCTCCGCTTTTTTCTTACTATTTCATTAGTTTTTGGCAAAGGAGAAAATATTTATGGCGTTGCCTTTAGTCGCCATTGTCGGCAGACCAAACGTCGGTAAATCCACGCTGTTTAACAAGCTTATAGGACACAGGCTTTCAATAGTTGAGGATACGCCGGGCGTTACAAGAGATAGAATATATGCTAAGTGCGAATGGCTGTCAAAATCCTTCATGCTTGTAGATACAGGAGGAATTGAGCCGAAAACGGACGATATGATGCTTTCGCAGATGAAAAGACAAGCTCAGCTTGCTATTGAAAAAGCTGATGTGATTATTTTTGTTACCGATTTGCGAAGCGGCGTTACAGCTAACGATTTAGACGTTGCTAATATGCTTCTGAAGTCTGGAAAGCCTATCGTGCTATGCGTTAATAAATGTGACGGCGTGGGTGAGGTTCCGCCCGAATTTTACGAGTTTTACAATCTTGGACTGGGAGATCCTATCGCCGTTTCGTCGGTTCACGGTCACGGAACGGGCGACCTGCTCGACGCTGTGTTTGAAAAAATGCCCGAATCGGCAAATTACGAGGACACAGACGGCGTAAAGGTTGCGGTGATTGGTAAGCCTAACGTCGGAAAGTCGTCAATTATAAATAAGCTTTGCGGCGAGGAAAGAGTAATAGTTTCGGACATTGCAGGAACTACAAGAGATGCAACCGATACTGAAATTGAAACGGATAAGGGTAAGTTTGTATTTATCGACACCGCAGGAATAAGAAAAAAATCCAAAGTTTCAGAGTCAATCGAGCGATATAGTGTTTTGCGTTCGTATATGGCGGTCGATCGAGCTGACGTTGCAGTAATTGTAATCGATGCTACAGAAGGCTTTACCGAGCAGGATTCAAAGGTCGCAGGCTATGCTCACGAGCAGGGAAAGGCTTGCGTTGTAGCTGTAAATAAGTGGGATGCAGTCGAAAAGCAAACTGGCACTATGAACGAGTATACAAAGAAGCTCAAAAACGATTTTTCGTTTATGTCTTATGTTCCGTTCGTATTCGTTTCAGCAAAAACAGGTCAAAGGCTTGACAAGCTGCTCGATAAGATTTTATTTGTCGCACAGCAGAATGCTGTAAGAATTTCAACAGGTAAGCTTAACGACATTTTAGCTTATGCTACAAGCAGAGTTCAGCCGCCGAGCGATAAGGGCAGACGGCTAAAGATATATTATATGACTCAGGCGTCTACAAAGCCGCCTACATTTGTAACCTTTGTAAACAGGAAGGAGCTTTTCCACTTTTCCTATCAAAGGTATATAGAAAATCAAATTCGAGAAACCTTTTCTCTTGAGGGGACGCCAGTGCGGTTTGTAGTAAGAGAAAGGGCGAGAGACGACGTCAAGTAGCTGTTGTCGCTTAGCGAAAGGGGAAGTTTAAAATGAGCGCATCCCAGATTCTGGCGATTGTTATCGTTGCCGTTACGGCATATCTTTTTGGAAGCTTAAACTCGGCGATAATTGTATGTAAAATCACAAAGCATGACGATATAAGAAAGTACGGAAGTAAAAACGCAGGACTTACAAACGTCCTCAGAGTTTACGGAAAGTCAACTGCTGCTATAACTCTTTTGTGCGATTTATTCAAGGGAATTTTTGCTGTAACTGCCGCAAGAATTATAGTAGGAAATCTGTTTGAAATTTATTATTTTGGCGAAAATATGTTTATAGGCTACGTAGCGGGACTTGCAGTTGTGCTGGGCCATGTATTCCCTCTCTATTATGGCTTTCATGGGGGAAAGGGCGTACTTACCGCCTGCACGACAATGATTACAATCGACCCGCTGAGTATGTCAATAGCTTTGCTTGTGTTTATAATAGTTGTCGCAATTTCAAGATATGTTTCCCTCGGCTCTATATTGGCAGCAGTAGCTAATCCGATAGCTACTGCTATAACGCAAACCTTGCGGGGAACTGACGGAGTGCTTGTTCATACAATTCTGGCAATTGCTTTATCGGTGCTTGTAATTGCTATGCACCACGCAAATATTGTAAGGCTTATAAAGGGAACGGAAAACAAGCTGAGCTTTAAAAAGAATCAGTGACTTAAAAGGAGGACAATATGGCAAATATAGCTATTTTAGGTTCGGGCGGCTTTGGATTGGCTTTAGCAGTTTTGTGCCACAACAGAGGACACAAGGTGTGCGTCTGGTCTAAGTTTCAGGATGAGATCGACACAATCAAGCGAGCTGGTGAATTAAAGGCTAAGCTGCCAGGTGTTGTAATTCCAAAGGATATAGAGCTTTCAACCGACATTTCCTGCGTCAAGGGAAAGGATATTGCAGTAATTGGAATCCCGTCGGCATTTGTAAGAAGCGTTTGCGAGGACGCGGCTCCTTTCGTCGACGAAAAGACAGTAATTGTAAGCACCACTAAAGGCCTTGAGGATAAAAGCCTTAAAAGAATGACTGAGGTAGTAAGCGAATGTATGCCGAAGAATACAGTCGTTGCGCTGACAGGACCCTCTCACGCAGAGGAAATCGCAAGAGGTATTCCTACCCTTGTAGTAGCCGCTTGCAAGGATTTGTCCGTAGCGGAGCATATTCAAAGCGAGCTTTCAAGCGACACATTCAGAATTTATACTAGCGAGGATGTAATTGGCTGTGAAATTGGCGGAGCGCTTAAAAATATTATTGCCCTCGCTGCAGGAATCTGCGACGGAATGGGATATGGCGACAACACCAAAGCGGCTTTAATGACAAGAGGAATGAGCGAAATTCGCCGTCTGGGCGTAACGCTTGGAGGAAAGAGCGAAACCTTTTCAGGTCTTACAGGTATTGGCGACCTGATTGTCACCTGTACAAGTATGCACTCAAGAAACAGACGAGCTGGCATCCTTATCGGTCAGGGTGTAGCGCCTGACGAAGCTATCAGAAGAGTGGGAACCGTTGAGGGCTACTACTGTGCTAAAACGGCTTATGAGCTTTCAAAGAGAGTAGGAGTTGAAATGCCTATCACTCAGCAGCTTCACAATGTTCTCGAAAACGGCAAGGATGCGACTGAGAGCTTAAAGGAACTGATGCTTCGCCCTTATGTTTCTGAATAGCACAGAATAGGAAAAACAGAAGAAAAATAATTGCGAGGGCAGGCTTTATGCTCTCGCAATTTTTGTTGTATAAGGCAAAAATCATCTTTACAAATTTTACCCCTTATGGTATACTATTCTTTAAAGAATGGCGTGCCGTTTTTTAATATCAACGAAAGAGAGCGTTGGGAATATGGAAGTTAAATATAAAAGAATTCTTTTGAAGCTGAGCGGCGAAGCGCTTGCTGGAGAAAAGAAAACCGGACTTGATTATGAAGTCATTACAGCCTTCGGAAAAAGCATTAAAAAGTGCGTTGACGCAGGAGTTCAGGTCGGAATTGTAGTTGGCGGTGGAAATTTCTGGAGAGGTCGTTCAAGCGGCGCAATGGACAGAACGAGAGCCGATCACATCGGTATGCTGGCAACGGCTATGAATGCGCTGGCGGTTGCTGACGGACTAGAAAATTTAGGGGTTGAGGTCAGAGTTCAGACTGCTATTACAATGCGTGAGGTAGCAGAGCCTTACATCAGAAATAAGGCAATGAGGCATTTTGAAAAGGGAAGAGTTGTAATATTCGGCTGCGGAACTGGAAATCCTTTCTTTTCAACCGATACTGCAGCAGCTTTGAGAGCAGCGGAAATTGAAGCGGATGTAATTCTGAAGGCAACAATGGTTGACGGCGTATACGACAAGGACCCGCACAAGTATGACGACGCTGTAAAATATGACTCTATCAGCCACGCTGAAATTCTGGCAAAGGACCTTGCCGTTATGGATTCAACAGCAACGGCGCTTTGCAAGGATAATAATATACCGATTCTGGTATTTAACTTAGAAAGACCTGATAATATCTACGACGCTTGCATGGGAAAGAGCGTGGGTACTATCGTTCAATAAAAAACGAATAATGGAGGAAAATACAATGAAAGAAGTTTTAGACAGATGCGAAAGAAAGATGAACAAAACCATTGACGCATTAAAGAGCGAGTTTGCGTCAGTAAGAGCCGGAAGAGCAAATCCTGCGATTCTCGATAAGGTTCTGGTTGATTATTACGGAGCGCCGACACCGATAAATCAGATGGCGGCAGTTTCTGTAAGCGAAGCGAGAGTGCTTGTTATTCAGCCATGGGATAAGTCAACTCTCAAGTCGATTGAAAAGGCTATTCAGGCATCAGATATTGGAATCAATCCTGTAAACGACGGAAACGTATTAAGACTTGCTTTCCCACAGCCTACCGAGGAAAGAAGAAAAGAGCTCGTTCGTGATATCAAGAAAATGGGCGAGGAGTCTAAGGTTGGAATCAGAAATATAAGACGTGATTCTATGGAAAAGCTGAAGGCTCTTAAAAAGGATAACTCGATTACTGAGGACGACCAGAAAAACGGCGAGAAGAAAATTCAGGATATAACTGATAAGTTTGTAAAGAACATCGACGCAGTTGTTGCTGAAAAGGAAAAAGAGGTTCTTTCTATATAATGGCGGACAACAGATTTGACGGACAGGAAGTACCAGCTCACGTAGCCATTATTATGGACGGCAACGGAAGGTGGGCTAAAAAAAGAGGTCTGCCCAGAAAGTTCGGACACAGAGAAGGCGCAAAAACATTCCGCAAAATTACTCGCCATGCTAAAAAGATTGGTATCAAATACCTCTCACTTTATGCGTTTTCAACAGAAAACTGGAAGCGCCCGAAGGACGAGGTCGACGCAATAATGGATCTTTTCGATAAGTATCTTGACGAGGTCAGGGATTTTATCGAGGAGAATATACGGGTTTGTTTTATCGGCGACAGGACAAGGCTTTCTGAGTCGCTTCAGCGCAAGATGAAAAGCGTTGAGGAGGATTCAAAGGACTTCAGCGCAATGACTCTCATTCTCGCAATCAATTATGGCGGTCAGGACGAAATCACAAGAGCGGTAAAGGCTATCGCACAAAAGGTAAGCGACGGCGAGCTGAGTGCTGACGATATAACGCCAAAGGTTCTGGAAGAAAACCTTGATACGAAGGAGTTCCCGCTGGTTGATCTTTTGATAAGACCCAGCGGCGAGCAAAGAATATCGAATTTTCTCATCTGGCAGTCGGCTTATGCCGAGTATGTTTTCTCGGATATTTTGTGGCCCGACTACAAGCCCTCCGACTTAGAGGACGCAGTTTATGAATATCTTGAAAGAAACAGAAGGTTTGGAGGCGTTTAAGGCTTGAAGACACGAATTATATCTGCCGCAGTAGCAATAGCATTGCTGGTGGTTGTTTTGATTTTCCACAATACCATTGCATTGCCAGCTACAGTTTGCTTTTTGGTTGTCGTTGCAATTTACGAGCTTTTAAAAGCGGCAGGCGTTCAAAAATATAAGGTTTTAACCGCATCGAGTATGATTTTTGGCGGCTCCGTACCGCTTGTATGGTTTGGATCGTGTGTGCTTTTTGAAAACACAGCATTTTTAAAATATCTCGTGCCGATTGAAATCTTTGTCTATCTTATGGTTTTATTTTGCTGCCTTCTGGCATATTATAAAACTATAAAGTATGAGAAGCTGTTTTTTGCAGCGTTTGAAACCTTTTTCGTAACGGCGGCACTCTCCTGTATACTTGTAATTCACGAGTTCGACGGACTTATAGCGGTGATATTGACTCTTGGCGGTGCCTGGCTTTCAGACAGCGGAGCGTACTTTGCCGGAACCTTTTTAGGCCGCCACAAGCTTTGCCCCAATATAAGCCCGAAAAAGACTGTCGAGGGAGTTATTGGCGGAGTTGTTTCAAACGGAATTTTAATGTGCGTAATAGCTCTTGTCTACAGCTTTATTGACGACAAGGCTGAGATAAATTACATTCTGCTGTTTGTAGCAGGTTGTATTTGCTCAATACTAGGTCTTTTGGGAGATTTAAAAGCATCTCTTATCAAAAGGCAGGCAGGAATCAAGGACTATGGAAATATAATGCCAGGACACGGCGGTGTAATGGATCGCTTTGACAGCGTACTTACTGTAGCGCCGTTTATGACTTTGGTATTCTGGCTGTTTGACATAATATGAACTTTCAGTAGGGGTGTATATTTTCTGCACCCCTATTAAGCTTAATTAACTTAAAACAAAAAAGGAATTTGGTATATGGAAAAGACAATTTCTATACTCGGCTCGACAGGCTCGATAGGAACTCAATGCCTTGATATTGTCAGGAAGCACGGCTTTAAGGTGGCGGCTCTTACAGCGAACAAAAGCGTGGGGCTTTTAATTAACCAGGCTCTGGAGTTTAAGCCGAAAGTAGTCTGTATAATGGACAAAAGCTGCGAAGGGGAATTGAGCGATGCTTTAAAGGACAGCGGCATTAAGGTTCTGTCAGGAATGGACGGACTTTGCGAGGTGGCAACGCTCGATAACGCCGACATTCTAGTAAATTCCCTTGTGGGAATGGTAGGACTTACACCAACCCTTTTGGCGATTGACAAGGGAAGAGATATAGCACTTGCGAACAAGGAAACGCTGGTGACGGGCGGAAAACTTGTAACCGAGAGCGCTAAAAGAAATGGTGTCAGGCTTTTTCCGATAGACTCCGAGCATTCTGCAATCTTTCAATGCTTGCAGGGAAACGAAAACAATAAAATCAAGAAAATAATACTTACAGCCTCCGGCGGACCGTTTTACGGAATGACAAAAAGCGAGCTTAGCGGCGTTACAGTTGAGCAGGCGCTAAACCACCCGAATTGGTCGATGGGAAGCAAGATAACAATAGACTCCGCAACGCTGATGAATAAAGGCCTTGAATTTATCGAGGCTATGTGGTTGTTTGGTGTAAAGCCTTCGCAGATTGAAATAGTGGTTCACAGAGAGAGCGTTATTCATTCGGCAGTTGAATACGAGGACAATTCGATAATAGCGCAAATGGGCGTACCTGATATGAAAATACCAATTCAGTATTCGCTTTTGTACCCGAAAAGAATCGACTGCCCGACGAAAAGTCTTTCGCTTACCGATTACGGAACGCTTCATTTTTCAAAGCCTGATTATGAAACCTTCGATTGCTTGTCGGCTTGTATAAAGGCTATAAAAATGGGCGGAATTATGCCGACTCTTGTAAACGGCGTAAACGAAGCGGCAGTAGAGTTGTTTCTGAACGAGAAAATCAGCTTTTTAAAAATTGGGGAGCTAGTAAAGGGTGTTACAGACGAAATAGAAAATAAAGAAGTTAATTGCCTTGACGATGTGCTTTCTGCCGACAGGCAGGCACGGGAATATGTGCGAAAGAAAATTTCTGGCAAGGAGTAAATATGAACGCATTTATTGGAATTGTTATTGCGATTATAGTTTTCGGTCTTATAATCTTTATTCATGAGTTTGGACATTTTACTGTAGCGAAGCTTTGCAAGGTCAAGGTCAACGAGTTTGCTCTTGGAATGGGACCTGCTCTTGTAAAATTCAGGCGTGGTGAAACGCTTTATGCGCTAAGGCTTTTGCCGTTCGGCGGATATTGCTCTATGGAGGGCGAAAACGACGAGAGCGACAACGAACGAGCCTTTTGCAACAAGCGGGTCTGGCAGAGAATTTTAATTGTTGCGGCGGGAGCTATTATGAATCTCATTCTGGGACTTATAGTCGTTGCAATAATGCTTTCAACGCAGGACGCAATAACAAGCAGTACAATAACCTGGTTTTCAGACGACGCCACCTCAAGCGAAACAGGTCTTGAGCTTGGCGACGAAATAAAGAGCATAAACGGTATGCACATTTTTTCTGAAATTGATATGTCCTATCAGCTTCAATCTGACGAGGACGGAGTGTTCGATTTTACCGTTTTGCGTGACGGAGAAACTGTCGAGCTTAACGGCGTAACCTTTGCGCTCGACGAAACTGAGGACGGAAATGTTTTACATCTTGACTTTAAGGTAGCGCCGATAGAAAAGGGCTTTTTCTCGGTCTGCGAATATTCGGTAAAGACGAGTGTTTCTTACGGCAGGCTGGTGCTTGTGTCGCTAAAGGATCTGGTCTTAGGGAAGTACAAGATTAACGACCTGTCTGGTCCTGTAGGAATAGTTTCAGTTTTAAGCGACGTTGTCGATTCTAATGCCGATACCTCGGGAATTGACTGGTATTCGCTCTTCCAGCAGCTTTTATCCCTCTCGGCACTTATTACCATAAATGTTGGAATCTTTAATCTGCTGCCGCTGCCTGCCCTTGACGGAGGCAGACTGCTGTTTCTGATAATTGAAGCTATAAGGAGAAAGCCTGTTCCAGCAAAGTACGAGGGATATGTTCACACAGCAGGCTTTGCGCTTTTGATGCTGCTGATGGTTTACATTACAGCACACGATATTTTTAAATTGTTTGTTTGACAGGGGATTGCTATGAGAAAAGTCAGAGAAGTTAAAGTCGGAGGACTGACACTTGACGGAAAGAAAATTTATATTCAGTCAATGCTTAACGTTCCTTCAACGGATATAGAAAAAAGTGTCGCTCAGGCAAAAAGCCTCGAAGCGGCAGGCTGCGAGATAATAAGGGCGGCGATTCCTGATATGGATGCTGTAGCTCTTATTCCTGCAATAAAAAAAGAGGTCAGCATACCCCTTGTAGCCGATATTCATTTTGATTACCGCTTAGCACTTGCGGCGGCTGACGCAGGAGTCGACAAGATAAGAATAAACCCTGGAAATATAGGCGATAAGCAAAGGGTAAAAGCTGTAGTCGACAAGTGTAAGGAGAAGAAAATTCCTATACGAATCGGAGTAAACTCCGGTTCTCTTGAAAAGGAGCTTTTAAACAAATACAGTTCTCCGTGCGCCGAAGCTCTGGTTGAAAGCGCTTTACGTCACGCTAAAATTTTAGAGGAGCTTGACTTTTACGATACTGTTATTTCAATCAAGTCGTCAAATGTGAAAACGATGATTGAAAGCTACCGTTTGCTTGCATCTCAATGCGATTATCCGCTGCACCTTGGCGTTACAGAAGCGGGTACCGAGCGAATGGGCGTTATAAAATCAGCTGTTGGAATAGGCTCGCTTTTGCTTGACGGAATTGGCGAAACGATAAGAGTTTCGCTTACCGACGACCCTGTTTTGGAGGTCGAAGCTGCAAAGGACATTTTAAAGGCAATCGGCAAGCGTGGCGGCGTGAAAATTGTTTCCTGCCCGACCTGTGGAAGAACACGAATCGACCTTATTTCCTTAGCCAAAGAGGTTGAGCAAAGAACGAAAAACATAGACAAGGATATAACAGTTGCCGTAATGGGCTGCGTTGTAAACGGACCGGGCGAAGCGAGAGAAGCGGACATCGGACTTGCCGGCGGAAATAAAGAAGCTGTAATTTTTAAAGGCAATACTGTTATCAGAAAAATTCCGGAGCAAGCGGCAGTTGACGCACTTTTGGAGGAAATAGACAAGCTTTAAGAAACGAGCTTACGAAAGGAAATATAAATGGAGAAATTCTATTTTGGTAATTTTTTTGAAGAATATAAAAAGCTGATACCACGCTCCTGTGAAAACGCAAGGATTTTAAAGCTGTACACAAACGAAGCGAAAACAATGCTGAAGTGCGTTTGCTCGTTCGATGAGCTGGCGCCATATATGGATATAAAAACTGCTGAGAAAAATCTTCGCGACTCGCTTTCTCTTGAGCGTTTTGTGCTTGAGCCGCATTTTAATCCGAGCTTGTTCTGCGCTGAATACTTTCCAGAGGTGGTTTTGTTTTTAAAAGACCGTTTTTCAGTTGTAAATGGCTTTTTTGACGGAGCAAGCTGTACATACTCTGACGGGAACCTGGAAATCTCGCTCAGAAACGGCGGCTACAGCCTTTTGAAAAACGCTGGAATTGACACAGCACTCCCGAGCCTTATAAGTGAGCTTTTCTCGCTGAACGTAGCTGTTAAATTTACAGGTACTTTAGGACTTGACAAGCAGCAGGCGGAGCTTGACCACCAGAAGGCGCTCGAAAGCATTCCTCTGCCTGAATTTGTTCCGAACAAAACAAAAGCACCTGACGATGAGTTTACTCATTGCACCGTTGATTTTACAAAGTATATGCTCGACGGTAAAAACGCTGTTATTTTAAAGGGAAAGAAAATTCCGCAAGATGCCGAAATTACGCCAATGGACAGCCTTGATGTTGATACAGAGGGTGCTGTCGTCTGGGGCGACGTATTTGAAATTGATACAAGAGAAACAAAGACAGGAATGCTGATTGCAAACATTTTTGTCACCGATTATACTAATTCGTTTGCAGTTAAAATGCTCGGCTCTTCAAACAAGCGAGCAAGGCTTTCAAAGGAAAAGCTCTCGTCGATTTTAGAAAACATCAAAAAAGGCTCAACATTGATTATCAAGGGAAATGTCGTTGAGGACCAGTACGACAGAACTGTAAATATTGAGCCTGACGATATAATGCTTGTCAAGCGAATTTTAAAGAAGGACACTTACGAGCAAAAGAGAGTAGAGCTTCATTGCCATACCAATATGTCAGCAATGGATGCTTTAACTCCTGCGGACAAGCTTGTAAAGCGTGCATTTTCGTGGGGACACAAAGCTTTGGCTATAACCGACCACGGCGTTTGCCAGGGCTTTCCAGACGCTATGTACTGCGTTGACAAGATAAGAAAGGACGGCGGAGATTTCAAGGTAATATACGGAATCGAAGCTTATGAGGTAAACGACGATAATGGCGAAAATCCGCTTGAGGTTAAAAAGCCGTACCACCAGATTATACTTGTAAAAGACAAGGTAGGACTGAAGAATCTCTACAAGCTCGTTTCCTATTCCAACTTAAACTACTTCTATAAGTGCCCGAGAATACCAAAATCCGAGCTTATAAAGCATAGAGAGGGTCTTATTGTCGGAAGTGCCTGCGAAGCGGGAGAGGTTATTCAGGCGTATTTGCGTGGAGAAAGTTACGAGGACATCAAGAAGATAGCAAGCTTTTACGATTATCTTGAAATTCAGCCAATATCTAACAACAGCTTTATGCTTCGCTCCGACCGTGAGCCTTATGATAAAATAAAGACAAATCAGGATCTGATTGATATAAACCTGTTTGTTATAAAGTTAGGCGAGGATTTAAACAAGCCTGTTTGCGCTACGGGAGACGTTCATTTTATGGACGAGTCCGACTCAATTTTCAGAGCAATTTTGCAGGCGGGCCAGGGCTATACTGACGCAGACCGTCAGCCGCCTATATACCTAAAAACTACAGACGAGATGATGCAGGAATTTATCCCTTATCTCGGCGAGGAGAAGGCAAGAGAGGTTGTTATCACCAATACGAATCTTATTGCCGATATGACAGACCCAGAGCTCAGAGCATTCCCGAAGGGAACCTTTACCCCTCACATTGAGGGCGCAAACGAGGAGCTTGAGGACATCTGCTGGAAAAGGGCGAAGGAAATTTACGGCGACCCTCTTCCTGAGATTGTTTACAACCGTTTAAAAAGAGAGCTTGATTCTATCATCAAGCACGGCTTTGCGGTTTTGTATGTTATCGCCAAGCGACTTGTTGCAAATTCGGTTGAAAACGGCTATCAGGTCGGTTCCCGTGGTTCGGTAGGTTCGTCGTTTGTAGCTTCAATGTCTGGAATTTCTGAGGTAAACCCTTTGGTTCCACATTACGTTTGCCCGAAATGTAAGTACAGCGAGTTTATAACCGACGGTTCAATAGGCTCAGGCTACGACCTGCCACCTAAAAAATGCCCGAACTGCGGCGAGGAGTTAAATCGTGACGGACACGATATTCCGTTTGAAACCTTTTTAGGCTTCAACGGCGACAAGTCGCCTGATATCGACCTTAACTTTTCGGGAGATTATCAGTCCAAAGCTCACAAATACACAGAGGAGCTTTTTGGACGGGATCACGTTTTCAAGGCTGGAACGATAGCCTCTATTGCTGAAAAAACCGCAAAGGGATTTGTGCTAAAATACCTGGAGGAGCGAGGAAGAACTGCTACCCCAGCAGAGATTCAGAGGCTTGCGCTCGGCTGCACAGGAGTCAAGAGAACGACAGGACAGCACCCTGGCGGAATGGTTGTTATTCCTGATGATTATGAGGTTTACGACTTTACGCCTGTTCAGCACCCTGCTGAAAAGACGGACGTTGATATAATTACAACTCACTTTGACTTCAATTCCCTGCACGACACTATACTTAAGCTTGACGAGCTGGGACACGATGTTCCGACCCTTTACAAATATCTTGAGGATATGACAGGGCTTGACGTCACAAAGGTCGATATGTCTGACAAGGACGTTTATTCGCTGTTTACTTCTACAGAAGCTCTTGGCGTAACGCCTGAAGAAATAGGCTCTCAGACAGGAACGCTTGCTATTCCTGAAATGGGAACTCCGTTTGTACGACAGATGCTGATTGACGCCAATCCTCAGAACTTTTCCGACCTTTTGCAGATTTCTGGCTTGTCGCACGGAACAGACGTCTGGCTTGGAAATGCACAGGAGCTTATCAAAAACGGAACCTGCACCATTTCAGAGGTTATAGGAACCCGTGACAGCATTATGACCTATCTTATCTACCACGGCGTTGACCCGTCACGTTCATTTAAGATAATGGAAATTACCAGAAAGGGTAATGCGCCAAAGCTCTTGACCGAAGAAATGAAGCAGGATATGCTTGACCACGACGTTCCGCAATGGTACATAGATTCCTGTATGAAGATAAAGTATATGTTCCCGAAGGCACACGCTGCCGCTTATGTAACTGCGGCAATACGCTTAGCGTGGTTTAAGATACATTATCCGCTTGAATTTTACTCTGCATTTTTTACCGTCCGTGGCGAAGATTTTGACGCTCTGAGCGCAATGCAGGGCAAGGACGGCGTTCAGTTTAAAATCAAAGAGCTGAAGCTTCGGGAAAATAAAACTGCAAAGGACGAGGGAACGCTTGATACGCTGATGATAATCAATGAAATGCTTTGCAGGGGCTATGAGTTTTTGCCGATAGATATAAATAAAAGCCATGCGACCATTTACAAGGTCGAGGACGGAAAGCTAAGGCTGCCGTTTGTTTCATTGCAGGGCGTTGGCGGAGTTGCCGCCAGGAGCGTTTACGATGCAGTACAAAAGGGCGATTTTCTGTCGGTAGAGGAGCTTCAGGATCAGGCAGGAGTTTCAAAAACTGTCATTGAAGCGCTCGAATCGGTAGGCGCATTCGGCGATTTGCCAAAAAGTAACCAGCTTACACTATTTTAATTTGAAAAAGGCTTGACAAGAGATAGCTTTTGTGTTATTATGCTATCATATTAGCGTGGCAGCACTTTAGCACGCTAAAGTAAGCTTGAACGGAGAGGTACAGATGAAAAGATACGAGCTAATAACTCCTGAGGGAACCAAGGATTTGCTTTTTGACGAATGCTTAGCCAAAAGGGAGATAGAAAAAAGGCTTTCAGATATATTTAAAAGTCACGGCTACAGCGAGGTTGTAACAACGGGAATTGAGTTTTACGACGTATTTTCCAAAGGATCAAGAACCGTCAAGCAGGAAGCGCTTTACAAGCTGACCGACTCAAAGGGCAGACTTATAGTTTTGCGCCCAGATTCGACAATTCCTATAGCAAGACTTGTTGCAACAAGACTGAAGGATGCGCCGCTGCCGCTAAGGCTTTATTATAATCAGGCGTATTTTGAAAACAACGCTTTGCTGAAAGGACATTCCGACGAGGTAACTCAGGCGGGCGTTGAGCTTATTGGCACTAAGTCAAGACGAGCTGATTTTGAAATTTTATCTTTAGCTGTTGAAGCGTTGTCAGCGGTCGAGCCTGAAAACTTCAGAATTGAAATCGGAAATGTAGGAATCTTCAAAGAGCTTGTCGCACAGTTAGGAGTTGACAAGGATACCGCTGAGCAGATAAGATACCTTATAGTAAACAAGAACTATCCAGCTTTAGGCGACCTGCTCGATACCTTTGGCGACAATGACGTTATCAGGGCGTTAAAGGAGCTTCCCCGACTTTTTGGTAAGGAGGAGGTTTTCGAGCGAGTTGAAAAGCTTTTTGTAAACGATACTATAAAGTCAATCTTAGACGACTTGAAGTACGTCTACGAGTCGCTCTTAACGCTTGGAATCAAGGACAATCTGTCGGTTGACCTCGGAGCCGTCAACAGGATTGACTACTATACAGGTCTTACCTTTAAAGGCTATTTAGAGGGAATAGGCGAGGACGTGCTTGCAGGAGGAAGATATAATCATCTTATCTCTGAGTTTGGTTACGACCAACCTGCAACCGGCTTTGGAATAAACGTAAACGCTTGTACATCTCTTCTTCTCAAAAACGGTAACGCTCCGAAAACAAGCGTCAGCGATGTTATCGTGTATAGCGAAATGCCGGACGTTATGAAGGCTATATGCTATTCAAATAAGCTTGCAAAAAGCGGGGTAGCTGTTGAAAATTCAGTTTTTGAAACGCTTCAGGAAACAAAAGAATATGCGCTGCAAAAGGGAATAAAAAAGCTCGTAGTTGTAGCAGACGATATAGAAGAAATTGATATGAAGGGCGGTGAGCAGGTATGAAGCCGCTGAGAATTGCGCTTACAAAGGGAAGACTTGAAAAGGATACCGTTTCACTTTTTGAAAGAATAGGTTACGACTGCACTGCAGTAAGAGAAAAGGGCAGAAAGCTTATTCTGCCTGTCGGCGACGGAGAACTTGAGGTTGTATTAGCCAAAGCAAACGACGTTATAACTTATGTAGAGCATGGCGTTTGCGATATGGGAGTTGTCGGAAAAGATACAATTATGGAAATGGGCGGCTCGTTTTTTGAGCTTTGCGATTTAGGCTTCGGCAGGTGTAAATTCGCCCTTGCGACAAAGAAAGGCTTAAAGTTTTACGGCGGCTATGGAGTTAAAACGATAGCTACAAAGTACCCGAATGTTTCGAGAAGTTATTTCGAAAGCAAGGGTATGGATATTGAAGCGATAAAGATTGAAGGCTCGGTTGAGCTTGCGCCGCTTTTAGAGCTTTCGGACGGAATAGTTGATATTGTTGAAACGGGTACAACCCTTAAAGAAAACGGACTCGAAGTTATCGAGGAGATAGCTCCTATTTCAGCAAGAGTAATAGTAAACAGAGTTTCTATGAAGCTAAGACAAAAGGAAATCGAACAGCTTTTGTCGCTGATGGAAAACAACAAATAGAGGTGTTTGAAAAGATGATAAGGAAAATATATGCAAACGGCGTTGAAGAGAAGAAATTCTTTGAAGAGCTTGACAAGCGTTCAAGCGAAACCGATAAAAAGGTTACAGCCGTTGTAAATGAGATTATAGAAAATGTCAAGGCAAACGGCGACGGCGCAGTTAAGGCTTATACTGAAAAGTTTGACGGCAAGCTGCCTTTGTACTATGAAGTGCCGAGGGATGTTATAAACGACGCTTTGACGGACGCTTATGAAAATGATTACGAATTTGTCGAAGCGCTTTTAAACGCTCAGGAAAATATTACCGAGTTTCACCAAAGACAAAAGTCGCAGTCGTTTATTGACACGAAGGAAAGCGGAGTTGTTTTAGGACAGCGTGTAAGAGGACTGGAGCGTGTAGGACTTTACGTTCCAGGCGGCACAGCGGCTTATCCTTCAAGCGTTTTGATGAACGCTATTCCTGCAAAGATTGCAGGCGTCAAGGAAATAATTATGGTTACTCCGCCATTAAAGGACGGAAAGCCTAACCGAAATATTTTAGTAGCGGCGGCTATATGTGGAGTTGACAGAATATTTATGTGCGGCGGAGCGCAGGCTGTAGCAGCGCTCGCTTTCGGAACAGAGGAAATTCCAAAGGTTGACAAGATTGTAGGCCCGGGAAATATTTTCGTAGCGACAGCTAAAAAGCTGCTTTACGGCATAGTAGATATTGATATGATAGCAGGGCCGAGCGAGATTTTAATTGTAGCTGACGAAACAGCAAATCCGAAGTACGTAGCGGCAGATCTTATGAGCCAGGCGGAGCACGATAAGCTTGCGTCGTCTATACTTGTTACAACCAGCGAGAAGTTGGCTGACGAAGTAGTAGCTCAGATTGAACTTCAGATTCAGTCGCTTTCGAGAAAGGAAATTATTGAGAGCTCGCTGTCTGACTACGGTGCGATTATTATTTGCAATACAAAGGACGAGGCTTGCGAAATGGCGAACAGATTGGCGCCTGAGCATCTTGAGGTTCTTTTTGAAAACCCGATGGAATATGTCGGAAGGCTTAACAATGCGGGTTCGATTTTCCTCGGTCAGTATGCGCCTGAGCCACTCGGAGATTATTACGCTGGCCCTAACCACGTTCTGCCGACAAGCGGTACTGCAAGGTTCTTCTCGCCGCTTTCAGTAAACAGCTTTGAGAAGCGTTCAAGCTTTATTTATTACACTCAGGACGCTCTCTGCCAGGCAAAGGATGATATTGTGCTGATTGCTGAAAAAGAGGGACTTACAGCTCACGCAAATGCAATCAAGGCGAGATTTTAGTTTTTGATGAAAGGAATAGTTCTATGGAAAAATGGGAGGAGTACGTAAGAAGGGTAGTTCCGTATACGCCTGGCGAACAGCCAAAGGAAACGGACGTTATAAAGCTTAACACCAACGAAAATCCCTACCCGCCATGCGAGGGGGCAAAAAAGCTGCTTGAAAATTATAACAGCGATGATTTAAAGCTTTACCCGGACCCTGCCTGCACAGAGCTTGTTGACGCTATTGCGAAGGTGCAAAATGTAAAGCCTGAGAATGTGTTTGTGGGAATAGGTTCGGACGACGTTTTGTCAATGGCGTTTCTGACCTTTTTCGGAAGCGACAAGCCGATACTTTTTCCTGATATAACCTATTCGTTTTATGACGTCTGGGCGGATGTGTACAATATTCCGTACAAGACAAAACCGCTGGACGAGGACTTTGAAATCAAAAACGAGGATTATCTTGAACCAAACGGCGGAATAGTTTTTCCGAATCCTAACGCTCCGACGGGAGTTTACAAGGAAACACAAGAGATTGAGAAAATCATAAAGGCTAACAAGGATTCGGTTGTTATAATTGACGAAGCGTATATAGATTTCGGAGGTCAGTCATGCGTGCCGCTGATAAATAAGTACGATAATCTGCTGGTTGTCCAGACGTTTTCAAAATCAAGGTCGATGGCAGGAGTCAGAATCGGTTACGCAATCGGCAGCGAGCAGCTTATAAAGTTTATGAGCGATGTAAAGTTTTCGATAAATTCGTATACTTTAAACCGCTTGTCGCTGAAGCTTGGCGTTTTGGCACTTGAAGATACCGACTACTTTAACAAGACGACGCAAAAAATTATCAGCACAAGAGAAAAGACAAAGACCCAGCTTGAATCGCTTGGCTTTAATTGCCTTGAATCAAAGAGCAACTTTATTTTTGCAAGTCACAAAAGCGTTTCGGCGGCAAAGATTTTTGAGGAGCTTAAAAAGAGAAGAATTTTCGTTCGCTACTGGAACAAGCCGAGGATTGACAACCATCTGAGAATTACAATAGGAACTGATGAGCAAATGGAAAAGCTGATTTGTGCGCTTGAAGAAATTGTAGCGTGCGAAGATTAAACCAAAGGAGGATTATTATGAGAACAGCTGAAATCAAGCGAACAACCAAAGAAACGGACATTGAAGTTTGTGTAAACCTTGACGGCGACGGCAGAGTGTCTGTTGATACAGGCATTGGATTTTTCGATCATATGCTAAACTCCTTTGGGGTACACAGCGGTATTGATCTGAACGTTGTCTGCAGGGGCGACTTGAATGTTGACGGCCACCACTCGGTTGAGGACGTCGGAATAGTTTTAGGTCAGGCTTTTGCCAAGGCACTCGGCGATAAGTCAGGAATAGCACGCTTTGGAAGTGCTTTTGTACCAATGGACGAAGCTCTCTGCTTTTGCGCATTGGATATAAGCGGCAGACCGTTTCTTGCCTTTGACGGAGAGCTGGATGATGAAAAGATAGGCGAGTTTGATACCTGCCTTACTGAGGAATTTTTCAGAGCGTTTGCTTTTAATTCGGGAATAACCCTGCACATTCGTAAGGAGTACGGCAAAAACGACCACCACATAGTTGAAGCTATGTTTAAAGCTGTTGCTCACGCAATCAAGCAAGCGGTTACTGTAACTGGAAGCGATATACTTTCCACAAAGGGAGTGTTATAGATGATAGCAATAGTAGATTACGGCGCAGGAAATATTTTTTCCGTAAAGAATGCGCTCGACTACTTGGGAGTTGAAAACTCATTGACAAAAAGTGCGGCTGAAATTCAGTCTGCCGACGCTATAATTTTACCGGGCGTGGGAGCGTTTCCGTGGGCAATGGGAAAGCTTTGCGAAAGCGGGTTGGTTGATACTTTAAAGGCAGAGGCTAAGAAAAAGCCTTTCCTTGGAATTTGTCTTGGAATGCAGCTTTTATTTGATAAAAGCTATGAGTTTGAAGAGTGTAGCGGTTTGGGACTTATTTCTGGCTACGTTGATAAAATCGATGAGCCTGATCTGGTTATCCCTCATATGGGCTGGAACAAGCTTGTCTACAACCACGACTGCCCGTTGCTTGAAGGACTCAGCGACGACGAATATGTTTATTTTGTTCACTCGTATAAAGCGTTTTGCGACGACAAAAATCTATGCGCTTATGTTGATTACGGCTCGCCTGTAACGGCATTGGTTTCAGATGGAAATCTTTGCTTTGGAAGTCAGTTTCACCCGGAAAAAAGCGGCAAAACAGGACTTAAAATACTTGAAAACTTTGTCGGTCTTGCAAAGGAGAGAATATAATGCTTGCAAAAAGAATTATACCCTGTCTTGACGTTCGTGACGGCAAGGTTGTAAAGGGAGTAAATTTTGAAGGAATAAAAGAGGTCGGCGACCCTGTTGAATGCGCTTATGAGTACAATCTGCAGGGTGCTGACGAGATAGTTTTTTACGATATTATCGCTTCCCACGAGGGCAGAGGAGTCATGCTTGACGTTGTCCGTGAAACGGCGAAGAAGGTATTTGTGCCTCTTACTGTCGGCGGCGGAATCAAAACGGTTGACGATATCCGCAATACCCTTCGTGCCGGTGCTGATAAGGTTTCTGTCAATTCTCAGGCGGTTCAGAACCCTGAGCTTATAAGACAGGGAGCTGATATTTTCGGCTCGCAATGTATTTGCGTTGGAATTGATGCGAAGAAGGTTTCTGATAACAGGTGGACAGTTTATATAAACGGCGGAAGAATTGATATGAAGCTTGATCTGATAGACTGGGTAAAGCAGATAGAACAGCTGGGAGCAGGGGAAATCTGCCTAAATTCTATCGATACGGACGGCGTTCGTGGCGGCTTTGACCTGCAGATGCTAAGGGCGGTTGTAAACGCTGTAAAAATCCCTGTAATCGCAAGCGGTGGCGCAGGAAAGCTTTCTGACTTTGCCGAAGCCTTTCTCGAAACTGACTGCTCTGCGGCGTTGGCTGCAAGCCTTTTCCACTTCAGAGAGCTTACCATCGACGACGTTAAAAACGATTGCCGCCAAAAGGGAATTGTGGTGAGGTAAGAGAGCGAACAACTTAGTGAGGTATAATATGAGTAAAATTAAAATTGATCCTAACGATCTTGACAAATATTTTGAAAAGGCGGAGCTTACTCCTGCAATTGCGTTTGACGTTGATACAAAGACGGTTCTAATGCTTGCTTATATGAGCAAGGAGAGCCTGAAAAAAACGCTTGAAACAGGCTATACCTGGTACTATAGCCGTTCAAGGCAGGAGCTTTGGAACAAGGGCGCAACAAGCGGACATCTGCAAAAGGTAGTTTCAATTTACGCCGACTGCGACAACGATACTTTTCTTTTGAATGTAAGGCAGACTGGCGCCGCTTGTCACACAGGCTCATACAGCTGCTTTTTCAACGAAATTTACAATGAGGAGAATTAACAATGACAGTTTACGAGGAAATCTTTGAGGTTTTAAAGCTTCGCAAAAAGGCATTCGACGAGGGAAACGCACCTGAAAAGTCGTATACCTGCTATCTTTTTGAAAAGGGAGTGGATAAGATTTGCAAAAAGGTAGGCGAGGAAGCTGCCGAAACTATTATTGCGGCGAAAAACAACGACAACGACGAGCTTAAAAACGAAATCAACGACCTTCTGTACCACGTTATGGTGCTTGCAGTAAATCAAGGACTTGAATGGTCGGACGTTGAAAAGGTTCTGGACGAGCGAAACGAGAAGATCGGAAACTTAAAGGAGTTTCATCAGGTCGACAAGAATACTTAAAAACAGACCCTTGGCAAATTCGATTTGCTAAGGGTTTCATTATATGATTTTCTAAGTATCAAAATCCTGACACAATCAGAGCTTATAGTGAATGTATCAAATTGATAAGGAGAAGTGATTTTATGAAATTAAAAAGACTTTTGGCAGCTTTGATGTCGCTGTGCGTTTTTGCACTTTGCACAGGCTGTGACGACGATTCTGATAATTCGTCAGACACAACTACAACAACTCCGACCACAACCACTACAACTGAAAACGAAACGACTACCACCACAACAACTACAGAAAGCACAACCACAACTACCACCACAGCAACGGCTTCTGAGGCGGGCGCTTCAAACATTGAGATCTCAGACGCTCAGTCAACCAATACGACTCTCACATCAGGTTCTGCAACAGTTACCATTGGCGACAAGCAGATAACGCTTAACGGCGCATATATCATTGACGGAATTGAAGCGGAAATTGTTGGCGGTAGCTACGAATCAACTTCATCAGATCAGAACGTATTTCTTGTAATTAACGGCGGCAGCCTTGAAATTTCAAACGCTGTGATTAACAAGACCGGAGATGCATCCTCAAACGATTCTGAAAGAACCTCCGACGTTTCAGACGACTATAACTTCTATGGACTGAATTCTGTAATATTAGTTGTCGGAGAGGGAAGCTCGGCTGAAATTGAAAACTGCACTATAAATTCTGAGAGCAGCGGAGCGAACGCAATATTCGCAACCGAAAGCGCAGAGGTTGACGTGGAAAATGTAGAAATCACCACAAACGGAAATTCTTCAAGAGGAGTATACGCTACTTACGAGGGCGAGATTGAAGCGGAGCATCTGACAATTACAACAAGCGGCGCTCACTGCGCTCCTATCGCAACGGACAGAGGCGGCGGATATGTATCGGTTGAGGATTCAATCGTTACCTCGTCAGGTGACGGAAGCCCAAGCGTTTATTCAACGGGCGAGATTTATGTTGAAAACGTAATCGGAACATCAGGTGATGCTCAGGCAGCAGTAATTGAGGGCAAGAACTCAATCACTATGGTAAACTGTGAGTTTACGGTAAATGGCGGAAGTAACGCTGTAATGCTCTATCAGAGTATGTCGGGCGATGCGGCTGACTCTGATGCTACAAGCTCCTGCTCAACGCTTACTATGAAGGACACAACGATTACAAATAATTCCGACGGAGTTGTTTTCTATATCACAAATACAAGCTCGATTATAAATCTTTCGGGAACCAACACCTTCAGCGGTTCTGCCGACGAGCTTATTTCAGCGGCAACAGGAAACTGGGGCAACAGCGGTTCAAAAGGCGGAACCCTTACACTTAACGCTGACGGACAAACGCTGACAGGAAGCATTTCAGCTGACGATATAAGCAGCGTTTCAGTAACTCTTTCAAACGGCTCAACCCTTACAGGTTCAACCTCAGGAAGCGTTACAGTAAACGAAGAATAGTTGGATTCGGTTTTTAACAGAACAAAAACAAACAGCAGACTTGAATTTTACAAGCCTGCTGTTTTTTGTCAGAACATATTTGAAAAGTCCTCAACCATACTTCCAATTGCTCTCATAGCCTTTCCGGCGTTTGATTTAAGCTTTTTCTTGTCCTTGTGCGTAGCACAGCACATAGCATAAGTTGCAGCGCCTACAACCATACCAACGCTGACGCCCTTGGCAAGAGATGTGATATTTACGCTCATTTTATTACCTCCTATCGTTTTTAATATTATCTGTCGGAAATTATATTCTATTCACAAGCGGTTGCGTAAATTCGGAAAATATGATATACTTAATTTCAAACAGTATGAATTTGCATTTGGAGTAGACAATATGAATAACATCAAAAAGGTTTGCGCAATACACGATATTTCCGGCATCGGAAGATGCTCGCTAACAGTAATAATTCCTGCGTTGTCAAGTATGGGAATACAGGTGTGCCCTGTTCCAACCGCTGTATTTTCAGCGCACACAGGCTATCACGAATTTGTAAAAAGAGATCTGACTGACTTTTTAGAGCCTGCCCTCGGGCAGTACAAAAAGCTGGGAGTTGAATTTGACTGCATTTACAGCGGATTTTTAGCTTCTGAGGAGCAGATTGACCACGTTCTCCAGTTTCTGACAAGCTTTGATAAGTCGCTTAAGGTTGTTGACCCTGTAATGGGCGACAACGGCAAACGCTATAAGACAGTAACTGAAAACCATATCAAGCGAATGATCGAGCTTGTAAAGGAAGCGGATATTATAACGCCTAATATAACCGAAGCGGCAATTCTGCTGGGCGAGGAATATCCAAGTGGTTCTCTTTCGTCGCAGAAGGTAAAGAGCTGGCTTGTAAGGCTTTCTGAAACGGGGCCCGACACGATAGTCATTACAAGCGTAATACTCGACGACGGAACCCTTTGCAATGTCGGATACGATAAAAAGCAAAACAGCTTCTGGAAGGTTCCCTGCGAGTATGTTCCAGCGCACTATTCAGGTAGAGGAGATATGTTTTCAAGCGTTTTGGTTGGCGGAATTTTAAAGGGCGACAGCCTGCCTATTGCAATCAACAGAGCTACGAGCTTTACCGAGCTTGCAATTAAAACGACCTACAGCTATATGAACGAGCCGCTTGACGGAATAATGCTTGAAAAGTGTTTGAGCTGGCTTTCATCAGACCAGATTTTAAAGGATTACAAAAAGCTTTAAGGGGTGTAGAAATGTATCAGAACAAATACGAAATAATCAGCAAGAAGCAAATAGCCGACGGCATTTTCGACTTCACCATTTCCTGTAAGGAGGTAGCCGAAGCGGCGACTGCAGGGCAGTTTGTCCACATAAGCGTTCCTGGCTGCTTTTTAAGACGACCGATTTCAATTTGCGAGATTGACAAGCAAAGCGGCACAATTCGCCTTGTCGTTCAGGTAAGAGGAAACGGAACAAAAATTATGTCGTGTCTTAACGTGGGTGAAAAAATGGACTTGTTAGGGCCGCTCGGAACAGGCTTTACAAAATCTGAAAATGCAGATTCTGTTATTTTGATAGGTGGCGGAATCGGAACTCCGCCAATGCTCGAGCTCAGCCGCTGTTACGGCGAAAGGGCAAGAGTAATAACAGGCTTCAGAAACAGCTCGCTTTCAATTTTAAGCGACGATTTCAAAAAGACGGGCGCCCGCCTTACCGAGTGTACCGACGACGGTTCAAGGGGAATAAAAGGCTTCGTTACCGACGCTCTGAAAGAGGAAATAAAGAAAAGCAGACCGCAAAAGGTTTACGCCTGCGGGCCAATGGTAATGCTGAAGGGCGTTGCTGAAATCTGTAAGTCAGACAATATTGACTGCGAAATTTCTTTGGAAGAAAGAATGGCTTGCGGCGTCGGAGCTTGTTTAGGCTGCGCCGTCAAGCTAAACCGTGACGGCAACGAGTTTTACGGCCACGTTTGTAAGGACGGGCCTGTATTTTCAGCGAAGGAGGTAGTTTTCTGATGGCGAATTTAGGCGTTAATTTTTTGGGAATTGATTTTAAAAATCCGCTGGTAACAGCTTCCGGAGCTTATGGATACGGACGTGAATACGAATCCCTCTATCCGTTAAGCGAGCTTGGCGGAATTTCAACAAAGGGAACGACCTTAAAGGTCAAGGACGGGAATCCGCCGCCGAGAATTGCTGAAACTCCAATGGGAATGTTAAACTCTGTAGGACTTCAGAATGGCGGAATTGATAAGTTTTTAGACTATGAGCTTGCAAATCTTTCAACCAAGGGAACGAGAATAATCGCTAATATTGCTGGCGGAACGATTGACGAGTGCGTGGAGCTTGCAAAAAGACTTAACGGCACAAAGGTTGATATGATAGAGCTTAATATTTCCTGCCCGAACGTAAAACAGGGCGGCGCAGCCTTTGGAACCAATCCTGTTACGGCTGGTGAAATCACCAAGGCTGTAAAGGAAGCGACCGAGCTTCCTTTGATGGTAAAGCTTTCGCCAAACGTAACCAGTATTACTGAGATAGCTAAAAGCGTTGAAGCAAACGGTGCTGACGCTGTATCGCTTATAAATACACTTTTGGGAATGAGAATAGACATAAACACCAGACGACCTGTTCTGAAAAACAATGTCGGCGGACTTTCTGGCCCTGCCGTTTTCCCGATTGCCGTCAGAATGGTATGGCAGGTAGCTAACGCTGTCAGCATTCCGGTTTGTGGAATGGGAGGAATAACAACAGGCGAGGACGCAATAGAAATGATGATGGCAGGAGCGTCGCTTTTCCAGATCGGAGCGGCAATTTTCAACGACGCTTATTCGCCTGTCAGAATTGTTCGTGAGATGAACGAGTGGTGCGACAAAAACGGAGTTTCTGATATTAACGAAATAGTCGGAACTGTTAAACCTTGGTAATTTTCGGGCAACACTTAGCGCAAGAAGCAAAGATGCTTGTGCGAGGTGTTGCTTTAGTTTAACCCGAAATTTGAAAACAGCTTGAATAATACAGGTAAATCATTCCAATAATGACTGCTGAAGGAGTGATTTTATGAAAGCGTTTTTGAAAAATAAAATGTCAGTAGCTATGGCGGCGGCAATGCTTTTGTCCTTTAGCCTTTCACCTGACAAAATTTCCGAGCAGTCGTTTTTGTTCCCTGAGCTGACGGCGTTTCCGTCGATTGAGCTTGACGAAGAAAAGTCTGATGAAGCTTTAAAACCAAGAATTTTTATTTTCGACTTTTTGAGGGAAATTTTCTGTACAGATAAAGATTGACGTTACTCCAAAAACGAGGTATAATATATCCATAACCTGATTTAACAAGGGGGAAGCAAAATGCTTAAGCTGATACTGGGAGCTGTAAACAGCACCAAGAGCAAAGAATTTAACAAGGAAGTAAAAAATGCTTGCTTAAACGGCGAGGACGTAATAGTTATAGTTCCCGACCAGTATTCCTTTGAATACGACAAGGAGCTTTATAACGAGGTAGGCGCAAAGGCTTTTAACTCAATGGAGGTAATAGCCTTCAACCGACTTTGCGAAAAAATAGTAAAGCAGGTCGGCGGCGTTTCAGGGGATTTCGCTGACGAGAACGCAAGACTTATCTGTATGTTTTATGCTGTCAGCCTTTTTCAGAAGAGCGGAAGCGCAAGGCACTTCAAAAAAGCACTTTATAAAACTGGCTTTTGCAAGGAGATGATAGAGCTTGTCGACGAGCTACGGCTTTCAGGAGTTGACAGCACATCTCTTCGTGAAGCGGGAGCTTTAAAGGGCGAATCGCTTGAGGACAAGACAAACGACTTAGCTGATATTTTCGAGCTTTACACAAGCGAGATTGAAAAGCGAGGACTTAAAGATAATTCAAGCCTGCAGTCGGAAGCTGTCAAGGCGGCTAGAAGCTCGCACTATTTTAAGAACAAGACAGTTTTTATTCATGAGTTTTCCGACTTTTCACACGACGAGTACGACCTTATAACTGTAATGCTAAGCGAAGCGAAAAGCTGCGTTGCTTCACTTATTGAAGGAAACGGCGAAAATTTAAGCTCTAACTTTTCACCATTTAAAACAACCTTCGATACGAAGTCAAACCTTATACGTATTGCTAAGTCAATGGGTTCAGAGGTAAGCGTGCTGAAGGCTGACGGAAGTCTTTTTGAAAGCCACGCTATAGAGCATATTTCAAATAATATATTTTGCCCTGTAAAGAAGCAGTATTCCGGCTCAACCGACAGCGTTGAGGTTGTCAGAGCAAAGAGTATGTACGAAGAAGCTGAATATGTAGCGGCTAAAATTTCCGAGCTTTGCAAGCAGGGTTATTCATACAAGGATATAGCAATCTTTACAAGGCAGATAGGCGAGTATTATCCGATTATTGAAAGCGTTTTTGAACGCTATGATATTCCCGTTTTCGGCCATACCAGTCAAAGCGCAATGATGTCGCCGCTTGCAGTATACGTTACAAGCATTTTTGACTGCGTTATGACTGGAGAATTTCGAACTGAAAATATTCTCAGGTACATAAAATCTCCACTTTCCAAAATAAGCGAAGCGGACGCCTGTGCTCTTGAGGAGTACGTTTATAAGTGGGGAGTTGACAGAAGCCTATGGGAGAAGGATTTTACAGGTGCAAGCACCGAGAGCAAGAAGGAGCTTTCGCATATAAATCAGATACGAAGAAAAGCTATATCGCCGCTTGTGAAGTTCAAGGAAAACTCAAAGGGCAAGACTGCTGATGAAATTTGTCTTGCGCTAAACGAGCTTTTTAACGATATTCATCTGTCAGACAGAGCGTTTTCAATTCTCTCAAAAAGTATGGAAAGCGGCGACGCTGAGCTTCTGGAAACTGCAAGAGAATTCAAGCAAAGCTATATCGCCGCTTGTGAAGTTCAAGGAAAACTCAAAGGGCAAGACTGCTGATGAAATTTGTCTTGCGCTAAACGAGCTTTTTAACGATATTCATCTGTCAGACAGAGCGTTTTCAATTCTCTCAAAAAGTATGGAAAGCGGCGACGCTGAGCTTCTGGAAACTGCAAGAGAATTCAAGCAAATCTGGCGAATGTTTTTGTCGTCTATAAATTCTGTTTACAAATATCTGAAGGGCGAAGCTATAACGCTGAGAAGATTTTTCGAGCTTTTAAAAACTCTGCTTTCGTCGGCTCAGATTTCAAATCCGCCTGAGTCGCTGGATGCGGTAGAGGTTGCAAGAGCTGAGCATTCAAGGCTTTCAAAGCGAAAGGTGTGCTTTGTAGTCGGCTTGAACGACGGGCTGTTCCCGTCCGTTCAGAAGAAAAAATCTCTGCTCAGCGACAGGGAAAAGGAAAGATTGAATTCGGGTGGTGTAAAATTCTCGGACAGCGTTTCACAGCGCTTTGACACCGAACGCCTGATTACCTATATCGCCCTGTCAACTCCAACCGACAAGCTTATTCTTTCCTGTTCGCTTAGCGACGCTGAGGGTAAGGCGAGAAGAGCGTCAACTGTTATTACGGACGTTTTGCAGATGTTTCCTTGCCTTTCACAGATTATTGCTGCGGATATGCCAGCTTCGTTTTATTCAACAAGCGAAAAGAGCGCGTTCTTCAAGTATTTCGATTATCTTTCAAGCGACAAGAAAAAGGCTAAGTCGATAAGGCGGGAGCTTTCAAAAAACAGCGAATACGCCGAAAAGTTTGAATATTTCGACGACCTTCGGGAAAACCGCGACCATAAGCTTTCAAGCGAGGTCGCAAAGACCACCTTCTTTTCACACGACTTAAATCTCACAGCTACAAGAGTTGAGGATTATTACAAATGCCCGTTTAATTATTTTTGTAAAAACGGACTTAAAATCTACTCGCCGAGAAAGATTGAAATAAATCCTTCTACAAGGGGAAGCCTTATTCACTTTTGCTTGGAGCAGTTAATGTGCGAGGAGGTTGACGGCAAGAGAAGATACAATCCTGATTTTGAAAACCTTACCGATAAGGAAATAAGAGAAAAGGTTCACATCCTTTGCAACGACTATTCAAAAAGAGAATGGGGCGGAGATTTCGCAAAAACCAGACGCTTTTACGAGTCGCTTAAAAAGCTCGAAGACGCTACATTTTACGTTGTGAAAAATATCATATCAGAATTCAGGCAGTCGCTCTTTCGCCCCTGTGCATTTGAGTATGACCTTAAAAAGCAGGACGGCAAAAGCTTACTGTCAATCAAGGTTCAGGAAGGCGTATACATAAATATTTTTGGAATAATCGACAGAGTTGATGTTTACGACGAGAATGATATAAGATACATAAGAATTACCGACTATAAAACTGGCGGCAAAATATTAAAGCTTAGCGACCTGTACAACGGTCTTAATATGCAAATGCTCATTTATCTTTTAGCGTTGATTTCAAGCGACAACGAAATCACAAAGGGTAAAAAACCTCACGCTGCAGGAATTTTGTATATGCCGGCGAAGTTTGTCGGAAACTTCGTGGACAGAACGCCCGCTTCATCAGACCTCTCTGAGGATATTGAGCAGCAGCTTGAAGAAATGAGAAATAAGGAGTTTAAGCGTGATGGACTTGTTGTTGATAACAGCATTTCATTAAACGCTATGGACAAAGCGCTGAGCGGACTTTATGCTCCCGCAAAGCGTAATAAGGACGGAAGCTTTTCAAAAAAGTCGAAACTCCTGGACGAAAAGCTCTTTTCAGCTCTTTTTGAATTTACAAGGGATAAAATCTGCGAGCTGGGAAATGGACTTTTAAGCGGAGATATAAAGGCAAAGCCTATAATGACAGGAGATACAAAGGCTTGTAAATACTGCGATTATTGGTCGGTCTGCGGAAATTACGGCGATAAGGAACCGAGAATGGTTGTTAATGAGGATGAAGATGAGCTGCTCGCACAGCTTGAAAGAATGTCAAGGGAGGAAGCATAAATGCCTGTATGGACAGAAGATCAGCTTAAAGCGATAAACACTCAGAATAAGGGCGTTATAGTTTCTGCTGCGGCAGGAAGCGGAAAAACTGCCGTTTTGGTTGAAAGAACTATAAGAATGCTTTGCGACGAGGAGAAAAAGGTTGAAGCCGACAAGCTTTTAGCTGTAACCTTTACAAACGACGCCGCGTCACAGATGAAGGAAAAGCTTTCAGCGGCGCTTGACAAAAAGCTAAGAGAAAATCCTGAAAATGCCTGGATTTCCTCTCAACAGCAAAAGCTCGCCCTGGCGCAGATTACTACTATAAATAGCTTCTGCTACGACTTTGTGAGAAATCACATTCACGAGTTTGATTTTGACAGCAGCGTTTCAATCTGCGACGAAAACGATGATAAGACGATTTTCGACACAGCTCTGACACAAACTATGGAGGAGTTGTATGATAATTCGCCTGAGGATATGGCGTTTTTAAACGAATATTTGTCAGGTGAAACCGACAAGGAAATAACGGAGGCTCTGACCGATCTCAACACGTTCTTTAAGTCAATTCCATTTAAGGACGAGTGGATAGAAAAGCAGCGGGAAAGGTATTCGTCGGAAGACTTCTTTAATGAAATTGCCGACAAGACAAAGCAGAAGATAATTTCCAGAATCGGGTTTTTACTTCTTCAGCTTGAAAAGCTAAAGGATAAAGCCGAAAGGCTTGAGTATACAAGCGCACCGCTGATGACTATCGAAAGCGACATCGCAAAGCTTTCTTCTCTTCTGGATCTGGATGAAAGTGTATCGCTTGATAAGCTTTACGAAAGTATGAAGGCAGTAAAGTTTGACAAATTTTCAGGCCTTCGCAAAAAGAAAAATGAAACCTATGACGCTTCGCTTGAGCTTGAAGAGGCGGTTTGCGAATCTATTAAAAAAACGCGAAGTGACATAAGCAAACAGTTCAATAAGCTTACCAGTCAGATTGTAGCGACAGGCGAACAGACTAAGCGTGATATTTCAGTTTGCAAAAGGCTTTTTGAAACGCTTATAAGAGCTGAGGACGAACTTTGTAAGAATATACATGATGCAAAGGTTCAGAGAAACGTGGTGTCCTTTTCTGACGTTGAGCATATGGCAGTTGAGCTTTTGCTGATTGACAGGGAAACGAGAACTCCGCTTTGCGAGGAAATTGTAAAGAATAACGACTATAAGGTAATCCTGATTGACGAGTTTCAGGACGTAAACAATATGCAGGACCTTATTTTCAAGGCAATTTCCAACACGGAGGACCTTAACGTAATAGGAAGCAATGTTTTTGTTGTCGGCGATATGAAGCAGTCCATTTACAGCTTCAGACTTTCAAATCCACGGCTTTTCGATAAGATGAAAAAGGATGCCGCATGGCAGGAAAACGTCGAGCAGATTGACTTAAAGAAAAACTTCAGAAGCCGCAGCTGCATAATAGATTCAATAAACTACTTCTTTGAAAAGCTGATGACAACCGATATGGGCGAAATTGATTACAGCGATGAAAGCGAGCGGCTTGTCACAGGAGCAGGATACGACAAGCAAAACGATTCTCCCGTCGAGGTTGATATTATCTGCGAGAAAGAAAAGTTACCGAGCTACTATGGGTTTGACAACGAGCAGCTTGCAATTGCAAAGAGAATACATGAGCTTCTGAAATCGGGCGTTACTGTTGAAGAGGACGGCGAAAAGCGCCCTTGCAGGGCAGGAGATTTCTGTATACTGACCCGTGGTCGAAGCGCTCACAAGGGGCTTTCCAAGGCTCTTAAATTTGTCGGAATAAATTCAACCTTTGATGCCTCCGACGGCTATCTTAAATCAAGAGAAATTTCCGTTATTCTCAATCTTCTGAAGGTGCTTGACAATCCTTTGTCTGACATTCCGCTTCTTAGCGTTATGCTGTCGCCGATAATGATGTTTACCCCCGACGACGTTTCACTGATAAGAAGTATTGACAAGAGAAAAAAGCTGTATCAGAATCTTTGCTCGTTTGAAGAAATCAAAGAGATTTCTCTCCCGCTTTTTGAAAAGGCTCAAAAGGCAGTAAATCTCATTAAAGAGCTAAGATTTATGTCGGCGAGTGTGTCGACCGAACGCCTTATCAGGAAAATTTACTTAAAGACAAACTACTATGCTATCGCTTCAACCTATAAGGATGCAGGAAGTCGGGATAACCTGACGCTTCTTCTGAGATATGCAAGCGCATTTGATTCAAATTCAGCGAAGGGATTAAGCGGCTTTTTAAGGTATTTGGATTCCGTATCTGAAAACGGACACGACTTTAAAACAATGCAGGTAGCTTCATCGGATAACGACAGCGTAATAATCACTACAATGCACTCTTCAAAGGGACTTGAATATCCGTTCGTATTTTTGAGCGATCTTGACAAGAGAATGAATACAGAAGATATTAAAAGCAAAATGATTGTCAACGAGCGAATGGGAATTTCATTCAAGTACAACGACAACGAGCTTCATATCCGCTCAACGCCTCTTCATTACGCTTATTTAAAGGATCAGTATATAGATGAGAGTATTTCCGAGGAAATAAGAATCCTGTACGTTGCAATGACAAGAGCGAAGGAAAGGCTTTTCCTGCCGATATATTTAAACGAACCGAACAGAAAAAAGCTTAAAAGCTTAGCTACACTTCTGTCAAATACAGGAGTAGTCTGCTCAGAAATGTTAAAGTCTACTGACGGAATGTTTCGGTGGATAGTTCTTCCGCTTTTAGCTCACGAGCAAATGAACAATTTAAGAGCGGAAGCAGAGTTTGATTCAGACTCGTTTATATTTTCAAGCGGCGGAAGCTTTACAGAAAAAGTTATATACTGCGAGGATGCGCCTCAGAAATCTGATGAGGTACGGCTTCTTGAAAAGTCACAGGAATATACTGAGTCGTTTGACTTTTCAAGCTCTTACGACGACAGGCTTTCCAGAACGCCTGCGAAGCTTTCAGTAAGCGAGGTCGTAAAGGAGGACAAGGAGTTTGTTTTCTACCCTCAGATTCCGAAGTTTACTGAGGAAATCGGCAAATACACAGCTGCAGAAAAGGGAACTATCACCCACAGCTTTATGGAAATCTGCGACTTTGCTTCTGCGGCAAACGACTTAGACGGCGAGCTTGAACGTCTTGTAAACAGCGGAAAGCTCTCATCAAGAAGAGCCGATAGCATAGACAGACACGCTGTTTCGGCGTTCTTTGAAAGCGACATTTACAAACGACTCAGCCAGAGCGGGAATGTAATGCGTGAGCAGCAGTTTTTAGTAAAAATCAGCGACATCAGAACATCTGGAATCAATATGAGCGAGTACGACAATACCGACGGTATGCTTCAGGGAGTTGCCGACTGTATTTTCGAGGAGGAAAACGGCTATGTGCTGGTTGACTATAAAACCGACAGAGTAAAAAGCGAGGACGATTTGAGGGAGAATTATAAAAATCAGCTTTTGCTTTACAAGTCGGCGTTTGATATAATTTTGGATAAGCCGATAATCGGCGCATACATATACTCGTTTGTTTTGGCGAAGGGAATAGAAATTTCCTTTTAGGTAATTAAAAAAGGCTTCATAACGCAATGCTGCGTTATGAAGCCTTACTTTGTTTTATAACAAACTTATTTCATGCAATATTCTGTAATTCCTGAAATTCTGAGCTCCTCGCTTTGTGGATTGTCTGATGCGTAAGAAATATAAGTCGGATAGTCGCCGCACTTTTCAATTCTTTCATATCCGTAAAGATAATAGTCGTCCTCCTCATCTGCGTCCTCAATCACTTTAAGAACATCGTCCTTTGTAATCTCTACTGCGCCGATAAGATTATACGCCGAAACCATAGTGCTTAATACCTCGTCGTCAACGCTTTGCAATGAGCCTTCGTCGTCGTAATGCGCCCCGTAAGAAACCTCAACTATCTCATATCCATCCGTGTTTGAAACAGCTACAGAAATTTTATAAGCATCCGCTTCAAGCGTATACGTCTGCGAATAGCTGCCCGTTGAAACTACCGCCGCCGTAGATGCTTCAAATTCCAGCGAGTTTTCATTCGCAAAGGTTTCGTAATCCACAGCGTAGTCAATAAAGTTTTCTTGCGAAGCTTCAGTTGAAACGTCCTTGTGGTCGATTCCGCCAACCATTGGAATTATAATTATCAAAGCGACGACTATAATAATTGCGATAAGCGCCGCAGGTAATGCTCTCTTCATATTCTATCCCTTCTTTTCAATAAGACAAACGGCGTGCGCTGAAATTCCTTCGCCGCTTCCTGTAAAGCCTAAGCCTTCTTCGGTTGTCGCCTTTACCGAAACGCATTCAGTCTGAACATTTACAGCGTCAGCGATATTTTTCCTCATATTTTCAATAAACGGCGAAAGCTTTGGTGCCTGAGCGCAAATTGTGCAGTCGATATTTGAAACCGAAAAGCCGTTTTCTTTTAGAATTTCGGTAACTTGTCTTAGAAGCTCTATGCTGTCAGCACCCTTGTAACGCTCATCAGTGTCGGGAAAATGCTTTCCAATATCTCCGAGCGCCGCAGCTCCCAGCATAGCATCCATTATAGCGTGAAGCAAAACGTCAGCGTCCGAGTGTCCGAGAAGTCCTTTTTCAAAGGGAATCAAAACTCCGCCAAGAATAAGCTTCCTGCCCTCACAGAGCCTGTGAACGTCGTATCCGTGTCCGATTCTTATATTCATTGTCTTTCTCCAGGGTTTAAGCTTCTGCGTTTAATATATCTACAAGCTCGCTGAGTGTAGCTCTTGATATTTTGTCGTTAGGAATAAAGCTTACAAGCGAATGAAGCGGCATTTCACCGAGAGCTAAAATCTTAAAGTCCTCTACTGCCTGCTCCTCCTTTGAGCCTTTCTTGCCAAGTCCCAAAGCTTTGTATAAAAGCTTCTTTCCGAGCGGATTTGCAAACACATCGCAGCAAAGAGAATTAAGAGTATAGCGATGAGGTATTTCTTCCTTTGGCGCAACGTATACGCTTTTTGAAAGCTTTATATCTCTTGAAGACGAACCGACAAGAATTTCAAACTTTCCGTATTCGATATGCCAGTCCATAATGGAAGTGTCAAAGTATGCAAACGCTCTCTTGTCGAGCTTGAATACTACCTGCTTTGTTTCGCCTGGCAGAAGATAAGTCTTTTCAAAGCCTTTAAGCTCTTTGTCAGGTCTTATAACAGAGGATTCAGTATCCCTTACATATAGCTCAACGACCTCTTTTCCCGCAACGCTTCCTGTATTTTTAACGCTTACCCTGACAGTCAGAATCTGATCCTCGTCAAGCTCGTCGTGCGAAACCTCAATATCAGAATACTCAAAGGTCGTATAGCTGAGTCCGAAGCCGAACGGGAATAAAGGCTCTATTTCCTTCTTGTCGTAATATCTGTATCCGACAAAAATTCCCTCGTTGTATTTTACAATATCTCCCTCGCCGGGGTAGTTTAAGTATGACGGATTGTCAGACAGCTTTCTGGGGAATGTTTCCGCAAGCTTACCGCTCGGATTTACCTTTCCGAACAAAACGTCAACCTGCGCCTTGCCCACGGCTTCGCCGCCAAGATACCCTTCTAAAATAGCAGATACTTTATCAGCAAACGGCATTTCTATAGGTGCGCCGTTGTGCAAAACTATAACGACGTTTTTATTTACCTTGCAAACCTCGTCGATAAGCTCAAGCTGACAGTCAGGCATTCTTAAATGCTTTCTGTCAAAGCCTTCAGATTCAAACGATTCAGGCAAGCCTACAAATAATACCGCCTTGTCGCATTTGCTTGCAGCTTCAACCGCCTGAGCCAAAAGAGCTTTATCCGTTTCGTCCTTGTCGGTTACATATCCACGTGCAAATGAAACCTCGCAAATATCCTTTACTGCATCCACAGCACTTGTAACCTTGTAGGAATTTATGTGACTTGAACCGCCGCCCTGATAGCGTGGGTTTTCAGCAAATTCACCAATAAACGCAATGCTTTCGTCAGTTTTAAGCGGCAATACACCGTCGTTTTTAAGAAGCACCATACATTCGCTTTCAATTTTACCAGCAAGCTCGTGATCCTTTTCCTTATCCCAGCTGACAGGTGCTTTAGCGTCGCAATGCTTATCGACCAGTTCAAGCACACGTCTTGCACATATATCGACATATTTTTCATCGAGCTTACCGCTCTTTACCGCTTCGATTACAATGTTGTCGTTCTTGCCGCCGCTTGCAGGCATTTCAAGGTCAAGCCCAGCAGCAACGCCCTTTACTCTGTCGTCAACAGCGCCCCAGTCGCTCATAACAAGACCATTGAATCCCCATTCGTCACGCAAAATATCCGTCAGAAGCTTTTTGTTCTGACTTGAATATTCGCCGTTTATCTTGTTGTAAGAGCACATAAGAGTTTGCGGTTTAGCCTTTTTAACGGCAATTTCAAACGAAGCGAGATATATCTCTCTGAGTGTTCTCTCGTCAATCTGTGCGCTTACAGACATTCTTCTGTATTCCTGATTGTTGCAGGCAAAATGCTTGAGCGATGTTCCAACGCCCATCGACTGAACTCCCTTTATGTGCGAAGCCGCCATTTCACCGGACAGATAAGGATCCTCTGAGAAATATTCAAAATTTCTGCCGCAAAGGGGAGTGCGCTTGATGTTTGCGCCAGGTCCTAAAATAACAGAAACATTTTCAGCTATGCACTCGCTTCCCAGTGCCTTGCCAAGCTCCTCCAAGAGCGAGCGGTCAAACGAGCAGGCAAGTGACGAAGCGGTAGGAAAGCAGGTAGCTTCAATGCTTCCACGCTCGCCTTCCTTTTCCTTTCTGAGTCCGTGAGGGCCGTCGCTTACCATGATTTTGTCGATTGATAGCCTGTCTATCGGCTTTGTGTGCCAGAAATCAAGTCCTGATAAAAGACTCGCCTTTTCTTCAAGCGTCATCTCGCTTATAAGTTTATCAATGTTCATAAAAATTCTCCTTACAATACCTGAGTTTGCGAGTATTACGGCCGCAATTTATCATATTGTAACATATAACAGTCTTTTTTTCAAGACGCATTGCAAAGTATAAAAAAATATGCTAAAATAGCCTTAAAGACGTATTTCTTTGCGGCAGGTCGGGAGGTGTAATTTTTGAAGTATTATCACGAGCAGGTAACGCTTGACTCTTCTGTTCCTGCGAGAATTTATATCCAGAAGGGACAGCACAGCAACAATACATATCCTCTGCATTGGCACAGCAAGCTGGAGTTCAATCTGGTTCTGAAAGGACAGATTAACGGAAAAATCGGCGGCAAGGACGTTTGCGTAAAAGCTGACGATATATTTTTTGTAAATTCAAACGAGCTGCACGAAACTGATGCGGGAAGCGGCGATATAATAGCTGTAACGGTACTTCTTTCAAAATCCCTCCTTGAGGAATATTTTCCTGATGTTGATGACTATTACTTTGACTTTTCACAAAACCAGTCTGCAAAGAATGAAATAAAGTCGCTTATTTTAAAGTGCGCATCTATTTTTGAAGAGAAAAATGAGTTTTACGAGCTCGAGCTTTCAATCGTCCTGCGACAGCTTTGTCTTGTGCTTATCAGAAAATGTCGAAGGAAGAGGGAAACTCAGAGCGTAAATAAATTCCAGCGTAAAAATATGACGAACATAAAGCGTGCGATAGCCTTTATGGAAAACAATTACGAGGTACCGTTTACGCTTGATGATATATCATCTGATATTGGAATGTCGCCGACCTATTTTTCAAGATTTTTCAAAAAGACAACCGGCGAAACCTTTTATTCCTATCTTGGAAGAATGCGGCTTTACCATGCAGTAAACGACCTTGTAAACAGCGACCTTTCCGTAACTGACGTCGCTCTTAACAACGGGTTTGCTAACGTCAAGTCGTTTATCGAGCTTTTCAAAAAGGAGTATAATACTACTCCGTTAAAGTACCGAAAGGACAATTCCAACAGATAAATTTCAGGCACTGTTTTAGCGAAATGTGAAATTGGATAATAATTGACAAAAATTCAGCAAAAAAAGGCAATACGTACATATTTTTTTGTGATAGTATGTAAATACAGGGCAAATTGTACAAAGTCTATACTTAAAAATTTTTAAAATAGGAGGTCATTTTATGAAATTTGCAGACGGCTTTTGGCTTAACCAAAGAGGCTACGAAGTAAATTATGCTAATCAGGCGTTTGAAATTGACGAAATTGACGGCGGTTTTGTAGTTGTAGCTACACCAATGACGATTTATAACCGTGCTATGATGCTCGGAAGCGCAAACCTTGAGATCGAATTTACTTCAAACATTGAAAACTGTATCAAGGTAAACATCACTCACCACAAGGGCTATGCTGACAACGGTCCTCATTTTGAAATCAACGAGGGCGACTACAAGCCGACGGTTGAGATTACCGATAAGGAGGCTACCCTTATTTCCGGAAACACAAGGGTTGTCGTTTCAAAGGAAACATGGAGCGTTCAGTATTACTACAAGGATAAGAAGCTTACAAGCGGCGGCTGGCGTTCAGCAGGCGTTATTTTCGAGAGCGCTTTCAAGCAGCAGGCAAGACTTGCAACTCAGGCGGACGATTCCTTCTGGAGTTATCCTGCTAATCCTAAGAGAACATATATCCGAGAGCAGTTTGATACCACAGTAGGCGAGTATTTTTACGGCTTCGGCGAGAAGTTTACAAACTTCACCAAAAACGGTTCAACAGTAGAAATCTGGAACGCTGACGGCGGTACCTGCTCGGATCAGTCGTACAAGTCGGTTCCGTTTTATGTATCCTCAAGAGGCTACGGCGTTTTCGTAAACAGCACAGATAAGGTTTCTTACGAGGTATGCTCGGATACTGTTTCAAAGGTTTCAATTACAGTACCTGGCGAAAATCTGCAGTATTTTGTTATCGGCGGAGAGAACCTGACTGAGGTATTAAAGGGCTATACAGATATTACAGGAAAGCCTGCGCTTCCTCCTGCATTTTCTTTTGGACTCTGGCTTACAACCTCATTTACTACAACTTATGATGAAGAAACCATCACATCCTTTATCGACGGAATGGCTGAGCGTGATATTCCTCTTCAGGTGTTCCACTTTGACTGCTTCTGGATGAAGGGATTTGAGTGGTGTAACTTTGAGTGGGATAAGAGCCAGTTCCCTGATCCTCCGGCAATGCTGAAAAGACTTCACGAAACAAAGGGACTTAAAACCTGCGTCTGGATAAATTCTTATGTTGGACAGCGCTCAAAGCTGTTTGACGAGGGCGTAAAGGGTGGATACTTTATCAAGAGAACAGACGGTTCTGTTTTCCAGTGCGACGAATGGCAGCCGGGAATGGCAATCGTTGACTTTACAAATCCTGAGGCTTGCGAGTGGTACGCTTCAAAGCTAAGGGCTCTTTGTGAAATGGGAGTTGATACCTTCAAGACCGACTTCGGTGAGAGAATCCCCACAAGAGATGTTGTATATTATGACGGCTCTGATCCTATCAAGATGCACAACTACTATACATATCTTTACAACAAGACTGTATTCAACGTATTAAAGGACTACTATGGTGAGAACAAGGCTTGCTTGTTCGCAAGAAGCGCAACAGCAGGCGGACAGAAGTTCCCTGTACACTGGGGCGGAGATTGCTCAGCTACTTACAACTCAATGGCTGAAGTAATAAGAGGCTGCTTGTCGCTTTGTATTTCAGGCTTCGGATTTACATCTCACGATATGGCAGGCTTTGAGTCAACTGCAACTCCTGATATCTACAAGAGATGGGCTGCATTCGGAATGCTTTCATCTCACAGCCGTTTGCACGGAAACCAGACATATAGAGTTCCGTGGTTGTTCGATGAGGAATCCTGCGACGTTTTACGTTTCTTCGCAAAGCTCAAGGGTAAGCTTATGCCTTATCTTTTCGCTCAGGCTAACAAGACTCACGAAATCGGAGTTCCTGTTATGAGAGCTATGGTAATCGACTTTGCTGATGATCCAACCTGCTTGACACTTGACAGACAGTATATGCTCGGAGATAACCTTCTGGTTGCGCCGATTCTTAACGACGAGAGCATTGCTGAATACTACGTTCCAGCAGGCAAGTGGACAGACATTATCACAGGTAAGGTTTTCGAGGGTGGAAAATGGTATACTCACAAGTGCAGCTATTTTGAAATTCCTGCTCTTGCAAAGCCAAACAGCATTATCACTTACGGAAACTTTGAGCGTGACGTTGTTTACGATTACGTCAAGGATGCAAACGCTGTAATTTACGAGCTTGAGGACGGCAAGACCGCAAGTACAGTTATTTACGACAGCGAAGCTAATAAGGTTTTAGAGCTTTCAGCTGAAAGAAAGGGTAACAAAATCGAAATTTCTCTTTCTGCTGCACCTGCTGACTTTACAGTTTCTGTTTCAAACACAGACAAGAGCGTAGCTGTTAAGGCTGGAGATACAAGCGCTGTTATCGAGCTTTAATTAACGGCTTGAATATTTGAATTTTAAATGCAATACGGTGAGTGCTACTCGCCGTGTTGCTTTTTTCTACATATTTGTTGCTGATTGTTAATTGTCGTTTGACTTTTAGTGGGATATGAAGTATAATATCTATGAATCTACTACAACAGAAAGGACAATACACAATGAAAAAGAGAGTTTCTTCTTATTCGAGCTTTTGGATGACAGTAATTTCCTGTGCGCTTCTGATAGCGTGTATTGTTTTGTATATTATAACAGGACTTCAATCTGCCGCTGCAAATTCCAAAAGAAGCGACCTTGTAAAGTATTCTGATATGTATGCGTCGGCTTATCTGTATTCGCAGTCTGAGCTATCGACATTTGCCAATACCGAAAACGCTGAGCATTATAACAATTATAACAACGCCATTTCCGAAACGGGAACTATGCAGGGAGCAAGAAAGGTTTTGGAGGAAATAGGTCTTGAAGCTCAGGAGCAGGAGGTTCTGGATGAATTTGACAGCATTTACAGCGAGTATATCGAGCCTGTAAATGAATCAGCTATCGAGCAAATGGTTTCAAATTCCGACTTTTCAAGCGGTAAGAAGGCGCTTGTTGACAGCGATTATTTAAACTATTCGTCCTACTGCTATACCTGTCTTAGCACATTGTCCGATTCGGTTTATGACAGAATGACCGAAACGCTTGATAACATTGACACAAGAAATCAGATTGTAATGATATGTCTGATTGTTCTGTCGGTGATATTTGTGTTTATGCTGATTTTTACACAGCTTAGAATCAGAAAAATTTCAAGACTTTTGGAAGCGGCTGACAGCGAAGAAGAGAGCAGCGAGCAGGAAGAGTAATTTTAAAAACAAGGGGTGAAGGTATGAAAAAGCTAATCAGCGTTTTAATGGGAATTGTTTTGTTCGCATCAATTTCCTGCCTTTCGGTGTATGCGTCCGACTATACGCTGGAGGTTGAAAACGGCGAGATTGACGACTACGGAAATATTACCGCAACGATTATAATTTCAGAAAATTCCGGAATTTACAGCGGCGAGTTTAATTTCCTTTACAACAGTTCCTACTTTGAGCTGGGAGAAATCGAGCTTAATCAGTCGGGAACGAACGGAAAAATTGAAACGCAAACGGATACTGAAAACGGCGTGGTAACATTTACCTATAAGGCAAACGACGAAGCTGGTTGTACCTTCGGCGGTGAGTTCGCAACGCTCAATATGCGCCTCGTTTCAACTCCCGAATCTGTGGTTTCGTTTAATCTCGATATGGCAAGCACTACCGACTATGAAGGTAATGAGCTTGAGGCAACCTATAAAATCACACCGATTGAGGTGCCTATCAGCTTTATCGTTACCGAAACCCAGGCTCAGACGGAGCAGACTGAAAGTGCGGAAGCTACAACTCAAAGCTCAGAAGGCGAGGAGGAAAGCGGCGGCTTTTTATCAGCTCTCTGGACGGTTATAAAGGTAATCCTGATTATTATAATCGTAATTGTTGTACTTCTGATAGTAGCGAGCTTTTTCACCAGAAGGTACTTTAAGAAAAAACGTCAGCGTCAGCGTCAGGCGATGCGAAACGCTCAGAACAGACAATAGTGAATAGATAAACAAAAAACGAGCCTACCGAATTGGTGGGCTCGTTTGTATTTTAGTATGTAATTTTTAGTCGAGTGCGATAACGTCGTTCATATCGTAAAGTCCTGCATTTGCTTTTGATAAGAAAATCGCTGCGTTTACAGCGCCAACTGCAAAGACTTCCTTTGAAGTTGCCTGGTGCGAAAGGGTAATAACCTCGTCACGTCCTGCAAAAATTATATCATGCTCGCCGACAATCGTTCCGCCTCTTATAGCGTGAATGCCAATCTCATTCTTTTCTCTCTTTTGCCGAACGCTGTGCCGCTCGTAAACGTATTTCATTTTATCATCGAGCGTTTCGTTTATAGCGTCCGCAAGCATAAGAGCTGTTCCTGACGGAGCGTCAATTTTCTGGTTGTGGTGCTTTTCGACAATCTCAATGTCAAACTGGTCGCCTAAAACTGCCGTCGCCTTTTTTGCAAGCGCACACAGCAGGTTGATTCCCAGCGACATATTAAACGTGAAGAAAACAGGAATCTGCTCAGCAGTTTTGTGAATCTGAGTTTTCTGCTCCTCTGTGTAGCCTGTAGTTGCAATTACCAAAGGAACATTGTTTGTAAGGCAGTAGTCGCAAAGCTCCGAAAGAGCTGACGGGTGAGAAAAATCAATTATAACGTCGGGTTTGTCTGGCAAATCGTTCGGTCGCTTAACGACAGGAAAATCGCTGTACGCTACATCGCTTAACTTGTCAATTCCCGAAATAACTTCAATATCATCTCTTTTTGAAATAATGTCAGCAATAACTCTGCCCATTTTTCCGTTTGCGCCACAAATAGCCGCCTTTATCATTTTAATACTTCCCTTCGATCAGTTTAACGTATACTGCCGACAAGCTGGTGCTTATCTAAAATTCCCTTTAAGAATGCCTTCTTTTCGTCGTCCATATCGCAAAGCGGAAGTCTGCATGAGCCAGCATTAAATCCCATAATATTTAACGCTTCCTTTACAGGAATAGGATTTACGTCGCAGAACAGTCCGTTGGCAAGGTCGAGAGTGTCAAGCGAAAGCTTTAATGCCTTGTCGTATTCTCCGTCAAGACAATACTTTGCAATCATATGAGTTTCCTTCGGCATAACATTTGACAAAACCGAAATAACTCCCTTTGCGCCAAGCGCCATCATCGGAACAATCTGGTCGTCGTTTCCGCTGTAAACGTTAAGCTCGTCGCCGCAAAGCGCTCTGATCTTCGCTACCTGAGAAATGTTTCCGCTCGCTTCCTTGATGGCAACGATATTTTTGTGCTTTGAAAGCGCAAGACAGGTAGCAGGCTCGATGTTTACACCAGTTCTTGAAGCAACGCTGTAAATGATAATCGGCTTGTCAACAGCATCAGCAATTGCTGTGAAGTGCTTTATAAGACCCCTTTGAGAAGCCTTGTTGTAATACGGCGTGACGATAAGAAGTCCGTCTGCTCCGTATTCGCAAGCCTTTTTGGAAAGGCGAATAGCAAAGTTTGTGTCGTTAGAGCCTGTTCCAGCAATTACAGGAACTCTTCCTGCAACGTAGTCGATACAATGCTTGACAACGTCGCAATGCTCTAAAAAGCTAAGCGTTGCGCTTTCTCCCGTTGTACCGCAGACAATAATAGCATCTGTTCCATTTGCAATATTAAAGTCTATAAGGTGCTCAAATTCCTCGTAGTTTACAAAACCCTCGTCGTCCATCGGCGTAACTATAGCAACGCCTGCGCCAGTAAAAATTGTGTCTTTCATTATCTCTTACCTCCGTGACAAAATGACGCTTTAGTCAAAATATCCCTTGGCAGCCAGAAGCTCAGCCATCAAAACAGCTCCGCCAGCCGCACCTCTTAACGTGTTGTGAGAAAGGCATACAAACTTGTAGTCGTATTGAGAATCCTCTCTCAGTCTTCCTATAGAAACCGCCATTCCGCCTTCAAGCTCTCTGTCAAGCTTCGACTGAGGACGGTTGTCTTCAGTAAAGTAGTTTAAAAATTGCTTTGGAGCGCTCGGAAGCTTGAGGCTCTGCGGAACGCCCGAAAATTCTTTCCAGGCGGTAAGAATTTCCTCCTTGCTCGGCTTGTTTTCAAAGGATACGAAAACTGCTGCTGTATGGCCGTCAGAAACCGGTACTCTTAAGCACTGAGTTGTAATAGAAGGGGAGGTAGCGTTTACGATTTTATCTCCCTCGATCTTTCCCCAGATTTTAAGCGGCTCAAGCTCGCTCTTTTCCTCTTCGCCGCCGATAAATGGAATTACGTTGTCGATAATTTCAGGGAATGTTTCAAACGTCTTTCCTGCACCTGAAATTGCTTGATATGTGCAGGCAAGCACCTTGGTAACTCCGTATTTCATAAGCGGGTGAAGAGCTGGAACGTAGCTTTGAAGCGAGCAGTTTGATTTAACTGCGATAAAGCCTCTCTTTGTTCCAAGTCTTTTCTTCTGAGCGTCGATAATTTCAATATGCTCAGGATTTATTTCAGGAACTACCATCGGAACGTCAGGCGTTGCTCTGTGAGCTGAGTTGTTTGAAACTATCGGGCATTCAGCCTTAGCGTACTTTTCTTCGAGAGCTCTGATCTCGTCCTTTTTCATATCTACAGCGCAGAAGCAAAAATCAACCTGTGAAGCAATTTCCTCAATATCAGCTGTAGCGTCGTAGATAACCATATCCTTCATAGATTCAGGAATTGGTTTCTTCATCGCCCATCTTGCTCCGACAGCGTCCTTGTATTTCTTTCCTTTGGAACGCGGAGAAGCTGCAAGACAAACAACCTCAAACCATGGGTGGTTTTCAAGAAGCGTTGCAAAACGCTGTCCTACCATTCCTGTAGCTCCAATAATTCCCACTTTATACTTTCTCATTCTGTATCTTACCTTTCTAAAAATAATTTGCATAAAATTTATTGCATAATTTGTAAAAAACAAAAAACCGGTTGAAAAACCGGTCATCATGCGTTATAATAGAACTGCTACTAATTTTTGGATAGCACTCCATCACTTGCAATGATGACAATCAGCGACCTGTTGAGCCGATGATCAGAAGTAAGTTTCCCAAGCTTAAATCTTCGGCAGCCTTGCATTTCACATCTCGGGGTGGGCCCTGATAACAATCTACAAGAGGTTACTGATCGTGGCTGCGCCTCTATCTGTTTTACTTACATTAACTATACCAAATAAAAGGCGATGTGTCAACACCCAAATTATAAAAACAAGGAAAAAATACATAAATGGAGAAGAAAATGTTGAATTTAAAGGATATGAAAACGTCGGATTTTTATTACGACCTTCCTGAGGAACTTATCGCTCAGACACCTGTCGAGCCGAGAAACGCATCCCGACTTTTAAAGGTTGACCGACAAAGCGGCGAAATAGTGCATAGTCATTTTTATAATTTATGCGATTTTCTCAAAAAGGGTGATTTGCTTGTGCTTAACGACTCAAGAGTTTTACCTGCGAGGATTTACGGCGAGAAGGTTGATAACGGAAGCTTTATAGAATTTCTTCTCGTTCATCAGATAGAAAACCTGGAGTGGGAAATTCTTTGCCGCCCTGGAAAGAAAGCAAAGGTGGGAACTGAGTTTTCGTTCGGCGGTATTATGACTGCCGTAATTACAGAGGTTCTGGAGGACGGAAACCGCATAGCAAGATTTAAGCTAAAGGACGGCTACAACATTTATACCGCTCTTGATGAAATAGGACAGATGCCGCTTCCGCCGTATATTACAAAAAAGCTTGAGGACAAGGAGCGTTACCAGACGGTTTATTCAAACGAGTTAGGCTCGTCGGCGGCGCCTACTGCCGGACTTCACTTTACCAAGGAAATGCTGAGCGACCTGCAGGACAAGGGAATTAACCTTGCGTACCTGACCCTTCACGTTGGACTGGGAACCTTTCGCCCCGTCAAGGAAGAAAAAATCCTCGACCACAAAATGCATACCGAGCATTATGAGCTAAGTGAGCAGACGGCAAAAATGATAAACGATACAAAAGAGAGCGGCGGAAGAGTAATTGCCGTCGGCACTACCTCCTGCAGAACGCTTGAAAGCGTTGCGGCGGAAAATAACGGCAAAATAGTTGCCGCTGAGGGAGATACTGGAATTTTTATTTATCCGGGCTTTGAGTTTAAGGTGCTTGACGGATTGATTACAAATTTTCACCTCCCGGAAAGCACGCTGATAATGCTTGTTTCGGCATTTTTAGGCTATGACAAAACAATGAACGCTTACAAAACAGCAGTTGAAGAAAAATACAGATTCTTTTCATTCGGAGATAGTATGCTGATAATTTAGGGAGGACAGTATGGCGGATTTAAATAAATTTTTCAAAGGCATAATAGATGTCGACGAAAAGGCGATAGTAATTTGCGATCTCAGTCACACGATAATTTATATGAACCCAGCGGCTGAAAAGCAGTATGAAAAGTCTGGCGGCGGCGCTTTGGTCGGACGTTCAATTTTTGACTGCCACAACCCTCATACCAAAGAGGTTATAATTAAAAATATCAATGCTATGAAGGCGGATAGGTCGCTCAACAAAATTTTTGAATTTCACAAGGACAGAAACGGCTGCAACGACGACGTTTACTGTCAGGCTATAAGAGATGAAAACGGCGAGCTTATAGGCTATTATGAAAAATTCGAGGATAAAAACCTCTACGCCGAACAAGGAGAAATGAATGTTTAAAATTATCACACAAGAAAAGTGCGCTCGCCGAGGGGAGTTTACAACCCCTCACGGCGTTATTCAAACCCCTGTTTTTATGAATGTTGCAACTCAGGGAGCTATAAAGGGCGGCGTTTCGTCGCTTGACCTTGAAACGGTAAACTGCCAGGTCGAGCTTTGCAACACCTATCATCTTCACGTCAGACCAGGAGACGAGCTTATTCACAATCAGGGCGGACTTCATAAATTTATAAACTGGCACAAGCCTGTTTTAACCGACAGCGGCGGCTTTCAGGTATTTTCCTTAGCGTCGCTTCGTAGAATAAAAGAGGAAGGCGTGTATTTCAATTCACACGTCGACGGAAGAAAAATCTTTATGGGTCCTGAGGAGAGTATGCAAATTCAGTCAAATTTAGCCTCCACTATTGCAATGGCGTTTGACGAATGTGTTGAAAACCCAGCGACTTACGAATATTCAAAGCAGTCTACCGAGCGTACTACACGCTGGCTTGCAAGGTGCAGAGCTGAAATGGACAGACTTAATTCTCTTGAGAGAACAATAAACAAAAAACAGATGCTTTTTGGTATAAATCAAGGCTGTACCTTTGACGACCTGAGAATCGAGCATATGAAGCAGATAAGGGAAATTAACTGCGACGGCTACGCTTTGGGAGGTTTGGCGGTAGGTGAACCGACAGAAGTGATGTATCACATAATAGAAACGGTTGAGCCTTATATGCCAAAGGATAAGCCGAGGTATCTTATGGGAGTCGGAACCCCAAGCAATATTATTGAAGCTGTATGGCGTGGAGTTGACTTCTTCGACTGCGTAATGCCGTCAAGAGATGCAAGGCACGGAACAATATTTACGTGGGGCGGAATCATGCACATTAAAAACGAACGCTTCAAGGAGGACAATCGTCCTCTTGACCCTGCCTGCGATTGTCCAGCTTGTAAAAACTTTTCAAGAGCTTATATCCGCCACCTGTTCAAAGCAGAGGAAATACTCGGCGGAAGACTTGCGGTGCTTCATAACCTTTACTTTTATAATACTCTTACAAAGCGTATAAGAGAGGCTATTGAAAAGGGCGAATTTGAAGCGTTTCGGAATAAGTATTCTTCGCTTCTTGCTTCAAAGCTTGATGATTAGATTGATTTACAGAGGGGAAAATAATAATGAGCTATATTGAAGTATTTCTGATTGGAGTAGGTCTTTCAATGGACGCCTTTGCGGTTTGCGCCACAAACGGAATCGTATACAAAAACGCAAATAAAAAGTGGGGGCTGGCAATGGCTCTTTGCTTCGGCGCTTTTCAGGCGGCTATGCCTACAATCGGTTATTTTTTAGGAAGTGCTTTCACCGAGTATATAAAAGCCTTCGACCATATAATAGCGCTTGTGCTTTTAGGCTTTATCGGCGGAAAAATGATTGTCGACGCTATACGAGGAGACGACAGCGACGAAAGCGGTCTGACGCTTACTGTTCCTGTTCTGCTTTTGCAGGGAGTAGCTACAAGCATCGACGCTTTAGCGGTCGGAATTTCCTTTGCGGCGCTTGAAAGCGTAAATATTGCCACCTCCGTGACAATTATCGGCCTGACAACCTTTGTGCTTTCAATTATTGCTGTATTTTTAGGTAAGCGCTTCGGCAAGCTTTTAAACAATAAAGCTCAGCTTGTCGGCGGACTTATTCTGGTTGCAATCGGCGTAAAAATCTTTGTCGAGCATACATTTTTTGGCGGTTGATTTAGATTTTCAAATAAACACACTCCTTGTTCACGAAAAATTAACATATATATGGTAAAATAAAACGATATGATAAATTTGGTTATTTTTGATTTAGACGGAACGCTTGTAAATTCGGTTTACGACCTCGCCGACAGCGTGAATTTTGTGCTTCGTGAAAACGGGTATCCGACTCACGAAACGGAAGAATTTTATTACTTTGTCGGCAATGGAACAAGAAAGCTCTGTGAGAGAGCGTTACCGGAGGATAAACGAACTGACGCTGAGATAGATCGCATTCACGAGCAGTTTTTAAAGAGATACGCTAAGAATTATCTTAACAAAACCGTTTTGTACGACGGCATAAATGAAACTGTAAACTCGCTTGTTGACAGGGAAGTCAAGTGCGCAGTCGCTTCAAACAAGACGGACATTTTCACAAAGGAAATTATAGACAAGCTTTTTGGAAGCGGAGTTTTCAGCGTTGTTATCGGAAAAAGAGAAGGATATGCTACAAAGCCCGACCCGAAAATTGTTTTTGAAATTTTAGAACGCACTGAAACTCAAAAACAAAACGCTATTTTTGTCGGGGATTCTGATGTTGATATAAAAACGGCGCACAACGCAGGTCTTGTTGCAGTTGGCTGTTTGTGGGGATTTCGTACATATGATGAGCTTTTTGAAGCCGGGGCGGAATATATAATAGAAAAGCCTGCCGAGCTTTTAGAAATATTGCAGGAGGGAATAAGTTATGATGAATTATAACATCAAGGAGGTAGCCAACAGGCTCAAGGGTTTAAGACTGGCTTATGATTTGTCAGTTGAGGAGTTTTGCGAAAAGACTGGAATTGACGTTGAGCAGTATAAGCTTATCGAAGCTGGAGAAAAGGATTTTTCAGTTACCTTTTTGTATAAATGCTCTGAGGTATTTGACGTTGACCTGGTTGAGCTTCTGACAGGCTCGGGACCGCACCTTTCAACCTATTCGATAGTAAGGAAGGACAAGGGCCTGCCGATTGAAAGAAGAGAACGCTTCGCTTATCAGCATTTAGCGTACCTTTTCAAGGACAAGGACATAGAGCCTCTCTTGGTTAAGGCACCGTTTGAGGAGGGCGCAGAGGACAAGCCGATTGCCCTTTCAGTTCACAAGGGACAGGAATGGGATTACATCTTAAAGGGAAAACTCAAGTTTTTATATGACGGACATACCGAGTATTTAAGCGAGGGCGATTCGCTTTATTACAGCTCCAACAAGCCGCACGGAATGATTGCAGTTGACGGAGAGAATTGCGACTTTCTGGCAATACTTATCAAGGAAAAAGAATAGCTTAACAAATATCGGAAAGGGAATTTTCAACATGAAGGATTTTTACAAAAGATTTGTAACAGAGGAATTTGACGAGAACGGAATTTTGTGTAAGTTTGAGCCGACGCCGGAGCAAAACTATAACTTCGCTTATGATGTAATTGACGAGCTGGCAAGGTTAGAGCCTGATAAGGTGTGCCTTTACTGGGTGAACGAAGAACGAGAGGAGCATCAGTTTACCTTCAGGCAGGTAAGCGAGATGTCCAGCCGTTTTGCAAATATGTTCTTATCTCACGGAGTTAAAAAGGGCGATATGGTAATGCTCGTATTAAAAAGGCATTACGAGTTCTGGTTTGCAATTTACGGACTGATGAAGATTGGCGCTATTGCAATTCCTGCGACCAACCAGCTTTTAGCCAAAGACTATGTTTACCGCTTTGAAGCTGCAAGCGTAAAGTATATCTGCGCAACCGTTGAGGATAACGTCTGCGAGCATATTGAAGAGGCAATGGAAAAATACGACGGAATCGTTGAAAAGTTCTGCACTCACGGCAACAGAGAAGGCTGGATAAATATAATGGACGAGGCTATGAAATACCCTCCGACGCTTGAAAGAATCCCTAATGACGTTGAAGACAATATGCTTTTGTACTTTAGCTCAGGAACTACAGGCTATCCGAAAATGGTTATGCACAACCACTACTACACAGTAGGTCATATTGTAACTGCAAAGCATTGGCATAATATTTCCGACGGCACTCTCCACCTGACCGTTTCAGATTCAGGCTGGGGAAAATGTGCGTGGGGAAAGCTTTTCGGACAGATAACCTGTGGTGCGACAATATTCATTTACGACTTTGACCGTTTTCATCCGAACGAGCTTTTGCAGGTTATTCAGGATTACAAGATAACCTCTTTCTGCGCTCCGCCGACAATGTTCAGATTCTTCATCAAAGAGGGAATAGAAAACTACGACCTTTCAAATCTGAAGTACGCAACCATTGCAGGAGAAGCGTTAAACCCGGAGGTTTTCAATAAATTCTATGAGTATACGGGACTGAAGCTTATGGAAGGCTTCGGTCAGACGGAAACTGTTTTAGCTGTTGGAAATATGGTTGGAATGGAGCCAAAGCCTGGTTCAATGGGCAAGCCGATTCCTATCTACAATATGGACATTGTTGACGAAAACGGAAAATCCTGTCCTGTCGGCGAAGTAGGAGAGATGGTTGTAAGAACAAACGGTCAGAAGCAAAAGGCTTTGTTCAAGGAATACTACCGCAACAAGGAAGCAACTGACGCGGCATGGCACGACAACATTTACCATACAGGTGATACTGCATGGAAGGACGAGGACGGCTATTATTGGTACGTTGGAAGAACCGACGACCTTATCAAGGCTTCCGGCTATCGTATAGGACCTTTTGAAATTGAGTCGGTTTTAATGGAGCATCCAAGCGTTCTGGAATGTGCCGTAACAGGAGCCAAGGATCCTATCAGAGGTCAGGTTGTCAAGGCTACTATCGTTCTCGCAAGAGGCTATTCTCCGAGCGACGAGCTTGTAAAGGAGCTTCAGAATTACGTCAAGAACGCAACCGCTCCATACAAGTATCCCAGAATTGTTGAATTTGTCGACGAGCTTCCAAAGACCATCAGCGGAAAAATCAGACGAGTTCAGATAAGAGAAGAGGACAACAAGTAATTTAAAAGCAATATATTCCCCGTATCGCCAAGTATTATGCTGGTGGCGGGGAATCTTATTCACGAGGAAATAAAATGGCGCTTTTGTATGAATATCCAAAAAAGAATATCTCAGGTCAGGAAAAAATCGCTCTGGCAAAAGAGAAGATTGACGAGCGAAAAAAGGTAAACAAAATGCTGCTTAAAAGCGTAGTGCTTCTGGCGGTACTGCTTATCTTAGCTGTGTTTGTAAGCGTAGTCTGGTTAAAGGTTGTGCTTGTAGTAATCGGAATTTTTTCCTTTTCTACAACCTTTCTGTTCGCAAGCTCAATAAGGCTTTCTCTTGACGAGGACGTATACGTTAAAATATACGACGATAGAATAGAGTCCTATCAGCCGCCAGCTATTGGAGTCAAAAAGCACCTTGTGAAAATAAATTACAGCGACGTAATCGAGAGCAATCAGACGACAATGGGAAGCATTTCGTTCAGGCTTAAAAACGGCGAAAGCGACAGCATTTATTTTGTCGACGGAGCTACAAAGAAGTTCTTTATCGAAAACTGCTATGACAAGGTAAACTACCCTAAAAAGGACTATATCGAATATCCTGACATCGAAGAGGAAAAGGACGACCCTGATTACAGCTGGAAAAACTGGAAAAGCTTTTAAGAAAAGTACCGTGTGCTTTTGAGTACACGGTATTTTGTCAAGCGGACGCAAATTGTTGTTGTATTTATCCCGAAAACGTGGTACAATATTTTAAAGGATTAAACTTATCAGAGGTGAGGATTGATGATTTTTGAAGCTATTCAGCAGCTTTTGAATTACGCTGTCAAAAACGAGCTTATTACATCAGAGGACGAAATAGTCGCCAGAAACGGTATTTTAGATGTTTTAGGTCTTAACGATTGGCAGACGCCAGAAATAGCAGAAGGTGATAGATCAATCGATGACATTTTAAATGAAATTACAGATTACGCTTGCGAAAACGGAGTAATTGAAGATACTGCCGTTTATAGAGATTTGTTTGACACAAGGGTAATGGGTGTTCTTACTCCGATGCCGCACGAGGTCAACAAAACCTTCAGGGAGAAGTATAACGTTTCGCCGAAATGTGCGTCAGACTGGTACTATTCGTTCAGCCAGAAGCTCAATTATGTCCGCAAGGGAAGAATAGAAAAGGATCTCAAGTGGACTTATGAAAGCGAGTATGGCGTACTGGATATTACAATAAACCGCTCGAAGCCTGAAAAGGATTCGAGAGATATTGCGGCGGCGAGAAATGCACCTGCTGCTAAGTATCCAAAGTGTCAGCTTTGCGCCGAAAACGCAGGCTTCGCAGGAACCTTAACACATCCTGCAAGACAAAATCTTCGCCCGATTCCGATTACTGTAAACGGCGGAAACTGGTATTTGCAGTATTCGCCTTATGGATATTACAACGAGCATTGCATCGTCTTTAACGAAAATCACATTCCAATGACAATAGACGCAAGCGTTTTTGAAAAGCTTTTCGATATTCTGGACCTGCTTCCTCACTACTTTGTAGGCTCGAACGCTGACCTGCCGATTGTCGGCGGCTCAATTTTAAGTCACGAGCATTTTCAGGGCGGAAATTATACCTTTGCTATGGAAAGAGCGCCCGTTGAGTATGAATTTAATATGAGCGGTTTTCCGAAGGTTTCGGCTGGAATTGTAAGGTGGCCGATGTCTGTTATTCGCTTAAGCTCAGCTGACAGACAACAGCTGTCAAAAGCCTGCGACCATGTTTTAAAGCTTTGGCGTGGGTATAGCGACGAAACGGTCGGAGTTTATGCCGCAACTGATGACACTCCGCACAATACAGTTACTCCAATTTCAAGAAAAAGAGGGGACAGCTACGAATGCGATCTGGTTTTGAGAAACAACTTAACGACTGACGAGCGTCCAATGGGAGTTTTTCACCCGAACGAGTCGCTTCACCATATAAAGAAGGAAAATATCGGCTTGATTGAGGTTATGGGACTTGCTGTTCTGCCGTCAAGACTCGCAACAGAGCTTGATACGCTTAAAGACGCAATGCTTTCAGGGGACGATATAGCAAGTAATCCTGAAATCTCTTCCCACGCTGTGTGGGCGGCGGAGGTAAAGCTTAAGCACCCCGAGTTTTCAAAAGACAACGCAGAGGAAATTTTGCGTTCTGAGGTTGGAGCGGTATTTGAGCAGGTTTTGCTCGACGCAGGAGTTTTCAAGCGTAACGAGCAAGGCAAAAACGCATTTCTGAAGTTCGTAGAGAAGTGTCAGGCTTAAAGCCAATAAATTAAATATCAGAAAATAAAATCACCTCGACTTCCCAGTTTTGCAGATGGGAAGTTGGGGCATTTTTGCATTTGGATAGCGTCCTCTCCTCACATTTGTTCAATAATATTAACTATTGACAAAGCGGTGAAGTTATTGTATAATTTAGACATAAATTTAGCAAATTTGGTAAAATTGTATAGCAATGTTCACAAATTTGCAAAAACGCAACTATTGGAGGGAAAGCTATGAAAAAGAAAATCCTGTCATTATTTTGTGTAGCCGCTCTTGGCGCTTCAATGCTGAGTGCTCTTCCTGCAATCGCTTATGATACAGCCGACGGCGTAGTCATAAACGAGGTTTGTACAGGAAATGACGGCGAAAATTCAAATCTGACTGACGTTGTTGATTCAAAGGGAAAATATTGCGACTGGATTGAGCTTTATAATCCGCAGGATTATGAGGTTGATTTAACAGGACTTTATATCACCGATGACGATACCGACTTAACGCAAGCGCAAATACCGGACGGAACCAAAATAGCAGCGAACGGCTATCTTGTTATCTATTGCGGAAAGAATATTGTAGAGAGCGACTATCCTGACATCGTTGCCGCAAAGTTCGGACTTTCGGCAAGCGGTGAAACGCTTATTTTATCAGACGGCACAAACGCAATTGATACGTTTGTTGTTCCTGAAATTGCAACTGATATGACCTATTCGAGAGTGCCTTCAGGCGGCGAGGATATGTATGTTACCTATCCGACACCAAATGCCGCAAATACAGAGGACGCTATTCCGAAGGAACCTGATGCGCCGACATTTTCAAGAGACAGCGGTGCTTTTACAGATTCGTTTGAGCTGACTATTTCGGCGGCTGAGGGAACAAAAATTTATTATACGACAGATGGCAGCACTCCTACTGTTGACAGCACGGAGTATACAGGTGCTATAACTGTCGTTGACAGAACAAGCGAGCCAAATGTTTTGGCGGCAATGGATAAGAGTTTGTTTACCGACAGATACGGAACTGGTGCGCCTACCGTTACAGTTGACAAGGCGACGGTTATTCGTGCTATCGCTGTAAAGGACGATATGGTAAGCTCAACAGCAACAGCTACTTATTTTGTAGGAATTACAAACGAAACGTACAGCGACGTTGCTATAATTTCAATCGTCACCGATTACGACAATCTTTTTGACCCGGATACTGGAATTTATATGCTCGATAACGTATACAACAAGGGTAAGGAATGGGAAAGACCTGTTCATATTGACTTTATCGAGGATAATACAGCCGTTTTGTCGCAGGACTGCGGAATGAGAATACAAGGCGGATATTCCAGAACCGATTATCAGAAATCGCTTAGATTTTACGCAAGAAGCGAATACGGAAGCGACACCTTTGACTATCCGCTTATTCCTGGACTTACCTCTAGAGACGGCGAGGGAAGAGTTATTGACAGCTTTGAAAAGTTCGTTTTGAGAAACGGCGGAAACGATGCTAACTATGTAAAGTACAAGGATACAATGCTTCAGAGCATGGTTTCCGATATGGACGTCGCAACTCAGGCAGGCAGACCTGTTATTGCGTTTATAAACGGCGAATACTGGGGAATTTACACCCTTCAGGAGGACTATACAGACGATTACGTTAAGTCAAATTACGATGTAAAGAAGAAAAATGTCGTAATGATCAAGCCTGATTCTCTTGACAACAATACGCCGAAGGTTGAAGAGGGCGAGGACGAGGATCTGGACCTCTGGACAGATACTGTCAACTGGATGTATTCCTGTGACCTTACAGACGAAAGCCAGTACGAAGTGTTCAAGAGTATGTTTGACGTTGAAAGCTTAGCCGACTATTTTGCTATTGAAACGTACATAACAAACGAGGATTGGAGCGGTAAGAACTGGTGCGTCTGGAGATCGCGTGAAGCGGACGAGAATAACCCCGATTACGCTGACTGCAAGTGGCGGTTTATGCTCTACGATACTGAAATGGGAGCGTATCTCTGGGGTAACTCTGGCGAAAGCTCACAAAACAACAAGGTTATTCAGATTTACGAGGCAGGCAAAAATTACAACGATCCTATTGCCGTTATATTCTATAAGGCTTTGCAAAACAGCGAGTTCAAGAGCTTGTTTAACGAGTCTATGAATGAGGTCGCCGAAAAGTACGATTCGGAGGTTTACAAGAGCGTTCTGGAAGAATACAACGCTTCCTACTATCCGAACCTTCAGAAATACTACGACAGATTTCCAACCTGGTCCAGTATGTCGAGCGCTGACCAGTGCATCAGCTGGATGAACGATTTCTTCTTAGGAACAAGCTCACTTCCAGCAAGACAGGATTACTACACAACGATGCTTCGTGCGCTTGATTTGTTCCAGATTTACGAACGACTTGACACGTCGACAATAGACAGCGACGACTTATCTACGATAAATTCCGCTTATTCAAAGGCGCTCCGCTACGCTACTACGACAGGTTCCAAGTACGTAACTCAGACAAAGTATTTAGACGCTCTCGAAGAAGCGCTTATGAAGGCAGGCGTTATTGAAGGCGACGCAGATCTGAGCATAACAGTCGATGTTTCAGGAATTGACATTGATGAAGAGATAAGCGTGACGATTGCGGATTCAGCTACAGCAGAAGAGGTGCAGACTCTTACGGCTTCTGAAAACGAAGCGATTGAAGCTTCGCTTTCTGAGGGTGAATACACTGTTACCTTCTCAAATTCTGTCTGCGTTACAAGAACCTACACTTTAAGTGTCACTTCCGGAGAAAATAGCCTTGACGCTGTAATTCACCTTATCGGCGATATAAACGGCGACGGCAAGGTTACTACCGCTGATGTAGGACTCAGCAATTCCCACGCCAAGGGAGTTAAAATCCTCGAGGACTACGAGTTTGATTGCGCTGACGTAAATAGTGACGGTAATGTAACCACCGCTGATGTCGGAAAAATTAACAGCCATGCAAAGGGAGTAAGCCTTTTGTTCAGCTTAGCATAAACTTACAATACGCAAAATTTTCCTCCGTCTGAATTTTCAGGCGGAGGTTTTTGTGCGCTGAGAGCAAATTTTAAATTTTACAAAGAGGGAAGAGGCGGATATCACCCACTTTCGCCCCAGCCGAAAGGCTCGGGGCGAAATTTGTGGAAAACAAAGTCATATGTCAATTTGATAAACAGCAATTACTTTTTGTTCAGGTCTTCATATGTGTCCTTCGTGCAAAGCTCATTGTAATAATTCAAAGCAAATGGCTCTACTACATAACTGCCGTCATTTATCTCGTTTAATCTATTTACAATTTTCTGTAATAGATCTCGTATGATAAATCTATCCTTGAACTGCTGCTCGTAGTTGAACCAGCAGGGCATATCGTGAGAGTCAAACTCATAATAGGACGAATAGAGATCGCACACTTTTCGATTTAATTCACCAAGCTGTAAATCATCATCAATGACCTTAACGCCTGTAATTTTCTTAAAAGTGTCCTTTTCTAAGTAATTTGGCCATATCGGTCCACTCAAAAAGTCAAGTTGGATTTTGATTTTCTCTGATTCCATTATTATTTCCTCCTTACTGGATACATTGAAACAATAAAACCGTTTGTACCTAAAGCAAGTAATGTATAATATTGATTGTTGTATTCATATATCCGCTCAATACCTAACTTGCCATTCTTCACTACATTTTCTTGATGTAATATTTTGCCATTACTGATTACAGCTTTTATATATTTAGGAATACCTTCTTTGTTTATGCCATAAACATTAATGTAATCCCGTTCATGACGTTCTATTATGTGCTCCAAACCTACACTTGAATTGCCTTTTTCGAGCCAAACAAGCTGACCTGTGGTATCTTTTGTCACAAAGGATACGTCTTCTTTTGTGAATTTGACGCCACTTTTTTCAAGTTCATCAAGTAATTTGCTTTCTTGAGCTTCAACCTGATGTTTTGTACCGTAAGTGTCGCCAAAACCGCCGTGGTATCCTGCACCCATTAATCAACCACCGCCTTTCGGCTAAGCATAAAATCGCTGTCAAACTGAATAATGTTAATACCTGCGGCTATATACTCGCTAAAGATGTAATCAGGTGCTGTGCCATACACGACAATAGTGGTGGGTTCTAGTTTTGAAACAATGGCACGAAGTCCGTTTTGAAAATAGCTTCGTTCCGATAATAGTTTGATACAACCGTGAGAGCCCACGGCGATTGTACTGTGTTTTGCAATTCCGCAGCAGGCGGTATCATATGTACGGCTGTCGCCTACACGGACATTGGGGATTACACTAACACTGTTTTCTTGCAGCCAATGCCCTAAAGCTCTATCGCGATAGATGTTCCATTGTTGCATCACAAGGGGCATATCTCGATAGACGCTAAAGTCAGGAGAAATTACACCTTTGAATTTTTTTAGGACAGGAAGATATTTGCTTGGGTTTTTCCAAATCCTTTCAAATTTTACATCGTCCTCGTAGAAATGCACCCAAGCGTTAGTATCGGAACTTCTAAGTGCCTTTGAAAAAGCTATTAGCTTGTTTGGAATTTGATATTCCGGTTTTATACACGGTATTTCAAGATTTCCATCATAAGTAGCATTTTTTACTAAAAATGCGTTAAAAACATCTTTGCACTCATTTCGAGTGCAATTTGTTGTAGACATTATTATGCCACCTCCATAAATAAAAAAATTTTTTGATCAAGACTCTTGAAAAATCTTTTCAGATGTGGCATAATAAATATACAAAAGCTAAGATGCTCGCATCTGAGGAAATTGCACTTTGTAAATTGCGCCAACAATTTGTAAAGTGCTTTTTCTATTCTATAAAATGATAAAATCAACCATATCACCGCCCTTCTAAAATAATTTATACGGTTGTTTTGAGCAACAGAGTAATCTATCACCATAAGCGTAGCAACGATGAAGTTTTTGCTCAAACCGCTAATATAATTATACACTACACAGCTTTAATTGTCAAGTGATTCGAAACAAAAATTTCTTTTATTTCAAGTGAAATTGAACATCAAACATATTTAATGATCTGCTTGCTTTGGCTTTTTGTTGATAGTAGCACCACTCAATTTCGCCCGTGCCTTTGGTTCGGGGCGAAATTTACACTCCAACGGCAAATTTTTTTGACAAAAGGGTTGACAAATTTTTTTGTTGTGCTATAATAATATAGCGCTTTGAAAAAGAGCGGATATTTGCAGCTGTGGCGGAATAGGCATACGCGCTAGCTTGAGGGGCTAGTGGGAGCAATCTCGTGCGGGTTCAAGTCCCGCCAGCTGCACCACAGGTCGGAGCAAGTTAATAGCTTGTTCCGTTTTTTGTTGCCAGAAGTAAAAGACAAAAGCAGGAGAGGGAAAATGCTGACTAACGAGCCTTATGACGGAAGATACCAGGAGTACCTGGATAAATTATCCGAAAGGGAAAGAAACCGCCGTGAAATTCACGGTGAAAGCCGTATAATATCTGTCAGCAAAATGTCGCCCTTGCAGATATACCAGAACGTGAAGGACAATTCCATATATGTATTTAAAACCGAGTGCCAACCGAAGGAACCAAGGTGATAAGACAGCTTAAGGGTGTCGGAGCAAAAAGACGAGCGGGAATTGTAATTCAGCTTTTAAGCCTTGTAGTTTTGCTGGCGTTTTTGCTGTATCTTTATTTTTATAAATCCATAGATCTGGGCTTTTACACAAAGCTCTCGATAGTGTGGATAATGTTTGCCGCAATTCCAATTCTTTTGATTGTCGGCGGCTGTATCAGAATTTCAGGCAGAAAGCTTTTGATTGACTATCTCGATGTGTGGAATACCGTAGCGAGAAAGGGCCCGGTGGAGATAAACTGCCTTACAAACGGCCAGCTCGCAATTATTAAATACTGCAACTCCGATAAAAGCCAATCGAGGTATCCAAGCGCATTGGATTACGACGACACTATCTGGCACGGAACGACCTTCAATACGCCTTATGTTTCGACGTTTGTTGACTACATTTACATAATAGACAATGTTAAATCCTGCACCAAAACAAGAAATGGAATTATGATAGAAACGAGCGGTACAAGCTACGGTAAGCGGGTGGTACGGAGCAATTCGGACTTCTATTGCGTGTTTGCAAAGACAAATATTTCCTACCGGGTGGAAGAAATTCCCGAAATACTGACTGATATGCAGGCACTCGAAGCAGCACTTTCAAATTACGGAAATTACGAAAGCGGCAGCAACGCTTTTTCACCGCTGGAGCTTTGAACAGTCCAGGCAGATTTCAAAAAAATTTGGCAAAAGGGGTTGAATTTCAAATTGAAATCTGCTATACTATTTTAGTGACATTTTTAGGTGCGAGCCTCCTTAGTTAAATGGATATAATAAACCCCTCCTAAGGGTTAGTTGTGAGTTCGATTCTCGCAGGGGGTGCCAGTTTCATATCGAGGTGTGGCTCAGTTTGGTAGAGCGCTGCGTTCGGGACGCAGAGGCCGCAAGTTCAAGTCTTGTCACCTCGACCAAAAGACCTTCAAGGTTTATGACTTGAGGGTCTTTGTATTTTGTGCTGTGATTTCCAGGATAAGCTCAGGAAAATTTTTTCTGAAAATCCGCAAAAAATATTGACAAACAAGGAAAAAGAGGATACAATAGATATAGTACATTGTACTACAGCAAGAGGAGATGATTTTATGGCATTTTCGATAAGATTAACTGAACAAGAAAAGAAGTTAGCCGAAAGCTATGCAAAATTACATTCTGTATCAGTAGGCGAAGCATTCAAAAATGCTCTTTTTGAGAAAATAGAAGATGAATATGATTTGAGTGTCTTTGAAGAAGCGCACAGGGAGTATGTTGCTAGCGGTAAAGAAAGCAGACCTATTGACAAGCTCTGGGAGGAGCTCGACATATGAGATATAGAGTTGAAACGACTTCCAGATTTGACAAGGAATTTAAGAAATTAGACAAATATACAATGAAGCTAATTAAAGCATGGATTGAAAAGAATCTTGTAAATTGTGAAAATCCTCGTGCTTTCGGCAAAGGATTGACAGCAAACAGAAGAGGGCAATGGAGATATAGAATAGGAGATTATCGTCTGATATGTGAAATTGAGGATGATAAGCTTGTAATTCTGGCGTTGTCAGTTGGACACAGACGAGATGTCTATGATTAAATGAACGACCAAAAAGACCTTCAAGGTTTATGCCTTGAAGGTCTTTGTATTTTGTACTGTGATTTTTGTGTGAGCAGTCGAACCTCCAGTGAAATGTTACCTGAGTTCCGAATCCGAGGTTTAACTAATCTCTTTATTTCCTGAATTCCGAAGGCAAAACGCCGTAAGCTTTTTTGAAATTCTTTGAAAAATCACTGTGGCTGACAAAACCGCAGAGTGCTGCTACATTAGAAATTGACAGATTTTCGTTGTGAAGAAGCTGCCTTGATTTTGAAAGTCTGACATTAGTGAGGTACTGCTTTGGCGAAACCCCGGCTTCGATTTTAAAAAGATGCGAGAAGTAGTATTTGTTCAGGAAAAACTTCTCTGAAAGCTCGGTTATTGAAATCTGCTCGTTGCAATGCTCCTGAATGTACTGCATAGCTTTAATTACAATAGGATTTGCTTCGTGCGCTTCGTTTTTGAGGTCAAGGTAAAAGTATTCCTCAAGCTTGTTTAAAATCTGAAGCATATTGCAAAAGACAATGTCCGGAGTTATGGTCGTTGGGTTTTCTCTTGCGTCAATCATTGCTTTGAAATTATTGTCAATACCAGAGCACTCAAAGATTATAGGCTCAGTCTTTTTTGTCGCACGAGGATTAAGCATAAAAAATATTTCGTTGGAGTAAAACCGCTGTCTCAGGGCGAACGTTTCAACAAAAATTATATAACGTTTGTAGATGTCCGATTTTGGGGTAGTTTTATGAATCAATCCGCAAGGAATCGCACAGAGCGTATTCCTGCCGACAGAGTATATTTTGTCGTTTGCGTATATATCGAGGGCGCCTTCTTTACAATACATAATCTCGCAGGAAGTATGGTTGTGAGCCTCGTATTTTGTAATGTCCTCGTGGTATCCGATATATTCTATGTAATCCATAATTTTTTCCACCCCTTTTATCCTGTCTGCTATGTTAATTCTAAGCTTTTTTTGCTTTCTTGTCAATGGCAAAAAAGCAATTTTTATATAATTTCGAGCAAATTATCCACTGTTATATTTTTGCCCACAATGGTACAATAACTATAAGTGTTTACTTTAAGGAGGTAGTTTTGTGAAGAAGAGACTTTTGAAAAAAATCATTTGTTGCGCATCAGCAATGGCTGTCGCAGCAACAACTTTAGGAGTGATGCCAATGGCTACAGCAGAAGCCGTAGAAACAAACGAGTTTACAATCAGCATCGACGGCGGAAATATCACCGCTGATACTTTGCAGCTCGGTATGGTTTCCGCAAACGGCTCGTCAAGACTTCTTATTGACTATAAGGAGTCAAGCCCGGAAGCATATTGGGAGCTTATCGACCAGCTGTTTAACAAGGAAACAGGAATCGGCCTTACTCATCTGAAGCTTGAAATGGGTTCCGACGTTGACTCAAGCTCAGGTATGGAAGCTGCTACAAAGAGAGCGTTTGACGAGGTAGCAGACGTAACAAGAGGCGCGGGCTTCCAGTTTGCAGCTGACGTCAAGAGCGTTTACCCTGATGTTTCTGTAGACCTTCTCGAATGGGGAATCCCTGAGTGGGCATACGAAAACAACGACACACATTATATGTGGTACAAGGAAACCCTTGACGCTGCTTATGACGTATATGGACTGAAGTTCGATTATATTGGAATTTCGCCTAACGAGCAGGGCGTAAAAACCACAGGTGCAAGCGAAAATATTTCCTGGATGAAGTATTTTGCTTATCGTCTTGAAACAGAAGAAACAGGAAGATACGATTATTCTCAGATCAAGAGAGTAGCCGCTGATGAGGTAACTACTGCGAACATCGCTACTGCAATGCTTAACGATGAGGAGCTTATGGATGCGATTGACGTAATCGGTATTCACTATTCAACATGGTCAAGCGATACAGCGCTTCTCTTAAAGGAAGAGTACGGCAAGGAAATCTGGTATTCAGAAGCTACTGCTGTTACTATCGACCCTGAGCTTGGAAAGAATGCAACTTCTATCTCAGGACTTGATTCAACTATTGGCGAGGACAACGGTCTGACAGGAACGAACGGTGCGCTTGAAAGTGCCGCTAAGATTTTAAATATGTACCCACAGGGCGGAATGACAATGTACGAGTTCCAGCCTGCAATTTCAGCATACTACGACGGCGCAGTTTATTCTCCGAAGGAGCTTATCAAGGCAAATACTCCTTGGAGCGGATATTATGACGTTGAGGTCGGAGCTGCTGTTGCGGCACACTTTACAAGATTCTTAACAGACGATATGTATTACGTTTCCGGCGCTTGCTACGGCGACGGTTCCAAGAACTCTGAAACTGGTGACGGACACGGACTCGTAGATACTACAAACAACTACATTACATTGGCTGACGCTACAACAGGCGACTACACAATGGTATTTGTAAACGACAGCAATGTTGCAAGAAAGTACACAGTAAGCGTTGCTAATCTTGCAAAAGCAGGGGATGAGCTTTATATCTGGACAACAAACGGCTCGACAGAGGACACATGGCTCAGACAGACAGATACAATTACGCCAGCTTCTGACGGTACGTTTGAAATAACAATTGCACCATATTCAATGGTAACAGCTACTACAACAACAGGTCAGAAGAGCTTTTCAGAATGCCAGACATCAGAATATCAGGATGAGTCGAGCAACACTCTTCTCGACGTAAATTACACAGATGACTTTAATTACTCAGACGAGTTTATCTCTTCAAGAGGCGGTCAGGCACTGTACTTTACAGATCTGTCAGGCGCATTTGAGGTTGAAGAAGTAAACGGCGAGAAAATGCTTGTTCAGCAAATAGAGTACGACAATCGTCCTTACGGATGGGGCGGCACAAGGTCGCAGGTTACGACAAATCCGTTTACCAATATGGGTGAAACTCGCTGGGCGGACTACTCGGCGGAGGTAGACGTTTACCTTGATACAGACGCACCTGCTGCTGCTCAGAACTACGCTGGAATCAGCGTCAGATACCAGAGCACAAGCGCTGCTGGTTATCAGCTGAAGCTTTATAACAGCGGAAGCTTCCAGATTGCAAAGGGTTATTCAACAATTTACAGCAGCGGTATCAAGGACTTTGACGAAAGCGCTGTACACCACCTGAAGGTTACAGCTTCAGGTAACGTAATCAAGTTCTACATTGACGACAATCTGGTTTACACTTTAACTGACAGCACACCTTATACATCAGGCCGTGTCGGACTGTTCTCAGGTTATGCAAGAAACGCATTTGACAACCTTGAGGTTTCAGAAGTAACAGGCTCGTCATACATTTCAAAGATTGACGCTTTAAGCGACGACGTAGAGTACACAGGCGACTGGAGCTTGCTCGCAGGAGATTCTTATAACTACTACAACAGAACAAGAGCAGTATCAAGCACAGCAGGCTCAAGCTTCTCAACTACATTTACCGGAACAGGCGTAAACTTGAATTCTGGAACAGGCAGCGCAGCAACGCTCAATGTAGAGATTGACGGCGTATCGCAAACAGTTTCAACCTCTTCAACAAGCACGCACGAAACGTCAGCAATACTTTCAGGACTTGATTACGGCGAGCATACATTAAAGGTAACTGTTACAAGCGGCGAGTTTACGCTTGATACAATCGAAGTGCTGTCAGATACAGTTACAGTAGCTGAGGGAACGGACAAGAACAACCTCACAACAGGTATCAGCATCAGCAATTGTACTATAAGCGGAATTACCGAGTCGTTTGTATACGACGGAACAGCTCATACACCTGACGTTGGAACAGTTACATATAACGGCGTAACTCTCACAGAGGGAGTCGACTACTATGTTGGCTACGGCGACAACGTAAATTACTCAAAGAGAGCTGCAGCTTACATTGTAGGTATGGGCGATTATTACGGAACAACCTCTGTAACGTACCTGATTGACAAGAAGGATTACACAACCTCAAGCATCACAGGAACAGCTTGTAAAAACAGCGACGGCACATACAACCTGTCCTTCTTCGATAACGACACAGGTTTAAACCTCGTTCTGTACAGCGATTACTCGGTTGTTGATTACGACGTATCTGCTGGAACTGCTACTATCAAGGCGATGACATCTGGAAATTACAGAAATTCAATCGATGTTACTCTGACCGTTCATGAGCACGATTACGAGTATTACAGAGCTTATGAGACAACCGATGTAAGCGAGGGAGCTACGTACTATAAGTGTACAGCTTGCGGCGACGTTATCTGGAAGCTTGACAGCGACGTTTTACTCGGTGATGTAAACCTTGACGGTAAGGTAACGACAGCAGACGTCGGACTTGCAAATTCTCACGCTAAGGGTGTTAAGACCTTAACAGGAGATAACTTTACAGCGGCTGATGTAAACCTTGACGGAAAGGTAACAACAGCAGACGTTGGACTGATTAACTCACACGCAAAGGGCGTAAAGCTTCTTTGGTAATAACACAATAAAAACTACATTTTGGATAAGAAATAACCTCCAGAACGGCGCAGGGAAATATCTCTGCGCTGTTTTTGCTTTCAAAAAAAAAATCTACTGGACAAAAGTGTGCAAATGTGCAAAAATGTTCAGTAGAAGGGTTGCAATTTTTTCGATAATGGGGTATAATACTACTGGACAAAAGTGTGCAAATGCACAAAAATGTCCAGTAGGAGGGTGATAAAATGGTTATTATGAGGGATTTATATCTGAATAAGCTTATCAGCAAGAAGCATAATGGACTTATAAAGGTAATTACTGGCGTTCGTCGCTGTGGAAAGTCTTATCTGTTGTTTAATCTTTTCAAGGCACATCTTGAGGAAGAAGGAATTGATAAAAATCACATTATTGAAATTGCCTTTGACGCTTTTGAAAACAAGCGTTATCAGGACCCTTATGTGCTGATGCCATATATCAAAGAGCAGATTGCTGACAGTAAAATGTACTATGTGCTGCTTGATGAGGTACAGCTGTTAGGGGAATTTGAAGCTGTTCTGAATAGCCTTATCCGAATGGAAAATGTAGATGTGTATGTTACAGGAAGTAACGCTCGCTTTCTTTCCAAGGACGTTATAACAGAGTTTCGTGGTCGCGGCGACGAGGTTCATATGTATCCGCTTAGCTTCAGCGAATTTATGTCTGTTTACTCAGGCAGCAAGCAGGATGGCTGGAATGAATATATGCTATATGGCGGTTTGCCGCTTGTCCTTAGATTCAAGACTCCTGAGGAAAAAATACAGTTTCTCAAGTCTTTGTTTGAGGAAACCTACATTTCAGATATAGTTGGACGTCATAAAATACGCAATCGTGCTGAACTCGAAGAGCTTTTGAACATTTTGTCGTCAGGTATTGGTTCGCTAACCAATCCTTCAAAATTATCTGCGACCTTCAAGAGCGTAAAGCAAAAAACAATCAGCAAGACAACCATTGGAAATTACATTGATTATTTGTGCGATTCTTTTTTGATAGATCGAGCTGTTCGCTATGATATTAAAGGTCGAAAGTATATTGACACTCCTGTGAAGTATTATTTTACCGATTCAGGTCTTAGAAATGCCCGACTCAATTTCAGACAGCTTGAAGAAACACACACTATGGAAAATATAATTTTTAACGAGCTGAAAATTCGAGGGTTTAATGTTGACGTTGGCGTAATAGTGCAAAATGATATGAGTGATGGTGGCAACCGTGCTCGCAAGCAGCTGGAAATTGACTTTGTCTGCAATAAAGGCTCCAAGCGATTTTACATTCAGTCGGCTTATGCAATTCCAGACAGAGCAAAAATGGAGCAGGAACAGCGTTCTCTTATGCTGACAGGCGACTGCTTCAAAAAGATAATTATTACCAAAGAAGCGCCAGCACCATATTATAATGACGACGGCGTTCTGGTAATGAGCGTTTATGATTTTCTGCTGAATCCAGATAGCTTAGAGCAATAAACAGTGGATTTAAATTCGGCGCAGGGAAATATCTCTGCGCTGTTTTTGCTTTCAAAATAAAAAATTCTACTGGACAAAAGTGTGCAAATGTGCAAAAATGTTCAGTAGAAAGTAGCTTTGCTGCTTTTAAAATCAGGTTTTTCTCCTGCAAACATTGATAAAAATATATTGTATTATGCAGAAAAATGGTGTATACTATATTTGAAACAAAAGATGGTAGGTGTAATTATGGATGAAGAAAACTACACTTCAGAGCAAGAAGATAACGCTTCAGAGCAGGAAAATGGTGAGCTCGAACCTGAGGAAAAGAAAAAGTGGAACCGGAAGAGAAAAATAATAACTATTGTTGTAATCGTCGCCGCAATTTTGATACTTGCAGGTGCTACCGTAATAGGAATAATCTACCATTATATTGGAAAGATAAATATAGAGGAAACCAAGGATGTTGATGTTGATTCTGCTATAAGCGAAATGGCGGACGAGCTTGATATTGATACAGATTCCAAGGATAAGGACGAAATCGTTGACGAGATTGAAAAATCTTTAAACGACGATGAAAGCGATTCATCCGAGACGGATTCTGATACGGTAACAAGCGTCAACGATACGAATCTTCAAAATTACAACACTATGTCTGCTGACGTTATGAGCGACCCTGATGTTACTAATATTTTGCTTATCGGAACCGATACGAGAGATACGTCCGAGAGAGGTCGTTCTGACAGTATGATACTTGTTTCGCTTAATACGAGAACAAATAAGCTTCTGATGTTTTCATTCCTGCGTGATATTTATATTTATATACCGGGAGTTGGTTCAACCCGACTTAACCACGCTTACGCTTATGGCGGAGCCGAGCTTACTATGCAGACGATCGAGGGGAATTTTGGTATAGAGATTGACAAGTACGTAAAGGTGGATTTCTTTTCGTTTATCGAGGCTATCGATGCTGTCGGCGGAGTTGATATAACTGTTACTGATGCCGAAGCGGAGCTTATAAACGAATATCTGGGAGAGATAAACAACCTCGTCGGAGATAAAAGCGGAAGTGATAAGCTGAGCTGCGGAGGAGATCTTCACCTTAACGGAAAGCAGGCTCTTTGCTACGCAAGAATCAGATATATAGGAACCGACTTTGAGAGAACCCGCCGCCAGCGGGATGTTCTCAATCAGGTGCTTGAAAAGGTCGAGAATATGAGTTTAGGCGAGCTTGATACGTTTCTGGATACCGTTTTACCGCTTATTACAACTAATATTTCCTCAAGCGAAATTTTCTCATATATGATGAACGCAAGCGAATATACAAGCTACACAAGAGTTGCCGACAGCATTCCTATAAGCGGAACCTACAGTTTTATGACCGTTCGTGGAATGAGCGTAATAGGAATTGACTTTACCCAAAACGCAAATATTTTGCGAAATAATATATATGGCGATTAGTATTCAGGAAGGGATGAATTAAGATGAGTGAGATTAAAAATTTCAAAAGAAAGGCTTTTTATTACGAAACCGACGGAATGAGAATAGCGCATCATTCAAATTACATCAGGTGGTTTGAAGAAGCGAGAATCTGGTGGCTTGAGGAAATAGGCTTCGGGTATGATAAAATGGAAGCCGAAGGCGTTATGATTCCTGTTTTGTCAGTAGGCTGCAAGTATCATTCTCCGGTTCGTTTTAATGACACCTTTCGGGTCTGTCTTATGATTACCGAATTTAACGGACTTAAGTTCAAGGTAGTGTACAAGCTTTACAACGACACAACAGGAAAGCTTTCCGCAGAGGGCGAGAGTATGCATTGCTTTGTATCAAGCGATATGCGACCGCTCAGAACAAAAAATTCTCACACTGAGATTTATAAAATTTTCAAGGACGCCGTTGGCAGAAAGGACTGGTATGAAGATGAGTGAAATAAGAGATGAATCTCTCTGGCAAAGCGGAGAGGTTAAAATTAACTGGGTAAAGGGCAATATGCCGCTTTTGCGTTCTATCGAGGAGGACTTTTCAAAGTCAAAGCCGTTTGTCGGAATAAAGGTAGCTTTGTCGGTTCACCTTGAAGCGAAGACTGCATATCTCTGTAAGGTGTTAGCGGCAGGCGGCGCCGAAATGTACGTTACAGGTTCAAACCCTCTGTCAACTCAGGACGACGTTGCGGCGGCTCTTGTTCACGATGGACTAAGCGTATTTGCGTGGCACGGCGCAACTGACGAGGAATATAACCGTCATATCGAAAGCGTTGTAAAGGTAGGCCCTAACATTATAATCGACGACGGCGGAGATTTAGTAAATCTCATTCATACAAAGTACCCTGAGCTTATTCCAAACGTTATAGGCGGCTGCGAGGAAACTACAACTGGAATTATCCGCCTTATCGCAAGAGATAAGCAGGGTGAGCTTAAATTCCCGATGGTGCTTGTCAACAATGCCGACTGCAAGCATCTTTTTGATAACCGCTACGGAACAGGACAGAGCGTCTGGGACGGAATTAACCGAACCACTAACCTTATCGTTGCTGGCAAGAATGTAGTAGTAGCAGGCTACGGCTGGTGCGGAAAGGGCGTTGCTATGAGAGCGAAAGGCTTTGGAGCGTCGGTTATAGTAACTGAAATTGACCCGATAAAGGCTATGGAAGCGGTAATGGACGGCTTTAAGGTTATGAAAATGGAGGAGGCGGCAAAGATTGGCGACTTCTTCGTTACTGTTACAGGCTGCAAGGGAGTTATCTGCGAAAATTCGTTTATGAATATGAAAGACGGTGCTATTATGTGTAACGCCGGTCATTTCGACTGCGAGGTAGACGTTGCAGGACTTAAAAGCATAGCCGTAGAAACAAAGCTTGCAAGAAACAATATCCAGGGATATAAGCTTCCGAACGGCAACTGGGTTTATGTAATCGCCGAGGGAAGACTTGTAAATCTTGCGGCTGGCGACGGACACCCTGCTGAAATTATGGATATGTCCTTTGCCATTCAGGCACTCTCCGCTGAATATCTGGTTAAAAACAAGGGCAAGCTCGATAAGATGATAATAGACGTACCAAAGGAAATCGACAGAGAGGTAGCAAACAGAAAAATAAAATTCTGGGGACTTGAAATTGACAAGCTGACCCCAGAACAGGAAGAATATCTTAATTCGTGGAATGTTTAGTTTTTACATAAAACCGCCGTCCTGAATAACAGGGCGGCGGTTTTGTTTATTTCCTCCTCACCAGCATACAAACTCCCGTCAGAACTATAAAGCCGCCGAACAGGCGGGACAAGAGATTTGTGTCAATCAGCGTTGCAATATAAGCGAATACAAGGGAAGTAACCGAGCCGACAATAAGACAGGGGAGTGCCTTCTTCCATTCGACAAGCTTGTTTTTTGTGTGGAAAATAAGGCTTAGCACAGCAATTGGCAAAAAGAACAAAAGACAAATCCCCTGAGCTTCAAGCTGACTGACCGAGCCTATCATAGTGAGATAAAGAATAAGAATCATTCCGCCGCCAAGTCCTAAGGATGCGAAAAGACCCGTCACGAAGGAAACGACAAATATTATAATCAGCGTCATCTGAACACCAACCTCAAGCCTGTAATTATTAAAACTATGGCAAACATAACCTTCAGCGCATCGGGCTTTATCTTCTTTAAAATCTGCGAGCCGACAAGCGCACCCAGCAGACCGAACGGAATGTATTTAAGCGTACTGACAAGGCTTACGCTGCCCCTTGACAAATAAACTGCAAGGCTTGCAACGCTCAGCACCGCAGTTATTGAAATAGAAGTCGCCTGCGCCTTTTTCTGGTCAAGTCCCAGATATTTAAGAAGCGGTACTGCCAGTATTCCGCCGCCTGAACCGAAAAGTCCGTTTGCGATACCTGTAAGAATGCCGACAATCCAGAAACCGTATTTTTTAAACAATTTTTTCATATAAAAATGGTGTGCATTCTTTTTGCGTTTATTCTGAAATTTTGCAACAAAAAAGGACGCAGCATTTGCGTCCTCATTTTTCATATGTCTGGGCAGGTCTGTTTTAGTCTATTTCAACAAGAACCTTCTGTCCGTTTTTACTTGCATATGCTCTCATAACTGTGCGAATAGCCTTTGCTATTCTGCCTTGCTTGCCAATTACTCTGCCCATATCGCTTTCTGCGACGTGAAGATGTAAGGTGATAATTCCTTCTTCGTTCGGCTCGTCCTGAGTGATAACGATAGAATCCTTATCCTCGACAAGCTCATACACGATAGTTTTTAATAACTCTTCCATTTGTGTAATTCTCCTTTATCCACCCTTGTGTTAGCAAGGCGAGGGGAAAAGCTTCCCATGGTGGACTAAAAGCCTTGCTAAGCACCTTTCATACTTAAAGAATACCGTTCTTCTTCAAAAGCGACTTAACTGTATCAGTTGGCTGTGCGCCGTTAGCAATCCAGCTCTTTGCCTTTTCGCCGTCGATAGAAATTACGCTTGGCTCCTTGGTAGGATCGTAGTAACCGATTTCCTCGATGAATCTGCCATCTCTTGGGTATCTTGAGTCAGCAACAACTACACGGTAAAAAGGTGCCTTCTTAGCTCCCATTCTTCTGAGTCTGATTTTAACTGCCATTTATTTCACCTCCAATAATTTTTCTTTTGTGGTATCTATCTGGTTTACCCGGAACAATCCGTTGTAAAAAAGATGGCTGAATTTAAAAGCCTGCGAATCCGCTCGGCCCGCCTCCACCAAAGTTTGACATTCCCTTCAGCATCGCAGGGTTCATTCGCTTTTTCTTGCCGCCCTTCGAGGTCATACCCATTTGCTTCATCATTTTGTTCATCTGTTCAAATTGCTTCAGCAGACGGTTTACGTCCTCAACCTTAGTACCGCTTCCTGCGGCAATTCTTCTTTTGCGGCTTGGATTTATAACAGACGGCTTTTCACGCTCTTTCATCGTCATAGACGAAATTATCGCTTCAAGTCGTTTGAACTGGTTCTCGTCAACGTCAACGTCCTTCAGCTTGTTGCCCATTCCTGGTATCATACCGAGCAGGCTTTTTACCGAACCCATTTTCTGAATCTGTTTAAGCTGATCCAAAAGGTCGTTCAGGTCAAAGCCCTTTTCCTTAACCTTTTTGGCGAGCTTCTTAGCGTCCTCTTCGTCGTAAGTTTGCTCAGCCTTTTCAATAAGCGTCAAAACGTCGCCCATTCCGAGTATTCTTGAAGCCATTCGATCTGGGTGGAACGCTTCAAACTCGTCGAGCTTTTCGCCCATTCCGACAAACTTTATAGGCTTTCCTGTTACTGATAAAACTGAAAGCGCAGCGCCGCCTCTTGTATCTGAATCAAGCTTTGTGAGCACAACGCCCGTTATGCCGAGCGCTTCGTCGAAGCTTGAAGCGACATTTACTGCGTCCTGACCGGTCATAGCGTCTACAACGAGCAAAATTTCGTGAGGGGAAGCGATTTCCTTGATGTCCTTAAGCTCGCCCATCAGTTCCTCGTCAATGTGAAGACGTCCTGCCGTGTCGAGAATTACAAGGTCGTTTCCGTGATCAGAAGCATGACTCAGCGCATTTTTGACAATCACTCTTGGGTCGATTTGCCCCATTTCAAAAACAGGAACCTCAGCCCTTTCACCGACAATTTTTAACTGCTCGATAGCTGCCGGACGGTAAACGTCGCACGCAACCAGAAGCGGACGGTGTCCTTGCGATTTAAAAAGCTTCGCCAGCTTTGCCGAGTGGGTGGTTTTACCACTTCCCTGAAGTCCGCACATCATAATGATACACGGCGGTTTGGAAGGGAAGCGAATACGCTCGCCCTCGTTTCCCATAAGAGCTATAAGCTCTTCGTTTACGATTTTTATAACCTGCTGAGCCGGGGTGAGGCTCTTTGTAACCTCCTCGCCGATAGCTCTGTCTGTAACCTTTTTGACAAAGTCCTTGACAACCTTGTAGCTGACATCAGCTTCAAGCAAAGCCATTTTGACTTCACGCATTGCGCTTTTTACGTCGTCCTCGGACAGCTTGCCTTTATTTTTAAGACGCTTGAAAACGCCGCCTAGTTTTTCAGAAAGACCTTCAAACGCCATAGCGCAACCTCCCTTAATTTTCGCCGAACAAATCCGTGCACTCGTCAAGGTAGGAAATCAAAGCTTCGCATCTTGACTGAACTCCTCTTGTGTAGCTTATTTTCTTAAGCTCAGAAAGCATCAGTGCGTTCTGTTCCTTTATATTTGAAATAATTTCGTCGTATTTTCTCATTTTTTTGAGGTGACCCAGAGCCTCCTCAAGATTTGTAAGAGTTTCCTCTCCACGCTTTATGCTGTCTCTTACACCCTGCCGTGAAATTTGCATATTTTCAGCAATTTCCGAAAGAGAAAGGTCCTCAAAATAGTAAAGCTCAAGAGCGTCCTTCTGCTTATCTGTAAGCATAGAGCCGTAAATATCTATGAGGTATGCCATATCGAGATTTTTGCTCATAAGAAACACTCCTAACAAGTTGCTGTAAAGCAATTATCCTTTACATTTATGTATTGTAGCACAAAGGGAGCGTCTTGTCAAGGGTAATTGCAAAAATGTTTTGATTTCTTTAAAACAAGCTCTCACAGGGTCGGTTTTTCAGGGATTGTCACAAAATCTTAAAGCGACGCTCTTTTTGTTATGTTACAATAGATAGTTGACAGAAAAAGAAGAAAAACAACTCCAA
>JAJQIH010000044.1 GCA_021199305.1 Ruminococcus sp.
CAGACAGACAGACAGACAGACAGACAGACAGACAGACAGACAGACAGACAGACAGGTAACTTGCGCCCTGTTTATTTCTCGCGCGCTTTTTGGCAACGAATTTGACTTGTTTACTTTATGTCAAGGAGGTTGTCAATTTTTATGATGAGGGAGGAATTTACATTGCGAGTTGCTATATGTGACGATAGCCTGTGCGAACGAATGAAGTTGCTCGAAGCTTTTAAAGAGTACGATCCGCTACATCCGCCTGAGTGCTATGGATGTGGGGAGGAACTGCTTGCTGCCGCTAAGAATGAGCCGCCAATTGATATTGCATTTATAGATATTTATCTGCATGACAAAAACGGAATAGAAATAGCTCAGAATCTTCATGAGGTTTCTCCAAAGACTGAATTTGTTTTTGTCACAACAAGTCCTGAACACGCAGTTGATGCTTTTTCAATTAACGCTTTGCATTATCTTGTAAAGCCTGTTACTGTTGACGGAATTGCTGAAGCTATGCGCCGCTTGTCCAAGCTTCGCCGAAAGGAGCGTCAGATGATTTCCTTTCCGACCGCTAATGGAAGCAATTCGCTGTTTCTCGATGAAATAAGCTTTATCCAGAGCTTCGGCCACGCTAAGGAAATTGTTCTGACAAACGGTAAAACTTCACAGGTCTGGCTGACCTTAGTTGAGCTTGAAGAGCTGCTCGGCAGTACATTTTTAAAGCTCAACAGAAGCACAATCGTCAATATGGAACAAATAGAACATATGGGAACTGAATCCTGTATTCTTCGAGACGGAACAAGGCTTGAGTTTGCCCGCCGTGAACAGCGGGCAATAAGAACAGCATATAATAATTACCTGTTTGACAGGTTGAATAATCAAAACGTTTAAGGAGTCTTTGATGACGATGACACTAAGCTTTTATTTAAGACATTTTGTTGGATTTTTTATACAATTCGGAGCTGGAATGTTTTTATGCTTGTTGCCTTTTAACGACAGTTCGTTTCGTTGTTCCTATAGAAAGGTTTTGACTACCTGCGGTCTGCTGGCGCTTATATCCTCCGCTATCTTTCCGTTTGCGGTTTCAATTCAAGGGGACATAAACACATCTCCTTATTTATCTCTTTTAGCAAACGGCTATATGCTGATAGCAATAGTAGTTTTCGGAGTTTTTTATTTCTGGTCACTCAGAGTAGAGAGAATCAAGAAGATAATAGTTCTGGTTCTTGTTATCTTTTATGCGGCAACCCAGTACCTCGTTGTAAATCTTGTATCAACGCTCTTTAAAAATTACGACCAGTCCGAGGTTTATTCACCAATTTTCTTTGTGCTGTTTGTAATTACAGCGGTAATAATGTTTCCGCCGTCGGCAGCTTTTATGAGCCGTGCGCTCAGAGATTATTTAGCTGAAGTTGAAATCAAAAACATCCGCCGAGAATTTATCATCGTAATAGTAGCAACATTTCTCTATTTTGCAATGCTTATGGTGTATATGTCGGGTCCTGGCGGCTACGAAGAGATTTTCTGGTGGTGGATTGTACCGCCATTGTTGCTTGCAATTGCCGTGCTTTGCTTCTTTTACTGGACGCTGTTTAAAGAGTCCGTTCGCCGAAAGAGAGATTTTGAGGAGCTAAAGGCACTTGAAATCAGAAATGTTCAATATAATAACATAACTCATGAAATGGAACAGACAAGACGTTTGCGCCACGATATGCGTCATATGCTAAACCATCTGTCCTTGCTTGCCGAGCAAGGGGAAACTGACGAGCTTAATAACTATCTTTCTGAAATGACTGCTCTGGTTATAAGCCGTGAAAATACTGATTATTGTAAAAATCCAACTGTCAACGGTCTGCTAAGATATTATACAAGTATGGCGACAGATTCTGAAATTGACTGTCATGTAAAGGCTGACTGTAATGAATTGGATATAAGCTCTACAGACCTGACGGTTATTATTGGAAATCTGATAGAAAACGCAATTCACGCCTGCCTGCTGGGCGAACACCGCTGGATAAACATTGAAGTAGCTGTAATCAGCGGCTCGATGATTATACAGGTTATAAACCCTTGCCAGGAGGTATTGCCCTCAGGAGTGTATAAAGCCTCTGGCGATTTTGTTCCTGCTTCTGCCTTTTTAAGTACAAGAAGCGGCGGCGGATACGGACTTCAGAGCATAGAAAACACCGCTAAAAAATATAGCGGCGAAGCGCTGTTTCGATTTGACAAGCACTCAGAAACCTTTACAGCTCGTGTAAGACTTAATATTCACTCGTCGGAGCTTTAAAACCTACGATTTTCTGCAATATTGTTGCACTAAATAAAACCCAGACGCAAACCGCCAACACATTCCGTGCTGGCGGTTTTGCTGTCTTGCTTTTCGCAATTTAATATGTTATACTGTAATAAGATTATGGAAGGGAGTGAAACCGATGAGATGTACGCTTATGCACAAGAGAATAGAGGTAGCTCAGATTAAGCTTGACGATGCGTCTGCTTTTATTCAAAAGATTTATAGCGTGTCTGAGCCTTCGCATCTGCCGCTTGGTATTAAAGTTAATAAGGGCGTTTGCGACCGAAAAGCTATGAACGATTGGTGGACCGACCGCTCTATTCCTGCGAGCCGTTCTGGCGTTCGTGAAGCGCTTCTTGCCTTGAATGTTGACAGCACAAGACAACTTCTTATGCGCTGCTATGGACTTAGTCTATCCGACCAGTATTGGATAAAGCCAACTGACAGCAGTCTTTGCTGGGACGATATAAACTTTTTTGACAATAGCTTTTCTGACGATATGGGCGACGTCTTGTTCGGCAATCCTCCAAAGACTTCAGAATTTGACTTCAGATCTCCGGATAATACTTCTGACGGTTGCCTTAAAAAGCGTTGGAAGATAATCGACGGCAAGCGTTATCTGATAAAGGGCGGCAGCAATCCTTTCAGGCAACAGCCGTTCAACGAGGTTATAGCTTCAGATATTATGGAGCGGCTCGAAATCAGCCATGTGCCATACAGCGTTATTTTCAGCGACGGCGACCCTTATAGTGTCTGCGAGGATTTTATAACTGCTGATACCGAGCTTGTAAGTGCGTGGCGAATTATGCAAACGTCAAAGCGAGATAATAACACCTCTGTTTATCGCCATTTTGTAAATTGCTGTGAAGCTCTTGGCGCACCTGATGTTGTGTCTTCGCTCGACAGAATGATAGTGCTTGATTTTATTATCGCAAACGAGGACAGACATCTTAATAATTTCGGACTGGTAAGAAATGCCGAAAGCCTTGAATGGCTTGGTATGGCGCCAATATTTGATAGCGGTAGCTCGCTTGGTTACGATAAGCTAGCGCCACTTATCCGTTCAGGGCGTGATATTACCTGTAAGCCTTTTAAAAACCACCACACCGAGCAGCTTAAACTTGTATCCTCTTTTGACTGGATTGATTTTGATAAGCTGCGGGATGTAAAAGAAATGATTCTGGACATTCTCTGTTCTGAAAAAGCTATCGCTCTTGTTGATAAAGCTCGTGCTATTGCAATAGCTGAGTCGGTAGAAAAGCGAATCCAGACGCTAAAAGAATTTGCAAGTGCCAGAGTTTTGCCCTCGCCCGACCTGACAGACGACGACGTAAAGCAGGATATAGCTGAGGATTATACAAATAACTAAACATACAACAAAATAACCGCCAACACCCTGTGCTGGCGGTTTTGCTATTCCAAAAATTCAATCCTGTTTAATCGGAATTGTAATATGCGTTTTAAAGTCGTTGTCTTTAAAGCTTGTCGAATACATTCCTTCGTATTTTGAAACGGCAGACTGAATAATTTTAATTCCAACTCCCTCGTGATTGAGCTTTGTGGAAACAAGCTTGCTGTTTCTGACTGAAACCTTTCCGTCAAAGCTGTTTCCCATTTCAATCGCTATAAATCCGCCTGAGCGGTACATCTGCATTTTTATATACCTGTCACCCTGCTTTACCTTTCTTGAGGCTTCAATAGCGTTGTCCCAGAGGTTTGCAAATATCGCTGTAACGTCCGTGTCAACCATAAAGTCAAGCAGTAAATCCTCAACCTCAGTCGTTACCTTTATTTGCTCTGATTCCGCAAGAATAATTTTCTGACTCATTATAATGCTCAGAATCTCATTGCTGCATTTAAAATCCGTAAACAGCTGATCAAGCTCCTTGTAAACCTTGCTGCCGTATTTCTTTGCCCGCTCAGGGTCCGTGCCCTGAAGCGCTGTGATAACGTCAATGTGCCGCTTTATATCGTGAATTGCCTTTCTTGATTCCTTGTACTTGCTGTTCATTTCGTTGTAGTGGGTCAGCTGAATGTCGTTTTGCATTCTCGCAAGTTTTAGCTCGTACTTGTTTTTATATTCGCTTGCAAGCCTTCCTATAATTACCGAAATAAAAGCGTTGAGAAGCAAAAATCCAATCATCAGAATAATCATTATAATTCCGTCTGATCTGGTCTGCATTCTCAGGAAAAACTGTCCCAGAACAAAAAACTCAAATAACGTCATCAGCAATAATACTAATACCTCGCTGTACGGAAGCATTTGCAAATCGTCGTTTTTTACAAAAGTAAAATACACCTTGTAAAGCGGCAGCAGCAGCATAATATTCAAAAGATTGCTTATTACCAGCATATAAGTGTTTGAAAACGCTTCAAGGTACCCAAGCTCGTTTGTAGCAATCGACCAGATAGACGAGCTTACAAGCTCTGCAAAGAAGGGGATAAAGTAAATAATTATGTTGTGAAGAACCTTTCTCTTGACGCTGCTTTTGTACAAAACAAACGACAGGATATTAAACAGCGCATAAGTTATTACAAGATTCAGCACCGCAATATTCAGCTGATTTATTATCCTTGCAATTATAAGTGCCAGCGCAAACGCTATAATATACGGAAGGGGAGAGCTGTACCTTTTTGTGTAGACATGATTAAAGCAGCGGTAGGTAAAAACATATACAACGACGGCTAAAACCGTAACGCTTATTTGCGAAATAACATCTGACATAAATTTACCATTCCTTTAAACTTTATCATTTGTGGGTGTGAATGTAAACGTGAAGCGCTTCAAAGAACTCTTTTTTACGCTTCTGCGCAATGGGTAAAATATCTCCGTTTGACATATATACATCAAAGCCGTTGATTTTCACTACATATTTGAGATTTATAATACAGCATCTGTGCGCTCTGTAAAATTGAATCTTGTCAAGCTGATCGTAGATTGAATTTAAGTTTTCCTTGACAATATAGTTCTTGTTCTCCATAAATACTGTGCAGGTTCTGTTCTTGCCGATAAGAAAATAATATATGCTGTCCGAGTCCAAAACTATCGTTTCCTCGTCCGTTCTTAGACTTATAGAGTTGCCTGTCTGATTTGACTGAATTTCAAAAAAGTCGTTCATCACATTAAACAGATCGTTTACCTCAAGCGGCTTTTCAAGAAATCCGAATGCGTGAACCTTGTATGCTGTCCGCCAATACTTCGAGTAGCTTGTTACATACACAATCGGAACTGTCAGATCCTTCTTCCTGATTTTTATTGCTGTTTCTATACCGTTGAGCGGCTCCATTTCAACGTCTAAAAATATCAGATCGAAGTTCATTTCGCTCGCAAGCAGCTTTTCACCGCTTGAAAAGGGGACTACCTCATATTTGTACGGCTTGATATCAAAGTATTTGCTAAGATATAGCATTATCCGCTCTCTTACACTTTGCTCATCGTCAGCTATCGCAATTTTAATCATTTAAATCCCCACCTTAGTCAGTTTATTTTTCTCTTAATTGAAGTATAACAAAAAAGTAAGCTCAAATCAAGACAAAATTGTTGAACCTAAACAAAAGCAGTTTGAAATTCTATAATATATGCTCATCAAACGGCGTTCAGGTAAATATATCGGCATTCGAGAAAATCTGTTTGGAATTATGACGAAAATAGTATTCAGAAATTTCAGAAATTTCGTGATAATATACAAAAACCGCCGACACTCCCGTGCCAGCGGTCCTTGCAAAATATACTATATCAGGGGAACTCTAAATTAAAGATTTTAAGACTCCACGTCCAGATTAATCACTTCTCCGTTTTCTATGTTCCAATAAAGCAAATCACCGTTTGAAAGCTCTGCACCCATCGTATCGTCGCCGTAAATCGACCAGCCGGTTACGTCGTCTGAGTGTTCAAACTGGTTGTAATAATCTACATACTCTGGAGCTTCTTCGTTCGTTTCTTCATTCCATACCTCGTTTCCGTTTATAGTAATTGATGAGTAATCCTCATCTGAGTCAATCGTATAAATTTCATAAGTGTAATTGGTGTTATCATCCGACCAGGTCGTAAACATCGCCTTTTTAAATTCAATTTCCAGCGTATCGCCATTCACTTCGTGGGTAAACGACGTCTGACCCGACATAATCGAAATAGGGTAGTGCAAGAGGAAAAAGTATCCGCTTCCGTCCGTCCTGTCGTAATCAAATTTGTAAACGTGTACCGCTTCAAATTCGTCCTCTGAAACTTCTTTTATCGGTGCTTCCGTCAGCAGATATTTTCCTGCGAAAAATATTGCGACTACACAAGCTACAACTACTGCGCCTATTACAACGCCCTTGCGTCTGAGCTTTTTTAGCGCCTTTTTGAAATCAACCTTTGCCTTGCTCTCCTGCGTTTCTTTAATCTTCGGTGCCTGCTTTAAGCTTTCAAGCTCCCGCATACACTCATCGCACTCCTGAATATGCTCCTCAATAAGTGTTGCTGTCTTTTCGCTTACAACATTATCGTAGTAAAGCGGCAGAAGGTCGCGAACAACCTCGCAGTCGAGCGTCTTTTTCTTGTCCTTACTCATAACAATCCGTCCTTTCCAAGTTTAACTGAAATCATTTTTCTTGCCCTGTGGTATGTGACCCTTGCCCAGCTGTCGGTCTTGCCGAAAAGTAAGGCTATCTCAGAGAAGGAAAGCTGTCCGAACACTCTTAATGAAAATACCTCCTTGTACGGCTCTGAAATCTCGTGAAGCACCTTGTGAATCGACATTGCAATTTCCTTGTCGTCAATTATGTCTTCAAAAGAACTGCCTTCGCTCGCCATCTGCTCTAAGCTATCACTTGAAGCGGCTTTCTGCCTTTTCTTTAAGGTGTTAAGCCAGATATTTTTAGCTATAGCGCAAAGCCAGGTGTACAGGCTGCTTTCCTGCTTGAAGCTGTCCTTTGATTTCAAAGCCTTGAGAAACGTCTCTGAAGCTATATCCTCAGCGTCCTGCTCGTTTTTGCAAAGCGAAAGGGCATAGCGATAAACAGCTTTGTATTCGCCGCTTAAAATATTTTCGTCAATTGCCTTATTTCTGCCTTGCATAATCCTTCTCCTTCGGGTCTTATTGAGTACTCACTTATTAGACAACGAAAACCCGATTTCGTTACAAGAAATTACGAATTATTTTATTGTTCTGTAGTTTCTATCTGTGAAAAGTAAACGTCAATATCTCCGCTTGAAGTTTCTGCGTTAAACTTCTTATCTCCTGTTAATTGTGTATTACCGTCAATAAACGTGTCGCCGCTGTCGGTTACAAGATTAAAAATGTAATCGTAACTCTCTCCGATAAGCGATGCTGTAACATTTCCGCTGGTAGTGCTTACATTAAATTCCTCTCCGTCAATATCGTGAAGCTTGACGTCGCCGCTGTATGTGTGTGCATTTATTGCTACAGCGTAAGATGATTCAAGTGAAATGTTACCGCTGCTTGAGCTGAATTCTACCTCCTGACAGGATGTATAATAGTATGGCGAAATTTCATCGCCCTCAATATCTCCGCTTTCGGTATTTGCTTCAACACTTCGTGCTTTAATCTTTGAAAGCTTAATATCTCCGCTGTCAGAATTAAATTTCAAATGCTCGCTTACTATTGCAAAAGAATCGTATGAGGAAATATCAGATGCGACGATATTTCCGGTTGATGTCCGTGCGTCGATACAGGAAGCTTCAATGCCTGAAAGCTCAATATCACCTTTGCTTGTGTTGAGCGTTATTCCATCGCCATTACTCAACACTGCGTCTGAAACTGTAATATTTCCGCAGGATGAAGTAATTTCAAGTCCGCTTTCTATATTGCTAAGCTCAATATCTCCAGTATCGCTGTAGATGCTGCAGTTATCAATAGGGGAGTAGCTTACTTTACTGCTTGAAATATTTCCGCTGGAGGTTTCAACCTTCAAGCTGTCCAAAGCCATGTCAGGCAGAGCTATTATAAGAGAGTTTGTATTTTCCTCAGCAAAGCTGAATGTAGGAAGTATATAATCGTACCAATTTCTGCTGTCGCTTACTTCAATACTAAGCTTACCTTCATCAGAAACCTTTGTAGAAAATGTAACTCTCTCGCTCTCGTAGCAGGAAACTACAATATTATTGTCCTCGCTGCTTGTGATTTCAACGTCCTTGAAGTCAGCGTTTATGCTGATTGACGAAACCGTGCCTGCGGAAAATGTTTCTTCACGCTCAGTCATTTCCGATTCCGATGAAAAAGCTGATACGTCAAAACCGCTTACAACAAACGATACCCCAAGTGCTATAATTCCTGCGGCGATAAGTATTCCTGCCGCTATAAACCATTTTACCGTTCTGTTCATTACTTTGCACGCCCCTTTCTTTTGATTAGCTCAATTGTTTTCCTGAACAAAAATCTTACGAATTTCCATAGCTTCTTTGTAACAAAAACGCTTATGATAAAGAGAATAATCGCAAGTCCTGCAAGAATAAGCGCTGAGCTGAATGCAAGTGCCGCCAGAAACGGCTTACCCAGATAAATGTAAATCGGCGTTATCACAACCAGTCCGACAGCAGATAGCGCAAACGACAAGCAAATTGCAAACAGCGAAATTATAACCGAAATTACCGCTGCCGCTACCCCTACTAAAATGCTTAATATTCCCGCCGCAACAGGCAGCCATATAACCGCGCTTAGTATTATAAGAACTATTATAATCGCCTTTGTACCACGGCTTAATTTAGCAAAGCCTGATTTTGGTTCTGCCCCTTGTCCTGAAGCTTCAAGTACAATATCATCAATGCTTCCAATAGCGCTGACAGCTGCGTCTTCGCTTTCGCCGTCCTCAATTCTGTCGTCAATCATTTCAGAATAATAATTTATAGTCTTTAAAGCTTCCTCCTCAGGCAGATGTTCGAGCCGCCCTGAAAGCTCAAATAAAAACTCGTTTTTATTCATCTTCTCGTTCCCTCGTTTCCTCAATAATATATTTGTAGACATTCATAACCTCGTCCCATTCGGCCAAAAAGTCGATAACCTTTTTCTTGCCAGTTGGAGTTATTTTATAGTATTTTCTGAGCCTGCCGTTGTGTTCAACAGAATATACGCTCAGATAATTTCCAGCTTCAAGCCGCCGCAAAATAGGGTAGAGGGTAGATTCTGAAATCTTCATATACGGACTTATATCCTTAATGATTCTGTATCCGTAAGAATCCTGACGGTAAAGTGCTGTCAGAACGCTTGCCTCTAAAAGTCCATGCTTTATTCCTGCATCCATTACATTACCTCCTTACAAGTAATACTATATCACACGAGGTATTGCTTGTCAAGAGGTATTTTGAAATTTGACAAAATTTTTTTCTTGTGCTATAATATTTAGGCTGAAATTTCAAAACAGCAATATTAGTAACTAAATAGCACATTTGAACGACACATGTTGCGCTCTTTGCGTGTAAATCTGATTACGGTACTAAATAGTCAGTTTTTATGCCCCAAGGCGCGGTATGTGTTATTTTTGTGCAAAAATGAAAGGAAGAATTTTTTTATGCCAAGAAATCAATTTCAGAGAATGGTTTTTGCTTTCCTGACAGTATTAGTCACAGTTCATGCTTATGTTTTCTACAGCTTGTATGTAGTAAACGGCTCAGCACTGATGGAAGCAAACAATGCAACAAGCGTGCTTGAAGCAATTAACAAGCAGGGCGGAGTTATGATGTTCGGTCAATACCTGCCTATCTGGGCGGTTATCCTGATTGAGTTTTGCTTTGCCTACCTGCTTGAAGTAGTAATGGGAAGTCCTTGCTCCTTTAAGCTTGCAGCCAAGGCGTTTAACATCAAAACAACCGATCCGATGATGTTTGAAACAGCAGTAATTTCTGCTACTGTTGCTCTTATGTGTCCTGCTATGAGCTTTATAGCAGCAATTATGTACTATCCTTACTATATGGGATTTAACGTACTTACTCTTTTAGCAAACTGGGTAAAGCTTGTATGCTTTAATTTCCCATTTGCCTTCTTCAGCCAGCTTTTCTTTATTCAGCCGCTTATCCGTACAGTTTTCAAGCTGCTGTTCAGAAAAGACCTCGCAAGAAGAAAAGAGCAAGCTCCTGCAAACGCATAAAACTATCTGCCCGACAGAAAAATGTCGGGCTTTTTTCTCTTTTGCGCCTGAATGTTATGTTACAATAGATAGTTGACAGAAAAAGAAGAAAAACAACTCCAAATA
>JAJQIH010000018.1 GCA_021199305.1 Ruminococcus sp.
AGAAGATGGTATAAAGAACCTCCTCACAATACTCTCCAGCAATTCCGCTAAAATAGCAATTGAAAATATGCAAATAATATCAAAATCAGTCCCGAATGAGGGACTTTTTTTGTTGCCGGAAATTCAGATTTAATAATTTTAGCCAAAATCGTGACAAATATATCTATTTTGCAGAAAAATGCGACAAAAGCGAGTGTGAATATCGTATGATGAACCTATACGGAATTGTGATAAATATATGTAAAAATTCTGAAAAATTTAATTGACAAAATTTGAAAAAGTGCTATACTTATAACAGATTAAAAGATTAGCCTTTTAATCGAATATATTATTTTATAGGAGAAAGAATTATATAAAAAAATTCTTTGGAAAAGTGTTGGCAACGACAGCTTGTATGATTATGCTGGTCGGTATGTTTGTAGGGGTTAGTTCTTCGGCTACCTACCAGAGAGAAACATTTAGAGTACAAACAGGACAGGTTTGGAACACAAGACCCGCCTTAACAAGAACACAAAAGTATAGCTATGTAAGGGTAAAGGTGAATGCAGTATATCCTGTTCTTGAAGTAAAAGATAACTATAAGTATGTTCAAGTTAGGGTTATCAATGAGAACGGTAAAGCTATTACTAGTACTTGTACGTTGGAGGAGGGTACTGGCGGACAGCGTATTGACATTAAAGAAGGCTGTTTGGACGCTTCTGATATAAGATTCCAGTACAGAGGCAATGACGCTGATTTAGCCGCCGATGTAGATGCTATTTCAAATGCTCTGTAAGTAGAATAGAGGTTTTATTATGCTATTTAAATCCATAAGAAGTCAGATGCATTTGCTCTTTCAGCAAAAGATAACCGTTTTCTTCTTCTTTGCTATGTTGGCTGTAGTGGTGGCAAATTTTATATATAACGTGGTTTTGTGCTACGGCGCTTATTCTGTTAAAATGTATAACCCGATGTATCTCTCGGTTTTAAATTATCAAGGTCGTACCGGTATGGAAGCTACATACTTTTCCCAATGCTTTCCATTGCTCGTTGTAATACCGGCTGCTTTTTCTTACGTTAAGGATAGAAATTCAGGTGAAGAAATTTACATCCAGACCAGATTTGGAAGAAGAAATTATTTCTACGGAAAGTTCTTTGCGACTTTTATTACAACATTTATTATTTTTGCGATTCCCTTTTTAATCGAAATTGCTTTAAATTGTATTGCGTTCCCATTGTCGGCAGAACGAATGATGGCTATGAGCGATTTTAAAGTTGAAGAGTATGCTGGTCGTTTCTTGTTCAGCACACTATACTTTAAAAACGAATACGTTTACAGCGTATTTTTCGTATTGCTGTTTGGCGTTGCTTCTGGAATATTTGCTTCATTTTCATATGCTTTTTCAACCTTCAGATTTATGAAGTTTAAACTGCTTGTATTTATTCCATTGTATTTTGTTATGTTTCTCTTGTCTGTTTTAGGAGACTTTTTAAAACTTTCGTACAATACATATTACGGTTCTTATTTTAAATTGTATGATTCCAGCGAAGGAAAAACTCTCCCGGGATATCTGATTGTCCTGGCGGTGCTGCTTATAGTGACATTGATTATTATTGAGAAGAGAAGCCGGGAGGACTGTTTGAATTGAAGTCAACTTTAAAGACGATAATTATAGGCGTTGTATGCGGCATTCTTTGTAATCTTGCAATTTTAGTTTATAACGAAGATTTTACCTTTTCTGATATAATACTTCGTTTCAGTCAATCACAATATGGACTCGAAAATACTAACCTTGTGGTTCTGGTTCAATGGAATTTCCCGCTGCTGCTGTTTCAGGCAATATATGGCACTCATATATATAAGCATTTTTGTAATGCCAGCGTTTATTTCTTTTCAAGAACGAACAATAAGGTTAAGTGGTTTTTAAAGGAAACATTGCTTCTGATACCACAGATTTTTGTATTTCTTTTGTCGGAGCTTTTAGCTGGTACTGCTTTAGCGATGATAACAAACAATGTTATCTTTGACAAAACTTCGATTATTTTGCTGGTGTATTATCTGGCAATTACCTCACTGTGGTTGTTTCTGACCAGTATGCTCGTAAATATAATATCAATAAAGTTTACAAGCTCTGTAGGCTATGGTGTGGTTGCAGGGATAGAGCTTGCTTGTATGGCGCTGTTCTTTACAATAAGAAATAAAATGTTTGAGCTCGGAGAGTCAAGAAGCATATATGACGTAGATCTTGTTGCTAAAAACCCCGTGCTTATTAAAATCGACCCATTGGCACATCTCAATCTCAGCTGGCACACAAGTAAAATTGAATCTGTAAACAAGCTCATCTCCAGATATATTGGGATTGATTTTGATTTGAATTTTTCAGTGGTGCTTTTTGCAGCAATAAGTGTAGTGGTTGTAATTATCGGCTGCATAGTAGCAAAGAATGTTGAATTTATTGCCACGAACAGGGAAACAGGAGGAAACTAATGAAATTGATAGCAAAAGATGTTTGCAAAAGCATCAGGAAGAAAACTATATTAAGTAATATAAATCTCGAGCTTGAAAGCGGAACGGTATACGGCTTTGTCGGAAGAAACGGAAGCGGAAAGACAATGCTGTTTCGTGCCCTTTCAGGCCTTATGAAAATTGATTCGGGAAGTATCTTTTTGGATGATAAGGAGCTGCACAAGGATATGCCGTTTTTGCCAAGTATGGGTATAATTCTTGAAAACGCCGGCTTGTATCCTGAATATACTGGTATGAAGAACTTAAAGCTTCTCGCTAATATCAACAAAAAGATAACAGACGAGCAAATAGCAGACGCTATAACAAGAGTAGGACTTGACCCTAAGGACAAGCGTACCTTCAGAAAATATTCTCTCGGAATGAAGCAGAGAATAGTAATTGCGCAGGCAATAATGGAAAAGCCTGATGTAATTTTCCTTGACGAGCCGACAAACGGACTTGACGAAGATGGAATTGAGGATGTAAGAAATATAATTACCGAAGAAAAAGAAAGAGGCGCATTGATTCTGCTGGCAAGCCACAATAAAGAAGATATAAGATTGTTGGCGGATAAGGTGTTCTACATTTCAAACGGTGTATTGAAAGAAGGCATAATTGATGAGAGCTAGAACGATTTTGGTTATAACTACTGCCGTCTTTGTTATTTGCGCTATTATCGGCGTTATTACCAAAAACAGCTTCATAGAGTTTGATTTGGATGAGAGCTACGTTGGAATTTTCCCTGAATCATTGATGGACAGCACTACCGAAATGATTTTGGACGAAGCTGAGAACTACAATATTGTATGCATAGAAGCCATCAAAGAAGCAGAGGTAGGTAACTATGGACTGAGGCAAGAGGTAAGGGTAGTGAAAACCTTCAATACCGATAAATTAAAGGTGGGCGATGTAATACAAGTTGCTCCTGGAAATACTATGCTTTATGCAAATAGCGGTACTGAAACTGATGAGGACGTGCTACCCAAGGAATCCGATTCATTAGGAGTGAACTTTTGCTTTGTAAATACAATGACAGTAGGCGACAAGTATCTGGCATTTTTAACGGATCAGATTCTGACGCATGAGAAGCTGTATACAACAGCTATGCTTACGATTTCACCTTTGTTTTCATACAGCGAAACGCAAAGCACTCCGCTGACCGTTGACGAGGATGCGGACATGGGTTCAGTAACAAAATATAAATACGCTAAGGATAACGAGTTCTTTGGAGGTTCCGAGGAGTGCATTGATAAATTTTACAAGCTCAAAGAAACCCTTCTGGAAACCTATCCTTTATAAATAATTCTCCTCTCCTTTTTCAGAGCAAGCCTTGGCTTGCTCTTTTTTTCTTCCCCCTAATACATCTCAAACCACACAACCCTGCTCCCACTTATAAGGTGAGAGCAGGGTTGGTTTCAGTTTTAAAAAATCTTTACCCGCCGAGCTGTCCGAATACGCCGTTTGCGATAAGCGAGTGGCAAATTGTCATAAAATCTTCCGGCGAGCTTTTCTTGTCCGTTTCGTACCAATATTCAATCATTCCCAGGCCGGCGGATATAACAAAAGTCAGGACGTACTCCGTCTGTTCCTCGCTGATCTGATTTCTGAAAACTTCCGTCAACGGTTCCTGTAGCATTCGTTTCAGCCTTTTTCTGAAATCTATATTGCTGTTTCTGACAAGCAGAATGTAGAGGGTGTAGCTGTACTGTTCAAAAACCGAAAACATCATCGGGAATACAGCGTTTAAGTCCATTGGTATTCCGTTTGAAAAGGCTTTTGTGATTTTAGGCTTCATATCATCTATCAGCGTGTTCTCAATCTCGTCAAGCATACTCGGAATATCATCGTAATAATTATAAAAGGTAGAGCGATTGTATCCAGCTTTTTTGGTAATTGCGCCTACCGTTATGCTGGACATCCCTCCGCTGGCATAAAGCTCTAAAAAGGCTTCCTTCAGCTTTTTTCTTGTTTTATCCGAGGCGGCAGTTTTCTTGTTCATAATAGTCCTCCCATACAACAACTTTTTGAAATGTGTTGTTGCAAATCTTATTGCAATCTGTTAATATACATTATACAACAACTTGTTGTATAATTCAAGTAGAAAGGAAATGAAAATGTCTGTTATTGATTTATCACATTTGACTAAGGATTACGGTCATGGCAGAGGCGTTTTCGATATTAACATATCGGTAAACGAAGGCGAATGCTACGGCTTTTTAGGTCCTAACGGCGCAGGAAAGACAACAAGCATACGACATTTGATGGGCTTTTCAAAGCCGCAAAGCGGAAGCACCGCAGTCTGCGGCAAGGATAGCTGGAAGCACGCAGCCGAGCTTCAGAACACGGTCGGCTATCTGCCTGGCGAAATTGCCCTTCCGTCAGGAATTACAGGTTCTGCGTTTCTTGATATGATGAAGAAAATGCGGCACTTGACCGACGACAGCTTTTTGAAAAAGCTTCTTGAACGCTTTGAGCTTGACCCGAATATGGACACAAAGAGAATGAGCCTTGGCGTAAAGAGAAAGCTTGCTATCGTCACAGCGTTTATGCACGACCCTGAGATTCTGATTCTCGACGAACCGACGTCTGGTCTTGACCCGATAATGCAGCAAACATTTATCGACTATATTCTCGAAGAAAAGAAGCGAGGAAAAACAATTTTCCTGTCCTCTCATATTTTCCACGAGGTTGACGCTACCTGTGACAGAATCGCAATCATCAAGGACGGAAAGATTGTTTCAGAGTTTGTCGCCGAGCAATTAAAGAAGGAAAGCGATAAAATTTACCGTATTACCGTTCGGGACAACGATTCCTTTGAGCGGCTCAAAAAACTCGACTATAACTTTTCGTCTGTTAATGAGAAAAAGCTCAGAGCAAGAGTGCGAATCAAGGAGGAGCAGCTGGGCGGTCTGATTTCGGATATATCAACGCTTAATGTTGAGGACTTTCACGAGTTTCCGTTTACCCTTGAGGACTACTTTATGAAGTTCTACAAGGAAGATAAAACTTTCGAGGGGGTAAGACAATGAGCGATACTATTATTAAAACCGAAGGTCTTACAAAGGACTATGGCTACGGCCGTGGAATATTTGACATAAATCTTGAAATTAAAAAGGGCGAGGTTTTTGGCTACGTCGGTACTAACGGTTCGGGAAAGACTACCACAATTCGCAGTATGATGGGATTTATCAAGCCTGACGGCGGACAATCAAGCATACTCGGCTTGGATTCCTGGAAAAAAGCGCCCGAGATTATGAAGGATGTAAGCTATATTCCAGGCGAGATTGCGTTTCCTTCCTTGCCGACCGGAACTGCTTTTTTAAAGTCACAGGCTGAATATCTCGGAGTTACAGATTACACTTATATGAATCACATCATTGAGATGCTGCAGCTTGACCCAACAGCTAATCTTAAGCGAATGAGTAAAGGTATGAAGCAGAAAACTGCTATCGTTGCGGCGCTTATGGGTGAAAAGGATATATTGGTGCTTGACGAGCCTACTACAGGCCTTGACCCGCTGATGCGTGATTCGTTCCTCGAGCTGATTCGTGAAGAAAAAGCAAAGGGACACACCGTATTTATGTCAAGCCACATTTTCGAGGAAATTGAAGAGGTGTGCGACAGAGTTGCAATGATAAAGGACGGAAAAATTGTAGATGTTGCAAACCTTTACGACCTTCGTCACAGCAAGACTAAAGACTACACCATTACCTTTAACAGTAGCGATGAAGCGGCTAAATTTGCAAGCAACACGCAGTTTTCACCAACACTTGAAAAGGACACCTGCAGAGTTGAGTTCCCGACCAGCGATATAAACGAGTTTCTTGCAATTTTAAAAGGCTACTCAATTTGCTCGCTTCACGAAAACAAAATCACGCTGGAGGATTACTTTATTAAGATGTATGAGAAAGGAGCTAAATAGAAATGGAAACAAAGGTAACCAAGCATTTTTCAGGACCGCTGATGAAGCAAAATATCAGGTCGAATATTGTGCTGATTTTAGCAATTACGCTTGTAATGCTTCTTATGACTAATGTTATGAACTACGCTATGAGCATTGTGGGTGTTGGTACCTCAAGCGAGGATATAACCGAATACCAGACGGAATTTTACACCTATCTTGGCGCAATGGCGCAGTACGATGAATTAAGCGGCGCTGAGCTGTCTTATTCGGATTTCGTAGAATCTGACGACAAAACAGCTTACGAAACAGCATTTACAATGCTGAACGCCGAAGGAGATTTATCCCTCTCTGTAGACGGATTTCAGGCGTCAATCGACGGGCTTTCACAGAGCAGTGTTTCAATAGACACTTATGTGCAGGAATTTGAATACAACTATGTCTTAATGCAAAGCGAAGGCTACTTTACTGGAGATGATCTGACCATACAGGGCATGATGGATGTTATGTTTGAAAGTATGGGAATCGACTCTGAAATGATTGACACTATGATGTCTATGGACCCTAGTGTTATGATGAATCAGATGTACTATACAGTAGTCGGCTTGCTTCCGATGTTTTTGCTGCTTGTATTTCTTGCTAATTCTCTTGTTGTCGACCAGGTTGATAAAGGCTCTATGGCTTATGTTTTATCAACGCCGACCAAGCGTTCTGCAGTTGCCAAAACTCAGATGCTGTTTATGATTTTTGTCCCGCTTATAATCATCGCGATAGTTTGTGTTTCAAAAATAATCTCCACACAAATTTTCTACGATACTGTAGATGTAGCTTCGCTGCTCGCACTGTACGTAGGAATGTATATTCTGGCCGAAGCTGTAGCATCTATTTGCTATTTGGGCAGCTGTATATTCAACCGCAGCAGAAGCTCTATGGCGTTCGGCGGAGGACTTTCAGTATGGTTCTTCCTCGCTTCACTCCTTGGAATGTTCGGCTCGGATATGATGGTCGATATGGGAATGGGAGTTGAAGAGATAGGCTACTTTAACAATTTAACTTTGGTCGGTCTTTACGACATTGACTCACTTTCAACTGTCGGCTCGGGTTCAGTTGACTATGCGTTTGTATGGAAGCTTCTCATTCTTGTAGGCGTTGCAATAGTCTGCTACGCAGTCGGAGCAGTTCGCTTCAAGAAGAGAGATTTACCACTATAAATTATCTTTTGAGTTTTCCCTCTCTAAAAATAAACTCACAAAAAATATCCTCACTCGGCGTGGGGATATTTTTGTGTTCTGAGATATTCTATTGTTTATCGCTGCTTGCTAACTCTTTGATAACCTCTCCTGCAATGATAAGTCCGGCGACGGACGGCACAAACGCAACGCTTGCAGGAACACGTTTTACTTCGTTCTCTTCAAAGCGTTTTATCGGCGGCTCCTTTGAATAAACCACCTTGAGCTTTTTTATGCCTCTTCGCTTTAGCTCGTATCTCATTACCCTTGCGAGAGGGCAAACGGAGGTTTTGTAAATATCTGCGACCTCAAACGCTGTCGGGTCGAGCTTATTTCCAGCGCCCATCGAGCTTATTATCGGAATTCCTGCTTTGTCAGCCGCCATTACAAGCTCAATTTTTGCGGTGACTGTGTCAACTGCGTCTACTATATAATCGTACTTTGTAAAGTCAAAGCCCGATGTCGTTTCGGGCGAAAAGAAGGTTTTATAAGCGTTTACTTCTGCGTTCGGATTTATATCCAGAATACGCTTTTTAGCAACGTCTGTTTTGTATTCGTCAACTGTGCTGTGCAAGGCGTAAAGCTGTCGGTTGATGTTACTTTTTGAAACTTTATCGTTATCAATTATATCGAGCTTACCAATTCCGCTTCGGGCAAGCGCTTCAACAGTATAGCTGCCAACTCCGCCGATTCCGAAAACCGCTACATGAGAGCTTGCAAGGCGACTTAGTGCGGCATCGCCTAAAAGAAGCTGTGTTCGCGAAAACTCCTCAATCATCAGTTACCTCTCTTTTTTACCTTTAAAAATAATATTCCAACAACCAGAACTACGGGGAATATACCCGCTGCAAGCAGTCCTGTCTTTATGCTTCCCTGAGAATCGGCTACAAAGCCTGAAAGCGTCGGACCTGAAAGGCAGCCTATATCGCCCGCAAGAGCTAGTAGCGCAAACATAGCGGTAGAGCCTTCTGGGTAACGCTGAGCGGCCAGACTATAAATTCCAGGCCACATTATTCCAACCGATAGTCCGCAAACGGCACAGCCGATAAGGCTTACAATCGGAATTGGCGCAAAAACTGCCGTCAGATAGCTTAATACACATAAAACTCCGCTTGCGATAATAAACCGCTTCAGATTAATTCTCGAGCCGAAAATTCCAAAGAAAAGCCTTGACAGACCCATTAAAAACGCAAACGCACACGGCCCCATTAAATCGCCGAGCGTCTTATTAACTCCAAGTCCATCTTCGGCAAAAAGCGACGCCCATTGGCTCATAGCAAGCTCGCTTGCACCAGCGCAAATCATCAGCACCAGAAACAACCAGAACGCCTTTATGCAAAAGAGCTTTCTGAGCGGTACTGGTTCCGTATCCTCGCATAGCTCTCTTATTGGAACTTTCGAGAAGAAGAAAATATTGAAAAACGGAATCAGTGCCCATATCAACGGCAAAAAACGCCAGTTTCCTATTCCTACTATGTTAAAATATGCGGTTGAAAGGAGCACAACCAGAACCTGACCCCAGCAGTAAAACGAGTGAGCCATACTCATAGCGCTTTCCTTCTGATCTCCTGGCAACGCTTCGATAACGGGCGAGATTAAAACCTCTGTCAAGCCTCCTCCGACAGCGCACATCACCGACGAAGCGGCAAGTCCTACAAACGGAGAAATTACAAACGGCAAAAACGAGTACCCCACAAGTCCCAGCACAGCAAAAATATGCGCTCCGACGCAGGAAGCTCGGTATCCTATCCTGTCAATAAGCTTTGTTGCAATTATATCCGTTATTATCTGAGTAGCAAAGTTAACCGTTATAAGCAGACTTATTTTATCAAGCGTCAGCGAAAATTCCCGTTGAAAGGAAACAAACAAAAGCGGCGAAAGATTATTAACGATAGCTTGTGTTATATAGCCTATATATGATGCGTATTTAGTGTGTTTATAGGTCAATGTCATGTGATGTTCTCTCCTGTATTTTAAATCTTTGAAAATTATAGCATATCCTGGAAAAATGTCAATATGGGTTGTGGAATAAAAAAGAGCAAGCGAAGGCTTGCTCTGAATTTGCAG
>JAJQIH010000023.1 GCA_021199305.1 Ruminococcus sp.
GAGCAGGGGACTGAAAATCCCCGTGTCGATGGTTCGATTCCGTCCGGAGGCACCAATGAATTTTTTTCATATCTTTTCATATTATTCTATAGGGCGCTATAGCCAAGTGGTAAGGCGTAGGTCTGCAACACCTTGATCCCCGGTTCAAATCCGGGTGGCGCCTCCAAAATCCCTGTGCCGTGAGCATAGGGATTTTTTTCTGATATTCAAAAATAGGAAGTGATAGCCTTGTTTTATATATTTGCAGTTATCCTGCCGCTTGTTGTTCTGGCATTTTTGCTGGTTTCAATCGTCACGTATTATAAGCTGTGGCGAAGCTTTAAGCTGCCAGGGTTAATCTACTGGTTGATTCAGGTTATTCTTATAGCTTTGTTTGTCGTCTGCCTGGCGTTTTCAGGTAAAGCTTCAGGCTTTTTGCATAAAGCGATGCTCTTTTACTCAGCCGCTTACTTTGTGGTAATAATCTACTCGTCTGTAATTTTTGTTCTCAGAGCGGTTATCTCTTTTTTTGCAGGAAAAATTTCTCCGAAGTCAAGGTTTACAAGAATAATTAAGCACAAAAAAATCCTGCCCACAGCTACCCTTTGTTTAACACTTATTCTTAGTATTTTTGGCTACATAAATATGGGCATACTTCGTGAGAAGGATATTAGTATAGAATTTGACGAAGTTTCAACTAACAATAGCCTTACTGCCGTTATGATTTCGGATACGCATTTAGGAACGGGACTTTTCGCTGACAAGCTTGACGACCTGGTTGACAGCATAAATTCTATGGAGCCTGACGTAATCTTTATGGTAGGCGATATAATCGACGAATCAACAAGTGACGCCGATATTTCAACTATGATAGCTGAGTTTTCAAGGCTTGAAAGCAGGTACGGCACCTTTTTCGTATACGGCAATCACGAGTATTATATTTCCTCTCCCGATGTCGATAGCTACTTTGAGCAGGCAGGAATCGCAGTTCTTCGGGATGAAGCTGTAACTATTGCTGACGATATTACAATTATCGGCCGAAAGAGCTATTACGAAAATCCTATGCCAGTAGACGAGATAATTGAAGAAAACAATATCAATAAGAGTAACCCTATAATTGTTTTAGCTCACGAGCCCTTAGGACTTGAAGACCTGTCGCTTTCGGGCGCTGACCTGTCCTTCAGCGGTCACACCCACGGCGAGCAGTTCCCGCTTATTTACCTCTTTATGGCACTTGCTAACGATATGGTTTACGGTACTGCACAGTTTAACGATATGACAGCCTACACAAGCTCAGGAGCTGGCGGCTGGGGAATGCACTTCAAGCTTCCCTCTGGCAGCGAAATCGTTAAGGTAAAAATGACATTTAACAGCTGAGTTTCTGGGGACAGGTGACTTTTATGCAAAAATATTTTTGCAATCGTCACACAACAAACACAAAGAGCCTTTATTATTAAATTGACAAAATAAAAATGGGAGGTCAAAGACTATGCCAACGCTACTAATTGTTGATGATGAGAAAAAAATCCGTGATGTTGTAAGGGAATATGCGGAGTTCGACGGCTTTGATGTAATTGAAGCAGAGGACGGAATGGACGCTATTACAAAGGCTAATGACAATGACGTTGACATTATAGTAATGGATATTATGATGCCAAGACTTGACGGCTTTTCTGCTTGCAAGGAAATCAGAAAGACCAAGTCGACGCCTGTAATAATGCTGTCTGCAAGAGGCGAGGAGTACGACAAGCTTTTCGGCTTTGAAATCGGAGTAGACGACTACGTTGTAAAGCCGTTTTCACCAAAGGAGCTTATCGCTCGTATTCACGCTGTTATGAAGCGCTCGTCCTTCGGTTCGGGCGGCGACGAGGAGGTAATTACCTACAAGGGCCTTACTATAAACTTTACCGCTCGTGAGGTTTTGGTAAACGGCGAAAAGGTCCAGATGACCCCAAAGGAGTACGATCTGCTGTTTTATATGGTAAGGAATATGAACATCGCTCTTTCAAGAGATAAGCTTCTGGAGGAGGTATGGGGATATGACTTTTACGGTGACGACAGAACGGTTGATACTCACATTAAAATGCTCAGAAACAGCTTAGGCGAATACAGAAACCTTATAGTAACTTTGAGGGGAATGGGATACAAGTTTGAAAAAATCTGCTAAAACCAAATCCAACAAGCCTGGCTTTTTTCAAAGAGTAAAAAATGTGTTTAGTCCGAAATCGCACAGCCTTAGCACAATAGTCTGGCTGTACTTTACTCTTTTTGCTTTAGCAATAATGCTTTTTATGTGGGCAATTCAGTTTTTCTTTCTTGAAAGCTATTACCGAGCTTCAAAAATCAGAAGTGCTGAGGAGATATGTGTTGAGGTCGGTAAGGAAATCGACAGTCCAGATATGGAGGACGTTATTTCAAGCCTTGCGTTTAAAAACGGCGTTTGTATAGTTGTAACCGATTCTTCAGGAAATATAACAACAGTTGAAAACAATCTGGGAAGGTTTTCTTTCCTTTACGACGACGTTTATCAGAAGTACGGCGAGAGTATGTATAAGCTTAGAAGTGAGCTTTTAGAGGGCGACAGCGAAATAGTAACTGAGTTTTATAAAAATAATCGTCTTGACAGCGACGAGCTTATTTGCGCTAGTCTGATTGAATCGTCAAGCGGCGACACTTATGTGGTTTATGTTGAAACGACAATTGAGCCTGTTACTTCAACCGCTACGATCTTTAACAAGCAGCTTTTCTTTGTCACCATAATTTTAGTCGAGCTGAGCTTTATTATGGCGATGATTTTCTCAAGGCGAATTTCCCGTCCAATCACCAGAATCACCAAAACTGCAAGAAAGTTCGGTAAGGGCGATATGGATGTTGAATTTGAGGGCGGCGATTATAAAGAAACTCAGGAGCTTGCTAATACCCTGAATAACGCAAAGGACGAAATCTCAAAGGTTTCAAACCTGCGAAAGGACCTCGTCGCCAACGTTTCACACGACCTGAGAACGCCGCTTACTATGATCAAGGCTTATGCCGAAATGATAAGGGATTTGTCTGGCGACAATCCTGAAAAGCGTGCCGAGCATATAAACGTAATTATCGAGGAATCCGACCGTCTGACTGCTCTCGTTAATAATCTTCTGGAGCTTTCAAAGCTGGAAAGCGGAAACGCCGAGCTTAAAACCTCGCAGTTTTCAGTTCACGACTTCTTAAACGACGTTATGAAGCGTTACAACATTCTCATCGAGCGTGACGGCTACAATATTGAGCTTATAACTGACGAGGACAGACTTGTAACTGCCGATTACGATAAAATGAGTCAGGTGCTTTACAACTTTATCAACAACGCCGTAAACTATTCCGGCGACAGCAAGGATATTCAGGTAAAGCAGACAAATAAGGGCTCAAACGTCAGAATTGAAATTATCGACCACGGAATCGGAATTTCAAAGGAAATGCTCCCTGTAGTTTTCGACAGATATTACCGAGGTAATAAAACTCAGAGAGAGGTTGTCGGAAGCGGAATCGGTCTTTCAATCGTTAAGGGGATCCTAAAGAGCCACGAGCTGCCGTTCGGCGTAATGAGCGAAGAGGGTAAAGGCTCGACATTCTGGTTTGAATTTACAAACGCTAAGAATACCGACAACAGCGATATAGCAGTTGAAGAAACAAAGAAAAAACGGTCAAAGCAGAGTAAGAATAGATAGGGTGCAATATGAAGCTTTTGTTTGTTGGAGATGTAGTAGGAGATCGTGGAATTGACTTTTTAGAAAGTAAAATCTACTCGCTAAAGAAGGAATACTCTCCCGATGTAATAGTTGTAAACGGTGAAAATTCCGCTAACGGAAATGGCGTTACCGAGCATTCGCTGAAGCGGCTGGTGTCAATCGGCGCCGACGTTATAACGACCGGCAACCACTCCTTCTCTAAACGTGACTGCACACATCTTTACGACAACTACGACTACCTTATCCGACCGGCAAATTATCCGGAAGGCGTTTGCGGCAAGGGTATTTGCGTTCTGGATCTAGGAAGGGTAAAGATAGCTGTAATAAATTTGCAGGGAACTGTTTATCTTGACAGTCTTGATAATCCCTTTATAACCGCCGACAAGCTTTTGGCATCCCTCGACATAAAGAATATTTTTGTCGACTTTCACGCAGAAGCTACTGCAGAGAAAAAAGCAATGGGTCATTACCTTCGTGGAAGGGTAACTGCCGTAATGGGAACTCACACCCATGTGCAGACTGCCGACGAAACAATCTTAGATGGTCATACCGCATACATCACAGATGTCGGAATGACAGGAGCGGAGGATTCTGTGCTCGGAGTTGACAGCGATATTGCAACAAAAAAGTTTGTGACGCATTATCCGGTAAAATTTGAAACGAGCAAAAACAGTCAAGTTTTAAACGCTATTTTAACCGAATTTGACGAATATTCGGGAAAAGCAACAAAAATTCACCGCATAATTAAGCGATAATGCACAAAAAATTCTCCAGACTATTGACTTTGTTTGTAAAATTTGATAATATAGATATAGGCAAATAGTTCTGTTATTTATCATTTCATTCGACCCACTACCAGATAGATTTATATTTGAGTTTTCAGCGGAGGTATCAAGATGGAAGTACTTAAGGTTTCATCACACTCCTCTCCTAATTCTGTCGCTGGCGCAGTAGCTGGCATCCTCAGAGGGTCGGAAGCAGTCGAAATTCAGGCTGTAGGAGCAGGAGCAGCTAATCAAGCTATTAAAGCAATAGCAATCGCAAGAGGGTATCTTGCACCTGTGGGAATTGATTTAATATGTATCCCGTCATTTGCAAATATTACAATTGACGGTGATGAACGAACTGCTTTAAGACTTGTTTGTGAAAACAGATAATTTCGAATTACAGTTTTTTTCTATTTCATCCTTTCATACTAAAGAAAAAGCGGCAACATAATGTGCCGCTTTTTCTGTTGCTATTTTTTTATATCTGAGTGAGCTTATATTGGAACAATGCTGCGAGTGTAAAGCCTTAAGACCTCATTCACAGTATCTGCTATCATTTCGTCCGTTATAAGCTCATAGGCATTTTTATCAGGAGAAGCTAAAAATTCTGAATTCAGCACAAATCCTTTGTACTCCTCAAGCTTGTCCTTGTCAACTGTCAGTCCGCACGGAGCGTGAGCGCTTTTTAGCTGCGGACGTACTTTTTTAGTCCAGATTTCACTCTTGACAGCCTTTCTGTCAAAGGACAATAGCTCGTTCCACTTTTTTGTCGTTTAGCTTGTCCTCCAAAACGCCATTTTGCCGCATAGCTTCAAAAAGCTCAGGCTGCGCGACTTTATCCCATGCAATGTCAGTCAGCAGGTGAATAATAAATCCTTTAAAGAAATCGGGGTAGGTGAGCTTCACCTGCTCGTTTTCTTTTGTAAATGCTACAATATTTTCTATCCATTCGTCAACGTCAACGCTTCTTAAATGCGCTGAGTATCTTACTTCTTTAGAAGCCTTGCCGTTCAGGTTTACAGTATCCGGTGCTATTGCGCCAAGATAAAACTGCCCCGAATCTTTAACGTCAATTTTTTTGGAAATCTCATTTGCAACGACAAGATGAATCATCGTAGAAGGCATTTATTTGTCCTCCAGATTTTTAAGCGCCTTCAGCTCTTCCTTGTTGACTGAAATTTTTGAATCCCTCAATACTGTAACGCTGTCCTTGTGAAAGCTTTTGATAGCGTCCGTTTCGCTGTTTTTAACGGTAAGCATACCTGTCAGCAGATTTACATCCTCGACAATACCGTTTCCGTCAGGCGTCTTGACAATCGCTCCGATTTTTGGAGTAACCTTCAAAAGCTCGTCATAAGTGTTCTGCTCGTACTTTAAGCAGCACATAAGCCTTCCACAGGTTCCGCTGATTTTTGAAGGGTTAAGAGTGAGGCTCTGCTCCTTCGCCATTTTAATAGAAACTGGCTGGAAGTCGCCTAAAAACGTCTTGCAGCAAAACGGTCTGCCGCAAATTCCAAGTCCGCCCATAAGCTTAGCCTCGTCACGAACTCCAATCTGCCTTAGCTCGATTCTCGTTCTGAAAACGCTCGCTAAGTCTTTTACAAGCTCTCTGAAGTCAACTCTGTTGTCCGCTGTGAAGTAAAATAAAATCTTGTTGCCGTCAAACGTCCACTCAACATCCACAAGGTCCATCTTAAGTCCGTGTTTTGCAATTTTCTCCTCGCAGATTTTAAAAGCGTCCTTTTCCTTTTTCTTGTTTTGCTCGACAATATCGAGATCCTTTGCGGTAGCTTTTCTCATAACTCCCTTAAGAGGGGAGTTTAGCTCCTCGTCAGAAATTTCTTTAAGTCCTAAAGCTACCTCTCCGCATTCTACTCCTCTTGCCGTTTCAACAATTACCTTGTCACCGACATTAAGCTCGAGTCCATTTGGAGAAAAGTAATAAACCTTTCCGACGTCTTTGAATTTAACACCTATTATTTTAGCCATAATAAAATCCTTTCCTTTGCTGTGTATGTGTCGCTAAAAGGCAATTTCAGCAATCTGCGCTGCCAATGCCGAAGTCGCAACAGCTAAATTTGCGTATCCGTGAATTTTTTTCTTAGCGGTATTGACGCTTTCGTATATTTTAACAATTTTGTCTGAAGTAAGTTTTTTCGCAAGGCTTTTTGCGCCCTCGTTGTAAGAACATTTTTCAGCGTTTGCGCCAGTAGATATTTCAACCGCGCTTCCAAGAATCAAAGCTAAAATATCAAAAACATTTTCAGCCTGCGCTCTTGAAGTAAGATTTGCAAAAACCTTTAAAAGCTCATATTCATTTTTCTGACAAACAGCGTCGATTATGCTTTTTGAAATTGCAACCTCGTCAAAGACATCTCCGCCGTTTAAGTATTCAAGCTGCCGCCCTGGATTTGAAGGGAAAGCTGAGATAGCTTCCTCTGCCTGCTGTTCGCTGAAGCCTTTTTCTTTAAGAAATGTGAGTGAGTCACTTATCTCTACAGGCCGCATCTCAAACGAAAAAACCCTTGACAGAACAGTTTCTAAAACGCTTTGCTTGTTTTCCGCCGTGAGTATGAAAATTGTGTCGCTCGGAGGCTCCTCAAAAATTTTCAAAAGAGCGTTCTGACATTCCTCGTTAAGCTTTTCGGCATCCTCGATGATATAAACCTTCTTGCCCGATTCGTTAGGCGGAATATATGCGTCCGAGGTGACAGGCCTTATATCGTCCTTGACTCTGTAAAGACCAGATTTTGAAGTCGGCTGAACGAAAATAATATCAGGGTGGTTTGAATGAAGCGCCATCTGACAGCTTCGACAAACTCCACACGGCGTACCGTTATGAGCTTCGCAGTTTAATGCCGCCGCCAGGTACCTCGCCATTGTGCTTTTTCCAAGTCCCTTTTCGCCGTAAATCAAAATGGAGGGAATAATCCTGTCCTTTGAAATCATAGTCGAAAGCTTATCCTTAACATATTCGTTTCCGAAAATATGAAAATTATCCATAAAGCTCCTCCGAAAAGCGTAAAACTATATACTACTTCATTTTACCACATTTACTCTTGAAATGCCATACCTTTTGAGAATTTTTATCGAGCTTTTGTCAAAAACCTCGCCGGTACAGATTATAGGAATGCACGGAGGGCAAATTGTCTTTGTCGCCGAGCAGATTTTCCCCTGAGAGTTATCAATTTCAATCTCCTCAGACGGCGCAAAAAATGCGTTCTTCACGCTCATAGCGCTTTTTGGTTCTTTAAGTGAAAACTCCTTCTTTAAAGCCTTGTTGCCGCCAAGGCGAGGAAAAACGTCCTTTAAAGCCGAATAAGTCCTGCTGAAATCCTGCTCGCTGTTCATAACCGAGAACATCATAACAAGCACAGCGTCGTCGTAATACTCGCAAACTATATTCTTTTCTCTTAATGTTTTATAAAGCTCGACTGAATCAATTCCCGACTCAACAGCGTCAATAGTAATTTTAAACGGTTCTCTTGAAATATTTTTGTAGCCAGTTTTTAAAAGCTGCTCCTTCAGTCGCTCGACCGCCAGAGCCGTTTCGTTAAACCGCCTTATTCCTTCGCTTATTATGTTGTTTGCAAAATCAAGAGATGCTAAAATCATATACGACGGGGAAGTGGTAGCAAAAACGCTCATAACGCTTTTTGCGTTTTCAACAAACGCCTTATCCGCCTGACGGCTTATGTGAAGATAAGCCGCTCCCGTCATCGCAGGAAGAGTTTTATGCGCTGAATCGCAGCACATATCAGCTCCGAGCGTTATCGGGTGATTGTCAGGCATTAAAAATTTAAGGTATGCTCCGTGAGCGTTGTCTACCAAAAGGTAAGCGTTATTCTTTTTGCAAACCTCCGAGATAGCCTTGATATCCAGAATGTTACCGAGATAATCTGGACTTGTCACAAATACAGCACGAGCGCCCGTCTTTTTTAAAGCCTTGTCGATACTTTTAGCTGAGTATTCTCCCGTACAGATTGACGAAAGCTTACCGTCAGGGTACAGCCACTCAATCTGCATATCAGTCAGTATGCAAGCGTTTAAAAAAGAAATGTGAGCGTTTCTCGCCGCTAAGACTTTGTCAATCCCTTGTTTTTTTAAAAGCGCAACCATAGTCTTTATACAAAGCGACGAGCCTTCGGTTGAATAAAACGTTGCCGCCGTGCCAAAAAGCTGCGAAGCGTTCTGCTCGCTCTCTTTGATAATTCCATTCGGCGAAAACAAGAAATCCGCTCCGTCAATTTCCGTTATGTCAAATCCATAAGGAATGTTTATCCGGCCCTTGCTCGCAGGCATATGTAGCCTTACAGAGCCCTTCTCATCATATTGTTTTAAAAAATCATAAATCGGTGTTTTCATAAAGCGACCTCGCTAAAAAGTATAATATTTCAAAATCCGAAAAATCTTTTCCTTAGCACGTGTTATTGTCCTTGAAACTGTAGAGCGGTTTACGCCGTACTTTCTCGCAATTTCCGAAATTGTCATTCCGTGCTTATAATATAAAATGATATAGCTTTTTTGTGTTTTTGTCAAATCGTTAGTAATTACGTAGTATAACGCCCGCTTCATTCGCTCGTGACGCAAATCAACTTCCTCGTTTCTGCCAGGCTCTTCGGATATGTCTTTAAATAAATCGACTGGATAAAAAACTCTCTTCATGCGCATTCATTCTCCGTAAAAGCGTCCTGAATTTCTTTAAGCTCTTCAGGTGTTAAATACTTTTCAATATCCTTTAAATCCCGCTTCAGCTCATACCGCTCAACCCTCAGAAGATAAATTCTTCTCTCAAGGCGTTTAGCTTCATCCTCGTCGATACAATGCTTTAAATAACTGTTAAGCGTGTGAATCCGACGTTCAAGCCTTTGTGCGTCGGTGAGGTAGTTCTGATAGATTTTCTTCAATACAAATTTTCCTTTCTGTTAAGTAAACAATGTGATTTCAGCCAGGCCGTCATAACGGTAAGAGCAGGGGCGAGTGGAGTTACCGATAAGACTCTCCTCAGCCGTTTTTGGTAAGTGAAACAAATGTTCCACAATTATTATACTATCACTTTATTTTCATTTGTCAATAGCTTTTTTTGCAAATTTAAATTGGTGGGAAATTTTTTGTACATATGTTATGTTACAATAGATAGTTGACAGAAAAAGAAGAAAAACAACTCCAAATA
>JAJQIH010000029.1 GCA_021199305.1 Ruminococcus sp.
AGCTTGCTATATATTTTTTTGGAGTTAGTGTAAACTATCATTGACAAGTGGACAGTTTTTTTGTCAAACGCTTCACTTTAGCTATTGACAAGCAGCAAAAAAAGGTGTATTATATTTATTGCTGAAATAATTTTGGCAACCCTTATCAAGAGTGGTGGAGGAAACAGGTCCTGTGAAGCCCGGCAACCTATTTTTTTAATTTAAGGTGCTAAATCCTGCGGAAATTCCGAAAGATGAGGTTTGAGTTTTGACACTTGGCATTCTCTTTTGGGAATGCTTATTTTTTTACAAGAAAGGACGAAAGAAATGTCTAGGTATTTATTTACATCAGAGTCTGTAACAGAAGGACATCCTGATAAAATTTGCGACGCTGTTTCGGACGCTATTTTAGACGAGCTATTGGCAAAGGATCCGTATTCAAGAGTAGCCTGTGAAACGGTAACAACTACGGGAATGATAATGTGTATGGGTGAAATTACCACGAAGGCGCAGATTGATATTCCGGCGGTAGTAAGAAAAACCGTTTCAGAAATTGGATATACGAGCGACGAATTTGGCTTTAATGCAAACACCTGTGCTGTTTTTACAACGATAGACAAGCAGTCGCCTGACATAGCTCAGGGAGTTGACAGCGCTTTGGAGGGCAGAGATGAAAAGCTTAATGATATTGGCGCCGGAGATCAGGGAATGATGTTCGGCTACGCTTGCGACGAAACACCTGAGCTTATGCCGCTTCCTATCAGCCTTGCTCACAAGCTTGCAAAGAGATTGACAGAGGTAAGAAAGTCGGGACTTCTTCCCTACCTTCGCCCGGACGGAAAAAGTCAGGTTAGCGTTGAATACGACGAGAACGGAAATGCAGTTCGTGTTGACACGGTAGTTATTTCAACTCAGCATAGTGAGGACGTTTCACTTGAGCAGATTCGTGAGGACGTTATCAAGTACGTTATCAAGGAAATAATCCCTGAAAGGCTTCTTGACGAAAACACAAACTACTATGTAAACCCAACAGGCAGATTTGTTATCGGCGGACCGATGGGAGATTCAGGACTTACAGGCAGAAAGATTATAGTTGACACTTATGGCGGAATGGGTCGCCACGGAGGCGGAGCATTTTCAGGCAAGGATCCGACAAAGGTTGACCGCTCGGCAGCTTATATGGCGAGATACGTCGCTAAGAATATTGTAGCAGCAGGACTAGCTAAAAAGTGCGAGGTTCAGCTTGCATACGCTATTGGAGTGGCATCGCCTGTTTCGGTAATGGTTGACGTAAATACGTTTGGAACGTCCTACGCAGACACCGAAAAAATTGCTGATGCTGTCAAAGAGGTATTCGACCTTCGACCATCGGCAATTATAAAGCAGCTTGACCTGAGAAAGCCGCAGTACAGACCTCTTGCAGCTTACGGACATATGGGCCGAGAGGATCTTCAGGTCAAGTGGGAAAAGACGGATAAAACGGATGAGCTTTTAGCTGCGGTTTCAAAGATGTAGAAATGACAAACGCTTCGGAGTGAAAAACTCTGAAGCGTTTTATTTTTTTGGAGCTTGTGTTGTTTTTACTTTCTTCCTTTGATAATCGGTGAAAGCGGTTTATAAATTAAAATTGTCACGACAGAACATAGAATACCCTTAATAAAGGTAAACGGCAGGTTGAAAATTGCGAGAGCTGCAAAAAGGCTGTCGACACTCGGCAAAATTTCCTGATACATTCCGATAATTGTATCCATTCCGCCAAAAGCCAACGCATAAATCGGGTAAACGATAAACAGGTTAAGCGGCAGACTGATAACTGAGTACGCTATAGTTCCGACAATACAGCCGATAACAGCGCCTTTTTTTGTTTTCATTTTAAGATAAATAATTCCTGCAACGAGCGCAAAGGTGGCACTTGTTACAAAATCGAAAATATCGCCGATTCCATAAGTTGTGCTGAGTCCCTTGATAATGAGGTGAACCAGATTTTTGATAAGGCACACCGAAACTCCTGAAACAGGTCCTAACGCAAACGACGCTATAAGCGATATAACGTTTGATAAATCGAGCTTTATAAAGCCTGGCATCAGCGGAACATTAAAATCCAGATAGTACACTACTATTGCTATTGCGCTGAGCATTGCTATAATTACAAGCTTACGTGTGTTTGAAACTTTTACATTTGACATAAGAAATCCTCCAATTCTAGACAAATTGAAAGAAACAGCAAAATAAAAGCGTCCCTGACAAAAAACTTCAGGGACGCAAACGCATCAGAATACAAGCGTAAAGATACGCTGTGTTGTTTCTTCCATCCGGACTATACCGTCGGTATTGGAATTTCACCAATTCGGCAAGAAAACTTGCTCGTGGACTTTAACCACCGGTGTGGACTTGCACCACGCCCCGAAACAAATATTAAATTTTGGGTCTATTACAATACAGGTGAAAAGTATTTTCTAAAAGCGTGCTCCAATTACGCTCTTTCCATATACTCGCCTGTTCTTGTATCAATTCTGATAACTTCTCCCTCTTCGATAAAGAGAGGAACCTTAATCTCCGCACCTGTTTCAAGTGTTGCAGGCTTTGTAGCGTTAGTAGCTGTATCTCCCTTGAATCCAGGGTCGGTCTTAGTAACCTCGAGCTCTACAAAGTTAGGCGGTTCAACTCCGAAAACATTGCCCTTATAGGACAAAACCTTACAAATCATCTGCTCCTTGACGAACTTGAAGCTATCGCCAAGCTCGGACGGACTGATAGGAATCTGCTCATAAGTTTCAGGATCCATAAAGTAATATAAATCCCCGTCGGTGTAGGAATACTCCATATCCTTTCTTTCAACAAACGCTGTCGGGAACTTTGCCGACGGATTGTATGTCTTTTCAACAACCGAACCGGAAATAACGTTTCTTACCTTTGCTCTTACAAACGCAGCGCCCTTACCAGGCTTTACGTGCTGAAACTCAATAATCTGCATTACGTTTCCGTCTTCTTCAAATGTCATACCGTTTCTGAAATCACCGGCTGTTACCATAATTTTACCTCCAATATTTTAATTTGTGCCATTTATAGTTTAAAATTCAAGTGTTTTGCAGGCACAAAATACCTCTCTTTTATTTTACAACATTTTTTGCTATTATGCAATACCTTTTTCAAATAATTTTCAAAAGCGCTGTTTTTTGGCATTCGCTAACCGATAACGGTAAGCTGCTTGCTTGCCTTTGTGAAATTTTCAAAGCCTGATTCGGTTACCATTCCGAAGTCTTCAATTCTCACGCCAAACTCGCTTTCAAGGTAAATTCCTGGCTCGGCGGTAACTACCATTCCACTTATCAAGGAAGTATCGTTATTCGGTGAGAGATTAGGATTTTCGTGAATTTCAAGTCCAACGCCGTGGCCGAAGGAATGTCCGAACTTTCCTTCAAACCCTGCCGCATTGATTATATCCCTTGCGGCGGCATCAACAAAAGAGCATTTAGCTCCGCTCTTGATTCTTTCGATTCCAGCAAGCTGAGCCTTTAAAACTATGTCGTAAACCTCCCGCTTTTTGTCGTCGACCTCGCCTATCGCTACAGTTCTTGTCATATCGCTGTGATAGCCGTCGTACTGCGCTCCGAAATCCAAAAGCAAAAAGTCGCCGCTTGAAAGTTTGTACTCGCCAGGCGTTCCGTGAGGAACGGAAGTATTCGCACCAGCAAGCGCTATAGTTTCAAAGGACAAATCCTCCGCGCCGTAGTAAAACATAAGCCTGTTAAGCTCAAGAGCTACTTCCCTTTCGGTCATTCCGACACGCACATAATTTAATAGCTCAAGATACGCTTTTTCAGCAATTCTCTGAGCGTGGATTATCTTTTCCTTTTCGTCATCGGTTTTTGTGTTACGAAGCGTTGTGACTGTTTTTGAAAGGCTGCTCTTTTGCAAGACAGTTGCTTTGAGATTTTCCTTAAAGGCGAAGTATTCGCTAAGCGTTACCTTGTCGTTATTAAGCAGAATCTTTTTAGCGCCGTGCTTTTTTACAAGCTCGTTTATCTGATGATAAAGTCTTGTTTGCTCGATTACTTCGCAGTCGCTGACAATTTTCTTTGCCTTTTCGTAATATCTGAAATCAATCAGCAGGTATGCCGCTTGCTTAAAGACGACAAGAGTTCCTGCTGAGGATTTCATTTTTGTAAAATATCTTCGGCTTACCTCGTCAAAAAGCAAAGCGCATTCGTCTTCACAAAGCGTGCTTTGAAGCTTATTTATATTGTTCAATTTCTATTCTCCTCAAAATCCAGCAATGCGTCAATTCCCAAAAGGTAGCTTTTCTTGCCAAAGCCTGAAATCTGCTTTATGCAGACCTCTTCAATTACAGAATTCGCCCGAAAGCCTTCCCTTGCATGAATGTCGCTCAAATGAACCTCTACGACAGGGATTTTAATTGCAGCAATTGCATCTCTTATAGCGTAGCTGTAATGAGTATATGCGCCAGCGTTTAAAACAATTCCGTCGTAGATTTTTCTCGCTTCGTGAAGCTTGTCAATCAACGCTCCCTCGTGGTTTGACTGAAATACATCACACTTAAGTCCTTTTGAAGCGACATACTCTACAATTTCATTATTGACACTGTCGTAGGAATCATTCCCGTAAATTCCAGGCTCACGCTCTCCCAAAAGGTTAAGGTTAGGCCCGTGCATAACAAGTATTTTCTTCATAGTATTTATCCTTCCTGCATACTGCTCTGATAGCATTTTTTCATAGCGAGGGCATCCTCAGCCTGAGTTCCTGCGCTTTCGCAGATAAATGTTGGCGAGAGATTTTTCTTAGCGACAATCTCCATCAGCGGCTCGAAGTCGGGGCCGAAGCCCTGATTGTCGTCAAAGGTCAGATGCTTTTTCTCACCGCCAGGAATTGTAAACATTATCTTTGAAAAATGACTGTGGAAGGCTTTAAGCCTGTCGCTTCCCAAAGCATTTTCTATCTCGTTTAAGATTTTTTCGTACTCAGCCTTGCCCTTTATGTAACCAAACTCTCTTGCGTTTAAATGTCCGAAATCAATCGTCGGCAGAAAGCTGTCGTCAAGCTTACAAAGGGATAAAACCTCGCTTAGATTTCCAAGCTGATTTACCTTTCCCATAGTTTCGGGACAAAATATGATTTTTTCATACCCTTGCTCTATCGCTGCTTTTCTGGCTCTTGAAAGAGTATCTTTTGCAAGCTCTAACGCATCATCTCTTGAAAGCTTAGCGCAGGAACCAGAATGAATAACTATACGGTGAGCGCCAATTCTTGAGGCGGCATCGCAGGACTGCAAAATGTAGTTTATGCTGTTGTCACGCTTTTCCTCTTCAACGGACGAAAGAGAAATAAAGTACGGCGCATGAAGCGAAAGAGTAATGCCGCACTCCTCTGCATTTTGCCTGATAGCGGCAGCAGTAGCATCGCTTACCTTAACTCCTCTGCCGCATTGATACTCATAAGCGTCAAGCCCCATTTCCTTTAAATAAAAGGGAGCATCGGTTGTTGATTTATATTTTTTGGAAAAGCTCTCTGAATTACCAGCTGGTCCGAACTTAGCGGGCATTTTATTCTCCCCTTTCCTTTTTCTTCCGGCGAAACTCAAGGTAGCTTTCTAAGATTATCGTTGCCGCAACAGTGTCGACAACCTGCTTTCTCTTTTTACCTCTGACGTTGGTTTCGTTTAAAATTCCGTGAGCTGAAACGGTAGTTGAACGCTCATCCCACATATTCACAGGAACCTCAGCCGCTTCGTTCAAAGCATCGGCAAAGGTTTTGCAAGCCTGCGCTCTGGGGCCGAAGCTTCCGTTCATATTAAGCGGAAGTCCGACTACTATCTCGCTTACCTCGTATTCCTTGGCGATATGCGCTACCTTTCCTACAAGGGTTATAAAATCTCTTTCTTCAATTGTGCCAATTGGCGACGCTAAAAACTCCGTTCTGTCGCAGACAGCAAGTCCTGTTCTTGCATCACCGTAATCTACTGCCATTATTTTCATAAGCTGTTTCCTTTACAATTTGATTTGCTTCATTACCTCGCCGATTTTTTCGTGAATTACCAGGTCGCACTCGCTGTCCATTGGGGTTTCATCACGGTTAATAAGCACAAGGTACTTGCCGTTAAAATAACGGACAAGTCCTGCGGCGGGATAAACTACTAAGCTTGTGCCGCCGATTATCAGCATATCGGCTTTTGCTATAGCTTCCACTGCGCCGTTTACTGTATTATTGTCAAGTCCTTCTTCGTACAAAACGACGTCGGGCTTTACTCTGCCGCCGCAGTCTGTACATCTTGGTACGCCGCTTGCGTTTTTCATAAAATCGAAGTCGTAAAACCTGTGACACTTTTCACAATAGTTTCTCAAGACGCTTCCGTGAAGCTCGTAAACGCACTTACTTCCTGCTTTCTGGTGAAGTCCGTCGATATTCTGAGTAACGACTGCCTTAAGCTTACCCTTTGCTTCAAGCTCGGCAAGCTTTTTGTGAGCGTCGTTAGGCTCAACCCCTTCGATAAGCATTTTATCCTTATAAAATTTAAAGAACTCCTCAGGATGGGATTTATAAAAGCTGTGCGAAAGCATAACCTCAGGCGGATAGTCGTACTTCTGGTTATAAAGTCCGTCCTTGCTTCGAAAGTCTGGCACGCCGCTTTCTGTTGAAACGCCAGCGCCGCCGAAAAACACTATATTCCCGCACTCGCTTACCATTGCGTTAAGCCTTTCGATTTCGTTCATAATATCACCCTCAATATTGTAGCACGCTTATTTTTGAAAGTCAACAAAAAACGACTCACCTGTTGGCGAGCCGAATTTATGCCACTTGTATTACACAAGCTGTAAGCTGTTAATAATTTATCTTCCTGTCGATAAACTCCGTTTTTGTCTTTGAATAAACTATCTTTTGCGAATTATAAAGTCCTCTGTAGCCTGAAAGCATATATGAAACTGCGCAAGCGACAGCGTAAAGCACAACGCCGTTTATTCCAAAAAGCTCTATGCTCATAAAGAGAGATGTCAGCGGGCAGTTTGTAACTCCGCAGAAAACAGCGATAAGACCAATTGAAGCGCCGAAGGAATAGTCGAGTCCCAGAAACCTCGACATAAAGTTTCCAAACGACGAGCCTACAAAAAACGCAGGTACAATTTCTCCGCCCTTAAAGCCACAACCGAGAGTAATTCCCGTAAAAATCAGCTTTAAGACAAAATGCTGCGCACCGACTCGCTCGGTAAAGGTACTTTGAATAAAATCCATTCCTGCGCCGTTATAGGTTTGAGAACCGACGAGCAAGGTAAGTACGATTATTGCCGCTGAGCCTATTAAAACACGAATGTATTTGTTGTCTGAAATGTGCTGGAAAAGATGGTGAAAGGCTTTTAAGACGATTACAAAAACCTCCGCCATAACAGCGCACAAAACAGCTAACGCTATAACCTTTAAAATTGTGGGGAGGGTTGTGCTCGGTATTCTTTGAACCAGAAACGACTCCGATGAAATTCCATAAAGTGAGGTCAGCATATTTGCGACTACCGCAGACAAAACGCTCGGAACTATAGCTGAATAGTGCATTATTCCGACACTTGTAACCTCCATGGAAAATACGGCGCTTGTTATCGGCGTTCCGAAAATTGAAGAAAAGCCTGCGCTCATACCGCACATTGTAATAATTCTCTGATCCTTTTCGTCAAGCCGCAAAAGCCTGCCTAATGATGCTGAAAAAGAGCCGCCAATCTGAAGCGCTGCGCCCTCTCGTCCTGCCGAACCGCCAAAAAGGTGGGTCATTATAGTTCCCGAAAAGATAAGCAGCATAGTTTTAAGCGTCAGCTTTTCGTTATCTCTTACCGCCATCAGAACAAGGTTTGTACCCTTGTCGTGCCTGAAGCCTAAAGCCTGATAGCAAAAGACTGTGAAAAGTCCTGCGAGCGGCAGAAAATATATTATAAACGTGTGGTTTTGCCGAAACTCTGTAACGCCTTCAAGCATTATTCTGAAAGCGCCGCCGACAACGCTCATAACGCCGCCGACAAACAAGCTTATTGCTATCCACTTTAAAAATCTTAAAGCCAGCTTTCCCCTGAAGCTAAGCGTACCTTTGAGGTGACGCTTTAATTTACTCTGTATATCCCTGCATGATTGTTTCAAGTTGTTCCTTCGCCTCGTCTACAACCTCTTGTGGTGCTATTACCTTTGCGCTATTACCAAAACCGAAAAGCCAACCCCAGAATGTCGGACTGATATTGACTGTAAGCTTAACATTGTAAAAGCCGTCCTTGCCCTCGAAAAAGTGGACGTTGCTCTTTCCGAATTTATCAATTATCGCATTAAACGCTTGAGGCTGTACCGCAAGAGTAACCTCCTTTTCCTCACCGCCGAACATAGAAAAAGTTCCACGAAGGCTTTTCGCAAATTTCGCATCATCATCCGAAACCTTATCGGCTGTACGTATTGAAATCCTTACGTCCTTCATTCTGTCGATACGGTAGGTCTTTACCTTACTCTCTTCGCCATTAACGCTAAGAGCAATCATATAGTAATTACCGTTATCCCAGACAAGGTGAAGCGGCGTTACATAATAATACTCTTTGTTCCTCAGAACTTCCTTGCATCTTTCGTTATAGGTGTAATAATGGAATTTCAGCTTATGCTTTAAGCTCATAGCGCCGTGAATTGCATTTATTGCATAGTAAACCTCGTCGTTTGTGCTTCTTGGACGGTTTTCAATATAAATGCTTCTGTTTAAGCTCTTTGCAAGAGAATTTGAAGTGAGGCTTTTAATCTTTTCAATCAGCTCGTTAGACTTCTTGATAGTTAAAAGCTTGCAGGACGAAACAGCGTCAACCAAAACAAACAGCTCCTCGAGCTGAAAATTCCTTGACGCTACGTAATATGCGTTGGAATGTCCGTCCTTTTTACACTCGATATCAACGCCAAAATCCTGAAGCGTTGCAATATCGTCATAAACGGTCTTTCTCTCCGCCTTTATTCCTTCTCTTTCAAGCTTGTCAATTATCTGCGCAACGGTAAGCGAATGCTCATCGTCAGTTTCCTTTTCCAAATAATCCTTTAAAATAAGCAGTTTTTGCTTCTGCTTTGACATTCCTGCCATAATAAAAACCCTAACCTTTCGTAAAGCGTTCGCTTTGTTAAGATTGGGCTAAGTAAGGTGAAAACAAATACATTAAAAAAGCTGTTATTTCTTCTTTAAGTCCCTGACATTGGTTATAGTTCCGTCAGGGTTTAAAATTTTAGTATTCTCCAGCTGATTTGTAAGGTTTCTTACAAAGCCTTTTCTGTATTCGTCTCTTAGTGTCTTTTGTTCAATAAGTTCCGATTCGCTCAGTTTTCTCTCTTTACTGATTCTTGCAAGTTCGGAAATTCGGTCAAGCTTTTTCTTGTCCATTATAAACCCCCAAATTTAAAATTGCCGCACAAAAGCGGAGGGAATTACTTATTTATTATAGCAGAAGAAACAAAGCTTGTCAATAGCTATGTACAAAAAATTTCCCACCAATTGTCCACTTGTCAATGATAGTTTACACTAACTCCAAAAAAATATATAGCAAG
>JAJQIH010000040.1 GCA_021199305.1 Ruminococcus sp.
AGAAATTACAGGTTCATATGTTGAAACAGGCGGTGAATGGGGATGAGTGCAATTGCTGATCAAGAGGATATGGGACTCCCATTGTATGAGAAGTTTGGGTTTGTGAAAATGAAAAAGAACGGCAACCAAAGTACAAAACAAATATACAAAGGGAGAAGCTAAATGAACGACACAAATCAAAACTGGGCTGAGAAAACCATCGAAGCGATTGAAAAGAAGCTTTATAGAGTTTCCAGGCGGAGCCTGGAAATTATTCCGTACACAACGAAAGACGGTCGCTTTGACGATATGACAAAAGAAAATATATGCTGGTGGACAAACGGCTTCTGGGGCGGAATAATGTGGCAGCTGTTTTCCTGTAGCGGCAAGAATATTTACAAGACGCTTGCAATCAGGAACGAAGAAAAGCTCGATGCAAATCTTTTGAATCCTTATGGAATGGATCACGACAGCGGCTTTAAATGGCTGCCGACAGCGGTAGCGCATTACAAGCTTGACGGAAACGATAAGTCCTTTCAAAGGGCACTTTTGGCGGCTGAAAATCTGGCGGGCCGCTTTAATGTAACTGGAAATTATATCCGTGCGTGGAACGACAATAACGACGGCACTAACGCTGGTACCGCAATTATAGATTGTATGATGAATCTGCCGCTTCTTTACTGGGCGTCTGAGGTGACGCTTGATCCACGTTTTTCTCAGATTGCAATACGCCATGCCGATATGGCGCAGAAATATTTTATCAGGGAAAACGGCTCAGCAATTCACATTGGGGTGTTTGATCCTGTTACTGGTGAGTTTATTCATTCTGTTGGCGGTCAGGGCTACGCTAAGGGCAGTTCGTGGACGCGTGGTCAGGCGTGGGCAATTTACGGCTTTGCCTTAAGTGCGCATTATACTGGCAATAAAAAGTACCTTGAAACGGCAAAAAGGGTAGCTGATTATTTTATAGATCAGATGAACAAAAGAAATGATATGGGAATCCCCATTGACTTTTCCCAGCCGCCAGATTGTAAGAGAGAGGACAGCTCTGCAGCTGCTATTGCAGCTTGCGGCTTGTTGGAGCTTGGTAAGACGGATAAAAAATACAAAGACGCTGCTTTGCAGTTGCTCGAATTTTTATGTAAAAACCGCCTCTGCCTGGACGAAGATAAGGACTATCTGCTTGAAAAGTGCGCAGATAGCTTTCATAGCGACAAAGAGCAGATGACGCTTATTTACGGAGATTATTTCCTGATAGAAGCGCTGCTTAAGCTGTCAGGTAATGATTTCCCGATTTTCAATCCATAAAAGTTATGAAGCCTTCTTTACTCCTTGACAAACAAAAAAGCAGACCGTTTTTACACGATCTGCTTTTAATTTTTGTATTCTACTTCTCGCTGTTTTCCAGCGAAGCACGGATAAAGTCCTTGAATAATGGGTGAGCTCTGTTCGGACGTGATTTAAATTCCGGGTGAAACTGAACTCCCACAAACCACGGATGAACGTCCTTCGGCAGCTCTATAATTTCAACAAGTTTGTTGTCAGGTGATTGTCCTGCAACAACCAGACCGCTTTGCTCAAGCTCGCTGCGGAATGCGTTGTTAAACTCCCAGCGGTGTCTGTGTCTTTCGTAAACAAGGTCGCTTGCGTATACTTCCTTGGAAATTGAGTCTTCCTTCAGCACGCAAGGATAAAGTCCAAGTCGCATTGTTCCGCCCTTGTCGTGAATATTTTTCTGCTCGTCCATAATGTCAATTACCGGATGAGTAGTCTGACAGAACTCTGTTGAATTTGCGTCCTCGAAGCCAGCGGCATTTCTCGCAAATTCGATTACCGACATTTGCATTCCAAGACAGATGCCGAACATCGGAATTTTATTTTTTCTCGCATAAGCGATAGATTCTATCATTCCTTCAATTCCTCTGTCGCCAAAGCCGCCAGGAACTATAATTCCGTCGCAACCGATAAGCTTCTCAGCGACATTCTGAGAGGTTATATCTTCTGACTGAATCCACTTTATATCGACGTTTGCGCCGTTTGCAAAGCCTGCGTGGCGAAGCGCCTCCGCAACGGAAAGATAAGCGTCCTCAAGCTCAACGTACTTTCCGACAAGTCCTATAGTAACCTGCTTTTTAGCGTTTTTGATGTTGCTGACCATTTCGGTCCATTCGGTAAGATCAGGCTTTGTTATCGGAAGCCCTAACTGGCGGCAAACAGCGTCGGCAAGTCCTTCGTTTTCAAGCCATAGCGGAACCTCGTAAAGACTGGGTGCGGTAAGGTTCTGAATAACGTCCTCTTTTCCGACGTTACAAAACATAGCGATCTTATTTTTCATATCGTCAGGAATTTCCATTTCGCTTCGCAGCACCAGAATGTTCGGCTGGATTCCCAAAGATAAAAGCTCCTTTACAGAGTGCTGAGTAGGCTTGCTCTTAAGCTCCTTTGAGCCTGAAATGTACGGAACCAGGCAAACGTGAATAAAAATTGCGTTTCCTCGTCCTACTTCAATGCTCGCCTGCCTTATTGCTTCAAGAAACGGAGTTGATTCAATATCTCCGACAGTTCCGCCAATTTCAGTAATAACGAAATCGGTGTTGGCGTCCTTACCAACTCTGTAAATCTTGTCCTTTATCTCGTTTGTTATGTGTGGAATTACCTGAACTGTACCGCCAAGATAATCTCCACGTCTTTCCTTGTTTAATACGTTCCAGTAAATTTTTCCTGTTGTTACGTTTGAATTTACAGAAAGATTTTCGTCGACGAATCTTTCGTAATGTCCAAGGTCAAGGTCAGTTTCAGCACCGTCGTCGGTTACAAAAACCTCACCGTGCTGGTATGGCGACATAGTTCCCGGATCGATATTTATGTACGGGTCGAACTTCTGGATTGTTACACGGTATCCACGACATTTTAAAAGTCTTCCAAGAGAAGCCGCTGTAATTCCTTTTCCAAGTCCTGAAACAACTCCGCCTGTTACAAATACATACTTAATAGACATAAATAAAATCCCCCAAATATGAAGTGATACATCTTTTTTGGTTGCCCGTCATTTTTACAGCCTGTAAGATAAAATTCTTTAAGCTCTGCTATACGCTGAGGACGAACAACATTCCTTGAAAAACAAAGCTCAATTCATTTTACCAAAATTCAACCCAAATTGCAATAGCAAAAACATTACAATTCGGTTCTTTTCAAAAGTTTTTGCAAAAGGCAGGGGAGAGTGCGCCAGAAACCGACAAGGCGTTTTGCTTTTAGCGGCCTTGTTAAATGGTACTATTTAATGCGTACCCCTTGACTAATCGCGGGATTTGTATTAAAATATTTAAAAACGAGTACTTAAAGAAGGAGTTTTATTTTTATGTCAGGACATTCAAAATGGGCAAACATTAAGAGAAAAAAAAGAGGGAAACGATGCCGCTAAGGCAAAGGTTTTCACTAAAATCGGACGTGAAATTATGGTGTGCGTCAAAGAGGGCGGACCGGATCCTGCCAACAACGCAAGGCTTCGTGACCTTATTCAGAAGGCAAAGAGCAATAACGTGCCGAACGACAATATCGACAGAATGATTAAAAAGGCTGCTGGCGAGGGCGACAAAAACAATTATGAGAACTTAACATATGAGGGCTATGGTCCAAACGGAGTAGCTGTTATTGTCGAGTGCCTTACAGACAACAAGAACAGAACCGCAGGAGATGTTCGTCATTATTTCGATAAATTCGGCGGTAATTTAGGAACTACCGGCTGCGTTTCATTTATGTTCAACCAGAAGGGAGTTATCGTAATCGACGCTGAGGACGTTGACGAGGAAAAACTTATGGATGACGTTTTTGAAGCTGGTGCCACTGACTTTGATCTTGACGACGATGTTGCTGAAATAACAACCGAGCCAGCCGACGTTTTCAAGGCAGCCGAGGCTTTAAAACAAATGGGTTACAATGTAATTTCAGCAGAAGCAGCTCAGGTTCCGACAACCTACACACAGCTGACCGACGAGGAATCAATCAAAAAGATGAATTTGCTGTTAAATGCGCTTGAGGAAAACGACGACGTCCAGCAGGTTTACCACAACTGGGAAATGACAGAGGAGTAAAAAAATATAGCGAGAGCAACCTGGTCTTGCTCTCGTTTTTTAATTTATGAGGTCTTTAAAAATTCAATGCCCGACTGCAAAAGGCTGGAATTTCCGATGTTTCAAAATAAATTTCAGAAAATTTTGCATAATTTGCATTTGCGACTTGCAATTTCGCAAACATAGGTGTATAATGAATTTATCAAATAAAATTCGGAGAGAGGGATTCAAATGCTTGAAATTAAATACGAGCTAACGAAGAATTTGAAGGAAAAGCCTGCTGATGAAACAAAGCTTGGATTTGGTCATATTTTCACAGACCATATGTTTGTTATGAATTATGACACAGGCAAGGGTTGGAACAATGCAAGAATAGTTCCGTTCGGCGACATTTCACTTTCACCTGCTGCTATGTGCTTGCACTATGGACAGGAAATTTTTGAAGGATTAAAGGCATATAGAACGGCAGAAGGAAAGGTTCAGCTTTTCAGACCTGACGAAAACTTCAAGAGAATGAATATTTCTGCTGAAAGAATGGTTATTCCACAGATTGATGAGGAATTTTGCCTTTATGCTATGAAGGAGCTTTTAAAGGTTGAGGAGGACTGGGTACCTTCAGTTGAGGGCGCATCTCTTTACATAAGACCGTATATTTTCGCAACAGATCCTTATGTTGGCGTAAAGCCTGCGGATCACTACTTGTTTATTATTATTCTTTCGCCGTCAGGAGCTTATTATTCGACTGGACTTAACCCTGTTAAGATTTACGTTGAAAACAAGTATGTCAGAGCTGTAAGAGGCGGAACTGGTTTCGCTAAGACTGCCGCTAACTATGCTATTTCACTTGCAGGACAGGAAGAAGCCAGCAAGCAGGATTATGAGCAGGTTTTGTGGCTCGACGGTGTTGAAAGAAAATACGTTGAAGAAGTCGGCTCTATGAACATCTTCTTCGTAATCGACGGAAAGGTTATAACTCCGGCTCTTACTGGTTCAGTCCTTTCAGGTATTACAAGAAAGTCTGCTATTGAGATTTGTAAGAAGAGAGGCTACGAGGTAGAGGAGAGAAGAATTACTATCGAGGAGGTCGCTGAAGCTTACGATAACGGAAAGCTCGATGAGGTTTTCGGAACAGGTACTGCAGCAGTTATTTCTCCTGTTGGTCACTTAAAGTGGGGCGACAAGATTATGACTGTCAACGACAACAAGATAGGTAAGGTTTCACAAATGCTTTATGATACAATGACAGGCATTCAGTGGGGAAAAATTCCTGATGAGTTTGGCTGGATTGTTCCATTGCATGACGAAGCTGAATAATTGGTAATTCAATATGAACCATTAAGCGTACAGATTTTTCTGTACGCTTTTTTTATTAGGACCGAGCTACAACGAAAATCTGCAATTTTTAATAGAATAGAATCTCGTACTGCCTGCTGTTTAAGAACTGGTATTGACATTCTTTTTTCAATCGCCTTAATGGTAATAGAATATGGCGGCTATGCCGCCTAGCGTTAAGCGTAGCTTAATGCGTGTTTCTGCGAAGCTTAATACACAATGCTATATTATAAAGCAACGGGGATAGAGAATAATAAACTTAATATAAAGTTAAACATTACTCATTATGGGTGGGTCGGAAGGAAAACCTATAAACCACATATCCTTTCATCTCTTGCTAATTTTCCTTACGCTCGGTATTTTCGATTTCTTATGATATTCATTCCCGGCGACCTACTCGCTGGGAATTTTAAATCCTCAATAACCGACACCAGCGGTGGAGGTTATTGAAACCTTAGAAACCGCTTGTGACAAAGGCGATTTTAATGAGCAGAACTCCTTCTTCGGTTACACGATTGATGAAAGGGCAAAACCAACCAACAGCGAGTTTGTTGCGCTGATTGCGGATAGGATCAGGATTGATTTGAGGGTGTAGAAGATATAAGCGAGAAAAGAAAATGGTTTTAGAACTGAAAAACATAGAAAAATCCTTTGGTAAGAAACAGGTGCTCACACCGAGTAAGCAAGATGATAGCGACTATAGCGTAGAAGAAATAAAAGAACGCTATATATCTTCAGAGCAACAGAAGCGACTATCAGACAGTCATTCTAATGAGAATAGCGATTAGAACGACTTTCCAGCGACTATGGTAAAAAGAGTTACGACTATAAAAATATCGTTCATTCTGTCCAATTTAGGGCAAAATGAGCGACTTTTTTGTTGATTATTCAGACAACAATTTTTCTAAATCCAGCGACTTTGATTTTGTGTCTTCCTGGATCTGGTTAAGTCCTGCACGCACGATGAAGGCTGCCAGGCTTTCGTTGTGACTTTGACAATGCTCAAGGAATTGTGCTTTGATTTCGGGTTTAACTCTAACGCCAAGTTGTGCTTGCTTGGCGTTCCACTTGTCTCGAGCTCTCCGTCGTGCGGGAGAGGTTTTCAAAGTGTCTGCCATTTTTTATATACCTCCTTTTTTCTAGCGACTTTTTAGCGACTTTCTTCTTCCCTCCCTTGTAGGAGGTATTATAAAATCACGGAACCGCCACCCAGCCGCAGCCCAGCCGATCCGCCGTTTTTTGGTGGATCTTGATAAAGTATACCATATTATATATACGCTAGTCAAGTGCAGATATACGCTATTGTGCAATTTGCACGAATACGCTAGCGGATTCTTATGCAAAATGCCGAATTATCCTAAAAAGATAAAAAATTGCAAAAAGGGTTGACTTTTTTACATGCTAGGGTGTATAATAAAGACACGATAAGAGATACGAAAAAGCCGATCAGATCAGGCGCCTGGCGGGTCGAGCCGCTGACAAGCTTTTGCAAGTCTCAAAAAAAGTGAGGTAAAAAAGATGAAAAAAGATGAATGGTACATGCTAAAGGTAAAAGACCAGTAAGGCGAGGAGATCACGGCGAGGATCTATACAGAAGGCGGTAAAGTGCTAAGAACTACAAAAAAGACTGGAGCGGTGGAGAGGTAATAGCATACCCGTACAGATACGATAGTATATATAGGTGCTGGATCCAGGCAAGCGGCGTCAAGTATGATACTTTTCGCAATGGCTTTGCGGCGGGTCGATACAGTATACAGTTAAGGAGGTAAAAGCATGAAAGTCACGGTATATATCTGATATGAGCTTTTAGAGATGTTGGTTGAGATGAGCATACATGGGATGGCTACCAAGCCTTACTTAGCTACTACGACGACATTGATGCGGAGGATGGAGCTGGATCCGATAGGGATCTGCTGCGAGTGTACGGAGTACGGCAAAGGTGTAAGCTGTAGCTTTGCGGATCTGCTGGGAGAGTACGGCGAGGACGGTGAAAGCTTGGAAGAGCTTTTGCAAAGGCTGAAAGAAGAAACCACGATTTTACACTTAGGCAATGAAAATATTATTACCTTCGATTTTTAGGGAGGCTAAAATTATGATATGGATGATATTTTTTGCGGACGGCTCTAACCATTACTTGTACAAGGGAACGGAAGAAGAGTGTATGAGAGAGTTTAAGCACTGGCGCAAAAGCTACGATATAAAAATCGCTGATCCTACGCCCGCAAAAGTACCGGACTACTACATACTCACGGAAATGAGGTCTTTTGTGCCGTGCTTTTAATGGCAAAAAGGAAGTTTATTAAATAATGAAAGATTTTGAAAGATTATGCAACGAATTTCGTAAAACAAAAGATTGGTTGAAAAGCCAACGGATTTAAAAGGCAGCTTGAAAGCCGATATAGTAGAGCTTATGGGCGATGCTGATTCTATAATCCAGGGATCAGCTAAGGCAGTATACAAGACGGTCACAAGTAGTCGCTTTGATAGTGCGAGCTTAAAAAAAGTATATCCCGAGCTATACACGCAGTATAGCACGCAAAGCAGCTACAAGCGCTTTGTAGTATAGGAGGTGACAAAAGTGGCTTTGATTTTGGTTTTGATTATGCCTATCGCTATACTTTGGCAGTGTATGAGCAAAACAAATAAATAATACCCGTGCTTTTGCACTGGTATTTTTTACATTTACCAGGCAAAAGTTGATGCAAAATTTAATCTTGATTAAATGCAAATTTCCCCGCTGTGCGGGGTTTTTACGGTTCCAGAACCCAGATCCCCTGGGGGATAACGTTTTCACTTTCGGGCGCAGGAAGTGTGCTGAGTATCCCGAAATTTTAAAAAGATTGCATAAAAAGGCAAAAAGTTGTCTTTATAGTATTGACAAACCTTTTAATTTGTGCTATACTTACACTATAACCTTAATAAAGGAGGTGTAAAAGGTGGTAAAAAACAATATCGAACTCGATGTTAAAATCAAATGCCTGGAAGCAAATATTACACAACAGGAACTCGGTGCTGCTATTGATACGACAGGTCAATATGTAAATCGTATTGTAAAGCAGAAAAAGGAAAGTATCATCAACAAGACTTTTGTTCGTATGATGGAAGCTCTGGGTTATGATATTGAAATGACCTACGTTCCCAGAGAGGAAAAGTAGAACGATTTAACAGTTACCTGTTTGGGTAAGAGGAGGTAATTATCTCGTGAAAAAAGCAATAGGTTATGTCAGAGTATCAACAGAGGAACAATCTGCTGATGACAAATACGGAATTTTACGCCAGCGCTCCTTGTTGAAATGCAGGAGTATCTGGAGGTGTAGAGCGCGTGTCTAGTTTTAAAATTATTGAAATCCCTCCATATCCTGCTAAAATAAAATCAAGAAGTAAAAATTATTACTCGAAAGGAGCCCCATTATGCCACACCACGACACCGCAGACCCAAAAAACATAACCACCAATTTCATTCGTCAGCTAGGCATATCTGAAAAATTGAAAGGCTATCACTATCTGCGCGAAGCAATCCTGCTTTCAATCAACGACACTCAAATGCTCGAGAGTGTGACGAAAGATCTATATCCCACTGTTGCGAAGAAATTCAACACAACCTATTCAAGGGTTGAACGTGCGATTCGCTACGCTATAGAAACCGCTTGGGAGAAGGGCGATTTCAATGAGCAAAACGCTTTCTTCGGCTATACGATTGATGATGAAAAGGGTAAAACCGACCAACAGCGAGTTTATTGCATTGGTAGCTGATAGGGTTAAGCTTGAATTGAGAGAGTAACTTGGCGATGAGTGCTTAATAGTTTTGCTTATTTCTAAATTTCACATCTTGCATCCCCAGTGACTCGTTCGCTGGGGATTTTAATTCTCGCCACACCACATATGTGGTGTGGCGAATCCTTTTCATAAAAGGGTGGTGCGGGCGGGTACTTCTAATATGTCTCAATCTTTAAAGTTTATACTATCTGCAACTCCTGCTTTTGCAGACTGATCTATTTT
>JAJQIH010000033.1 GCA_021199305.1 Ruminococcus sp.
AGCTTGCTATATATTTTTGGAGTTAGTGTAAACTATCATTGACAAGTGGACACGCGGCTACCTTCTGGCTCCGCTACCCTCCTTGCGTGTTGACATCCGTTTGGTTTTAGACTAAGCGACGCTGATTTTCGCTGTCATCGGCCACTCTTCCACTCATAACATTCTTTCTCGCTCAATTTTCAGCTTGCCAGCCTTTTTGTCGGCTTCGGAATTTCACCGAGAGAAACAAGAGATTACTTTCAGAAGAAGTAAGAATCTATTCAGACTATTATGTTATTTGTATGCCCTCGTCGTACAGATAGATGAATCGTTCAGGAGTTGAACCCGAATCACGAACAGTTCGCTTCACGAGTATGTATGCACTGTACAAATGTATGAGTTCAAAAAAATTATGGACCACGTCTCGCTTATTTCTATTTCATTTTATTGTATTTGAATTGCACATCACAATAATACAACAAAATAGCATCTTTGTCAAGTCGTTTCGCAAAAATATTTCTTGCATTTCACACATTGTTTGTGTATAATATATTTGTCAACGAAAGTTGTGGATTGAAATATTTTGTTGTATTTGAATGGTAGTTTAAGCGGTGAGGTTATAAAATCTCACCGCTCACTTTTTTGTACAACAAGCTACCGACGAAAGTGTAGCGCCTTTTCGTCGCCTTGTCAATAGTTTTTGCCGCTATTTTTTGGCAGGCAAAAGAAAGATTGTAAATTTGTTGTATGCTTAATATAATCCTCTATCTTTTCAACCACACCCTCTTGCTTTTACATTCTTAATATGGTATTATCATTTTATCGAAGAGTGTCAAAAATTGTATTAATAAAGGTTGAACGAGCGATACGCCACGCAATTGAAATCGCCTGTGACCGTGGAGATATTGACACGCTGAACTAGTTTTTGGCTACACAGTTGATGTTGCCAAAGGCAAACCGACAAACAGCGAGTTTATTGCGCTGATTGCGGATAGGATAAGGCTTGATTTGAGGGTGTAGAAGATATACTCGTGTAACAAGAAGTCATCCGATAAAAGAAGCGGATGCCGATCAACTATTCAATAAGGGGCTTTGCTCCGTCGGTCAACGTTTCAGTTATATTTTTTGGAGTTAGTGTAAACTATCATTGACAAGTGGACACAGGGGGATTAAAGCGGGCCAAAATTTCCCCTTGACAAAGTGGTAAAAGCATTGTATAATAATTGCAATACGAAAAGGCTGTGAAGGGAACAAAAGACGTTCATTTAAGCGAAGAGAGCTGTCGGCTGGTGTAAGGCGGCGTGAGAAGGACGTTTATAACTCATCCCGGAGCTATCTGACCGAATTTTTTAAGTCAGATCGGGTTCTCCCGTTAAAGAGAAACGCATTGTCAGATGTGGCTGAGGTGCAATTGCGTAAGCGTTGCACGAATTAGAGTGGTAACACGGGTAAATTTCGCTCGTCTCTATTTTTTAGAGGCGAGCTTTTATATTTTTGGAGGTGATTGCCGTGAAAGGCAGTATGCTAAATTCCTTGATTGTGCCGAAGTCGGCATCACTTGAAAACAAAAACTACAAGGAGGAATATAAATGCAAAATATAGGTAAATACACAAGAGGCTACTTTTTGCCGCCAGAGGATTGCTTTGACTGGACAAAGAAGGACTACGTTGACAAGGCGCCTGTCTGGTGCTCGGTAGATTTAAGAGACGGAAATCAGGCTCTTATCATTCCAATGAGCCTGGAGGAAAAGCTTGAATTTTTCAAGTATCTTGTAAAGGTAGGCTTTAAGGAAATTGAAATCGGCTTCCCTGCTGCAAGCGAAACGGAGTACGAGTTTTGTCGCGCGCTTATCGAGCAGGATTTGATTCCAGACGACGTTACTATACAGGTTCTCACACAGTCAAGAGAGCATATCATCAAGAAAACATTTGAGGCTCTGGAGGGCTGCAAGAACGCAGTCGTTCATCTTTACAACTCAACGAGCGTTGCTCAACGTGAACAGGTTTTTAAAAAGAACAAACAGGAAATTATAGATATTGCCACATCTGGTGCAAAGCTTTTAAACGAGTACAAGGCTAAAACTCCAGGCAACTTCAGGTTTGAGTATTCTCCTGAAAGCTTTACTGGAACGGAAATGGAATTTGCGCTTGAAATCTGCAACGCTGTAATCGACATCTGGAAACCAACTCCAGATGAAAAGGTAATTATAAATCTTCCTGTTACGGTTGAGCTTTCAATGCCGCACGTTTATGCCAGCCAGATTGAATATATGTGCAAGCATTTAAACTGCCGTGAAAATGTAATCGTTTCGCTTCACCCTCACAACGACAGAGGCTGCGCAGTAGCTGACTGTGAGATGGGACTTTTAGCAGGAGCTGACAGAATTGAGGGCACCTGCTTTGGTAATGGCGAGAGAACAGGAAACGCAGATATTGTAAATCTTGCTCTTAATATGTACTCACAGGGAGTTGAGCCGAACCTCGACTTTTCTAACCTGCCTGAGCTTATTGAAATTTACGAGCGTGTAACACGAATGAAGGTTTACGAGAGAACGCCTTATTCAGGACAGCTTGTTTTCGCCGCATTTTCAGGCTCGCATCAGGACGCTATTGCAAAGGGTATGAAGTGGCGTGAGGATAAAGGTCTGAAGCTCTGGAACGTACCTTATCTTCCAATCGACCCTACCGATCTTGGACGTGAATACGAAGCTGACGTTATCAGAATCAACAGTCAGTCTGGCAAGGGCGGAATCGGATACGTTTTACAGCAGCAGTACGGCTTTGAGCTTCCGCCAAAAATGAGAGAGGATTTCGGATACCTTGTAAAGAGCGTTTCCGACCACAAGCACAAGGAGCTTATGCCGAGCGAGGTTTACGACATTTTCAAAGAGCAGTATATAAATATTGAAACAAAGGTGCGTGTAATTGAATCGCATTACGTTCAGCAGCCGCAGGGAGTTATAACCGCTTTTGTTACCGCTAAGATTGAAGGAATAAAAAAGGTTGGAACCTATACCGCTAAGGGCAACGGACGGCTTGACGCTGTTTCCAATGCGTTAAAGGAAGCTTTGAAGCTTGACTACACAATCATCACCTATCAGGAGCACGCTACTGAAAAGGCTTCAACCTCACAGGCTGCTTCTTATGTAGGAATTGAGCATAATGGAAAGACCTACTGGGGCGTCGGAATCCATAGCGATATTATAAACTCGTCCATAAGCGCTCTGGTGTCAGCTATAAACAAGCTGCTTGAGGAAAAGTAGATTCAGGACAAAAAATCAAGGACTTGGGAAATAAGTTTTCTCAAGTCCTTTTTTGTTTTATTATTTTATTGCTCCTGCGGCTTCTCGCTGTGATGAAGTCTTGTGCTGACACCCTTTGCAGCATCAGTTATTCCCTCTTTCCAGCTCTTTAAGCTGAAAACCAACAACAGCGGATAAAGCTCCAGTCTTCCTGCTACCATATTAAACATCAGCACTATTTTAGAAAGCGGTGAAAAGAAGTTAAAGTTTCCAGTCGGTCCGACATCTCCCAGTCCTGGACCTATATTATTAAGCGTTGCGACAACTGCTGTAAAGTTTGTTTCAAAGCTTGCGTCGTCGAAGGAAATAATAAGCAGCGAGAAGGCGTATATTAGAACATAAGTGATAAAGAATACGTTTATCGTTCTGATAACCTCGTGCTCTACTACCTTTCCGCAAAACTTTATTTTCCGAACGCTCTTTGGATGAGCGTAGTATAAAAGCTCCTTCTTGATACTTTTAGCCATTATAACTATACGGGATACCTTTATTCCGCCGCCCGTGCTTCCAGCGCAAGCGCCGACAAACATAACAAGCACTAAAACGGTTTTACCAGCAGAATGCCAGAGGTTAAAATCAGCTGTTGAAAAACCTGTTGACGAAATAACTGAAGTAACCTGAAAGAAGGCGTTTCGAATATTGTCTGCAAGCGAAAGAGCGTTGTCAAAGCAGTTTACAACTATAATAACGCACGAAACTACTATTATTCCAAAGTACCAGCGAATCTCCTCATAGAGAACCGACTGCTTGACTTTTCTCATAAGCAGCAGAAAGTAAACAGAGAAGTTTACCCCGAACAGCATCATAAATACTGCTACTACCCATTGAACATAAGCCGAATATGCTGCTATTGAAGCGTTTCTTACAGCAAAGCCTCCCGTTCCTGCCGTACCGAATACAGTACAAATGCAATCAAAAAGCGGAATATCGCCAAAGAGCAGGAATACAAATTCAAGAGCTGACAATGCAACATAAATTCCGTAAAGAATCATTGCCGTTCCACGAACATTTGGCACGAACTTTTCAACCGACGGGCCCGGGCTTTCCGCTTTCATAAGATACATATGAGTTCCGCCCTTTAATGGCAAAAACGCAAGCAGGAACACTAAAACTCCCATTCCGCCTATCCAGTTTGTAAAGTTACGCCAGAAAAGCGAAGCGTGTGAAAGAGCTTCAACATCGTCTAAAATGCTGGCACCTGTTGTTGTAAAACCAGAAACGGTTTCAAACAGGGCGTTTAAGTAGCTTGGTATATCGCCGTTGATTACAAACGGAATGGCGCCAAACAAGCTGAGAACTATCCAGCAAAGCGCAACCGTCATTACTCCCTCTCGAGCGGAAAAGGACATATTTTTCGGCTTCAGCAAAATGAGAAGCGTTCCGACTATCAGGCAGATAACTGCCACAAGTGCAAACGAGAAGGCTTCATCCTCGCCGTAAACAAGTCCGCAAATAAACGGCATAAGCATAAACACGCCTTCAACATCTATAACGCAGCCAAGAATATATCCTATATTTCTAAGGTTCATTCCAGTACAAGTCCTTTCAAAAGCAAAGCTTTAACGCTTCAGAATATCTGTCACATTATTGACGCCAGTTCTCGTTGTTATCAATATAACAGTATCGCCAATCCAAATTTCGTCCGAGCCTGACGGAATAATTATTTTGCCCTGCCTGTTTATGCAGGCTATAAGTATATCATCCTTGAGCTCAAGCTCTGAAAGCGTTTTATTTGTAACCTCGGAATTTTCTTCTATTCTGAATTCTATTGCCTCGGCACGATTGTCAAAAATATGATAAAGCGTTTCAACATTAGAGCCGATGGAATTTTGCTTTGCTCGGACATAAGTTACTATCATATTAGCAACAATCTCACGAGGGTATATGACATTTCCGACATCAAAGCTATCGACAACGCTTTTAAAGGTACTTCTTGAAACCTTTGTCACAATCTTTATGCTGTCTGAAATTCTCTTTGCAAAAACGGAAATCAGGATATTTTCCTCATCAATTCCCGTAAGCGGAATCAAAGCGTCTGTGGACATCAGTCCTTCTTGTCTTAAAAGCTCCTCGTCTGTTCCGTCACCGCAAATGACAAGCGCCTTATCAATTGCCAGACTCAGGTCCTCGCACTTTTGCGGATCTTCTTCTATAATCTTGACATCGATTCCCATATCTATAAGCTGATGTGCTAAATAATAGGTTGTTTTTCCGCCGCCGATAATCATAGCGTTGGAAACACGACCTGTCGCAATTCCAGCTCGTTTAAAGAACGAATGCGCTATTTTTGGAGTTGTGATAAAAGATAAAGCATCTCCCTTTTCAACCAGATACGAGCCATTTGGAACGATAAGCTCTCCCGACTTCTCCGCCGCACATATAAGCAACGGAAGGTCAATATTACTCGTAATTTCAGAAAGAGTTTTGCCAGCAATCGAGCTTTTCTCCGGAACCCTGAATCTTATAAGCTCTGCCTGTCCGCTTGCAAACGAATTTACGTTCAGAGCGTTTGGAACCCTGAGCAGTCTTGCTATCTCGTTTGCGGTTTCAAGCTCAGGATTCAATATCATTGAAATTCCCAGCTTTTCACGCAAATAAGTAAATTCCGACGCATAGTCAGGATTTCTGACTCTTGCAATTGAAGCGCAGTCGCCGACCTTTTTTGCAATTATACAGCACAAAAGGTTAAGCTCGTCAGAATCAGTAACTGCAATCAGCAGGTCAGCGTCCTCAATTCCCGCCTGAATCTGGATGCTATAGCTTGAGCCGTTACCTACAATTCCCATAGCGTCATAAGTATTTGTAACATTTGTAACGATGTTCTGGTTCTTGTCAATAACCGTTATATGGTGACCGTCGCTGCTCAAGCGATCAACAAGACTTGTTCCGACCTTTCCGCAGCCTACTATTATAATATCAAGCACCTTTTTCTCTGCGGAAAATCTTTCAAAAACCGACATATCAATATGCCTCCGTAAAATAAACGCACTATTTCAAAACGAATACAGCGCTTAAAAGTTTTCGACATTTAGCCGTATAGCATAGTATAGCACACAAATTTGAAAAAGTAAATACAAATTTCGCAAAATTTGACGGAGGAAGGGCGTTTTGGATGATAAATACAAAATTGCTGTTTTCTACATAATAGTGGAGAAAGCTCTGACAACTTTCAAACTTTCTTTGACCCGCCAAAAAATAGCGGCAAAAACTATTGACAAGGCGGTGAATTTGTGCTACAATAACTTGCGATGACTTCGCTCATCGTTGTTTACCGTTTGGAGAAGTACCCAAGTGGTGAAGGGGCTCCCCTGCTAAGGGAGTAGGTCTCGAAAGGGGCGCGAGCGTTCAAATCGCTTCTTCTCCGCCAGATATTAATAAAACCCCGATTTTTCGGGGTTTTTATTTTTTTGTATGAAATTTGTATGATTTCGCATCAGTATAACACTTCAGAACAGCAGCAGGCGTGGTGCCTGCTGCTTCTTGTTTGGTGGACCCAAAGGGGATCGAACCCAGTGTAATTTCCAAATGTTACATTTTTCACCCCACCCCTTGACAATCCACATCCCACTATGCTTCAATTTTATTAAAAATCTAACAATCTTAAATACAGTACAGACAAGACTGCTTTTATTCAGCAGATTGCTGGTGGATTAAAAGCGAAATCAAAAGTGCTTGAGAAAATCTCAAAACAATTTCCTCAACCCCCACAATTCGACAAAAAATTCTGTCAATATATGGTAAAATATACCCACAAACAATAACCCTTGCCGCACGCGAGGGTTAAAATATTGACGAAGGGAATGGTTTTATGAGCCAGAAAATTAAGGTTTTAATCGGCGACGACAGCGCCGAATTTGGGGTGAATTTAGCAAATAGTTTGCGAGGAATGGGGTTCTATGTTATTGCTCGGGCGAAGAATGGCGAGACACTTCTTGAAGCGATAAAAAGTGAGCAGCCGGATGTTGCGATAATCGACGCTGTTATGCCAAACTTGGATGCAATCGAGTTGCTTAAAAAATTAAACACAACGAACTGCAAAAAACCGAAAATCATAGTTGTAAGCTCTTTTGATAATCAATTTGCAGAGCGTTCAGTTATGGAGCTAGGTGCTTCCTACTATATGCGAAAACCAGTTGATCCAAAGGTCTTAACTGAACGGATAAATTCAATCTTGGAGAAATCGCTCGGCGAAGTTTCTCTACATTCAACAAACTCCCAGCTCAGGCTTGAAATTAAAATTACCGATATGATTCACCAGATCGGAGTTCCAGCGCATATCAAAGGCTACCACTACCTTCGTGAAGCAATTCTTCTTTCAATTAACGACTTGCAGATGCTTGAGAGTGTGACGAAAGTTCTATATCCCGCCGTTGCGAAGAAGTTCAATACAACCTCATCACGAGTTGAACGAGCGATACGCCACGCAATAGAAATCGCATGGGACAGAGGAGATATCGACACGCTGAACTCGTTTTTCGGCTACACAGTTGACGTTGCAAAAGGCAAGCCGACAAACAGCGAGTTTATTGCGCTGATTGCGGATAGGGTTAGGCTTGATTTGAGAGTGTAGAAGATGTTTTTGTATAGCAAGAAGCAGCAGGCGTGGTGCCTGCTGCTTTTTGCTGTCGCTTTTTCGCACACCTCGCTTTACAACCCCTTTTATTTGTGCTACTATAAAGGCACAGGGAATT